>NZ_NPFM01000031.1:0-965142 GCF_002258645.1 Rhodococcus sp. 15-649-2-2
GGGGAAACGCCCGGTCCCATTCCGAACCCGGAAGCTAAGCCCTCCAGCGCCGATGGTACTGCACTCGACAGGGTGTGGGAGAGTAGGACACCGCCGAACGCCCGTTGTAAGAAGGGGACCCACTTGGTGGGTCCCCTTTTTGCGTTTTGTATCCAAAATCCGAAAGGACGCCCGTGTCGGAAGACAACAACGATCGTCGCCCCTCTAGAGGGGACGGCGGCAACCGCCCGAGCGAGTCCCGAGATCGCAACCCTCGCGCTCAGGACCGTCGCGCCGACCCGCGTCGTTCGGACGGTCCTCCTCGCAGACGTGGTGGTGAGGGTGGGTTCTCCGGCGATCGCCGCGGTAACAGCGCATCATCCGACCGTCGACCCCCGCGTCCCGACGAACCGGATCTGCCCGACGAGGTCGAAGCCGGCCAGCTCGAGCCGGCAGTGCGCCGAGATCTGCTGAGCTTGGACAAGAACAATGCCACTGCTGTGGCCCGTCACCTCGTGATGACCAGCAGGCTGCTCGACGACGACCCGCAGTTGGCGCTGCTGCACGCGCGCGCTGCTCGTCAGCGAGCAGGTCGTATCGCCGTTGTGCGTGAAACCGCGGGTATCGCGGCCTACCACGCCGGTGAATGGGCCGAAGCCCTGTCCGAGCTTCGCGCCGCCCGGCGCATGGCCGGCGGGCCAGGTCTCATTGCCGTGATGGCCGACTGCGAACGCGGACTCGGACGTCCCGAGCGCGCCATCGAACTCGGCCGTAGCGACGAGGCTCGCGAGTTGACCGGCGAGGAAGCGTCGGAACTCCGAATTGTCGTGGCCGGTGCTCGTATGGACCTCAACCAGTACGACCAGGCCGTCGTGACCCTGCAGACCCCGGATCTCGACGCCTCGCGCTCGGGAACCGCTGCAGCTCGCCTGTTCTACGTCTACGCGGACGCACTGGTGGCGGCAGGTCGCGTCGACGAGGGTGTGAAGTGGTTCCTCAACGCTGCTGCGGCCGATGTCGATGGTGAGACAGACGCGGAGGAGCGAGTCGAGGAGCTGTCCGGAGGCAGTCGGTGACGTTGCTGCGCGACGCCCACGATGTCCTGCTGCTCGATCTGGACGGCACCGTCTACGCCGGTAAGGACCCCATTCCCGGTGCAGTAGAGGCGCTTTCGGGTGGTTCCGAGAAGCAGTACTTCGTGACCAACAATGCCAGTCGTGCGCCGCAGGACGTTGCCGAGCATCTTCGTGGTCTCGGGTTCGACACTTCTGCGGAGTTCGTTGTCACCAGTTCCGAGGCAGCTGCGCGTGTTCTCGCGGGCAAACTGAACGCCGGTGCGCGTGTCCTCGTAGTCGGTACCGACGCGTTGGCGAACGAAATATCCAAGGTCGGCCTGGAGCCGGTCAGATCTGCCGACGACGACCCGGTCGCAGTCGTGCAGGGTCACTCGGTCGATACAGGCTGGAAGATGCTCGCCGAGGCGGTCCTCGCTGTTCGTGCGGGTGCTCTCTGGGTAGCAACGAACATCGATGCCACCTTGCCGACCGAACGAGGACTCGTTCTGGGAAACGGCTCGATGGTCGCAGCGGTTCGCAACGCCACCGACGTCGAGCCGATTGTGGCGGGCAAGCCGGCAGCGCCGATCATGCACGACGCCATCGAGCGCAGCGGAGCGCATTCGGCGTTGGTCGTCGGAGACCGGCTGGACACGGACATCGCGGGAGCCAATGAAATCGAGCTGCCGTCGCTACTGGTGTTGACCGGTGTGAGTACCGCCGCTGAGCTGCTTCGTGCTCCCCAGCATCTGCGACCCACCCACATCGGCCCCGACCTCGGGGTGCTCAACCAGGACGAGTCCGCGTCTCGCGTCGGCAGCAAGGACGGTTGGGCGGTCGGCATCGACGGCGGAGTGCTGTCGGTGCGATTCGACCGGGACACGGCACCGGATGTGTTCGAGGGTGCTCTGGCCGTGCTGCACGTTGCGTGGTCGGACTCCGAGTTCACTGAGGTGCGCTTCGAGGGCACTGGTCTCGGCGATCTGCGTTCGCTGCTCGGGTGTTGACAGCGTCCGGATAGCGGCGGCGATCAGGCGTTCGTCGTATCTATCCGATAGCGTGAAGGGCGATGAGCACGTCGATTCCGTTACCAGGACAGCACCGGCCGAGCAATGCCGGCGATGAGTCGTCGGCCGATCCCGACACCGTTCGAGCCGAGGTCGCCTCGCTCCTGAGCCAGCTCACCATTGTGTCGTCGGACCACGAAGAACCCGAGACCGTGGATTCGGACGCCCTCTCGCGCGATGCGAGTCTGCTGGACCGCGCTCACGAGGTGCTCGTGCGCGCCCTGACTACCGTCGACAAGACCTGACGTGGCTCGTCGCGCACGGGTCGATGCGGAACTGGTTCGCCGTGGATTGGCAAGATCTCGCGAACATGCTTCGGAGCTGATCGAGTCCGGTCGGGTGAAGATCGCCGGGACTGTGGCCTCCAAGCCGGCCACCGCGGTGGAGCCGGGCACGCCATTGTTGGTTGCCGAAGAGGGCAACGAGGTCAGTTGGGCCTCGCGAGGTGCCCACAAACTGCTCGGGGCGCTCGACGCGTTCGAGCCGCTGGGCTTGACCGTCGAGCATGCTCGATGCCTCGATGCCGGTGCGTCCACCGGTGGATTCACCGACGTTCTTCTCAGTCGAGGAGTACGTGAGGTGGTCGCCGTGGACGTCGGATACGGCCAGCTGGTGTGGCGGCTGCAGTCCGATGATCGTGTCCACGTCATCGACCGCACCAATGTCCGGTCGATCGATGCCGAGACGATCGGTGGACCCGTCGACGTGATCGTCGCCGACCTGTCGTTCATCTCGTTGAAGCTCGTCCTTCCGGCATTCGTCGAGTGTTCGAAGCCGGGCACCGACATGGTGCTGATGGTCAAACCGCAATTCGAGGTCGGCAAGGATCGCGTGGGTGCCGGTGGCGTCGTGCGAGATCCGGCGCTGCGAGCCGAGGCCGTAGAGGACGTGGCGAACGCTGCGGTCGGCCTGGGTCTGACTGTTCGCGCGGTGGCGGCAAGCCCACTGCCGGGCCCGTCGGGCAACGTCGAGTACTTTTTGTGGCTGAGGGCAGGTGCAGGCGAGGATCTGCCGCGTACCGACATCCCGGAACTCGTCCGGCTCGCGATCGAGGAAGGACCACAGTGACTCCGTCCCAGGCAGCACCGGAACTGGAGTCGTCTCGAGAGATTCTTCTCGTCGCCCATCCGGGCCGACCGGACATCGCCGAGACCGCACGTCGAGTGGGCAAAGTGTTCGACGAGGCGGGCATCTGCCTACGCGTACTGGTCGACGAAGTGGAGCCCTCGAAGATCGAGGCGTCCGACAAGCAGGAGCACGACCACGTGTTCGTCGCGGACATGCGGCTCAACGTCGTGGAATTCGGCCCCGACGCGGCGGTCGGCTGCGAGATGGTCCTGGTTCTGGGCGGCGACGGAACCTTTCTCCGCGCAGCCGAACTCGCGCAAGCAGCCTCCATTCCAGTTCTCGGAATCAACCTCGGCCACGTCGGCTTTCTCGCCGAAGCAGAGGCCGACCATCTCGAAGATGCCCTGGCCCGCGTCATCGCCGGCAATTACCGCATCGAGCAACGCATGACCTTGGACATCGCAATTCGCGTCGGAGATCAGGTGGTCGACCGCGGATGGGCACTGAACGAAGCGAGCATCGAGAACGGGTCGAGGCTCGGAGTGCTCGAGGTGGTGCTCGAAGTCGACGGTCGACCGGTTTCCGCGTTCGGCTGCGACGGAGTCCTGGTCTCCACACCGACGGGCTCGACGGCATACGCCTTCTCGGCAGGTGGACCTGTGGTCTGGCCGGAACTCGAAGCGATACTGGTCATTCCGAGCAATGCACATGCGTTGTTCGCGCGACCGCTGGTCACCAGTCCCGAGTCGATCGTCGCGGTCGAGATCGATGCGGGCGGGCACGCGGGATTCGTATTCTGCGACGGCAGGCGCACGCTGAGCCTTCCGGCCGGTGCTCGCGTCGAGGTGGTGCGGGGCGCGTCACCGATCAAATGGGTCCGACTCGATTCGGCACCGTTCGCCGACCGCATGGTCAAGAAATTCGAACTGCCCGTCACCGGGTGGCGGGGGAGAGCGAGGTAGGGATGCTCGAAGAGATTCGGATCGACAGCCTCGGAGTCATTTCCGGTGCCAGCGCACAGTTTCACGAGGGGCTGACCGTCCTCACCGGCGAAACCGGTGCCGGCAAGACCATGGTGGTCACGAGCCTGCACCTGTTGTCGGGCGCCCGCGCCGATGCAGGTCGGGTTCGACTGGGCGCACAGCGCGCTGTGGTCGAGGGGCGATTCAGTACCGATACCGCGTCGGAACAGGTGATCGACGACGTCGACAAGGTACTCGAGTCGTCGGGAGGTCAACGCGACGAAGACAATTCGATCATCGCTGTGCGGACCGTCAACTCCGACGGCCGCTCTCGTGCGCACCTCGGTGGGCGCAGTGTGCCCGCATCGGTTCTGTCGAACTTCACCGACTCGTTGCTGACGGTGCACGGTCAGAACGACCAGCTGCGTCTGCTGCGGCCCGATCAGCAACTCGCTGCCCTGGACAGATTTGCCGGCGACGCGGTGGCGTCCCTGGTCTCGAAGTACCGCACTGCTCGCAAGACGTGGCTCGACGCTCGCAACGAGTTGATCGACCGCACCGAACGCAGTCGCGAGCTGGCGCAAGAGGCAGATCGTCTGCAGTTCGGCTTGCAGGAGATCGACTCTCTCGCACCGGAGCCGGGGGAGGATCGTTCCGTGGCCGAGGACGTGCGTCGGCTGGGTGATCTGGATTCGTTGCGTGAGACCGCAGAGGGTGCCTCGGCGGCACTCGTCGGGAGCACCGAGGAGGCGTCGGACACGACATCCGCGCTGTATCTGTTGGGCGAGGCTCGTTCTCGCTTGGAGCATGCCGACGACGCTGCTCTGACGGAGCTGCTGCCGCGACTGAACGACGCGATGGCCATCGTGGGCGACATCGGTGCCGATCTCACCTCGTACCTGACGGATCTGCCGTCCGATCCGGGTGCGCTCGACGCGATCCTGAACCGCCAGGCCGAGCTGAAGTCGTTGACGCGGAAGTACGCCGCCGACGTCGACGGGGTCATCGCCTGGGCGGAGGATGCCCGCGAGCGCCTCTCGCGCATCGACACCTCGGCCGACGCCTTGGCCGAATTGAGTGCCACGGTCGACGCGGCTGCGGTCGACGTCGCTGCGGCGGCTCAGAAGCTCAGTGCGGCCCGCGCGAAGGCTTCGGTGAAACTCTCGAAGGCGGTGAGCGTCGAGCTGGCCGGGTTGGCGATGGGAAAAGCCAAGCTGCAGATCGATGTTCGAGCTTTGCCTGCCGGACCGTCGGACACCGCCCCGATCGTCGTCGACGGTGCCGAACTGCATGCCGGCAGCAACGGCGTCGACGAGGTCGAGTTTCGCCTGTCCGCACACGACGGTGCCCAGGCTCTGCCGATCAGCAAGAGTGCGTCGGGCGGTGAGCTCTCACGGGTGATGCTGGCGCTCGAGGTGGTGCTGGCGGGCTCGGACAAGGGCGCGACGATGGTGTTCGACGAGGTCGACGCCGGAGTGGGTGGTCGCGCTGCCGTCGAGGTAGGGCGTCGGCTCGGCCGGTTGGCTCGCACCCATCAGGTCATCGTGGTCACTCACTTGCCTCAGGTCGCAGCGTTCGCCGATACACATCTGGTGGTCGACAAGACCGATGCGAAGAAGGGTGCGGCGAACAGCGGCGTTCGGACGCTGTCGTCGTCGGAGCGGGTCGTAGAGCTCGCCAGGATGCTCGCGGGTCTGGACGATACGGAGACCGGTCGCGCGCACGCCGAGGAGCTGCTGGCCACTGCAAACGCCGATAGAGCCGCCCTGTAACCTTTGGTGCTGATGTGATCAGTGTGGTAGTTGTTTCGGCGCGCCTCCATCGCCGGGCGTGTCGATCGGGTCATCATGGTCCTCATGAAGATGCCGGCTCTGCTGTCACGTAGTCAGGATTCGCTGCCTGGAATCACCGGGATCGCGCGAGTCGATCGCAACACGGCCAAGCTGCTCAAACGGGTCGGGCCCGGCGACATCGTCGTCCTGGACGAGCTGGACCTGGATCGTCTGACCGCAGATGCGCTGGTCGAGGCGGGGGTGCTCGCGGTCGTCAACGCGTCGCCGTCGATCTCCGGGCGTTACCCCAACCTCGGTCCCGAGGTCATCGTGGCCAACGGCATCACCTTGATCGACTCGGCCGGCACCGAGGTCTTCAAGAAGATCAAGGACGGCACCAAGATCCGCCTCAACGACGGCGGTGTCTACACCGGCGATCGGCGTCTCGCCAAGGGTGACGAGCAGAGCGAAGCCGAGATCTCCGACAAGATGATCGAGGCCAAGACCGGACTGGTCGATCACCTGGAAGCGTTCTCGGGCAACACGATCGAGTTCATCCGAACCGAGAGTCCGCTGCTCATCGACGGCGTCGGTGTTCCGGATATCGACATCGATCTCAAGGGTCGGCATGTGGTGATCGTGGCCGACGGACCCGGCCATGCCGAGGATCTGAAGAACCTCAAGCCGTTCATCAAGGAGTACTCGCCTGTCATCATCGGCGTCGGTGCGGGTGCCGACACCGCGATGAAGGCGGGTCACCGGCCCGATCTCATCGTCGGCGACCCCGAGGACGTCACCGCTCAGACGCTCAAATGTGGTGCAGAGGTAGTACTTCCAGCCGATTCGGACGGTCACGCGCAAGGACTGGAACGCATTCAGGACCTCGGAATCGGTGCCATGACGTTCCCGGCGAGCGGTGCCGCGGCCGATCTCGCTCTGCTGCTGGCCGATCATCACGGGGCCTCGCTGATCGTGTCGGTCGGTAGCCCGGCCAGCCTCGACGAGTTCTTCGATCGTGGTCGTCGCAACACCAACCCGGCCGCGTTCATGACCCGTCTGAAGGTCGGGGCCAAGCTGGTCGACGCCAAAGCTGTGGCCACTCTGTATCGAAGCCGCGTGTCCGGTGGTGCGATTGCCCTGCTGATTCTCGCGGCCCTCGTTGCCGTCATCGTTGCGTTGGCAGTGTCCAACATCGGTGGTGAATCGTTGGACTGGGCGATCGACCTGTGGAACCGGTTCGCTCTGTGGTTCCAGGGGTTGCTTCCGTGATTTCGCTTCGCCAACATGCCATTTCACTGGCGGCCGTGTTCGTCGCATTGGCCATCGGCATAGTGCTCGGTTCGGGTCTGCTGTCGAGCGGTCTGGTCTCGGGTCTTCGGGACGACAAGACCGGCCTCGAAAATCAGGTGGACGATCTGCAGGCGACCAACAATCAGCTCGGCGAGCAGCTGAACTCTGCCGACGGGTTCGACGCCGCTGTATCGGGCAGGGTTCTGCGCGACACCTTGGTCGATCGTTCCGTGGTGGTCATCACCACCCCTGACGCAGATCCCGGTGACGTCGACGGAGTCACCCGCTCGATCGGAGCGTCCGGAGCCACCGTCACCGGCCGAGTGTCGTTGACCGACGCGTTCGTCTCGGCGGCGAACGGCGACGACCTGCGCACCCGATTGACCAACGTCATTCCCGCCGGCGTGCAGCTGCGCACCGGCGCGGTGGATCAGGGAAGCCTGGCCGGTGATCTGCTGGGTTCGGTGCTGCTGCTCAACGCGCAGACGGCGCAACCCCAGTCCACCCCGGAGGAGCTCTCGCTCGCTCTGGAAACGCTGCGCAGCGGCGGGTTCATCGCCTACGACAACGGTGCCGTCGCACCCGCCCAGCTGGCGGTCGTCGTCACCGGTTCCGGTTCCTCGAACGTCGAGGACGGCAATCGCGGGGCCATCGTCGCTCGCTTTGCCGGCGCTCTCGATTCGCGCGGTGCAGGTGCTGTGCTGGCCGGCCGGTCCGGCGCCGCCGAGGGCAACGAATCCATTGCCGTCGTACGCGCCGATTCGGCTCTGTCGTCCTCACTGAGCACGGTCGACAACGTCGACCGTGAAGCTGGACGGATCACCACCGTTCTCGCCTTGGCGGAGCAGCTGGACGGTGCGTCGGGTCGGTACGGCACCGGAGTGAACGCGAATGCCGTCACCGTCGGAGCGCCCGCGAGCTGATCGGTGCCCGGAACGAGCGTGTCGTTGGCGGTGAGGTACGTACTGGTGTTACCGTGAAGTCCCGTGGGTAGCAGGCCCAATTTTCATGCTGTACCTCTCTTATCAGCCCCCTGGTAGGAGCAAGCCCTGCAGATTCGTCACGGGAGCCTCATTGTCACGCCTTCAGTCGCGTTCCGACACCAAGCACATCTTCGTCAGCGGGGGCGTCGCGTCTTCGCTCGGAAAAGGTCTGACGGCGTCGAGCCTCGGCCAGCTACTGACCGCACGCGGACTCCGCGTGACCATGCAGAAGCTCGATCCCTACCTCAACGTCGATCCCGGCACGATGAACCCGTTCCAGCACGGTGAGGTCTTCGTCACCGAGGACGGCTCCGAGACCGACCTCGACGTCGGACACTACGAGCGCTTCCTCGACCGGGATCTGTCGGGATTCGCCAATGTCACCACCGGCCAGGTCTATTCGACGGTCATCGCCAAGGAGCGTCGCGGCGAGTACCTGGGCGACACCGTTCAGGTCATCCCGCACATCACCGACGAGATCAAGCGTCGAATTCTGGCCATGAACGGGCCGGATCTGCAGGGCCACCAGCCTGACGTCGTGATCACCGAAATCGGTGGCACCGTCGGCGATATCGAGTCTCAGCCCTTCCTCGAGGCAGCGCGCCAGGTTCGCCACGACGTCGGCCGCAACAACGTCTTCTTCCTGCACGTGTCGCTGGTTCCGTTCCTGGCGCCGTCCGGTGAACTCAAGACCAAGCCCACCCAGCACTCCGTGGCTGCCCTGCGCAGCATCGGCATCCAGCCCGACGCATTGATCCTGCGGTGCGATCGTGACGTGCCGCCGGGACTGAAGAACAAGATCGCGCTCATGTGCGACGTCGATGTCGACGGCTGCATCTCCACGCCCGACGCGCCGTCGATCTACGACATTCCGAAGGTGTTGCACAAGGAAGGCCTCGACGCCTACGTCGTCCGTCAGCTCGGTCTGCCGTTCCGCGATGTCGACTGGACCATCTGGGGCGGATTGCTCGAGCGCGTCCACCAGCCACGCGAAACCGTCCGTGTCGGTCTCGTCGGCAAGTACGTGGACCTGCCCGACGCCTACCTCTCGGTCACCGAGGCGCTGCGTGCCGGCGGATTCGCACATCGCGCCAAGGTCGAGATCAAGTGGGTTCCGTCCGACGAGTGCTCGACGCCTGCGGGGGCGCAGGCCGCGTTGGGCGACGTCGATGCCGTGCTCATTCCCGGCGGTTTCGGCATCCGCGGTATCGAGGGCAAGCTCGGGGCCATCGAGTTCGCCCGCACGCGCAAGATTCCGCTGTTGGGTCTGTGCCTCGGATTGCAGTGTGTGGTCATCGAGGCGGCTCGTTCGGTCGGTCTGACCGACGCCAATTCTGCCGAGTTCGATCCGGACACCAAGGATCCGGTGATCTCCACGATGGCCGATCAGGAAGATGCCGTCGCCGGTGACGCCGATCTCGGCGGCACGATGCGCCTCGGTGCCTACCCGGCGACACTGCAGAAGGGCTCGGTCGTCGCGGCGTCGTACGGTACCGAGAACGTCTCGGAACGTCACCGTCACCGCTACGAGGTCAACAACGACTACCGAGATCGAATTGCCAAGAGCGGCTTGGTGTTCAGCGGCACTTCTCCGGATGGCCATCTGGTCGAGTTCGTCGAGCTACCTGCCTCGGTGCACCCGTTCTTCGTCGCCACCCAGGCGCATCCGGAGCTCAAGAGCCGGCCGACCCGTCCGCACCCGTTGTTCGCATCGTTGATCAATGCGGCTCTGAAGTACAAGGCTGCAGAGCGGCTGCCGGTCGACGTTCACGGTGACACCGTGGCGGCGGAGGAGTCGGACGCCGCCGCCGAGACCGTCGGATGAACCAGCCCCGACACGAGTTCACCACCCTCGACTCGACGGCGGCGTACTCCGGTGCCATTCTGGCGCTTCGGCTCGATCAGGTCGCGATGCCGAACGGGCGCAAGGCCGAGCGTGAGGTGGTCGAGCATCACGGCGCGGTCGGGATTCTGGCCGTCGACGATCAGGATCGGGTGGCCATGATCGAGCAGTACCGGCATCCCATCGGGCGACGCCTGTGGGAATTGCCGGCCGGCCTGCTCGACGCGCCGGGGGAGCAGCCGGTACTGGCGGCTCAGCGTGAGCTCGCCGAGGAGACCGGCCTTGCCGCCGGTACCTGGTCGGTGTTGGTCGACGTGCTGGCCTCTCCCGGCTTCACCGACGAGGCCGTGCGGATCTTCCTCGCGCAGGACCTGACACAGGTGGATCGGCCCGAAGCACACGACGAGGAAGCAGACATCGAACTTTTCTTCGTGCCGATGGACGAGGCCGTTCGTCGCGCACTGGCAGGAGAGATCGTGAACGCGTCCGCCGTGGCGGGCGTGCTTGCATTCGCTGCCGCCCGCGCCGCAGGCACCGAACTGCGCCCGGCCGATGCCCCGTGGCCCGATCTGCCCACGGCCTTCGAGAAGCGGAAGAGTTCACGAAAGTAGCCACCGTGATCGGCCAGCAGATTCAGACGTACCTCGACCATCTGGTGGTCGAGCGCGGTTCGGCGAAGAACACGGTGTCGTCCTACCGTCGCGATCTGGTGCGGTACGAGCGGTTTCTCAGCGGCTACGGAATTGCCGATCTGGCCAAGGTCACCGAGAACGACATCACCGAGTTCGTGCTGTACCTCCGGCGTGGCGATGACGAGTTCACCGCTCTCGCAGCGAGTTCGGCCGCGCGCACGCTGATTGCCGTGCGCGGATTGCATCGCTTTGCGCTGGCCGAGGGGATGGTCGAGCGCAACGTCGCGAGCGAGGTCAAGCCGCCGCAGCCTGCCAAGCGGTTGCCCAAATCGCTACCCATCGATCAAGTGGTGGCACTGCTCGAATCGGCGTCGATCGCCGGACCTGATGCACCACGCGGACTGCGTGATCGAGCGCTGCTGGAGTTGTTGTATTCCACCGGTGCTCGAATCTCGGAGGCCGTCGGTCTGGATGTGGACGATATCGATACCGAGTCACGCTCGGTGCTGCTGCGAGGCAAAGGCGGCAAGCATCGCATCGTCCCGGTCGGCAGGCCGGCGATCGAGGCGATCGACGCGTACCTGGTGCGTGGACGACCAGGCCTGGTTGCGCGGTCCAACCCGGCCCTGTTTCTCAATGTGCGCGGCGGCAGGTTGTCTCGGCAGAGCGCATGGCAGGTATTGCAGGACTCGGCGGAGCGGGCCGGGATCACCTCCGGCGTCTCACCACACGTTCTTCGGCACTCCTTCGCCACGCATCTGCTCGACGGCGGTGCCGATGTACGCGTGGTGCAGGAACTGCTGGGGCATGCGTCGGTGACGACGACGCAGATCTACACTCTCGTCACCGTCACCACACTGCGCGAAGTGTGGGCGGGAGCGCACCCGCGGGCGCAGTAGCACGAGGTCGACCGCTGCCTCTCAGCGTGTCCGATGACAGTGCCGGTGCCTCAAGCGGTAGCGTTTGCGTGAACTACTCGAAGACGAACGGGACAGGGGAGCGCTGGAACGTGTCGACACCGCAGCCGCCAGCGGCGGAGTCAGCCTCGGATCGTGCGCATCTCGAAGGCGCGCTGTTCCATACGCGTCAACCGGAGTCCAGTCGCGAGTCGCGCGACATCATTCCCGCTCCCAACGAACTCGGGCCCACCGGTCGAAAGACGCGGTCGGTTCCGGATCCCCAGCCGCTGGCCAGTCATGGCCCGGCCAAGATCATCGCGATGTGCAATCAGAAGGGTGGCGTCGGCAAGACGACGTCGACCATCAATCTCGGTGCCTCGCTGGCCGGCTACGGTCGTCGCGTGCTGCTGGTGGACCTCGACCCGCAGGGCGCACTGTCCGCGGGCTTGGGCGTCGCGCATCACGAACTCGATCTCACTGTCTACAACCTTCTCGTCGAGGCGAAGGTCTCTGCCGACGACATCATCATGCGGACTCGCGTCGAGAACCTCGATCTGATGCCCAGCAACATCGACCTCTCGGCCGCCGAAATTCAGCTGGTGACCGAGGTGGGCCGCGAGCAGACGCTCGGGCGGGTGCTGCATCCGATTCTGGATCGCTACGACTACGTGCTCATCGACTGCCAGCCGTCGCTCGGTCTGCTGACTGTCAATGCGCTCACATGCGCCGACGAAGTACTGATTCCGATGGAGTGCGAGTACTTCAGCCTCCGCGGCCTGGCACTGCTCAACGACACCGTCGAGAAGGTGCGCGATCGGCTGAACCCTCGGCTGAAGTTGGCCGGCATCGTGGTGACGATGTTCGACGCCCGAACGCTGCACTCTCGCGAGGTGATGACACGGGTGGTCGAGGTGTTCGGGGACGTCGTCTACGACACGGTGATCACTCGTACGGTCCGGTTCCCGGAAACCAGTGTGGCCGGTGAACCCATCACCACATGGGCTCCGAAATCCGGCGGCGCGCAGGCGTACCGCGCTCTGGCGCGCGAGGTGATCTACCGGTCGGGTCCGTGACCGTCGACGCTGCCGACGAGGCCCCGATCGAGGTTCCCGCCGACGCGGATCCGTCGAAATTTCGGGTTCGGTTGCTCAACTTCGAGGGTCCGTTCGACCTGCTGCTGTCCTTGATCAGTCAGCACCGCATGGATGTCACCGAAGTGGCGCTGCACACCGTCACCGACGATTTCATCTCGTTCACCAAGTCTCTCGGTGCCGATGTGGGACTGGATCAGACGACGGAGTTCTTGGTCGTCGCTGCCACGCTGCTCGATCTCAAGGCAGCTCGTCTGCTGCCTTCGGGTGACGTCGAGGATGCTGAGGATCTGGCGCTGCTCGAAGTGCGAGATCTCCTGTTCGCGCGATTGCTGCAGTACCGCGCCTACAAGCAGGTGGCCCTGCTGTTCGGTGAGCTGGAAGCTGCTGCGCTGCGGCGGTATCCGCGATCGGTGTCGGTGGAGGACAGGTACGCCGATCTGATCCCGGAGGTATTGCTCGGCGTCGACCCTGCCAGGTTCGCAGACATCGCCGCTGCCGCCTTTCGGCCCAAGCCGATTCCGCAGGTTGGGCTCGATCACATCCATCAGCACGCCGTCTCGATTCCCGAGCAGGCCGAGTGGCTGTTGGAGAATTTACAGGGCCGCGGCCTGAACGAATGGGCGTCGTTCTCGGAGCTGGTGCAGGACTGCGAGGTGCAGGTCGAAATAATTGCGCGATTCCTGGCGTTGCTGGAGCTGTTCCGCCAACAGGTGATCGCGTTCGAACAACCGGAGCCGCTGGGCGATCTCCGAGTTAGCTGGACCGGCAAGGACGAAGGACCCATCGTGGTCACGGAAGAGGACTACGCATGAGTGCCGACCCCGAACTCGAGCTCGAGGACGTCGACGATTCCGAGGAGTTGGACGACGCCACCCTCGCGTCGGCGCTCGAAGCTGTGTTGCTGATCGTGGACACCCCCGCGTCGGACGAGCAGCTCGCCTCCGCCGTGGGTGCATCGGTCGCTCGGGTGCGCGCCTCGTTGAACGAGATGGCCGCAGCACTGACCGAGCGAAGCAGCGGAATCGATCTTCGCTACGCCGGTGACGGGTGGCGTTTCTACACCCGAACCGCGTACGCGCCCTATGTCGAACGGCTACTTCTGGATGGCGCTCGGTCCAAGCTCACACGCGCAGCATTGGAAACCCTGGCCGTGATCGCCTATCGTCAACCGTTGACCCGCGCACGAGTCAGCGCCGTACGTGGAGTCAATGTCGATGGAGTGATGCGTACGTTGCTCGCCCGTGGACTGATCTCCGAAGCAGGAACGGACCCGGAGACGAACGGAACGATGTACTGCACCACCGAGCTGTTCCTCGAACGGCTCGGGCTCGCGTCGCTCGGTGATCTACCCGAACTGGCACCGCTGTT
Organism: Rhodococcus sp. 15-649-2-2; assembly: GCF_002258645.1. Classification (NCBI taxonomy): domain Bacteria; kingdom Bacillati; phylum Actinomycetota; class Actinomycetes; order Mycobacteriales; family Nocardiaceae; genus Rhodococcus; species Rhodococcus sp. 15-649-2-2. The sequence continues at coordinate 14,013 of NZ_NPFM01000031.1, forward strand.
GCCGGGTGTGGACCTGATCGACGAGATCAGTGACAGCATGGACACCGACCCGAGAATGACCCGCTCCACCAAGAACCGCGGATCGAAACCCGATCCGGCAGCCGAGATCGACTCGGACGACTGATAGGTAAGACAAGTGAACAAGCCCGCTCGCCGTGATGGCACACCGGACCGTAACAAGAGACAAGACCCACGCAGGAAGCCGACCGCAGGTAGGTCGGAGACCCCGCGTGACGCACGCCGCGGAGATCGCACCCGCGACGCCGCGCCCCGTGACGGCGCCCCCCGCACTGGTGGACCGCGAACCGGAGGACCCCGCGCAGGTGCTCCCCGAACCGGAGCACCTCGAACCGGAGGCCGACCGGATCCCCGCAGAGGCGTCGAGCAGGACGAATTCGATTACAAGCCTGCCGACACGGGCATCAACGACCGCAGCAACGACGCGGTGCCCCGCAAGAAGCCGTCGCGTCCCAAGCCGCCGAAGCCGCAGAAGAAGCAGGTTCCGACGACCACGATCAGCAACGCCAAGCCGGCGAAGCACCAGCACACAGATTCCTCGCCCCGCAAGCACGTGCCTGCCGGTGAAGGTGTTCGTCTGCAGAAGGTGCTCGCGCAGGCCGGTGTCGCATCGCGTCGCGCTGCCGAGGAACTGATCGCCGACGGCCGCGTCGAGGTCGACGGACGCATCGTCACCGAACAGGGCATCCGTATCGACCCGAACATCGCCGTGGTCCGCGTCGACGGCACCCGCGTCGTCGTGAAGGAAGAGCTTGTTCATCTCGCGATGAACAAGCCGCGTGGATGGCAGTGCACCATGTCCGACGACCTCGGGCGCCCGTGCGTCGGCGACATCGTCTCCGAGCGCGTCCAGGCGGGGCAGCGACTGTTCCACGTCGGCCGCCTCGATGCCGACACCGAAGGGCTGTTGCTCTTCACCAACGACGGTGACCTTGCTCACCGCCTGATGCACCCGTCGTTCGAGGTCTCCAAGACCTATTTGGCGACGCTGTTCGGCACCATCCCCCGCACACTCGGCAAGCAGCTGCGTGAGGGCGTCACTCTCGACGACGGCCCTGTCAAGGTCGACGGCTTCCAGCTGCTCGACATCTCGGACGGCAAATCACTCGTCAAGGTGACCCTGCACGAGGGCCGCAAACACATCGTGCGTCGGTTGTTCGACAAGGTCGGCTTCCCGGTCGGACGCCTCGTGCGTACCGATGTCGGCAACATCGTGCTCGGCGATCAGCGTCCAGGAACACTACGTGTTCTCGGCCGCGGCGAGATCGGCAAGCTCTATGAATCCGTAGGCCTGTGATGAGTGCGCTCGTCGTGGCGATGGACGGGCCCTCGGGCACCGGTAAGTCGTCGGTATCGCGCCGGCTCGCGTCGGCTCTCGAAGCAAGCTACCTCGACACCGGTGCGATGTACCGCGTCGCAACGGTGTGGGTGCTGCGGTCGGGTGTCGAACCCACCGATTCGGATGCGGTTGCGAAAGCTGTTGCAGCACTGCCCCTCGAGATCGGGAAGGACCCGCTGTCCGAGACCGTGTTGCTCGACGGTGAGGACGTCAGCGGCGAAATCCGTGGCGATGCCGTCACCAAGGCCGTCTCGGCGGTCTCCGCTGTGCCTGCTGTGCGAGAGCTGTTGGTGCAGCTGCAGCGCGACCTCGCGAGCTCGTCGACGCGAATCGTGGTGGAGGGCCGGGACATCGGCACCGTCGTACTTCCCGACGCCGACGTGAAGGTGTTCCTCACGGCGTCCCCGGAAGCGCGGGCGGAGCGTCGCAACAAGCAGAACGTAGAGCAAGGTCGCGGCGACGACTACGAATCCGTGCTCGCGGACGTGCAACGCCGTGACCATGCAGATTCGACAAGAGCAGTGTCACCGCTTCGTCCCGCCGAGGATTCGGTGATCGTCGATACCAGCGAGCTGGATCTCGACGGTGTGATGGAGCGCTTGCTGCTCGTGGTCAATGACAGAACTGGAGCAGTGCAGTGAGCGAAGAATTCTTCTCCGGCGCAGCGGAAACCGCGGGCGACGGAACATGGAGCGACGAGGGCGAGTGGGAGTACGTCGACCTCAACGAAGGCGAAGACGGCGAAGATGCCGTGGCCGTACCGACTCTCGCCGTGGTGGGGCGTCCGAACGTCGGCAAGTCGACGCTCGTCAACCGCATCATCGGACGACGTGAGGCCGTGGTCGAGGACGTCCCCGGCGTCACCCGCGACCGCGTGTCGTACGAGGCGAACTGGAGTGGTCGACGCTTCCTGGTGCAGGACACCGGCGGTTGGGAGCCCGACGCCAAGGGTCTGCAGCAATCTGTTGCGCGCCAGGCCGAATTGGCGATGAACACCGCCGACGCGATCCTGTTGGTCGTCGACGCTCGTGTCGGTTCGACGACGACGGACGAGGCAGTGGCACGAGTACTGCGCCGGTCGAAGACTCCGGTTCTGTTGGTGGCCAACAAGGTCGACGACGGTCGCACCGAATCAGAAGTTGCCGCACTGTGGTCGCTCGGTCTGGGGGAGCCGCTGTCGGTTTCGGCCACCCACGGCCGCGGCACCGGCGATTTGCTCGACCGTGTGCTCGAGGCACTGCCCGAGACGCCGCGTGAAGGTATCCCCGGTGGGGGACCCAGGCGTGTGGCTTTGGTCGGCAAGCCGAACGTCGGCAAGTCCTCGCTGATCAACAAGCTGTCGGGTGACGAGCGCTCGGTGGTGCACGATGTTGCCGGCACCACCGTCGACCCGGTCGACTCGTTGGTCGAATTGGGCGGCAAGACATGGCGATTCGTCGATACCGCAGGCTTGCGTAAGCGCGTCAGCCATGCCAGTGGTGCCGAGTTCTATGCGTCGCTGCGCACCAAGTCCGCCATCGAGGCTGCCGAGGTCGCGATTCTGCTTCTCGATGCCTCACAGGTGATCTCGGAGCAGGATCTGCGGGTTCTGAGCATGGTCTCCGACGCCGGCCGCGCGCTGGTCTTGGCGTTCAACAAGTGGGATCTGGTGGATGACGATCGTCGTCAGCAGCTCGAGAAGGAGATCGATCGCGATCTCGCTCGGGTGCCGTGGGCACAGCGCGTGAACATCTCGGCGCAGACGGGCCGCGCGGTGCAGAAGCTCGTGCCCGCGTTGGAAACGGCTCTGGAGTCCTGGGACAAGCGGGTGCCCACCGGACGCCTCAACACGTGGCTCAAGGAGGTCGTGGCGGCCACTCCGCCGCCGATGCGTGGCGGGCGTCTACCACGCATCATGTTCGCGACACAGGCCAGCACGAGGCCGCCGACGTTCGTGCTGTTCACCACCGGCTTCCTCGAGGCCGGCTACCGCCGGTTCATCGAGCGGCGTCTGCGTGAAGAGTTCAACTTCGACGGCAGCCCTGTGCGCGTCTCGGTGCGAATCCGCGAGAAGCGGGAACGGCCGGGCAAGGGCAACAACCGCTGACGTTTCCCGGTCTTGCCCCTGAGCAGGCGATTTCCTCTCAGGGGTAGGGCTGGGGTAATCTCAGCAAGCGCCTTTCGAGGCGCGGCGGGCTGTGGCGCAGTTTGGTAGCGCACTTGACTGGGGGTCAAGGGGTCGCAGGTTCAATTCCTGTCAGCCCGACAAGTAGATGCAGGCCAGAGGCGGTTTCGGAGAAATCCGAAGCCGCCTTTTTTGTCTGAGTGCCGCGAGGGTGTCACTACTCGGTACTTACACGGTCGAACTCGGCGCTGAGGCGGTGTCCAGGTGTATCCACTGGTGTCCGGCGATCTGCGTGCGTCGATCGAACGGACCTGAGCGGACGGAGCCACTTGATTCAGCTGGTTCGCTGTCAAGTAGCTACGGAGTCCGGCGGCGGCGAACCGGGCCACGTCGCGGTCGCGGTCGAGGCGGCAGCACCACCTTTGATGCAGCCCCAGATGCGGGCGAGTCGGCATTGATCTCAAGATGGTGGCCGCGCCGTCAGATGTCCCGATGCCCGGGAACCCAGTAGAAGCGCGACTATGAGAATTCCGGGCAAGTCACCGGCCTCGTAACGAATTCGTCGATGGCAGCTCTGCTGCAATCTGCTGGTGGACAACTGATCTGCGTCATGGGCATCCGGTGTTCGTGCTGGGCACCGTCTCCGACCAGTTTCATCTCGGAGTGGCTGACGTAGCGCGCGCAGTTGGGGATGTCGGGTTCGGTGCTGTTCAGCCTCGACTACGGCGGCCGCGGATACTTCCAAAACAAGCTGTTCAACGCCGCCTCAGCCGCCGAGGGTTTCCACGAAGTGCGGAGCACTCTTGCGACCGCCTCGCTGTCTGGGAAGTCAACTCGTCATCGTTTGAGCGGCGACCTTGGACAGCACCGACTCGAGCGTCTGCAACGCCTCGTTTGCCTCGTCCAATGTCACCGTCATGGGTGGAGTGATACGTAGAACATTGCCGTGTAGGCCACCTTTGCCAAGGAGGAGCCCCGCGGCTTTCGCCTCGGCAAGTACGGCATCCGTCGCAACCCGGTTAGGGGTCTTACTGCCGGGTTCGATCAGTTCGACGCCGATCATCAATCCGGATCCACGTACCTCACCCATCAAAGAATTGCTTCTCGAGATCGCAGCAAGGGACGACAAGAGGTGTTGGCCGATGCGGTCTGCGTTCTCTTGCAGTTCGTGCGAGTCGATGAAGTCGATGACGGCGTTACCTGCGGCCATCGCGACGGGGTTGCCACCTGCGGTGGAAATGGAGTTCGCCTGGATGGAATTCATCAGTCTCTCTTCGGCGACGACTCCACCGATGGCAAGTCCATTGGCGAGCCCCTTGGCGAAGGTCATGGCCTGTGGGCGAACGCCGTAGTGCTCGATGCCGAAGTAGGAGCGTCCGGTCCGGCCCCAGCCCGATTGCACTGCGTCCGAGAGCATCGGTATCCGGTCGTTCGTGAACGTGGCGGTTGTCTACGATCGCCGGCACGGCAGAACCGTAGTGATGGAAAAAATGGTCGATCTGGTGTCGGCCCTGAATTGTCGGGGTTGAGTCACGTCCGCGGCGCGATCGATCACCGGGTTGCCGGGGGTGCCCGTCCGCCTCGCTTGACACCGCCGAAGCGGTGTCAAGCATTGTCACCGTCCTTCGCTCGCGCGGACGAATGCATGGGCCAGGGACTCGGGTTCGGTGATCAGCGCCTCGTGACTACCCCGCGTGGAGATGACGTGGCCGTCGGAAAGGCGGTCCGGGAAGCGTGGTGCCCAACCGAGGTCACCGGCCGGCAGGGATATGTCGTCGTCGGTCACGATGTACGTTGCCGGAAGACGGAGGCGTTGCCATTCATCGAGGTTCAGGGATTCGTTCATCGTGTGGAATGGCTGGCGCGCGAGGAGTGAGTGGAACACCCGTTGCGTTTCGGGGGACGCGTCCTGCATGAGTGCAGCTGCGAAGACGTCGGCTGGGAAAGTTACGGAATTGTCGCTCGATGCGTGTGCCGACGAGCGGAACATCTCACCGAACTCGGGCGGGCACAGGTCGATCAGTGATTCTCCGGTGTGAGGCACGAACGCGCTCCAGTACACGAGTCGTTCGATGCGGTCGGGTATGCGCTGCGATGCACCCGAGACCAGAAATCCACCCCAACTGTGTCCCACGAGAACGACATTCGTGAGGTTGCGCTGTTCGATGTACTCGACGAGGTAGTCGACGGTGTCGACGAGATGAACATCGGCACGCGCGTCGTCGGCACCGAGTCCTGGCATGGTGGGTGTGTACACCGCGTGTCCCTGCGCGCGAAGGAGTGTTGCGACCGGGTTCCAGGCCCACCCTCCGTGACATATTCCGTGTACGAGGACGAAGGTCTTGGCCATGAGGTTCTCCTGTTGGTTGGGGGTGTGTTCGCGACGGCGGCATCGAAGTGATGTCGCCGCCGCGAGTGGATCAGTAGGTGCCGACACCGCCGCAGACGTTGATCGCCTGAGAGGTGATCGATGCGGCTGAATCGGTGACGAGATAACCCACGAGGCCGGCGACCTCGTCGGGACGTGAGTAACGTCCGAGGGGGATCCTGGCAAGGAACTTCTTCTCGATCTCCGCCTCCGTGGTCGCGAACTGGGCAGCGTACTTCTCTCGAAACCATTGAGACATCGGAGTTTCGACGTATCCCGGGCATACGGCGTTGACGGTGATGTCGGTCGGGGCGAGTTCGTTGCCGAGCGCTTTGGTGAAGCCGATGACTCCATGTTTGGATGCGGAGTACGGCGCGCCGAGGACTACGCCGAGTTTGCCGGCTGTCGAGGAGATGTTGATGATGCGTCCCTGTTTCTTGGAACGCATACCGCCGGCGGTGAGTACTTCGCGCGTGACGAAGAACGTGCCGTTGAGGTTGGTGTTGATGACATCGAACCAGAGCTCGTCGGAGATGTCCGCGGTCACTCCGCCGCCACTGATTCCAGCGTTGTTGACCAGAACATCGATGGGGCCGTAGCGTTCTACCGCGGTGCGCACGACGCGCGCGACATCCGCTGTCGATCCGACGTCACCCGGTACGCCGTCGACATCGAGTCCCAACTCGCGCAGTTCGGTCACCGTGGATTCGACTTTGTCTTCGTCTCGGGCGCAGAGGAATACGCGATGGCCTTGCTGGGCCAGGTGGGTCACGATGGCCAAGCCGATACCACTCGTGCCGCCGGTGACCAGCGCGACTGGCGGGCCGGCTTCTTCGGCATTGTTCATGGGGAGTCCTTGTGGGTTCGGAGTGTGTCAGGTGCGGATGAGGTCGGCCGCTTTTTCCGCAATTGCGTAGACGGTTGCGTTGGTGTTGGCGGACACCGGCGACGGCATGATGGATGCGTCGGCGACCCGGAGTCCGTCGATGCCCCGCACGCGCAGGTCGAGATCGACGACGGCCATGTCGTCGGTGCCCACGCGGCAGGTTCCGGCGTAGTGGAAATAGACGACCAGGCTTCGCGCGAGGTAGTCGCGCACCGATGCGCTATCGCCGATGGCTGTGCCTGGCTGCATCTCCTCACCTCGCCACCCGGCCAGTGCCGGAGCGTTACCGATCGAACGAGCGATCTCGAGCCCTGCTTCCATCACCGCGACATCTCGTTCGTCACCGAGATAGTTGGGGTCGATCAAGGGGCTGACGGAAACCGACTTGTCGGCCACACGTACCGATCCTCGACTGAACGGCGTCACGGCCGAGAAGGCGATCGCGTAACCGTTGTCGGGGCCGGGCAAAGTCTGCGCTCGCATCGGTGCGGTGATCGCCAGGATCTGCAGGTTCGGACCGGCTACAGCACCCGGTGTCTCGACGAGGCCGATCGCCTGACCCATGAGGTTGTGCTGGTTATGGGGGAGGGGTGCGGTCGACTCGTAGAGGACGGTGGACATGGGGTGATCGTGCAGATTCTCTCCGACACCGGGCAGGTCGAGGACCACGTCGATTCCGTTGTCCTGCATATGCTCCTTCGGTCCGATTCCGGATACGAGCAACAGGTGCGCGGAGCCGATGGCACCGGCGGTGAGGATGACTTCGCGGGTTGCCTTTGCCCGCACCGTGTATCCGCCGCGAAGGTACTCGATTCCCATTGCCACTCCGTCTGCGACCAGGATGCGTTGCACCATGGCGTCGGTGACCACATGAAGGTTGGGGCGATCCAGGGTCGCCTGGTCGAGGTAGGCGTCGGACGCGCTCTGGCGCTGCCCGTCCTTGATGTTTCCGTCCGATAGTCCGAAGCCGATCTCGACCCCGCTGCTGATGTCCTGCGCTCGTGGGTATCCCACTTCGGTCGCACCGTTCAGCGCGGCCGTGGCGATGGGGCTCGGCGCTGTCATGGGACCGACAGAGAGTGGCCCGCTGGTTCCGCGGATCTCGGAGTCGCGGCCGGTGGTGGTTTCGGACCGCTTGAAGTACGGCAAGAGGTCGTCGAACCCCCAGCCCTTCGCCCCCTGGTCGACCCAGGCGTCGTAGCTTGCCCGGTGTCCGCGGACGAAGTTGAGTCCATTGGTGGCGGACGATCCGCCGAGGGCGCGTCCTCGGGGTACCGGAACCGATGAGTTCGAGAACTTCTGAGGCACAGTCGATTCGCCCCAGTTGGCCGCTGTCCCCATCAGTTCGGGCCATGAGAAGGGGATGGCCATTGCGGGGAGGGCCTCGGAGGATCCTGCCTCGACGAGTAGAACGTGCACGTGTGCGTCTTCGCTCAGGCGCGCTGCGAGGACGCTTCCGGCTGTTCCCGCGCCGATGATGACGTAGTCGAATGGTGGGTGTGTCGGACCGTGTAGTCCGGGAATGATGGTCGGTGATCCGCTCAATTGGTTCATGCCACAACAGTGGAGGAATCCGTGAGGGCGTTGTGTCCATGAACTGGACAGACTCCGTGTCCGTGATCACGTGATCGATCACACGCACTCTGTGCACATTCTGGACAATCCATGCTCGTACTTCGAGCGAGGGTTGTGTTCGAGAAGGAACCGACGAAATCGACACGGGCACAACGTCGAATCGACGGTTCTCACCGCGGCACGAGCGATGGAGTACAGGAAAATGACACCGACAACGGCAACTCACGTGGATCGAGCTCTCGCCGATCTTGCTGTGGGCGAGAAGGTATGGGCCGACACCACAATTCTCGAACGAATCGCATTGCTGACACGTACGCGGGTAGCTACTGCAGAGGTCGCGCGAGAATGGGCGGACATGGCATCCGAGATCAAGCTGCTCGATCCCCAGTCCCCACTGGCAGGCGAGGAATGGGCCGGTGGTCCTTACGCGTTCCTGGCCGGTCTCAATGCGCTGGTCGCGACGTTGACGAAAATCGAGCGCGGACAGAGTCCGCTCGACGGTGCCGTCTTCGGACGCGCCCCTGGTAACCGCGTGACAGTTCGTGCACTTCCGGTCAGCGTGACCGACCGGTTGATGTTCGGGGGATTCCGAGCGGATATCTGGCTGCAACCCGAGGTGAGCGAGAAGGCAGCGCGCGCATCCGCGGGGTTGGGTGCACTCGACCCGACCCGGACCGCAGGTATCACAGTCGTGCTCGGCGCAGGCAACGTGACGTCGATTGCGCCTCTGGACGTGCTGTACCAATTGATCGCCGACAATCGTGTGGTTGCGCTCAAGGTCAACCCGATTCTCGACGAGTTGACGCCGATCATCGAACGCGCGCTGGCACCGTTGATCGAGTGGGGCGTCCTGCGCATGGTCGCGGGTGGCGTCGATGTGGGCGAATACCTGGCCCACCACGACAGCGTGAGCCACGTTCACATCACCGGCAGTCTGTCTACCCACGACGTCGTAGTATTCGGTTCCGGTGACGACGGCCGCCTTCGACAGGAAGCCGGAACGCCCCTTCTGGCGAAAACTATCAGCAGCGAACTCGGCGGTGTGTCGCCCGTGATCGTCGTTCCGGGAACGTGGAGCGCAGCGGACATTCAGTATCAAGCAGAGAACGTGGTCACATCACGCCTGCACAACGCGGGCCACAATTGCATCGGCACCCAGGTGATGATCGTCAGCAGTGACTGGCCGCAGAAAGACGATTTCATAGCTGCTGTCCGCGATGTTCTCGACCACGCCCCTCATCGTCCGGCGTGGTATCCCGGAGCTGTAGCCCGACTCGAGCAATTGAAGGAGGATACGGGCCACACCGAGCACCGAGGACCGACCGGTGACCGTCTGCTCCTCGATCTCGATGCAGGCGAGTCGACCTCTTTCGCAACGACAGAAGTTTTCGCAACCGCCCTTGCTTTCACCACTATTCCCGGCGTCGGTGCCGAGTTTCTGACCGCCGCAGTGACATACGCCAACGACGAACTGACCGGAACGCTCGGTGCCACAATCATTGTCGACCCGGAGACCCAACGCACGCTCGAACCCCCACTGGACCATCTCCTGGAGCCGTTGCAGTACGGAAACGTCGGCGTCAACGTCTGGACGCTGCTCGGTTTCGCACTTCCGCGAGCGACGTGGGGGGCCTTCCCCGGACACACACTCTCCGACGCGCAGAGCGGAATCGGAGTCGTGCACAATGCCTACCTGATCGACCGTACCGAGCGCACGGTGGTGCGAGGTCCCTTCCTGCCTTTCCCCCGCTCGATTCTCGGCGGCGAGATGTCCCTGTCTCCGAAACCGTCGTGGTTCGTCACCTCCCGCAGCGGACGATCCACTAGCGAAGCCCTCACACGATTCGAGGCGAAGCGAACCTGGCGTCGACTTCTACGGGTAGCCGTCGCCGCGATGCGCGCATGAATGCGGCGCACTACTCGCAACGGTCTGCATCCGTGCCCACGACATCACACGAGGAGCGATCGATGACCGAATCCCAGCACCGCTTGAACGCCGCCGTCCCGTTACGTGACACAGACAGCATCGAAGATGCGACCGTGGGCGTCGTACTTCGCCGCGCCGCACAGCAAGCACCCGAATCGATCGCGCTGGTCGAGGGACTGCCCCGCGGTCGACGACGTCGCCAGTGGACCTACTCCCAACTCGTGACCGAGTCGGAGACAGCTGCCCGCGTCATGCTCGAACACGTCGCTCCCGGTGACAAGGTCGCAATCTGGGCGAACAACGTTCCGGAATGGATCTTCGTCCAAATGGGTGCCGCGCTCGCAGGTCTGACGCTGGTGACCGTGAATCCGGCCTTGACAAGAGAGGAAGCCGGCCACGTGCTTCGAGACTCCGGAGCAGTACTGGTTTTCCATGTCGACGAATATCGCGGTACAGATCTCGCCGAATGCCTTGCAACTCTCGGTGCACAGTTACCGGATCTTCGAACTGCCATCCGTCTAGCCAAGTGGGACGAATTCTGCACTTACACAAACGTACTCAGAGAATTGCCGGAGGTATCACCGGGCGATCTTGCCCAGATCCAATACACATCCGGCACAACCGGGCGACCGAAGGGGGTCGAGCTCCGGCATCGCGGCATCGTCAACAACGCGAGGCTGTCTTTTCTCCGCGGTCTTCCCGGGGTGCACGACGCCCCGATCGTCTCCGCATTGCCGTTATTTCACACGGCGGGTTCGGTTGTCATGACACTCGGTGCAATCCAAACCCGGTCGACGCTCGTGCTGATGCCGTCGTTCGATCCCGCGCTCCAGCTCGCATTGATCGCAAGCGAAAGATCGGTGTTGTTCGCCGGGGTTCCGACAATGCTCCAGGCCCTTGTCGATCACCGCCACTTCGCTCGGACCGATTTGACGTCGATCACCGCGGCAATGACCGGCGGCTCCCTCATCGAGCCGGCCCTGGTTGCTCGGGTCGAAGACCGTCTGGGGGTTCCCCTGACCATCACGTACGGGCAAACCGAGTGTTCTCCGAGTATGACCGTGACGCAACCCAATGATTCACCCGACGTACGCAGAACAACCGTGGGTCGCGTTCTGCCCGGTGTCGAACTGAAGATCGTCGATACGAGCGACGGGACCAAGATCGTCGAGTGCGGTGAAATCGGGGAAGTGTGCACTCGCGGCTATCATGTCATGGCTGGGTACCACAACGATCCTGTCCGGACGGCCGACGTCATCGACAGCGACGGGTGGCTCCGCACAGGCGATCTGGCCTCGATGGATGTCGCCGGAAACGTTCGCATCGAAGGGCGATCGAAAGACATGATCATCCGGGGCGGGGAAAACATCTCTCCTGGCGAGATCGAAACCGCCCTCGTCTCGCACCCGGCCGTCGCCGAGGCTGCCGTTGTCGGAACACCTGACCCGTACTGGGGCGAAGTGGTCACCGCGTTCGTTAGGCTCCATGTGGGAGAACCAGTAACCGTGGACAATCTGCAGAGCTTTCTCTCTCCGCAGATCGCCAAGTACAAAATTCCGCAACGCTGGCACTTCGTCTCCAATTTCCCACTGAACGCGTCGGGCAAAATCCTCAAGACAGAGCTGCGGCAAACGGTAGAAGAGGCTGCACAACAATAAAATGAGAGCGTCGGCGATCAGCCTTCGATGGCAAGTTCAGCGACGACGTCGGCGAACTGGGTGAGCGCTCGTTCGGTCGCGTCGTCGTCACGGTCGGCCAGCCAACCGAGAACGAGTCCGTCCAGGATCGTTGCGACCATTCGGCCCAGGACCGGCATCGGTATCGACCACCGGATGTGCGCCGACTCCTCGACAGCGGCCATAGCGCGTACCGACTGCTCGAAGTACTGTCGGTATTGCCAGGCGGCGAGGTCGGATAGTTCGTCGTCGCGCAGGGCCATCGTCGTCAGTTCGTAGCCGACGAGGTGTCGATCCGGATGTGCTCGTGCGTGCTGCCATGCGGTGTCGAAGACGGTGCGGACCGCGGTAGCGGTGTCGGTGTCGGTGTCGGTGTCGGTGTCGGAACGAGCTGGCTTGATCTCGGCTGATGTCTCGACCATTCCAGTGACGACCGATCGGATCAGTTCCTGGAACAGTTCCTTCTTCGAGTTGAAGCAATAATGGAAGATCCCTTGGTTCACGCCGGCTTCGGCGCAGATCGCCCGGGTGGTGGTCTTTTGGATTCCTGATGCCGCAATGACGCGAAATGCCGCCTCCACCAACTCTTGTCGTCGCTGTCCGACCGGTACTCGTGCCATAGTTCGTCGCGCTCCTGTCGGGCAAATCTCGTGGTTGATATACGGGATCCTACAACCAGGTCCCTTGACTTGGTCAACTGACCAACTTACTCTCATGGACACCCCTTCCGTTCCGGTCGAGGGACCACAGTGAGGAAGTTGCAGATGACTGCTACAACGATCGAATCGGAGCGCGTGTGCGTTGTCGGTGCAGGTCCGTCCGGGCTGGTCGTCGCTCGTCAGCTCCGTGCGGCGGGCATTGCCTACGACCACTTCGAGAAGCATCACGACGTCGGGGGCATCTGGGATCCCGAGAACGAGGGGAGTCCGATCTACAAGAGCGCCCACTTCATCAGTTCCAAGTACACGAGCGGATTCTTCGGACACGAGATGCCGGAGGACTATCCCGACTACCCGTCGTGGCGTCAGATCCGCGACTACATCCGACAGTTCGCTGTCGACGAAGACCTCTACGAGGCAATCACTTTCAATGCGTCCGTCGAGTCCGCAGATCTGCAGGCCGATGGCACCTGGCAGATATCAGTCAATGGCTCCATGCGCCACTACCGTGCACTCGTTGTCGCTCCCGGTGTCACCTGGCTCGCCAACCAGCCCAGCATCCCTGGCAGTGAGACGTTCACCGGGCAGCTGATCCACTCATCCGCGTACCACGACACATCCTTGTTCGACGATCGGAAGGTATTGATCGTCGGTGCAGGAAACTCGGGAGTCGACATCGCCTGCGACGCGGCCAGAAGTGCGGACCGCGCATACCTCAGCGTGCGGCGAGGCTACCGATTCCTCCCAAAGCACGTCTTCGGTGTACCGCTGGACGTGTTCATCGGATCCGGTGCAGCCGCTCCTGCGGGTGTCACCCTCCCTGAGGACCCGAATGCCTTGGTGGATGCGCTTGTCGGCGATGTGACCCGATTCGGTCTGCCGGCACCCGATCACAACCTGCTCGAGTCCCATCCCATCGTCAACGATCAGATCATTCACCACTTCACACACGGTGACATCACGGCAAAGCCGGGGCTCGACAGGATCGCCGGCAACACAGCAGTATTCGTCGACGGCAGTACCGAGGAGGTCGACGTCATCGTCTTGGCGACGGGATACGAGCAGAAAGTGCCGTTCCTCGACGACAGTCTTTTCGAGTGGAAAGACGGACACCCACAGCTGTATCTCAACGTGTTCAACAGAACCGTCGATTCTCTCTACGTCGTTGGCTTCGTCGAGTTCGCCGACGCCGCGTATAAGCGATTCGAGGAGATGGCACAGCTTGTCGCACTGGATCTTTCGCTCGACGGCGAGAAGAAGAAGCGATTCACCGAGCTGAAGGCGTCGCACCGACCCGACCTCCGGGGCGGAGTCGACTACATAGACACACCACGCCACGCGAACTATGTGGAAACGCACGCCTACCAGCACGTGCTGTCGGAGATCCGCGACGAGTTCGGGTTGACGTCGCCGGCCGGGATGCACTCGTGACCACGACGTCCAGGGTGTCACGCCGAGGTCCATCGACCGCTCGATCATCCGAGTCGACCACGTGCCCCTCGCGCATCGAGCGCCGACGAGACACTCTGCAGCACACGAGACTGACCAAAACCTCTCTCGCCGTGTCGGGAGAACGAGGAACGGGCCGAACAACGTTGCTGGCGGAGCTGACGGAGGGAGTCCATCCCGTCTGGTTCGACGGTCTGGACCTGCTTCGTCTGACCGAAATGGAATGGATTCGCGCCGTCGCGGTGGCGCTCGACAGTGGGCTGCGTCCTGTTGTGGTCGACAACGTACATCTGTTGTCGCCGTTGGCTGCTCATGGTCTGTACGAGTCGACATCTCGGTCGGCCGGATGGTTTGCACTCGCCAGCGCACCGCTCGGCACGGTGTCACCGGACGTGTATCGATTGATCGATTCGTGCAGAACGCGCGTCGAGCTGATTCCACTGAGGTTGCGCAAGCACGAGATCACCACACTGATCGACGCGATGCTCGAGGGCATGGGTGCCCGCATCCGTTTCACTGCCGGCGCAATGCGCCTCCTCCTCGCACACGACTGGCCCGGCAACGTGGCCGAACTGGAAGCGGAGGTGCTCGCCGCAAGCCGGACACGTTCGGTGGGTGACGTGAGCGTCGGTGATCTGGGGCGCTTGCGGGAGCGAGCTGCAATGCCGCTGCTCAGCGCAATCGACAGCGCTCAACGGACCGTTATCGAGGACAAGCTCATCGCGCATCGGGGGAACAAGCTCGCCGCAGCACGGCATCTCGGGATCAGCCGTACGACGCTCTACAAGCGAATGCGGCGGTTCGGCATAGCGGGCTGATTCAGCGGCCGCGAGATTGACATGGCCCCAGCCGTTCACGGTTCGGTCCACCGACGTGACCGACGCACGAAACGAAGATGGAGACACGATATGAAGTGCTTGGTAACCGGTGCAACAGGATTCGTCGGAAGCAATCTGGTCAGAGACCTGGTCCATGCCGGACACGAGGTTCTCGCGAGCGGTGCGCCTGGGTCTACGACACGCTTTCTGAGCGGTCTTCCCGTGAACATCCAGCTGGCAGATCTGCTCGATCGTCACGCTGTTGATTCGCTGGTCAAAGGTCAGGACTGGGTCTTCCATCTTGCAGGTGACACATCGACCTGGCGCAGACTCTCAGCACGCAGGCGCAGAGTGAACGTCGTCGCCGCAGGTATTGTCGCCGACGCGAGTGTCGACGCCCGAGTCGGTCGTCTGGTGCACACCAGCACGATCGATGTGCATGGATGCAACTGCGACGGATCACCAGTGGACGAACGTGGAGGTAGCAATCCTCTGACCGGCATGGGATACGACTACGCCGATACCAAAGTTGCTGGGGAACAACAGGTTCGGAACAGGATGGCCGACGGCCTGGACGTCGTGGTGGTCTATCCGGGCTTCATGATCGGGCCGTTCGACCACACACTGCAGCTCGGTCGGGTGATTCGCGACATGCACGAGGGTAAGACGACGTTCGCGTTCTCCGGTACGTCGTCCTTCTGCGACGTGCGAGGCGTGTCGGCCGGTATTCTGGCCGCGGCAGAGCGTGGACGATGCGGTGAGGGATACAACCTCTCGGGATACAACGTTGGTTACGCAGAAATGTTCTCGCGTATAGCCGAATTGGTGGGTGCGAAGCGTCGCCCGATCAGGCTCCCGCGCAGCGCGTTGGTCGCGTACGGCGCCGGTCAGGAAGTCTCGGCCATGGTTACGGGACGCCCGCCGTCGATGGACCGCGGCCTGGGCAGATATCTGTCTTCACCCCAGTCCTCGGATTGGGGTAAAGCGCAGCGCGAACTCGGGTATTCGCCCGGAAACATCGACATTGCGATCATCGACGCCGCGCAGTGGTACGACGACAACGTGTGCACATGACCACCGAACTGGAGGGCCGGAGACCCTTCACATGGTCGTGCATCTCGGACGTCACCCAGGTTGGTTCGGCGAAGCTGGACGCCTCTGAGATCGACGTCGATACACTTCATCGGGTAGCGAATACACCGATTCGCCCGACGATGGAAGTGTCCGGCGAACAACTGTTTCTCGCACTCACAACGGCGAAATACGTATCCGCCGAGAGCGGCGTCGAGCTTGGCGATGTCATCTTTGCCTTAAGTCCATCTGCTTTGGCCACCGTCTGCGAGTCGCCGGAATCAACTTTCCCCACGATGCATCGAGGTCCCAACACCGCCGGCGGAGAAGCCGAACGGACTCCACTGGGAGCGTTTCATCTCGCACTGGAGATGGTCATCGACAATTACGTCGAAGTGATCGAGCTACTCGACCGTGACATCCGCCGCGTCGAAGGGGAGGTGTTTTCCCGCGCCGGTGGACATTCGGTGGAAGCGATCTATCGGCTCAGGCGGTCTGTCACCGAGATGGAGAGAGCAACCACGCCGTTGACCGGCGAGCCATTGAGTCGCCTGCTCCGACGCAGGGCACCCGGCTGGGTCACCTCGGGCGAGTACGGAGACACGATAGATGCAGACGGAATCGCCGAGCTGGATCGACACCTGCACCGCGTGGTGTCCAGGGTTCAGGGAATGCGGAGTCAACTCGACAGCATGCTCGATGCGAACTTGACCCAGGTCAATCTGAGGCAGAACGCCGATATGCGCAAGATATCGGCCTGGGTAGCGATCGCATCGGTGCCGACCCTCGTAGCCGGGATCTACGGAATGAACTTCGACAGCATGCCAGAACTCACATGGGCATTCGGCTACCCGTTTGTACTGACTCTGATGAGTTCCGTTGCGACGACATTGCATTGGCGGTTCAAGAAAAACGGGTGGCTTTGATCCCGAGCAGGGCATTCCGCCCGAACCGAACTGGCACCGGGTGACGGCTCCGGTGCAACGTGGCCGGAATGTCTTGGCGGGGTCGACGCTGTTCTAGGTGCGGCATGGTCACGTGCTGTCCACAGCAATGCCCGCTAGTCGTTCAGAATCCTTCTCGGTGCACAAGTTCGACGTGGTTCATCCCAATGTCGACGCGTTCGGGAGAGCCCTTGGGGCTCATCACATTGAAAGTGGAACAATCCGACAACCGAGATCGGTTGACCTGCTACGTCATTGCCCAGCTGATGCAAAAATCCTACGTCAGTGAATCAGTCCATCGGTGACTCCGGGACAAGCCGTTGCGGGCATGACATCGAACGGCGACCGATCTACGGAAGACCTGTCGGGTCGCTGGTGACGGGATCGAGGTAGAAGCGCGCCCACGAGACGAGACCATCTGTGTCAGTGCGCCAGATGACTGGCCCGGCGATGACGGTAGGAGACCTGTCGGCGGTCGACCCTTCCATCTCCCACTCCGACCAAACCTCGAATCCGCCGATAGCGGTCCGAAGCACTCGGGCGTGGAGGTCGGGTGTGTGAGCCAGAATCCCCGTCCAGTTACGTTCCACGGTCTCGCGACCTACGAAGTTCCGCATCGGATGTTGCGGAACTTCGGAGACGTAGTCAATCGAGAAGCATGCGGCAATGTCCTCCGCGTTGTGCGAGTTGATTGCGGCTTCTAGACGAGTGACGGAACTGGGGACTGTCATCATGACTCCTTACGGTCGGTGGGACGCATCGTCGGACAGTTGTGGGCGGATGGGCAAGGCGTTGCGTCACTTCTTGGGGTGACGCAAGGCGTACTCGCAGACCAGGGCGCTCGTGTCAGGGCCTTCGCGGTTGGTGAAGAAGCTGTGGCCGCGCGGACCCGATCAGGCGTGCCCATGTCACTGATCAGGAATCCCGACGATCGTGGCTGCCGTAACCTGGTTCGACATCCGGTCAGGGGTCCGATGTTGACAAGATGACGCCACGAAATGCGACACCGCGAATCACATAGAGGGTGCCGATACGACGACCATCGATCAGCGAAAGTCATTGTGGCGCAACAGTAGTAAAGTACTGGCCTTTCGGTGGCGGTACGTTCGCGTTCGCCTCGGTTGTGGCGACATCGAGCGTGCTACGTCACAACGCGCCGCCGGTAGTGGACACGCAGGGATGCTTCCCGGCCACAACGTCCATACGGGTGGCACGGACAGTACGCCAGGATTAGCTGACGGACAACATGTCGCAGCACGATGGCGACCGCAGACCCGTCCAGTCCCAAAAAGCCCTTGCGCGCAACTACATCAGAGCATTCGGTTCTGTGCATTCAATGTCGTCGAGGTCGGATCGACATCGACGTCGATTTGTTGGTTCCCATCGGTGCACTCCACTAGATCGAATGCGAGGGGGAGGGTCAGAGGCATGGCTTCTGAACCGCTCGGCGTCCGGTGCACGCAAGTGCACCGCGGGGCACAATGACCGAGCAGAAGACTCGCCCTGTTCTTGACTGTGTCCCAAGGACATAGTGCTGAATTTGCCCATGCACAACGAACTCTGCAGTGGTTGTGCGTGAAAGATCGTTCAACGCGGGTCCATGGCACTGGCCTCCCTTTGGTTGAGTCAGCATTTTCGACGCCAGGGTTGACCTCGCCCCGGGAACGCTCTTTCTGATGGTTCGCGACCACCATTGCACGTCCTAAGGAGACACCATGCGCCTTCGCGCTTTTACTCTCGTCCCCGCAGTGAGCGCGAGCGTTCTGCTCGTGCTTAGCGGATGTGTCGCAACCGACGCGTCACCGCCCGAACGCGACACCTCGCTCGGACATTTCTACGGCCAAACGCTCGAGTTCGCAGCGTGCGAGGCACCCGCGCAGGCACCCGGCCTTCCGCCGCCCGACGTGGCGGCAGAATGCGCAACGCTCGAGGTGCCACTCGACTATGCGATCCCGAGCGGCGACACTGCTCGGATCGCTCTCCTCCGAGTGGCGGCGCGCGGCGACGACGTGACCGGTTCAGTTGTGGTCAACCCAGGCGGCCCTGGCATGTCCGGCGTAGCGTTCGCGCCGACCCTGGCGCTGGCGTGGGCGGACAGCCCGGTCACCGAGAAATTCGACATCGTCGGCTTCGACCCGCGTGGCGTCGGCGCATCGACACCCACCATCGACTGCTACACCGACGCCGAGCGCGATGCCGACGCCAAGTTCACCTCCTACGATTCCGGTGCCGAAGACTGGACGGAAGACGAGACCCGAGACCTTGCGGAACAGTGCGCGGAGCGCTCGGGCGGAGAGCACGTGCTCGCTGCCGTCGGCACGCGCGACGTCGCTCGCGACATGGACGTGCTGCGCGAGGCGCTCGGCGACGAGCAGCTCAGCTTCGCTGGGCTCAGCTACGGAACGCGTTTGGGCGCCGTGTACGCCGAGATGTTCCCCGACAACGTGCGTGCTCTAGTGCTCGACGGCGCGCTCGACCCCGGAATGAGCACGCACGATCTGCGTGTGCAGCAATTCGAGGGCATCGGGCGCTCGTTCGATCAGATGGCGAAGTTCTGTGCGACGCAGACCGATTGCCCTCTCGGAACCGATGCTGCCGCCGCCACGACCGAGTTCCAGAACCTCGTGCAACCGCTCGTCGAGTCCCCAGCTCCCGCAACCGACGACCGCGACCTGACGTTCATCGGTGCCCTCTCCGGCGTGATCGTGGGGCTCTACAGCGACGCAGCATGGCCCATCGTGCTCGAGGGAATCAGCGAACTGAAAGCCGGCAATGGTGCTCCGCTGCTGGCGCTCCGGGATGCGCTACAGGTCCGGGCCGCAGACGGCACCTCGTCGAACGACCTCGAGTCGCTACTCGCGATCAATTGCCTCGACGAAGATCGCCACACCCCGGAACAGGAGACGGCGCTCAAGCGGGCCGTGTTCGACGCCGCGGCGTTCATCGACCCCGGCACTGTGGTCGAGAACTCGCGAAACGGTTGCGAGAACTGGTCAGTCGAGCCCACGCTCAACCCGCTTCTGGCCGACGAGCCCGACGGCCTCGCCGACACGCTTGTGGTATCGGTGACAGGCGACGGCATCACTCCACACGCAGGCGGCATCGCGCTCGCCGAGGCGCTCGGCGGCAGCCTGCTCACGGTCGAGGGTGAGCAACACGGTGCCTCCCTCGCGGGCAATGCATGCGTCGACGAGATCGTCGCGGTTTACCTGGTGGACCTCGAATCGCCTGCACCCGATGCCCGGTGCCACCTTGCCGCGGCCCCCAGACCCTGATCGTCGGTGAGGTCCGCACCGGAGATGTTGTGGCAGAGGGTGGTTCGCCTACCGCGAGTGCATCGAATCCCACAACTTCATCATTGCCGAGACCGATGCCTGAAGTTCATCGGCGGGCACACCGTCTCTGGCCAGGGGTGACAATCCGAGTAGAAAGCTGTGAAACAGTGTCGCGGTTGCGTCGATCGGGATGCTCGGGTCGAGTTGACCTTGATCGACAGCTCGTTCGACCAGCGCGGCAATGTTGCGGCGATCAACAGACCTCCGGGCTGCCAGAGCAGAGTGCTTTCCGGCGTCCGGGCCGTCGATGATTCCGCCCAGGCCGACCAGGCATCCGAGGGGATGCGTCGCATCGGTCTGCATGGCTACCGAGCCACGCAGTGTTTTCTCCAGAGCGTCTCGAGGGTCAATGGATTCGTCTGCTAGTGGGGCGGTCGCACGACCGTAGCTGTCGATGTACCGCTGGACCACGGCGGCGAACAGCCCTTCCTTGGATCCGAACGCACCGTAGAAGCTGGCCGAAGACATGCCCATGCTGCTTCGTAGTTGCGCCAACGACGTTGCCTCGTAGCCGTTCTCCCAGAAAATGACCATGGCCGCTTCGAGAGCGCGGTCCTCGTCGAACTGTCGTGGTCTCCCGGTTCTGCTCATCGCGGTTCCATTCCGTGCTTCGGTGTTCGGTGAATTACAGACTAATCGATCCAATAATTTGGCAACAGGGGTACCGGTGGTGTTGACTTACAGAATGATCAATCCGGAAGTCATTCGGGGCACCACCGACAGCTCGACAATTCCGATGCCGGCCGGGGGCGGAAGCAAACAGCGACTCCCATGGTCAGCGCTGCTGGCGATGTCAGCGACTGCATTCATCGTCATCATGACCGAGACACTTCCTGCCGGGCTTCTACCTCAGCTCTCCGCGGGTTTGAGTGTCGGGGAGGCCGCGGCAGGGCAGTTGATCAGCGCATACGCACTCGGAGCGGTGCTCTTCGCGATTCCTGCGATCACGTTCACGCGAAGTTGGCGACGCAAACCGATCCTGCTCGTCGCAGTCGGCGGATTCGTGGTGGCCAATACGATCACAGCGTTGGCACCGGGGTTCGAGATTGCACTGTTGGCGCGTTTCGTTGCGGGGGCTTTCTCCGGGGTGGTGTGGGGGATGCTCGCCGGGTACGCCCGCAAAATAGCCCCGCCCGCGTTGGCCGGGAAGGCGCTGACCGTGGCGATGGCGGGTACGCCTGTTGCGTTCGCTATCGGCACGCCTCTTGCAACGTATCTCGGAACGCTGATCGGGTGGCGCTGGACCTTCGGTCTGATGTCTGTTATTTCCCTCGGTTTGATCGCGTGGGTGGTCGTATCAGTTCCCGATTCCGACGGCCAGAATTCCACTGCGCAAACGCCGTTGAGCCGAGTCTTTCTGCTCTCCGGTGTCGCGCCGATCATCGCCGTGGTGCTCGGATGGTTCCTCGCCCACAACCTGCTCTACACGTACATCGCACCCATCATCGACGATAAGGACGTAGGGCTCCGAGTCGATGTGGTGCTGGCGGTGTTCGGGGTGGCTGCGATGGCCAGCATTGCCGTTGTGGGTGCACTCGCGGACCGCATTCTACGACGGCTCGTCCTGATCTACCTCGTCGCGTTCGCTCTGGCGGCCACAGCTTTGGCGATCGCGGGAAGCGCTCCGGTGGTGTTCTTGTTGGCAGTGATCCTGTGGGGCATGTCGTTCGGTGGCGCTGCGCCGTTGTTGCAGACTGCACTGGCGGACGCATCGGGCCCCGATGCCGATGTTGCCAATTCGATACTGACGACTGTCGCGAACGCCGCAATCTTTCTGGGAAGTGCGCTGGGTGGTGTACTTCTCACTGCTGCAGGTCCAGGGTCGTTTCCCGCCGTCACCCTCGGTCTGGTTGCGTGTACCTTGTTCGCCGCAGTTGCTGCCCGCCGCCATGGTCTTCCTCCCGGCGCACGGCACTAGTCGACGCGCCCATGTTGTGGCCCTGGAGGCTTCGTCCATCTCACGGGTGTATCGGCGTTTGACCCTGTTCCGAGAACACGGCATAGCTTTGCGCCATGGGAGAACACCGCGCTGGTCGCGATCGAGCGGTGTCCGATGACGAGGAGCTCACGTGCCGCTGGACGAGATAGTGACCGAGACGGCGCCGCGCCGGCGGAGGTACTTGCTCCCGGCCGTGATCGCTGCCGGTGTCATCGGATTGACCGGCGTCGTAGTGATCGCTGTCTTGGCGTCACCACCACTACCCGCCGCGACTGGGACTGGCGACGAATCCGATGATGGAACACCGGATATCGCCGCACTCGCAGGGCCGTTGGCCGATCAGCAAATCGGCTGGGAGGCATGCGAGTTCAACGACGACGGACCGCCCATCCCTGGTGCCGACATATCGAACGTCGAGTGTGCAACTATCCAGGTTCCGCGCGATTGGCACGATCCTGATCCGCAGCAGACGTGGGATGTACGAATTTCTCAGGCACACAACATCGATCGCGCTGATCCTGACTATCAGACCACGGTAGTCACGCACCCGGGTGGACCGTACGCTTCGGGGTTGTCCTACAGCTCGACCGTCCAGATGTACACCCCCGAGTTGCGGCCCACCACGAACTACGTGAGCTTCGATCAGCGTGGCCTCGGCCAGTCCAGTCATGCGCAGTGCGAGTACCAATACGATCCGGCCGATGGACCCGACGCGGAGACGCGCGCGATCGGCGAATCGTGCTCGGTCGACCCCGATGTCGCAACCATGACGACCGAACAGACTGCGTTCGACATGGACTTCATCCGCCACCTTCTCGGGCTCCAATCGGTGACCTACATGGGTTACTCGTACGGCACGTGGCTCGGTGCCTGGTATGGCAGCCTGTTTTCGGACAACATCGAGCGCATGGTTCTCGACTCGGCCACGGACCCGACGCAGGACTCGATTCAAAGTCTGTACGACGTGGCGCACGAGGGCCGCGATCGGCAGTTTCGGCTGCACATGATGAACTGGATTGCGCGTAACGACGCCACGTACGGTCTCGGTGGCGACCCCGAGGTGATCTGGAATCGCTACTTCGCGGCTACCAGTGGCCCGGAGCGCTCGCTCGCTGCCCGTTACGCATGGGCGTCGACGAATCTCAACGTTGCGTTCTCCAGCTCGGTGGTCTATCCGTTTGCTGGACAGCTCGTTTCGCTGATCATCGCCGAAGGTGAGAGTGCCGTGACCCCTACGACTCCTGTTGCCTCCGCGAACCGCATCGTCGACGGGATGGACACCCTCACCGAGGAGCAACGCGCGGCGGCCCACCAAGTCTTGGCGGCGCTGTCCGCGTCACCGGAAGTCGATTCCGCCGGGTTGATTCGCGGTACTTACGACGAGGTCATCGACTTCACGAAATGCACCGATGGGCAGTGGGTTCAGGGCCTGGAATACTGGCAGGAATTCAACGAGCGAACGGCGCTCGCTGCGCCCTTCTCGGCGCAGAGTGGACTGCTCGACGGGCCGCAGACCTGCGCATTCTGGCCGACGGACTCGGCGATGCCTCCGTTGAGCGAGGACTTCCCGGAAACCATTGTTCTACAGAGTGAACTCGATTCGATGACGCCGTGGGAAGCGGGCCACGTGGCGGGCACACAGCTGCCGAATACGAGCCTGATCGCGGTCGACAACGAGAGTGTTCACGGTGTCTTCCCCTATGGCACAGATGAAGTCGATCGACCGGTGATCGACTTTCTGCTCGGCGGAGATCGGCCAAGCCGGACGATCGTGGCACATGCCAAGCCCATGCCCCTGGAGGAATTCACCTACGAATCCTGGACGCCGATCGACGGGGGCTCCGAGCATGACGGTCCGGTACCCAGGTTCACCGATCCGACCATCCGTGCGGAATCGGGCAGGTGAGCACCGTCGAACCCGGTGAACCGGTCGTATAGGTCGAATCCTCGGGCTTGACCCTGTTCTCGGAACACGCACTGGTTTCGGTCCACGGCGCGTGCGAGCTCAGGACACAGACTTCGACCTTGACAGAGCAACTTTGGAGAGAATCACATGAAGTTCACGACATCGACGTCGATACTGGCCGGTCTGTCCATGTTGGCCGTAGTCTCCTGTGGCAGTGCCACTTCCGACTCGCAGAGTGCGAGCCCAGCTGCACAGTCGGTAGGCAAGGACCACGAAGTCACGTTCGATAATGGGGAACTGACGGTTCATGGGAGCTTACGAATGCCCGACGACACCGGCGTACCTGTTCCGGCTGTACTGCTGATTGCGGGTTCCGGCCCGACGGACAGGAATGGCGACAACGTCCACGTCGAAGGATCCATCGGCACGTTGAGCTACTTGGCCGACGTCTTGGCGCGCCGCGGCGTCGCCAGCCTGAGGTACGACAAATCCGGCACTGGTGCAACGGAATTGGACCCAAAGACGGACCCGGCGGAACTCGGGCACGATGTGTACCTGCACGAGGCCGCCGCGGCGGCGAACTTCCTCGCCGATCGGCCGGGTATCGAGAATTCGGGAATCGGGCTGGTCGGGCATAGTCAAGGTGCCCTTGTGGCGTTGGCGCTGGCGACCGACAAGGCCGGCGAGGTGCCGCCCATTACATCGATGGGCCTCGTGCAACCACAGACGGCGCGAACATTGGACATCATGATGCGTCAGGTCGCCGGGCTCGTGGAATCCGGACAGCTGGTGGATGTGGATGGTGTCGACCTCGTATCGTCCTTGAACCGCACGGTGGACCAGATCCGCACTTCAGGGACAATTCCGAACGATCTCCCGGAACCACTACGTTCGATAGGGATGGTTCCGGCAGGCGCCACCATGCTGGCCACTCAGGATGAACTCGATCCGATCGCCATGGCGGCGTCCCTGCCGTCCTCGATGGCAGTATTCACAAGCTGTTCGGCCAAGGACATGCAAGTTCGATGCGTCGACGTGGCCGGTCTCAACGATGTCTTGGCGCAGACGAAGCTCAGCACAACGCATCTCGAGACGGCGAACCATGTCCTGAAGGACGTAGGCGACCAGCCGTCGACCGGTGCCGAGTACGGAGAGCCGTTGCCCTTCGCGCAGCAGTTCACCGACGCGTTCGAGTCATGGATTTCCGCCCGATGACGTTCGGACGGCCCCGGTCGAACTTCGGAGGAAGTTGAGAACGTGACATCCATTGCGCAGCAGCCCGTTTCGGAAGCCGGCGTCAGCCGAATCGCGACTCTCGATGTGATTCGTGGTGTTGCATTGTGCGGCATCATCTTTGTCAACATTGGGCCTCTCACTGGCTTCCGTACTGCACCGGGCCTCTACGAGCGTCCTTCGCTCGACAACACAGGCGGCTGGTTGCACCTTCTTGTGCAACAACGTTTCTTCCCGATCTTCGCGCTACTCTTCGGTGTCGGATTTGCGATGTTCTACGAGTCCGCTGCCCGCCGGGTGATACGTCCCCGGCTGCTCCTACTCCGGCGACTGCTGCTCCTGCTCGCCATCGGAATCCCGTTCAACGTGCTCCAACCCGGATCTGCGTTGCTACCGCTGGCGGCGGTCGGCCTCGCCATCCTGCTTCCGAGCACGTGGATGTCGCGGCGGGTCTCAGCGGTTGCGGCGGTGGCGCTCATCGTGGGGAGCCTTCTCCTCACGGGCGGTGGTATCAGCCTGACTCCGGGGATGCTCCTTCTGGGTGCTGTCCTCACCCGGTACGGTGTCGTGCCGGCCATCGGTCAGTCGCGTCGTGATGCGATGATCGTGCTGATCGTAGCTGCAATTGCGGCAATCCCGCTGATCTTCCTGCAGACCAGGACGATCGAGATGTCGGGATTCAGCGGGGAGTCCGCTGCAGCGGGTCTGGCTGTCGCAGGGGTGTACGTTTCGTCGCTCGCCTTGTTGATGACCACAGGTGTGTCTCGAATTCTCGAAGTTGCCTTCGGCCCGTTGGGCAAGATGGCGTTGACCAATTACGTCGGTGCCGCGCCGTTGATGCTGGCGGCGGGGTGGACATTGGGGTTCTCCGACAGCTCATCGTGGACAACACTGTTGGGTACGGCAGGCGCGATACTCCTCGCGCAATGGGTCGCCAGCGTGTTGTGGCTACGGAACTTCGCACAAGGACCGCTCGAGTGGTTGTGGCGGTGGGGTACCTGGGGGCATCGCCAGGCCGTTCGCCTGAACGACACCGCGACCATTTGATAGCGGGGACCCCAACGTTCTTGACTGTGTGCCGACGACATAGTGCGTAATGGGCGCATGCGTACTCACCGAGGACTGAAAGCGGGCGCGGCTGTGGCAGCGATGGTGTTGCTCGCGTCCTGTAGCCAGAACGCCACACCGGAGGACAGCGAGCCAGACGCCGGATCTCTCGACAAGTTCTACAGCCAGCAGTTGAACTTCGAGGATTGTGCCCCGCCTGCCTCGAACCTCCCGCCTGGTGAAACTGGTGAATTACCAATGGAATACCAGTGCGCACGCATGGATGTTCCACTCGACTACATGAATCCAGAGGGGGAGACGGCCGAGATCGCGCTCTCCAGGATTCCGGCACGTTCGGCCGATCCGATCGGTTCCATTGTGCTCAACCCGGGTGGCCCCGGGTTCTCGGGAACCGAGTTCGCGGCAACCACCGCGGGCGCGTGGGCGCAGAGCGACATCACCGACAGGTTCGACCTGGTCGGGTTCGATCCGCGTGGTGTGGGTGCGTCGACACCCGCGGTGAGCTGTTTCGACGACGACGAGCGTGAAGCCGACGCTATCAGCGCTGCGATCAGCGTTCTGCCGCATGCGATGTCCGAAGCAGCGACCCGCGAATTCTATGAGAACTGCGCCACAGGGTCAGGGGGAGAGAACGCGTTGGCCCACCTGGGTACACGTGATGTGGCACGCGATATGGACGTCATGCGCGCTGCGCTTGGCGACGACGAGCTCACCTACGCGGGTGCGAGTTACGGAACCCGCCTTGGCGCGGTGTACGCGGAGATGTTCCCGGAGAACGTCAGGGCGCTCGTTCTCGATGGTGCGATGGATCCCCTCGCCGGAACGAAAGAGCGACGCATCCAGCAGGCCGGTGGGATGCAACGTGCGTTCGACGAGCTCGCGAAGTTCTGTGCCGCACAACTTGATTGCGCACTGGGACCGGACCCGGCGCAGGCAACCGAGGTGTTCCACAGCCTCGTGCGGCCCCTGATCGACGCGCCACTGCCTGCGGCAGACGGTCGTGAACTGACATTCACCAAAGCAATCGGAGGCGTCGTCCTCGGTCTGTATTCACAGGAGGCGTGGCAGCCCGTCGTCATGAGCCTTGCCCAACTGCGCGATGGCCGAGGAGACCCACTGATTGCACTCAACGACATCTATCAGGATCGCAGCGCGGACGGCACCTATGCGAACACACTCGAAGCGACCGGCGCCATCAACTGCATCGACGAGGAACGCCACAGTCCGGCTCAGGAATCGGCACTCATTCGCGCAGTGTTCGATGCGAGTCCGTTCGTCGATTTCGGACAGTCGGTCGAGAGCGCGCGGGATACATGCGAGCAATGGCCTGTCGAGCCCACATTGGGCTACCCCTATGCCACCGAAATCGAAGGATTACCAGACACTTTGACGGTCTCCGTGACCGGTGACGCGTTGACTCCGCACCAGGGTGCCATCAACCTTGCGGACGCGCTCGGTGGAAGCCTGTTGACCGTCGAGGGTGAGCAGCATGGATCGATCATCGCGGGGAACGCGTGCGTAGACGATATCGTTGCCGACTATCTCATCGACCTCGTGATGCCCTCCGACGACTCGCGCTGCGTCCTGTGACGGGAGACCGGTCAACGATGTCGCTGCCGAGCGATGACAGTGGCACGAAGCAGTACGTCGAGTTGCGCAGTGTTGTAGAACTCTCGGATGGTCTCGGCGATGGCCTCTCCCGCCAACTCCGGGCTTCCCATCAGACGGGCGTTCGGTTCGTTCATCCACGGGTACTCGACCATCGCTTTGGCGATGGTGTCCGCGAACTCGTCGGCGAGGCGTGTACGCGTGTCGGCGTCGGCGTCGGCAGGCAAGGCTTCGAACGCGATAGTTGCCGCATCGTCGTCGGATTCGATGATGTCTCGGACATCGTCCATCGTTTTGGGGTCGTATATCTGCGAGTAGACCAGAGCTATCGATCGTTCGGCCGGAGTCATGCCCAGTGCGGTGTGCTCGAGGCCGGCCGGGACCTCAGTGATCGATCCGTGCTCGAGCAACAATGCGATTTGGGCGCGAGTGCGAAGGCTGCTCTCGATGACGTCGGCAAGATTTGCGTCGATGGCGGTGAGCACCTCGGCCGAAGTTCCGACGCTCGAACCGGTGGTCTCGATCTCCGCGAGTGGAACGCCGATGTCGCGTAGCCGCCTGATCTGCAGGAGACGCACCAGGTGCGTGACGCCGTACTGCTTGTAACCGTTGGAACGACGACGTGGCTCGTCCAGCAGGCCGCACCGATGGTAGTGCCGGACGGTGTTGACGGTGGTCGTCGCCAATTCTGCGAGCTCACTGGTGCTCCACGTCATGGGCACCCCTCGCTCGAATAGATCGGAGCCCCAACCATAACGCCGATGAGGCAAGAATCGGTATGAGCCGACGCCGCTCCAGGCCGATCACCGACCGATTCCGCCCAACCCCATCAGTGTCGCCGCGGTCGCGGCGGGACGAGAGAAAGGCACACATGACACACACCTTCGAGGTCACATGGACGCTGGACGGCATCACGATGGAAGGCACGATGGTCTGCCCTGACGGTATGGGGCCCTTCCCTGCAGTGGTCTTCGTGGCCGGCAGCGGGCCGACCGACCGCGATTGGTGTTCGCCCCTGCTGCCGGGAAGCAACGGGAGCGCCCGGCTCATGGCGGAGGCGTTCGGTGATGTGGGCGTCGCCTCACTTCGCTACGACAAGCGGGCGTCCGGCGCACATGCGATGGAGAACGTCGGGAAACTCATCGGAAAGATGAGTATGCAGTCTCATCTGGACGAGCTGGTCGAGGCCGTCAGGGTGCTCTCCGGGCAGGACTGCGTCGATTCCTCGCGCATCGTCGGGTTCGGAAACAGTGAAGGCACACTCCACGTGCTCCACTACGCCACCACAACCCAAGACGTTCCCTTCGCGGGAATCGTCCTCGCTGCACCACCGGGCCGGCCGATAGAGACGGTGCTGCTCTCGCAACTGGCGCGCCAGATGAGCCAGATTCCCGGCGGGTCCGAGGTGATGGCAAGGGTGCAGGAGGCTGCCGCGCGGTACACGGCCGGGCTGCCGATGAATGCCGACCCGAGCTTGCCGGACAGTGTGAAGTCGTTGCTCGCAGGCTTGGAGGCACCAGCCAATCGCCCGTTCATCCGAGAGCTGTGGGTCGAGTCCGCGACCGATGTGCTCGGTAAGGTGCAGATTCCCGCACTGGTACTGATCGGTGCGAAGGACATGCAGATCGATATGCACGCCGATGGCATTCCTCTCGAACAGGCCGCCGCTGGGATGGCGAACGTGACTTTCGCCTTCCCGACCAATGCAAATCATGTGTTCAAAGAAGACCTGCGCACTCCGGCGGACATCGCCGCGTCGCCAGGCAGCGGATACAACGAGCCGGGTGCGCGCCTCGACCCCGAGACCATGCAGACTGTTCTCGCCTGGCTTACGCAGTATTTCCCCTCGACAGAGATGGCGAAGTGAACGTGAAGTCGGTTGCGGGAACGAGCTTTCTGGTCGTTGCTCTCGCCGCGACACTTGGGAGCTCGACTCTGACTACGGCGACAGCAGAGGCGTCGTCCGGTGACCGTGACGAATACGGTCAGTACGTCGGCGACGCA
The DNA here is from genome assembly GCF_002258645.1 of Rhodococcus sp. 15-649-2-2. Taxonomy (NCBI): domain Bacteria; kingdom Bacillati; phylum Actinomycetota; class Actinomycetes; order Mycobacteriales; family Nocardiaceae; genus Rhodococcus; species Rhodococcus sp. 15-649-2-2. Next base: position 43,940 of record NZ_NPFM01000031.1, read on the forward strand.
GGCGTGCTCGACTATCAGGTGCATCTTCCGACCGATTACGACCCATCCTCTCCGACACCGATCATGGTTGCGCTTCACGGATGTGGCATGACGGGGTACGGAATCAACTCGATGAAGGACACGACCCGGTTCGACGTCGTCGCGAACGAAGAAGACTTCATCGTCGTCTACCCGACGCAGAGCTTCGACCGAAGCCCCCAGCTCTGTTGGAACGCAATCGAACCGGCCCATCAACGCCGTGGTGTCGGCGAACCCGCAATGATCGCCGGAATCACGGAATCGGTGATCGACCGGTACAACGGCGACCGCAGAGACGTCCATGTCTCCGGTGCGTCGTCGGGTGCAGGTCTCGCTGTTGCACTTGCCGTGACGTACCCCGACGTGTTCGCAACGGTGACGTCGGCGGCCGGCGGCGAGTACAGCTACGACAAGGCCCAGCACGATCTGGACCGCGTCTCTCCCGAGTACACCGCAAGCCTGGCTGTGGAAGAAATGGGGGATCGTGCGAAATACGTTCCGCTGCTGGTGGTTCAGGGGGACCGTGACGACGTCGTGCGGCCGGTCATGGCCGAACGACTGACCGCGCAGTGGCTGGCGATCGGTGAGGCACTGGGTCAACCGGCGTCGACGATCGAATCCACTCGGGTCGAAGAACCGCACCGATACCCGTACACGTACACCCGATACGGCGACGATGACGGGCGTCCGTCGGCCATCGAGTCCTACCTCGTCGAAGGCATGGGTCACGTCTGGCCCGGTCCAGGCGCGGGCTTGTTCACCGACGCTGCAGGCATAGATGCCTCGCGGGTGTCGTGGCAATTCGCTCGGTCGCACACCACGCCTGCATAGCGGGCTGTGCGCTGCGGAATCGCATTGTTTCGCAACGACAGTGGCCGGTCGATGACATCGGTCATGGTTCGCTCATGCAGATAACGGTGTGTTTCGATGCGCGGGTGCACTGGTAGCCGCGTCCCCCTTCGGACAGGCTTCTAGTCATGAACAGAACAGGAATGAACCATCCGAACAGTCCTCCCGACCGTCGCGAAACAAGCTCGCACGGAATCACTCTCGGCAACTTCATCGCAGACGGCATGCGCTTCGGTCCCGCCCCCACTCGTGGCAGGGAGGCTGTTGCCGCGATCGGAGCCGTCGTAGCGCTGGGCATCGTGCTAGGTGTGCTGCAGCCCGGAGTCATCGTCTCCGCGGTCGCCGCCGGAGCCGGTGTGGCAATCTTCGCAGTCCGCTGGATCGTCGGAACCCGCAAGTGGGGCCAGCGATGAGCGCGGTGATCGCAGCCCGCGGGTTGCGCCGGGTGTACGGAACGGGAGACGACGCATTCGAAGCGGTGAAGGGCATCGACATCGACGTCGCAGAGGGGGAGGTCTTCGCGCTGCTCGGGACCAACGGCGCAGGCAAGACGTCGACCTTCGACCTGTTGGAAGGCCTACTGGCACCGACATCGGGGGAGGTGGAAGTCTTCGGCCACGATCCTCGGTTGGAACGCAAGAAGGTCCGCCCGCAGATCGGCATCATGCTGCAATCCGGCGGATTGCCGGCCGAGTTGACTATCGCAGAGACCCTGGAGATGTGGCGCGGTACCTGCAGCAATCCCACCACAACCGCAGCGGTCCTGGCGCAGGTCGACCTCACGGACCGGGCCGATGTTCGGGTGGGGTCACTGTCGGGCGGCGAGAAGCGTCGAGTCGACCTCGCGTGCGCATTGCTCGGCCAACCTCGGTTGCTGTTCCTGGACGAGCCGACCACGGGCCTCGATCCCGAAAGTCGCCGAGCCACATGGAAGTTGCTGGCCGGTCTGAAGGCATCCGGCGTGACGATTCTTCTCACGACGCACTACCTCGACGAGGCCGAAGCCCTCGCCGACACGATCGCGATCATGCACAAGGGTGAGATCGCGCGCCGCGGCACACTTCGGGACATCGTCGACGAGCATCCAGCTCGGATCGTCTTCGACCACCCCGGTCTGATGTTGCCGTCGTGGGACGGTGCGACGGTCGACGCCGGCGCGCGGGTCACGGTCTACACCCACCAGTTGCAACGACATCTGTCCGAGCTGCTGGCCTGGGCCGGTGCCCACGGCGTGCAGTTGACCGGTCTCGAAGCACGAGCCGCGTCACTCGAATCGGTATTCCTCGACATTGCCGCCGACCACAGCGAGTCGCCGACGTCCACCCCTGAATTGATCGGAGCATCATGACCACCACGACCACCGCGCCGCCCTCCGTGGGGTTCGGTCGGCGCCCGCTGTCCTCCCTGGCCGTCGCTGAATATCGACAGTTCATCCGCAACAAGACTCTCGTTGTCATGGGCACGCTGTTTCCGGTGGCGATTCCCCTCGCGACCTTCTTCATCGCACGCAATAATTCCGGGGCTACCGTCGGTGTGGCCACCACCGGGTTGGAAATGTTCGCGCTGATGGCGCTGCTGTTCGTGATGTACTACTCGGTGCTATCGATGGTCACGACCCGGCGCGGCGAAGGCGTACTGAAGCGGCTACGAACGGGCGAAGCTGCCGACTGGCAGATTCAGGTGGCACCCGCGGTGCCAGGGGCGTTACTCACCCTCATCGGTGCCGTCATCGTCGGAGGGGTGATCTACGGAGCCGGCTCTCCGGTCCCCGTCAATGCCATCGTCCTCGTTCTTGCGCTGCTCGGCGGAATCATCGTGTTCTCACTGCTGGCCCTGGCGACCAGCGCGGTCACCAAGAACGCCGAGGCTGCTCAGATCACGTCACTGCCGGTGATGATCATCGCGATGGTCGGCCAGGATTCCATCCGTAATCTGCTGCCCGATCGCCTCGGTTCTGTTGTCGATTGGACACCGTTCGCCGCGTTGTCCGACCTGATCTCGCTGGGCTCGGCAGGGTTACCGGCAACAGCCCCCGAAGGAGCAGTTGCCGCGAACTTCATGGGAACTTTCGCCGAGATGGGTCAGCCGCTCGCCACTTTGGGGCTATGGACCCTGCTGACGCTGTGGATCGTGAAGACAAGCTTTCGTTGGGACGACCGAGGATGACAAAGACGGCCTCCGGGTGGCGTGAGTTGTCGGAGCCGGCCAAGTACCGGCTCTACGCACAGGTCACGCTCCTGGCGGCTATCGCTTCGGTCACCGTCTTCGCGGGTATCACCGTCGCCGGTGCCCTCTGGGCGTCGGCGACGGTCGCGATCTCAGGGCTCGCCTCGCTGGCAGCCTTGCTCAGCCGGGCGGACTTGTTCGCCGGGTCGACCCCCGCGCTGCGACGCTGGGGGTTGCCGGTGGGAGCGATAGCCCTGGCCGTGGTGTGGGTTTCCTGTGCCATCGCAGCAGAGCTGACCACCGATACGTCGGGCGTGGTTGCGGTTCGCGCAACGGGATTCGCAGCGACGCTGTTCGCAGCGCAGTCGATAGTCCCGTTCGTTCGACATCGGTGGTGGGTCCTTCTCGGGATGAGCGTCGCTACCGGCGCGGTCCTCGGAGCAACTACCGGCAAGGTGGTCCAGTTGATGGCACTGACCGGTCTGATCTCGGGTGTCCTACTCTCCAGCACCCTTCTGACGCGGTGGGGGCTCCAGATAGTGGAAGAGCTCGAGCGCGCAAAGACTGTCGAGGCGCGTTTACAGGTCGCGGAAGAACGACTTCGTTTTGCTCGCGACCTCCACGACGTCGTCGGGCGGAGTTTCTCGGCCATCGCGGTGAAAAGTGAACTTGCCGCCACACTGGCCAAAGTCGGCGCACACGACCGCGCTCGCACCGAGATGGACGAGGTCAGAAGCGTAGCGGTCGATTCCATGAAACAGATGCGAGCACTCGTTCGGGGGTACCGTGACATCAACCTGGACGGAGAAGTCGCCGGTGCCCGATCATTGCTCGCGGCGGCAGGATGTCGACTCGCCATCGAAGGCGATCCGTCGAACGTACCGGCGCGCTTCCACGAGGTGTCGGCGTGGGTTGTGAGGGAAGGGACGACCAATATCGTGAAGCACTCCACGGCCACGTCGGCGACGATGACTCTCGGGAAGGCTGGAATGTCACTGCGTAACAATGGAGTTCTCGCGTCGTCCCACACATCGCGGGATCAGTCCCAGCAGACGGGACTCCGTGGACTGGCCGAGCGACTGACATCGGTCGATGCAGGCCTCGACACGACCTCGAATCGGGACGGGTTCCTGCTCGAAGTCCATTGGAACACAGCATGATACCGGTACTGCTGGCCGACGACGAGAACCTGGTGCGGACGGCAATGGCGGCCATGCTCGATCTCGAAACAGATATCGATGTGATCGCCGACGTCGAGTCGGGTGAAGACCTGATAGCAATCTGGCGGCGTCGTGTCGACCGTGGGGAAAGCGCTGCAGTCGCGGTGATCGATCTGCAGATGCCAGGAATCGACGGTATCGACACGGCAATCGAGCTGTTGGCGATCACTCCCAAGGCCGGCATCTTGATCGTCACCAGCCATGGTCGTCCCGGCTATCTCAAGCGTGCTCTCACTGCGGGAGTGCGAGGATTTCTGCCGAAGACCATTTCCTCGGCAACGCTGGCCGAGGTGATCCACACCATTGCGGCGGGCGGACGCCACGTCGATCCGCAGCTGGCGGCCGAGGCGATCAGCACCGGCGACACCGTCCTGACCGGACGCGAAGCGGACGTGCTGGAGTACGCCATCGACGGTGCGTCGATCGACGAAATTGCTGTCCGTGCGCATTTGTCGGCCGGGACGACTCGCAATTACCTATCGGCTGCGATGGGAAAATTGGGTGCGTCCAACCGATACGAGGCGGCATTGAAGGCCCGCAAGTTCGGCTGGATCTGACTCGCCTCCGCCTCCTGCTGTCTATGGACCCACTTCGCGTGTCGGTCCCGACGGTGTTCTCGGCGTGCAAGAACCTGTCGGTAGGAGGCGAACGCACGTTGGTTCGGTGATGCGCGTACGGTCACCTGTGCCCGTCGGGGGTCGTAGTTGCTGAGTTTCTCGCGCACGTCAACAGGTGTGAACGCCGCACAGTCAGGGACACCGTTTCCCATGATCGACCCCTCTCTACTTGCCATGGAATCCGCAGCAGCCACAAGTTTCGATGCCGAGGTGTCGGCTGCAATGTCGGTACCGACTCGAACGCTGCTACCACCGATAGTCCCGCCGCGCTACTATCCCGACAGCGCCCTCGAGTCGGTCGGGAAATTCCGGGAACTGCTGCTCTCGCACAGCTCGGTCGAGAGCCTTTTGCAGGGACTGTGTGAGCGGGTAGCTGCCGTCGTCCCGGGTACGGACATGGTCGGGGTGAGCCTTCTACAAAATCAATCACGAGGTCCGGCGACGGTCGCGTGCAGCGATTCTCGGGTCGTCGCCATCGAATCCGATCAATATCTCACGGACGAAGGTCCCGGCCTGGAGGCAGCGCGAACCGGCCGGATCGTGTGCGTTCGAGTCGAGCACGTTCGGTCCCGTTGGCCCGAATTCGCCTCCAAGGCAGCAGATGTCGGAGTGCGAAGCTATCTGTCTGCGCCGCTGGCGGTCGATTCCGAGCACGCGGGCTCACTCAACCTCTACAGCTTCGACGAGCACGGGTTCAACGATATCGACGAAGTGCTGGTGATGATGTTCGTGACCGCGGCGCAAACGGCGGTGTACAACTCCAGGCTGCTGGCTGAAGCTCTGGCCGAGGTCGAGGGGCTGCGCACTGCGATGCTGACCCGTTCGACCATCGACCAGGCCAAGGGAATTCTGATGGCGGTGCGGGCAATATCCCCGGACGCTGCGTTCGCCGCGCTGTCGGAACAGTCGCAACGCGAAAACACCCGGATCAAGGATCTCGCGGCCCGATTGGTCGACACCGTCGTGGGCGGTCACCGCGAGCTGTGACAAGCAAACACAATCCGTTGAACAGCTGGCGAATCGGTTCTGGTTCCGTCGTTCAGTGCTAGAGCCACGACTTCGCCGAGTCCGTAGCGCAGCTACGGGATCCCCGAGCGAGACATCAATGGGCTGCGTTGTACGCCTCTTTGATTTCCGAGGAGATTCGGCCGCGACGGCTGATGTCATACCCGCCAGCAGCGGCCCATTGCCGAACCGCCTTGCCTCTACCCGGTTCGACTTCCACAACGATCGTTGGGATGGGTGTCCGTGCGCCGGCCGTGAGCGTTTTGCGCCTGCGACCGCCCACTCGGGTGGCGTATTTGATGTAGCGATCGAGTTTTCGGTGGAACTCGGTCGCGTTCGAGCTCTTGAGATCGATGACGTAATCGACCCCGGAGACTGAGAATTCAACTGTCTCCCCTGATCCGTCGGCGATGCGCGACCCGTCCATATCATCGACAAACTCGGTAGACACCTCTTTGCCCATGATGTCGCGTCACCTCGGAGTCGGAAATTGTTGTGCGTCAGTAGAACTGCTACAAATTCCCTTTCCAAACTCTGACGGAAAGATCGCGGATATGGCTGCGCCGAAACGTGTTCCGATCCTGAGGTGAGATTCGGCGTCGGGATGCAATCCGTCGGGCAGAGGCAGATCGGCAAAGTCGTCCTCGCCGTACAGGTCGAGTCCGTCGAGGTAGTACAAGTTGGGGTCCGTTGTCGAACGTCGTCGGACGACTTCTGTCAGCGTGCTCCGGACAACGGTCAGTGTCAGCTTCCCTGCGGCAGGCTTTCCGGTCGCTATGAAACGGACTTCACCGACCGTGAGCGCTGCTGGATCGAAGGCACCCGGGCCAGGAGTGTTCTCGTGGATTGCACAGTAGAGCGGCGATACGACGATAACTGGGGTAGTCGGATGTCCCTCACGGATCGTGTCCAGGAAACCCTCTACCGCAGGGACGAAGGCGCGGAGGCTCATGGCATCGGTGTTGACTAGGTTGATGCCGATTTCGAGGCTGATGAGATCGGCCGCTGTGTCGCGTATGACGCGTGCGACGAACGGATCCAGGAGGGCGCTGCCCGCGAATCCCAGGTTTACCAGATCGAGACCGAGGGTCGAGGCCGCGAGAGCTGGGAACGTTGCGCTCGGGCCTGATGCGTTGGAACCTTGGCTGATCGAGCTTCCGTAGTGCAGCCACGTTTTCGGGGGTGCAGGGTCCGGTTCGACCGGAGCGTCGGTGGACATTCCGATCAGGGTGACTCTCTCGTTGTGCGGCAACCAGATCTGGATGCTCTTCTCGACGCCCATATCGCCGGGTTCGAACGTCAAAGTGCTGGGGCTTCCGGGCCGAAACTCTTCGGCTCCTGTGCTCAGATCGATCGCGATCGTGTCGCCCCCGATCGCGACGGCCCTTTCGCGGAATTCCCCGTTCACCACCATGTCGTATGCGCCGCCGGGCCGTGCGGGTAGTCCGAGATACGCCCGCTTGGTGGGGAGTACGGTGAGTTCGATGTGAGCGGCGGCCGTACGAAACATCAGACGAACACCGGACGGATGTCCCTGTGCCACCGCGAATTGCACGTCGGGAAGGCGCTCACGTGCCCATTCCGGGAGTCGATGCGGCACCAACCCCTTGGAGGTGTGTTCATGGTCGAGAGCGCCGCGCAGCAAATCGGGGGTGATGGGTGTTGCTGTCATGCTCATGGGCGCACCCTACGCCTTCCCCAATTTTGCAGTGACACAGTGAAAATGACGTCGGTCATGGTGAGAATGGCTGGAAGGTGACTCGGCGGCTGCTTTGGCAACACATGCGAGCTGGATGATTGTTCAGAGTGTGCAACGAGTGTCCTCGTCCTGTTCCTGTACGTCACCGCACTGCGCAAACGAGCCGCAGCAGGAACGCAACTCACCGAGCCTGCGACCGGTTGACCTCGAATTCTTCGGTCGAGCAGACCCTGACAGCCCATCCGCTTCGACATCGTAATTTTGAGGCAGGGGCAATTCTTTTGGGCGTGAGGACCCCGATGCGGTTTGGGTCCACCTTCGAGTGTGATTCGTCTTCGTACGAAGGCGCAGATCTAAGCGAACGCCAGGTCAGGGCGGCGAAGCGGCCGATCTGGTAGCTGCGGCGTGTCGTGGCTCGAGATTGCCGTGATTCGCGTCGAGATTCACCGAACTGGTTTCGCAGAAAAGGTCCGGCTGGCGTGCGTACAGAACGTTGTGCGGACAAGGGTGCCCAGCGCCCAACATGGTTGTCGTGCGAAACGAGCAGCGGCGGTGAAGTCTCCTGTGAGCTTGCCGCCCCTCATCGAATTGATGTAGGTATTTGCCTAAAGGTATTAGGTAACTGTATGGTTCTCCTCAATCGACAAGGAGGCCGACATGGCTCGCGCTGGATTGAAAGTGGATCGCATAGTTCGCGTTGCAGCGGATCTGGCCGACGAAGTCGGCTTCGATCGGGTGACTGCGAGCGAGGTGGCCCGGCGCTTCGACGTCAAGGTCGCCAGTTTGTATTCGCATCTGACAAGCGCGCACGAGTTGAACGTCGGCATCGCATTGTTGGCGCTGGAAGAACTCGCCGACCGGGTTTCGGAAGCGTTGGCGGGCCGGGCCGGCAAAGATGCGTTGGTCGCTGTAGCGAATGTGTACCTCGACTACTCGCGTGAGCATCCCGGCCGGTACGCGGCAACCCAATTCCCACTCGATCACGAGACTGCGATCAACAGTGCCGGCGTACGCCATTCGGCGATGATGACGGCAATTCTGCGGGGATACGACCTCGACGAAACCGACCAGGTCCACGCGATCAGATTGTTGGGCAGTATCTTTCATGGATACGCCACTCTCGATGCATCCGGCGCATTCAGCCACAGTAGTCCGGACTCACAGCAGTCATGGACACGCATTCTCGATGGAATCGATACTCTCCTACAGCAATGGAGGCAATGACAGTGGAACCCTTGTCCGGACCCAACATCAGATCGTCGTTCATCAACTCGACCAAAGGCGAGGCCACCCGGCTCACCCTCCCCGCCGTACTCGACTCAGTTCCGTGGAACGATATCGATTTCCTCGGTTGAGTCCGACCCCAAGCTACTGGGCAAATTATTTCTTGTCGTACGGCAACAAGACCGGCTGCTCGGTATAGCGATGCGCTTCAAGGCCGGTGGTGCACGTAAGGCGCAGATGTGCAGCATCTGCCTCACTACACACGCCAACGGCGGTGTATCTCTGATGGCCGCAGCGAAAGCCGGGGAATCACGGCGGCGCGGCAACACCGTCGGGACGTACATCTGCTCGGATCTCGCCTGCTCGCTCTATGCACGTAAAGAGAAGACCCCCGCACTGGGGCGACAATTCAAGGGAGACTTCGACGTCGAGAGCCGCACCGCGACGCTCAGAGACAACATCGACGCATTCGTAGGCCGCGTTCTGAGCTGATGGCACGTGCCGTCACCACGAACGGCCCTCGCCGCACTCGCAGAGTCCATCGGTCCGCCAGTAGGTTTCGATCCATGGTCCTTGCCGCCACAAGGTCGATACTCGATGCACTTGGCTTTCTCCTCTCGGTTGGTACACACGGCGAGGGTTGTGCGAAGTTGGCGGCACGGCAACTCACCGACTAACAGATTCGCTGGTCGAGGTGGGTCCGCCGCCGGTCCACTTCGATTACGTTCCTGAACACCTCGGTGTGAAACCAATTCAGGTTCTCGATGCCTGAATCAGTGAGGTCACAGACCATCTCTCTGGTCGACGTCCAGCGGACGCCCAACATCAACTGCGAAGCGATAGCGGCTCGAAGCCGCTCAATGACGTCGAGCGCTGGATGGTCTCTTGCCTGCAAGGACACGGCGCGCCCGCTTCACCCATTTCCGGAACAAGCCCAATGGAGGACCACAGCATGTTTACGCGAACATCCGAGACCAGCCATACGCGGACAGTCGATACCAGCGTGGTGGTGGCCGTGCTTGCCCTCACCGGAATCGTTGTCTCGTTGATGCAAACTTTGATCATTCCGCTGATTCCGCAACTTCCTGCCCTTCTCGACGCGTCAGCTGCTGACACCGCCTGGGCCGTCACCGCTACCCTCCTCGCCGGTGCCGTCGCGGTGCCCGTCGTCGGCCGACTCGGCGATATGTTCGGCAAACGTCTGATGCTTCTCATCAGCCTCGGCCTACTGATTGCCGGTTCGATTACCGGTGCTCTCAGCGATTCACTGATCCCTCTGGTCATCGGCCGCGCCCTACAAGGGCTAGCAGCAGGTGTCATTCCCCTGGGGCTCAGCATCATTCGCGATGCTCTCCCGCGCGAGAAAGTTGCGGGTGCAACCGCCACCATGGGTGCATCACTCGGGGTAGGTGGCGCACTCGGTTTGCCCGCTGCCGCTCTGATCGCCCAATACGCCGACTGGCACATCCTTTTCTGGATCTCGGCAGTGCTCGGCCTCGTAGTGGCCGGACTGGTCGTATTCACGGTTCCAGAATCCGAGGTGCGAACAGGGGGAGCGTTCGATGCAGTCGGAGCTGTCGGCCTTGCTGTAGCGCTCGTCGCGTTGCTCTTGCCCATCTCCAAGGGATCTGTGTGGGGCTGGAGCAGTTCGATAACGCTGGGATTGATAGCGCTGGCAGTGGTGTCGCTTTTCTTCTGGGGTTGGTGGGAACTGCGCACCAGACAGCCACTCGTCGACCTGCGTGTGTCCTCCCGTCGTCAGGTCTTGTTGACCAACCTCGCTTCGGTCGTGTTCGGATTCTCTATGTTCGCAATGACTTTGGTGTTCCCGCAGGTCCTTCAGATGCCGACCGAGACAGGGTTCGGTCTCGGCCGGTCGATGCTGGTCACCGGGCTGGTGATGGCACCGTCGGGAATCGTCATGATGTTGATCGCACCGCTGTCGTCGCGAATTACGACCACCCGCGGTCCCAAGACGACGCTGATGATCGCTGCGGTTATCGTCGCGGCCGGGTACATCTTCGGCGTCGTCACGATGAGTGCGGTCTGGCATCTCGTCGCGATCTCGTGCATCATCGGCGCTGGAATAGGAATGGCGTACGGCGCGATGCCCGCTCTCATCATGGGAGCCGTACCGCCGTCGGAGTCCGCTGCCGCGAACGGCCTCAATGCTTTGATGCGTTCGCTCGGCACCTCCATGGCTAGCGCTGTCGCAGGCGTGATACTTGCGCAGATGACCATCACTCTCCGATCGACCGAATTGCCTGCACAGGAGGGATTCCGGGTCACCATGGCGTTGGCCGCCCTTGCTGCGATCGTCGCATTGGCACTCGCTGCGTTCCTTCCGCCTTTCGTGGCTACCGGATCGACTGTCGCCACTGGGCAGGGGGCAAGGAAGAACGATCCGGCACCGCAGCATTGTTGATTCCGGAAGCACGGCGCGATGTCGCGGTCCAAGTTTCTGCGACATGAAACTCGATGCCGTACCTGCAAGCAGACTCCTGAGCAACGGTGTGGCTGGCATGTGCGGGGGACACGCAGAAATGGGCTGGCGCAACGCTTGCGAAGCTCCTCGCACGACGGCAGAAGGCGTTCGAGTTGTTTGCAGAAAGTTCTGAGTGATTCTCCGTCGATCGGCGGCGTAGGTTCGGTACGAGATACGTGTGCTCACGTGTTGAGGTTGGGTTGCTCCGCAAGTAGACAGATCTGTCGCTTAGCAGGCTCGTGGACCCACTTGATCCTCTCCGAATCGAGGTGACTCTGCATGGAGTAGACGGAATTCGAGCGCGCCGCGAGCGTGTCACTGCTCGGTGCAACCGGGGTGGATCAGCGTGAACCGGTATGGACGGAAGGTGCTGGTCAGAGGCTGTGCGATGGGTCCGGGTGGGACCATCGAAAGTTGGTTGATCTAGCTGGGGGTCAAGGGGTCGCAGGTCTAATTCCTGTCAGCCCGACGTATAGATGCAGGTCAAAGGCGGTTTCGGAGAAATCCGGAGCCGTCTTTTGTTGTGTGCCGCGCGAGTATTGCTACTCGATCCGAGCCGACCGGATCCCGAACTTGTCAGTGCTCGTCGTCGTACAGTTCGGTCATTGTTCCGGAGGGGTCGAGCCGCACGAGAAGCTCATCACAGATGGTTCGAAGTTGACCTAGCTGAGCGGGTGTCACGGCGTCCACCACATTGTGTCGGACGGCTGCGACGTGTCCGGGGGCCGCGGATATCACCGTCGTCCACCCCTTTTCGGTCAACAGCGCGTTCGTGGCGCGGCCGTCGGTGGGGCATGGGGTTCTTTCCATCAGCCCTCTGGCCTCCAAGCGTCTGGCCACGTGGGACAACCGCGCGAGTGTCGAGTTGGTGCGCCGTGCCAGAGTCGTCATTCGCAGGGTCCGATTCTCGGCCTCGGACAGCCTGGTCAGCACGAAGTACTCGAAGTGAGTAAGACCCGAGTCTTTTCGTAGCTGCTGTTCCAACACTCCCGGGAGTAGTTCGACGACAGCAAGCAGCCGTAGCCAGGACCTTTGCTCGTCGTCACTCAACCAGTTCGTGTCCATGGTCACATAATAGCCCATTTACTTGACGCTACAAGTGAATGGGCGCAAGGTTGAAGCATCAACCAAGTGATATCTTGACGAGGAGTTGGACATGGCAGCTGTATCGGTCATCGGCACCGGCAATATGGGCAAGGCAATCGCAGCGCTGGCAGTCAAGGGCGGACACTCCGTTCAGGTGTTGGCCCGCGCAGACTCCGACACACCGGTGTCCGGAGACATCGTCGTGTTGGCATTGCCGTTCGCAGCGCTCGACAGTGTGGTCGCCGAACGCGGCACCTCGTTCGCGGGCCGCATCGTCGTCGACATCACCAACCCGGTTGACTTCGAGACCTTCGATTCTCTGACGGTTCCGGCCGATAGCTCAGCGACCGCCTACCTGGCAGCCGCCCTGCCGAACTCGCACGTCCTCAAAGCTTTCAATACCAATTTCGCCGGCACCCTGGTCGAAGGAAAGACCGGACAGGCCGTCACCACCGTGCTCATCGCCGGCGACGACTCAGACGCCAAGTCCTCGCTCGCCGACGTCGTCGGTTCAGCAGGGCTCGTCGCGGTCGATGCAGGGTCCCTCGGGCGTGCACGCGAATTGGAAAGCGTCGGCTTCCTGCAGATGACGCTCGCCGCCGGCGAGAAGATTTCGTGGACCGGTGGATTCGCGCTCACGTCTTGACTCGTCCCATTTTCTACGGAAGTCACGCACGCATGAATGAATTTGCAGATCCGGTTGTTGCGGCTTTCGGATCCACCCACCCTGACGCGCCGTTGGTCGTACTGCTACACGGCCGAGGATCCAACGAGCGTGACATCATCACGCTCGCAGCACATTTGCCGATGGCCCTTCCTACGTGGCAGTGCGTGCGCCGATAGCGGAGGGTGGTGGTTTCGCGTGGTTTGCCAACCGTGGAATCGGACGCCCGGTTGCGGCGTCACTCAGTGCGACGATGGGGTGGTTCCGCACGTGGTTGGATGGCGTTGCGGCTGCCGGCCGGCCGGTGCTGCTCGCGGGCTTCAGCGGCGGAGCGGCTTTCGCTGGTGGTCTTGCTCTCGCTGATCCGGCGCGATACACCGGTGTTGCAATCATGTACGGCACTCTTCCGTTCGACGCGGGTGTTCCGGTCGATGCTGGACGCCTTGCACACCTTCCTGTGTTCATTGCGCAGGGAGACGCCGACCAGGTCATTCCCAACGAATTGCTCTCGCGTACTTGGGAATACGTTCTGTCCGAGTCCGGCGCACCGGCAGACGCTCATCGAGACCCGGGCGGGCATGGGCTGAGAGGGTCGGTGGTATCGGCTCTAGGCGAATGGATTGCGCACCGAGTCCGTTTCCTCGAGAACCATCAGGCCCCGGTGCCAGGGCCCCGACGAGCGCCCGAGTGGTCGACCATGGCGGGCGGCGCATTGCCTGCCCGTCACGGCAGCCATCCGGATGTGTCATGGGCAATTCCACAGCAGCAGTTGTCGGATAATTCCCCGGAGGAGTTGCAGGAACAACTGTTGGCACACATCGGATCTCTCGACGGTGTGGCTGTGGGACCGTCGCACATCTCGGTCCCTGGAGCGCGTGCACTCACGCTGGACGACTCGTCTGCTGGGGTGGATGGTTTTCTCGTTTCATCGGTAGGCGAGTTCGCCCACCTGCATCCGCCCCAGGACGGTTCGCTGCACCTGGTGTTGCCTCCTGACCAGGCCGCGGATCTGGTGACGAAGGGGTATGGGCGTATGCACCCCTGGGCAGGAACGCGACTCGCTGTCGGGTTCGTCATGGTGTACGGGCCGCGGGATGCCGAAGAGCTGGACGTCGTTCGTCGGATCGTCGAGGCCAGCTACAACTTCGCTCGAGGCAGAATTGGGTCTGCGACGTGACAATCGCTGCAGAAGCGGCAGCAGCGCGGTTGTCCCAAGCACGCCGTTCCGGTACGACGATCGAGCCATTCAGTGACGTCGATCCGAGTGTCGATGCCGCGTGGGGATATTCGGTACAGGATCTCGATCGACAGAACCGCCGCGCGAACAGCGAGAATGTCATCGGTGCCAAGCTCGGACTGACGAGCCTGGCCAAGCAGCGGAGAATGGGAGTGGACACTCCGGTCGTCGGATTCTTGACCGACGCGATGACAGTCGAAGCCGATCGCGTGTCGGTTGAGTTGGAGCGGTGGGTTCAACCGCGCATAGAACCCGAAATTGCATTCGTCATCGCTCGTGACATTTCCGGACCCATCACTCGCGCTGAGGCTGCGGCACTCGTCGATTTCGTCACGGTTGGGGCGGAAATCATCGACTCTCGTTTCACCGATTATCGTTTCGGCCTGGCCGACGTGATCGCCGACAACACCAGCGCCGCCGGCATGATTCTCGGATCGCCGCATCGGTTGGCCGACATCGATGATCTTTCTGCGGTGCAGTGCGTCGTCGAGGTGAACGGGGTCGACGTTCGGAAAGCTCTGGGTTCTGCGGTGCTCGGGGACCCGCTGCTGTCGTTGGTAGTGCTCGCGCGGCATCTGGCCGGTCGCGGTGAGACGCTGCCTGCTGGTTCAGTTGTGCTTGCAGGTGCACTGACCGACGCCGTACCACTGAACCCGGACTGCCGTTATGCACTTCGCGTCGAGAGCCTCGGTGCCGTGCACGTCGCGCTCTGACAATCGATATACGAAACAATTCAAGATCACATGGACTCCGGCTGTCACCGGAACACAACAGGCAAGGAATTCTTCATGGTTACGATCGGCACCTCATCGCTAGAGGTTTATCCACTCGCATTGGGCGGCAACACCTTCGGCTGGACCACCGACGAAGACGCATCGTTCGAGATTCTCGACGCCTTTACCGCCGGCGGTGGCAACTTGATCGACACCGCTGATTCGTACTCCGCCTTCGCGGACGGTAACTCCGGTGGAGAATCCGAGACCGTCATCGGCAACTGGACGGCCAAGCGCAACAACCGTGACGATGTGGTGATCGCAACCAAGGTCAGCCAGCACCCCGACTTCATGGGCCTGTCTGCCTCCAACATCGTTGCAGCAGCCGACGCGTCGCTTGCTCGACTGCAGACCGATCACATCGATCTCTATTACGCGCACTACGACGACGAGACGGTGCCTCTGGTTGAGACCCTCGGTGCATTCGACGCGCTGGTGAACGCCGGTAAAGTCCGTTACGTTGCGATCTCGAACTACAGCCCCGAGCGCATCCGCGAATGGGTCGACACCGCGAAAGACAACGGTTTCGCCGCACCCGTTGCGCTGCAGCCGGAATACAACCTCGTCGCCCGCAGCGACTACGAGGGTGAGCGACAGCAGTTGGCACTCGACAACGATCTCGGTGTGTTTCCGTACTTTGCCCTCGCGGCGGGATTCCTCACCGGGAAATACCGCACGCAGGACGATTTCACCACTCACATTCGTAGCACGATGGCCAAGGGATACTTCTCCGATTCAGGTCTGGCCGTTGTCTCGGCCCTCGACGACATCGCTTCGGCTCACTCCGCCGAGATTTCTTCGGTGGCGTTGGCGTGGTTGCTGGCTCAGCCCGGCATTACGGCACCTATCGCCAGCGCCAGCAAGATCTCCCAGTTGCTTGCCCTGCTGGCCGCGCCTGAGCTGACCCTCGCTTCGGATGAGATCGACCGACTGACCACAGCGTCCGACGCTGTGTGATTTCACAGGTCCGATGATTCGGCAAGACAGACCTGGACCGGATGAGACGAGCCAACCGGCGCGCATGGAGATGATCTTCGTCCCCATGCGCGTCGTCGTCGATAGTGCAGTCAGCAGGACCACTGGTCGCATCTGCCCATTACACGCAACGGCATCGAACGGATTTGGTATCTTTTGGAGATCAATGCGTGAGATTTTGAGACAGTAAAAGAATTAATGTGGAGGCCAAGTATGGACCTCAGGCACTTCGAAGCGTTCATCGCCGTAGCCGAGGAGCTGCACTTCAGCAGAGCTGCGGAGCGGCTGCGCATCGCCCAGCCACCTCTCAGTCAGCGGATCCGGCAGATGGAAAAGGAGTTGGGGGTCGCTCTGTTCGTTCGGAGTACACGGGCGGTCTCGCTGACTCCGGCCGGTGAATCGCTGTTGGGTCCGGCTCGGAAAGTGGTGTCCGGTGCCGCCGAGGCGCGGGATGCGGCACTGGCGGGCGCTGCGGGCGAGTCGGGACGGGTAACCATCGGATTCGCCGGTGCTTCCAGTCGCATCGCTCTGCCCCAATTGGCCGGTGCCGTCCGCGATCGGTTTCCGAAGGTGGACCTGCAACTGCGTGGTCAGACGTACGCGAATTCAGCCCTCGAACAGGTCAGGGAAGGTTCGCTGGACCTCGGATTCGTCCGCCTGCCTTTCCTCAGCAGGGGAGTGGACTACGTGGTGATCGAGCGTGAAGAATTGATCTGTGCGCTCCCGTCGTCTCACCGGTTGGCACATCGACCGACGGTCGCGCTCTCGGATTTGGTCGACGAACCGTTCGTGACCTTTCCCGCGAACTCGGGGTCGAGTTTGCACGCCATCGGTGTTCAGGCGTGCGCGCACGCAGGTTTCCAGCCGCGGGTATCGCAAGCTGCGCCGGATTCCTACACCATTCTGGCGATGGTGGCGGCCGGGGTCGGCGTCACGCTCACGTTGAGCTCCTGCAAGGACATTCAGCCTTACGGGCTGGTGTACAAATCCATCTCGGACTTCACCCCAGCGTTACACTCCGCCCTTGCATGGAATACCGAGTCGGCATCTCCAACAACCCATTCGGTGGTTTCCGTGGCGAAGGCGCTGTTTGCGCAACGTGACTCGCAGGCGCAGTCTCCGGACGCATGAGCGAAAGCAACCCTCAGGGTTGGTTGCTCTATCTCAGATAGACCCGATTTGGGTCGATGTGATGCCGCAGCAGGTCGAGCTGATGCAAGTCCGGTTCGGGTAGCTCTACGATATTGCGTGCATGCTTCAGCGGCCAACCGGTCGCCTCGCTCACGACAGACGGGTCGACACCGGGGGACACGGCCACGAGTTCCAGTTCGTCGTACATGCCTTCGCGGGCCAGAACTCCTAGCTCGGTGTACACCTTGGTGACGCCCCGGCCGAATGGGCGTCCACCGGCGCGCCGTATGCGTTCAGGTCCGGGAGAAGTGCAGAAGTCCAGTTCGTCGACGAAGGATTGCGGATTGTGTCGACGCATGATCACGTGGACTTCCCGAGCATTCATCATCACCTCATGGGCACCGCCCGAACCTGGTAACCGTTTGTCCGGCTTGTGCCAATCTCCGATGACCGACGAGTTCAGGTTTCCGTATCTGTCGATCTGCGCAGCGCCGAGGAAGCCGACATCGACGCGGCCACCCTGAAGCACATAGCCGAAAAGCGCAGGCAGCGTCAGGACGGCCTCAGCACCTGTGATGAGCACGGAATCTGCAATGGTTGCGGGCAGTTCGCTGGGATGCGCGCCAGCGACCCCGGACTCGTAGACCACCTCGATGTCGGGTGCCACGGTCTGCTGAGCCAGGGCGACGACCACTGTCGGCAAACCGATTCCGGCGAACACGATCCGCTTGGCTGCGAGATCTCGAGCCGCGGTGATCGTGAGCATTTCGGCCTGTGTAGCGCCCCGGAGTGTCGTCGTGCCTACATCGTTCATCATCGCGGGATCCTTCTTCCATAATCGACGGGAGTGCTTTCGGCTCGTCCGACAGCCAAGCCATCGATTCGGGCGGAGCCGAGCTTGTCCAGATAGCCGAAATGGTCCTGCGCTTCGATGACCCACTCCTGGAGCCAAGCGATGAGCCGCTCGTGGTCGGCACTGATGTGCGCCCATTCGAGATAGAACGCGTTGTCTCGGTCGTAGTAGCCCTGAGCGAACGACGGATGGGCACCCATCGGCACGGGAACGACCGCGTCGACCGCATGGGACGGCAAAATCGTCCGGTTCGGGTCTCCACGCACAATGTCGTCATCGACGATCTCTTCCACGGTGACGATCACACGGTCTGCGGCAAAAGCGGCCTCGGCCTGAATGCCGGTCAGACCCCACATCTGGATGTTGCCGAGTCTGTCGGACCGCTGCGCATGGATCACTGTCACATCGGGGTTGATCGGGGGGACCACGTAGATTTTCTCCCGCGTTCCATCCGGACCGGGGAACGGTGACTCGACCTGCCGATAGTCGGGGTTGACGCTCGGGAGGTCACTGCCGGTGATGGACCGCAGCGGGTAGAAGGGAAGGCGTTGCGCACCAGCGAGATAGCGGCACACCATGCTGTGGTGCGTGTACTCGACGAATTCGAGCGGCGCGGGATCAGCTCGTTCTATGCGGCGTCTCAGCTCGCCGAGAGAGCCCGCCGAGGAATTGCCGATGAACGACGACACCAAGGTGGATACGCATCCTGCGGCCACCAGCTGGTCGGCGATGATGTCGGCAGTCATCCGAACCAGGGTCAAGTCGGTCAAGCCTTGACGAATGATCTCATGCCCTGCTGCCACCGGAATTGCATGCGTGAAGCCCTCGATGGACACTACGTCTCCCGAGTGAACATGTTCTGCAATTGCATCTTCGAGCGAGGCGATCTTGCTCCGGTCTACGGTTGTCACGTTCGTTTCTCCTGTCGGTGCACTGCTGGATGAGCTTGCCTGCCGGATTGTTTCGAGTCCAATATCCAAAGCGATTGTTTTAAGACGTTGAAGACATCAGTGCGAGGAGACCTGTTGCGGCTGAACGAAGGATCAATCAAGACGCATTGATATCGAAGGCCTCTGAATTGGTGTCGACCCAGTATTGGACGGGTCGCTTTGTGGCTTGCGACACTCGGTTGACCATCTTCGAAAGGAACCACCGTGGAGCTTCGACTTCATCACGTCAATGTCACGTCCGACGACATGGAAGAGTTGGGCAAGTTCTACTCCGACGCCCTCGGCCTGGGTGAGATCCCCAGCCCACCGATGATCGCCACCTCACGTTCTTCCGATAGCGGTGAATCGGGTGACGACGAATGGTCAAGTCGCGCAAAGTTCTATGATGCGGGCGATAAGGACGAGCTCCAACTTCATGCGACCCGGCGACAGCCCTACCTTGCGTTGACCGAGGGCCACACCGTGAATCCGCTCATCGGTGGGCATGTCGCCTTCCGAACGGACGATATTCAGGAACTGATGCGCCGGTTGCGCGAGCACAACATCCCGTTCGACGACTGGGGTATCTGGTCAGTGGAGGGGTGGTACCAGATCTTCTTCACCGACCCCGCCGGAAACATGATCGAGGTTCATCAAGTCATGGAGGCAGAAGAAGAGTCATGAGTGCCGCGTCGTCGGGACCAGGGTTGCCGACCTATGCACAGTTGCAGCAACGACCCGATGATGTACGCGGCACCGCGTGGGGACTCTTCGGCTGGGACGATCAGCTGGGGAGTCTCAATCATCTGACTGCCGCTCGGGTCGTCGCTGCGGCACGTCTGGTCACGGCCGGCCATCGCGTCAACCTCAATCTGTCGCTGTCGGCCTTTTCCGAACCGCTCATTGCGCACCGCGGTAACCCGGTGCACGAAGTGTTCGGGCTCAACGAGTTTCATCGGGACGATCGTGTGGACAGCTTCTACCCACAAGCATCGACGCAGATCGACAGTCTTCGACACTTCGCCCACCCCGACCGGGGTTTTTACAACGGGGCAGACCCAGCCGACATCGTCGCAGGCAAGGGGTCTCTGGGAATCCAGCACGTGGCTGCCTCCGGTATCGCAGGTCGTGGCGTACTTCTCGACGTTTCGGGTTACCGGAAGTTCTGTGGCCGCCCCGTCGATCACCACACCAACGAACAAATCGGCGTCGAGGATCTGGTAGCAACGGCGCGCTGGCAGAACGTCGTACTCGAACCCGGAGACATCGTGCTCCTGAGATTCGGTTGGACCGAGCATTTCGTCGTCGATGCGAACCCGTACGAGGGTCTGTCGGTGGGCCTCGAGCAGTCCGAGAAGATGGCCGCCTGGTTGTGGGACAGCCAGTTTGCACTCGTTGCTGCGGATAACGTCGCCTTGGAGGCCTGGCCGTCGGATCGTTCGGGTCTGCCGACAGTCCATGCAGAAGCCACTGGGGCCCTGCCACATTCGTCACACACGGGGATGCTCCATCGTATTCTGATCCCCCTGCTGGGCATCTATATCGGCGAGTTGTGGGACCTCGAAGAACTGTCGCAACGGTGTAGGGACATAGGGCGCTTCGAATTCTTGGTCACCGCAGAGCCGTTGAATCTGCTCGGCGGGGTCGGTTCCCCGGCCAATGCTCTCGCCATCCTCTGACATACGTCTGTGTACCGCGCAGGGCCGCATACGATGCGTCCTGCCTCGTGAAGGGAAATACTGTGTTGTTGGAAGGGAAGACCGCCGTCGTCACCGGTGGGCCGGGAGGGCTCGGCCGAGCTATCGCGTCTGCATTTCTGGCAGAGGGCGCGAACGTGGTCCTGACCGATATTTCGAAGGCCGCCCTCGACCGTGCGCGCGCGGATCTCGATGCCGGCGACAAACTCATCAGTGTCTCCGGTGACGTGTCGTCGGCGTCCGACGTGAAGGCGGCTGGTGCCACCGCGGTGGAGCAGTTCGGTACGCTCGACATCTGGGTCAACAACGCGGGTTTCACCCGCGATGCCACGATGCGCCGCATGACCGAAGACGAATTCGACGACGTGATCCGCGTACATCTCAAGGGTGCCTGGTTGGGAACCCGGGAAGCTGCGGCCATCATGCGCGAACAGGACAGCGGCGGGTCGATCGTCAACATGTCGTCTATCTCGGGAAAGGTGGGCATGATCGGACAGAGCAATTACAGCGCAGCCAAGGCCGGCATCGTCGGTCTGACCAAGGCTGCGGCGAAGGAAGTCGGGTTCGCCGGTGTCCGAGTCAATGCCGTGCAGCCCGGAATCATCGACACTCCGATGACATCCGGATTGCCGCAGAAGGTCATGGAGTCCAAGCTGGCGGAAGTTCCGATGAACCGTTTCGGTCGACCGGACGAAGTTGCCGGGGCGGTGCTCTTCCTTGCCAGTCCGCTGTCGAGCTACGTCACCGGCTCGGTACTCGAGGTCACCGGAGGTCGGCACATCTAGAATTCTCCAACACTCGTGATCGCCGATGCCGGTGCAGGATAACGTCCTTGCACCGGCATCGGCGTCTGTACCTACTTGTCGGTGCGGTAACGACTCAACTTGTCCGGATCGACGCTGACTCCGACGCCCGGACCGACCGGGATCTTCATGACACCGTCGCGAATGTCCAAGGGCTCGGCGATCAGATCGTCGGCGAGGTCGAGGTAGTTCGACAACTCCCCGGGCCGCGAATGAGTGGCCTTGAACGCCGAGCCGAACGCGACCGTTGCCGCTGAACCGATCTGAGTGTCGATCTGATTTCCCATGAGGACATCGACGCCCATTCCCTGACAGAGGCCCAGGACCGCAACACTGTTGGTGAAGCCCCCGCGCGCGGTCTTGATGCTCACCGCATCGCATCCGCCGGACATCAGTTCTCGGGACACGTCACCGGGGCGTGGAACGCTCTCGTCGCCCACGATGGGAATCGTGGACGTCGCTACCAACCGACGTCTACCCATGGTTTCCCTTGCGTCGCAGGGCTCTTCGAAAAGGCTCGTCCGGGAATCCGCCAGTGCCGGCAACGCCGCGATCGCTTCGTTTGCAGTCCAGCCTCGGTTGGCATCGACGTACAGTTCGATATCGTCATCGAGTTCGCGCGCGAGTATCGCGCACAGCTCGAGGTCCAGATCCATCGGGCGGCGACCGACCTTGATCTTGAATGCTCGTATTCCGTGTTCGTCGACGAAGTATCGGGCTTCGTCCAATACCTCTTGCGCGCTGTGAAACCCGAGCATGTGTGACACCCGCAGGTGATCCGAGTAGCCACCCAACAGCTTCGAGACCGACACTCCCAGGGTAATTCCGACTGCATCCCAGATCGCGATGTCGATCGCTCCTTTGGCGACGTCGTTGTGCACTGTTCGGTCGAGGATCGCGCTGATTCGTTCGCGCTCGAGAATCGACTGTCCGACAAGGGCCGGTCCGAATACATCGTCGATGACAGCCACTATCGAGCGTTGGGTCTCGCCGTACGTGTAGGGCCGCGGCGGTGCATCGGCGATACCGATGACGCCGTCACTGGTGTGTACCCGAATCAGAACATGGTCCGCTACGGTCACCTCGCCGCTGGCGAACTTCAAGGGCTTCCGGAACGGGATGACGTACGGAATTGCCTCGATCTTTTCGATCTTCATGATGTGGTGCACCTTTCGATCCAGTGTGCGTCGAGCATGGGTGTGCGGTCGGGCCCGACGGGTCCGACCGCACACCCATGTGGGGGTGAATTTTCAGCGAGCATCGATTGCAGTCGGATCCAGAGCCACCGTCGTCTTGGTGTGGAGTCCTCCGGTGACCTTGTCCGTCCATCGACTCATCCCGAAAACCAGAACGGCTGCGGCGACGAAGAAGCCGGACATGATGAGTAGGCCGGTCTCGCTCGATCCTGTTCTGTCCTGCAGGAAGCCGAACAGGTATGGGCCGATCAGCCCGCTGAGGCTGGCAAGGCCGTTGATCATCGCGAGGGCCACAGCAGCCAGACCCGCAGTGAACACCTGCGCAGGCATGGA
The DNA here is from genome assembly GCF_002258645.1 of Rhodococcus sp. 15-649-2-2. Lineage (NCBI taxonomy): Bacteria > Bacillati > Actinomycetota > Actinomycetes > Mycobacteriales > Nocardiaceae > Rhodococcus > Rhodococcus sp. 15-649-2-2. The sequence continues at coordinate 66,900 of NZ_NPFM01000031.1, forward strand.
GTTGAACGAAGGAAGTGAGCCGAAGAATCCACCGGCCGCGAGGCTGATGCCGAGCAGTGCGAGGTAGGGATTACCGGTCAGGGCCGCGGTCGCCAGTCCGACTGCACCGGCTATCTGAAGGATGGTCATGTTCCAGGTGCGCTCACCGGTCTTGGATACGTTCTTCGAGACGAGGATCATGACTACGGCCGCGAATGCCCACGGTATGGCCGACACCATTCCCGATGCGACGAAGCCGAGATCGAATTGGCTGCGAACGATCGTGGGGAGGAAGTACGCAATCGTCCAGTAACCGATCGTCATGCAGAAGTACAGGATCGTGAACGCCCATGCGGCGGGGCGACGCAGCACAGCCCAGAGGTACTTGATCTCGTGGCCGGGACCGTCGGGACGTTGTGCGGAATGCTTGGCGAGGTACTCCTTTTCGGAGTCATCGAGCCACTTTGCCTCCGACGGTCCGTTCGGAAGGCGGAGGTAGATATAGGCCGCGAGTGCGATGGCGGGGATGCCCTCGATGAGAAATGCCCAGCGCCATCCCGCCAGCCCGAAGAGTCCATCCAACGACAGCAGCGATGAGGTAAGGATGGATCCGACGGCGAGTGCGATCGGCACTGACAGGTTCAGCATCGAGTACGTCTTGGGGAGCATTCGTGGGGGACACCAGAAGGCCAGGAACAGCAGTGCACCGGGGGAGAATCCGGCCTCGGCGACGCCGAGCATTATTCGCACGATGTACAGCGTTACGTCGTTCTGGACGAACGCCATGAGCATTGTGCAGGCACCCCAGCTGACCATGATGCGGGCGAGCCACACTCGAGCTCCGAATTTGGCCATTGCCATGTTGGACGGGATCTCGAAGAAGCAGTAGCCGATGTAGAACAGCCCGGCGGCCAGCCCGAACGTTGCGGCAGACAGTCCTAGGTCCTCCGACATGGGTCCGGCCAGAACACCGATGTTGGCTCTGTCGATGTACGAGATGAACATTCCCAGCATGATGACCGGGATCACCCGGCGAAGAGTCTTCTTGTAGATCCGTACTTCGATGTCGTCGACGGGTGAATCGTCCGACGTGAGTTGGTTTTTCATCGGTTGGCTCCTCGGGAATACGATTGTGCGGTGCGTGTCCGGTGCTGTGGCGGCTGCAGGCGGGGTGTTGTAACTGCTGGACTTCCCGCGCGCCGCGTTCGATGTGCTCATGTGATCCACAGCACTTGCTGCTCAGGCGACTATAGGTACGCGCGGCCATCTCTGACCAATACCAATCAGCTGTACTTTCAGTGCAAAAATTGATGAATCCCGGACGCGGCCGCCACGTCGGCAGCCGACAGCACCCTTGATCCGGATGGGCTCGTTTATCCGTCGCGGATATGAATACGTCGCGATCGAGTATTGGACGTCATCCCATTTGGGGTGGACGCTCGAAGTCAGCGCAACACCGCGCAGCACCGTGTGGTCATCGATGCCCAGATGACGGTGGCGGCCATCGACTTCAGGAGTTCAAAGTGAGTACTACCCGACATGAGGGTGCCTACCTGGTCACAGGTGGGGCCGGTGCCATCGGTACTGCCATTTGTGAGCGGCTGGTGGACATAGGACTCTCCGTTGTGGTCGCAGACGCGAACGAGCAGGCCGCAGAGGACGTTGCAGGTCGTCTGAAGTGCGACTACGTGACGGTCGATCTCCGCGACCGCGCAAGCGTCGACGCTGCCGTCGAGACCGTGGTCCAGGAGCATTCCGCCATCCGCGGTGTCGTCAACTGTGCGGGCGTGACTCGATTGATGGACTTCTTCGAGATCTCGACCGAGGACTGGAACTGGATGATGGATATCAATGCGTTGGGAACGATGCACGTCATGCAGGCCGTAGGTTCTCGCATGCGGGATGCGGGTGCCGGCGGAAGTATCGTCAACGTCGCCTCGATCGCGGGGAAGGGCTACCGGCAGACGTCCAACGCTGCCTATGCCGCAACCAAGGGTGCTGTTCTCGCGCTCACCAAGGTTGCTGCGATTCAGTTGGCACCGTTCGACATTCGAGTCAATGCCGTGTGCCCGGGCCCCACCAACTCGCCGCTGCTCAACGTGCACAATACGCCCGAGGCGCAGGGACGAATCGCAGAAATGGTCGAGCACGTACCGCTGCGCCGCTTCAGCGAACCGTCCGATATCGCTGCCGCCGTGGCGTACTTGCTCATGGCGAATGCAGTCACCGGGCAGTCCATGAACGTCGACGGCGGCTTGGTCTTCGATTGATGCGCTGACGTCGGGCCACTCGGGTCGTCAGAGGACCCCGGATCGACATCGCCACCCCGGCACTCCTGGAGGGGAGCGCTGGGGCGGCGATGTCGAAGGACTCGGTACGAGTCTCAGCGGTCGAGGAACGTATTGATCGCCGAGGCAACCTGACCCGGATCGACGAGATTCGCGAAGTGGGCTTGTCCCGTCAAAACGTGTTTCGATACGTTGCGGAGCCTGGATTCCAAGTAGGCCGAGGCACCGACGAGATGTTTCGGGCTTTGTTCGCCCACGAGAAGCAAAGTCCTGGTTGTCGATTCGCCATATTCCGACATCACTGAGACACACGCGTCGATCTCGGCCAACTCTCGAGTCCAGGTGGGTGCGAGCGAGAGAAACAATCCCCACAACGGTGTCGCCGAAATGGCTTCCGTCTCGGCTGCAGGTGCTCGAATGAAATGCTCCATGGCGATTCGCATCGCCGCGTCGTTGTCGGACGCTGCGATCGCTGCCGCATACGGGGCGAGATGCTGCCCCGCGACCGGCCCGTCCACCGGTAGTGGCGGCTCGTACAACACCAGGGACGCCACCTGCGAACCTCGTCGAACGGCTTCGAGGGTGCAGATCGCACCGTAAGAGTGACCGACCAGGGTCGGTACTCCTCCGGTCGACTCGGCCGCCAGGGCGAGGACAGCTGCGATGTCGGCGGCCTCGGTCTCGAGCGTGTACTCCGGTGCGTCCCCGCTCAGACCTCGTCCTCGGCGATCGAGAACGAAGACCCGGTGGTCGACAGCGAGATGTGAGGCTACCTGCAGCCACGACTCCGCTGTCGAGATACTGCCGTGCACAATCACGACAGGCGAACCGGATCCGAGGCAATGTACCCCCAGCGAGGTTCCATCGGCCGACGTGACCATCTCGGTGGTGATGTCGTCTACGGGTGAATCAGGCTGCGCCATGAACACACTCCCATCATCGAGGTCGAAACTGGATACGGGGGGCGGTCACTTGAGCAGCCGAATCGAGTGCTCGTCGACGTACTCGCGCATTCCGGCTTCACCGAATTCACGGCCGATTCCGCTCTGCTTCACCCCGCCGAACGGCATCCGCAGATCGAGTGACTCGAAGGCGTGAGTATTGATGAACGTGCTGCCCGCTTCGATTCGACGCGCAATGGCCAGACCACGATCGGGATCGGTGGTCCATACCGAGGAGCCGAGCCCGTACTCGGAATCGTTTGCCCACTCGACGACCTGGTTCTCGTCGTCGTACGCGATCAACGGAATGACCGGTCCGAACTGCTCGCAGCTGCTGACCGGAGCGGAGTGTTCCACGTCGCGGACCACGTGAGGAAGAATGTAGTAACCGTCGGATGCAGAATCGAGCTTACGTCCGAGCTGCACGATCTTCGCGGACGAATTCTTCGTCTCTTCGATGAGTGCGTTCACCGAGTCGTACTGAGTCTTGTTGTTCATCGGCCCGAAGCTGGCACTTTCGTCGAGGCCGTGACCGACGGAGTACTGGTCCACACGCTCGCAGAAGGCGTCGGCAAATGTGCCGTACAAGGCGCGTGGAATGTAGATTCGCTTGACGGCGAAGCAGATCTGGCCTGATCGAGTGAACACACCCTTGAGCATCCGGTCCAGGGCGGCGTCGATGTCGACATCGTCGAGCACGATGGCCGGGTCGTTGCCGCCGAGTTCGAGGGTCAGGTTCTTGATGGTCCCCGCAGCTGCCGCCATCACCCGGCCTGCAGTAGCCGTACCCCCGGTGAAGCCGATCTTGCGAACGAGTGGATGGGAGGTGAGAGCCTGTCCCACATCGGCATTGCCGTGAACGACGTTGATGACGCCGGCGGGGAGGGTCTGGGCCATGCGATGCAATGCCACGGTCAGTGCGGCCGGCGCGAAAGGCGACGGCTTGATGACGATCGTGTTCCCTGTGGCCAGCGCGGGAGCCAGCTTCATCATGGTCAGCACCACGGGCATGTTCCACGGAACGACGGCACCAACGACGCCGCGGGGCACCCGCTCGACACTGATGAAGCTTTCGTCGTCGTCGAACTGGACGGGATCGAAGAATCCGTCGACGAGGCTGGCAGTATGTTGCATGACGCCGGTGCCGAGGCCGAAGTCGGTCTGGGCTTCCCACAGCATTCCTCCGTGCTCGCGCACGAGCTGTGCGGCGAGATCGGAACCGCTCCCCGCCAACGCATCCGCAGCGGCGAGCATCAGGCGTGCTCGTTCCGCCGAGTCCACGTTGCGCCAGGACAGATACGCGCGGTGCGCGGCCTTCACTGCGCGATCGACATCGTCGGGCGTGCCGACGGCGACGCGGGCGGCCACGTCACTCAACCTGCCCGGATCCACGACGTCGTCGTACCGATCGGAATCGGTCAATTCGTTGTCGATGAGATGGCCGACAGTGAGCAGGTCGTTCATGGTGGTCATGTGCGTTTCTCCTGGTTGTTGTGCGACGTGAGGGTGACGAAAATCAGAAGACGACAACGGGTTTGACGGTCGATCCGTTCTCGGAATCTGCGAACGCGGTGTTGATGTCGTCGAGCGTGTAGTTCTTGATGAGCTTGTCGAAGGGGAAGCGTCCCTGCTCCCAGAGAAGAACCAGCCGCGGAATGAACTGCTGAGGCACCGAGCTCCCTTGAATGATGGTCTTGAACGTCCATCCCTTGACCAGTGACGCGCCGATCTCGAAAGTGACGTCCGTGCCCGGTGCTGCCGCACCGACCAGCGCCACAGTTCCTCCGATGCCCAGGGACGCGGCCGCCTGCTGAAGCACTGAGGGAACCGCTGTGGTGTCCAGCGCGTAGTCGAGCCCCTTGCCTCCGGTGATCTTGTCCAGTTCGGCGAGCACATCCTCGCTCTTGCCGTTGATGGTGTGAGTGGCTCCGATGGTCTTGGCCAGTTCGAGTCGCGAGTCGTGCAGGTCGATGGCCACCACCGTGGTGCAGCCTGCGATCTGGGCGGCCATGATGGCGGCAGATCCGACGGCACCGGTGCCGAATACTGCGATCGAAGTGCCGGGTGCCGGCCGCAGGTCGTTGAGTATCGCGCCTGCGCCGGTCTGCAAGCCGCAGCCGAGAGGGGCGATGATCTCGAGCGGTGCTTTCTTGTCCACCTTGATCACGCTGGTCTCCACCACGTTGGCGTGAGTGGAAAATGCGGACTGCCCGAAGAAGTGCGAGGAAATGGCTTCCTCGCCGGCAGACAGTGAGGTGGAGCCGTCGCGGCGCGCACCTCCGAAATCTTCGGCGAACAGGTTCTCGCAGTATGCAACTCGTCCCGATCGGCACTGCACACACTTGCCGCAGTATGCGGCGGAGAGCACGACGTGATCGCCGACCTCGACGGTGGTGATATCGGAGCCGATCGCTTCGACGACGCCTGCACCCTCGTGTCCGAGGACGGCGGGCAGGGGCGTCGGGTAGATGCCGTCCCTGACGATGGCGTCCGTGTGGCACACGCCGGACGCGACGATGCGGACCCGTACCTCGTTGGCTCGGAGGTCGTCGAGTTCGAGCTTCTCGATGGTGAGAGGATCGCCGGTGGCGCGTGCTACAGCGGCAGTAACGGTGGTGCTCACGAGTGTGCTTCTTTCGATTCGGTGTCCACCCGCACAGCGGGCGACACAGTGGTTGCGGTGGAATGGTCGGCGGGCTGCCGGGTAGCGGAGTGACGATTACTGACGAGTAGGACAGCGAGGCAACCGATTCCGGCGAATGCTGCGAACGTGTAGAAGTTCCAGTCGACGCCCAATGCCGAGGATGCGATCCATCCTCCGAGAATCGGCCCGAATATCGCGCCCACGCGTCCGAGGCCCAGGGACAATCCGAGAGCCGACGTTCGATCTCTGTCACCGAAATACGTTGCAACGTAACCGTTGACGAGTATCTGTGTCCCTACAGTGCCGAGTCCTGCGATGGCGACCACGATCATGGCGGCGTAGAGCGGCAATCCGAGGCTCAGGGAGAGTATGGCGAGGACGGCGAGCAGGAAGGAGGTCACGGTCACCGGCTTGCTGCCGAATCGGTCTGCGATTCGGGAGGCGATCAGAGCGCCGGCTATCGCACCGAGATTGAGTACGAGAAGAAATGTCAGTGAACTGCCGAGCGAGTAACCGGCTTGGCGCATGATATTCGGTAGCCAGGTATTGACGCCGTAGACGAGCAATAAACCGCAGAAAGATGCCACGACGAGCAACGCCAGCGGAACTCTGCGTGCCCCGGTGAACAACGATGCCATGGTGCCGCGGCTCTCGGATGTAGTGGCCGGGGCGGCAGTGATGCCGAATTTCTCGGCGAGAGCATGGGCTTCGTCGATCCTGCCCTTGCCTACAAGGAATGCGGCCGATTCGGGAAGGTAGCGCCACGTCAGCGGAACGATCGTGACGAGCGGAAGCAAACCGAGCGCGTACATGACGCGGAAACTGTTTTCGGGAAGCAATGCCAGGGCCGACAGCGCGGCGAGCACGCCGCCCACCGAGTAACCGCTGTACATCAGAGCGTTGTTGAACTGGCGACGAGCAGGGGGCGAGTACTCGATTGTCAGCGCGATGACAGTCGGAACGACACCGCCTAGTCCCAGCCCGCCGAGGAAGCGGAGAAGACCGAAGATCTCCGGGTTGGGGGCCAGCGCGGTCAGACCCATGAGAACGGAGAACGAGATCAACGAGGTCAGAATGATCGCGCGGGCTCCGACTCGGGGTGCCAGCCAGCCGGACACCAGGGCGCCGAGGAGCATTCCCATCAGCGCATAGCTACCGATGGTGCCGACCTGGCCCGGTGTCAGTTCCCATTGCTGATACGCGAGAAGAGACGGGACAGTGGTTCCGTAGACGACCAGGTCGTAGCCGTCGAAGACGATGATCACGAAGCAGAGAGCTACGACGGTCGAGCTGGAACGGCGGGCGCCCGACGGGCTTGGCCTATTCGTGGCCAGGGGATTCACCTGATTCCTCCGATGATAGGTGTTCGAACACCGGCCGATGCGATCTCGCGCAGATTCGGATGACCCCAAATGTGCGAGTCGGCTATGTGAGTACAGTCACTATGTGACAGAATGGTCGTGAAAGTCAAGAGGAATGACACATGTAAGTCGATCGGTGATCGACACAGGTGAGAGGAGGGGTCGATGCGACCACGTGCTCTGGTGTTCGACCTGTACGGGGAGTACTTCCGTTACACCGGCGGAGCGGCCAAGTTGGGCACTCTGACGGAGTTGATGGAGGTCTTCGGTATCGAATCGGCGACGGTGCGCGTCGTGATGGCGCGGCTGCGCAAAGAGGGGTGGTTCGACTCGACCAAGAGTGGTCGAGAGGTGTCCTACCTGCTCAACGAAAAGAGTTGGCGGCTGCTCGACGACGGTCGGGCTCGCATCTTCGAGCGGCACTTCGACGACTGGGACCGCACGTGGACGCAGGCCTTGGTCGATGAGGAAGGGCTGGGGCGAGAGCAGCGCAAGCGCATCGAGACGGCCCTGAACTGGTACGGGTTCGGCGAATACGGTTCTGCGACATGGTTCTCGCCGCATGACAGGGAGAAGCAGCTACGCGAAATGCTCAGCGGGGAAGACGAGCTACGGATCCAATTCCTGCGGAGTCAGACATCCGGGCTGACGAACGATCGCTCCATAGCCGATCGTTGCTGGGACCTCGCCGAACTGGGGGGCGAGTACCAGGCCTTCATCGAGGAGTTCCAGCCGCGATTGGCGGGCTTCCGTCGTGGGCTCGGCGGCCGGCAGGCGCTGGTCGAACGAATGAAACTGATTCAGAACTACCGTCGTTACCCGTTCCGCGATCCCGACCTGCCCGACACTCTGTTGCCTCCGGGTTGGCGTGGCCGTGCTGCGCACGAGGTGTTCACCGAGTGTCACGACGAACTGCGTACGAGTGCCGAGGCGTTCGTGCTCGAGGCCTCGGGAGATGCGCCGACGGCGAAGCCCTAGACGGCTTATATGTAACAAAAAGATTGACTTTGAATAGATTTATGACACACAATAAATTGGTCGCCCGAGATCCGGGCCCTCATTCCACGCTAGGGGCCGACATCGATGTCCATCCCAGAACAACACCGAACAGCCACTTCGACGCCGCTACGAATTGCGTGCATCGGAGGCGGCCCAGGCGGTCTCTTCACCGCAATCGCGTTGGCGCACAGTGCACCCGACGCAACGGTCGAGGTTTTCGAGCGAAACCACGAGAGCGATGTATTCGGCTTCGGTGTCGTGTTCTCCGATGCCACGCTCGACAACATCGACCGAGTCGACCCCGTTCTGCGTGACACTCTTGCCGATCACGGCCGCCATTGGGACAGCATCGAAGTCCACGCCAAAGGCGAGGTCACTGCGGCCGGTGGCAACGGCATGTCCGCCGTGCATCGTCGGGTGTTGCTCGGGGCACTTCGGCACCGTGCTCTCGAATTGGGCGCGAAACTGCACTACTCGACCACCGCATCTGTGCAATCGCTCGACGAGGACGGCGGGTACGACCTGATCGTCGCAGCCGACGGCACCAACTCTGCATCCCGCGAGGTGTTCGCTTCGGACCTCGACCATTCGGTCGAACAAGCAACGGTGAAGTTCATCTGGTTCGGCACGACATTCCAATTCGACGGACTCACCTTCTTGCACAAGCAGTCCGAGCACGGAAATTTCGCCGTACACGCTTACCCGATCGGATCCGATCTGAGTACCTTCATCGTCGAGACGGACGAAGACACCTGGCGCAAAGCCGGTCTGGACGGGTTCGACATGTCGTCCCCTCCCGGCGAGTCGGATACCGTCTCGCAGCGCTACCTCGAAGAATTGTTCGCCGACCTTATCGACGGTGCGAGGCTGGTAGCGAACAATTCGCGTTGGGCCAATTTCAAAACTCGCCGCACCGCGCGTTGGCACAGCCGGACCGACCGCGGCACACCTGTGGTGTTCCTCGGCGACGCCATGCACACGGCCCACTTCTCGGTCGGATCGGGAACGAAGATGGCCATGGAGGATGCAGCCGTTCTCGCGCAGACCGTCGCCGAACACGCGCCCGATCTCGATGCGGCTCTGTCGGAGTTCGAGCAGATCCGGCGTCCCCAGGTGGCCAAGGTCCAGAATTCGTCGGTTCCCAGCCTTGCGTGGTGGGACCACTTCGGGGAGTACTACCGCGAACTGGAACCGTGGCAGTTCGGGTTCCATTTCTTCACGCGGTCCATCTCCGCCGAGAAGATACGAGTTCGAGACCCGCAGTTCGTCGAGGTTGCCGAACTCGCCTGGCACGAACAGCATGGTGCCGCACCGCTCGAGACTCCTCTGAAAGCAGGGGCGGTCGCGCTCGACTCGCGGCTTCTCTCTGTCACCGCTGGCACGGCAAACTCCGTGACACTCACCGACGGCACGTCGATTCTCGTTGCGAACCAGGCTGCGCACGAAGCCGAGCCACTGTTCTCGGCACCCGACTCCGACCGCACCGCTCTGGACGAAGACTCTCTCTCACGCCTCGACGAGCTGTGTGCTGGCGGACCGGGGGCCGTGATCATCAAAGGGGGGACCGAGCTGTCGCGGGTACTGGCCTCGGAGTACGTACGCCTGCGACACCACGTCGCAGCGATTGTGATCGAGCAGGAATCGTCTGTTCGCTCCCGCCGCGCTGTCGACCGAAGAGATTGTGCAGCAACACTGGTCCTGTCCGGCCGCGCTGATGCGGTCGCTTTCGACAAGCTGGACGAATCCGAGAGCGCCGCGGCACCGTCGAGGTCGGAACTATGACAACGACTCACGTTCCGCTGGCTGTCCCGGGCGCGGAAGATGCTGCAGATTCCCTCTCCGCGCTGTTCAGTCCGACGTCCATTGCGGTGTTCGGTGCCTCGAGTGCACCTGAAAAGCTCGGCTCGGTGATGCTCGCCGCCATCGACAGAGGAAGCCGCGGCGCTGTCACTACGTACGGAATCAATCCACGCGGTACCGCCGAGGGATTCAGCTCGTCGATCGCGGACGCAGTTCGATCCCACGGCACAGCAATAGATCTGGCGGTTCTGTGCATTCCAGCCGCCGCGACCCCCGCAGCGCTGCAGGAAGCGGCCGACGCCGGGGTGCGGGCAGCGTTGATCTGTTCCGGTGGCTTTGCAGAGGCCGGCGACGACGGCATCGAGCTGCAACGCCGGCTGAGGGACATCACGTCCGAAACCGGCATCCGATTGCTCGGTCCCAATACATCCGGGTTCTTCCGTCCCGGTCACTCCACGGTCAGCTTCGTCCCGACTGTCGAGCACATCGCCGCGGGTACGGTCGCCGTCGTCGCAGCGAGCGGGGGCATGAACCATGCGCTGTCGTTCCTGTTGTCCGAGAACGGCGTCGGTGTGGGCCTCGGTGTCGGTCTCGGTAACAGCGTGGACGTCACGAATGTCGACGTGCTGCGCTACCTCCAGCATGACGATGCGATCACAGCAGTCGCATTGCACGTCGAGTCCGTCGAAGACGGCCGCGCGCTGTTGTCGGCGGTCGCAGACGTGACTGCAGTGAAGCCAGTGGTGGCCATCGTGGTGGGTCGAAGTGATGTCTCCGCGTTCTCGGAGTCCCACACAGGTGCGCTCGCCACGTCGTGGCGGACTACGCGCGCACTGCTCACCGAAGCGGGTGCCGTGGTCGTCGACGACGAACACCACCTGGTGGATGCGCTCGCCGTACTCGGCCGTACGCGACTACCCGCGTCCGCATCTCCGGGAATAGGCCTAGTCACCGCACAGGCCGGTCCCGGATTGATGGTTCTCGATGCACTGCTGGCCGGCGGGGTACGTGTTCCGACGCTGTCCGACGCCACGCTGAGTCGATTGTCCGATCTGTTGCCACCGTTGACCTATCAGGCAAATCCCGTCGACACCGGCAGGCCCGCGGCCACCTTCGCGGACGTCCTCCGGGCGACGGCGGACGACCCGGACGTCGACGCGCTTGCCGTGTATGCCCTTGCCGAACCCGACGCGATCGACCTCGCCGACGCCGTCGGGACGTCCTCGGTGCACGAGCGGCTGCCCGTCGTGCTCGGTATCGGTGGACCACGAGAGGCGGTGTCCGCAGCAACCGTCTCTGCCGCGCTCCTCGATCTGCCGGTCCTCTCGAGCCCTACGTCGTTGGCCAACGGCGTGCGCGCCCTCGTCGAAGATGCAAAGCTCCGTTACGGTCGGGTGCATACCGAGGCGTTCGTTCCTCCCGCCGGACCTTCCATCACGCTTCCTGTCGACGAGGCAAGAGGCAAGGACTTGCTCGACGCGTTGGGTATTCGTACGCCCGATCGGCGTGTGGCCCACACCCGAGAGGACGCGCACCGAGCGCTCGCGGAACTCGAGCATCCCGTCGCAGTCAAGATTCTCGACGCGTCGGTTCTGCACAAGACCGAAATCGGCGGAGTCCACCTGTTCGTTCGCACGACAGAGGAACTGGACACCGCGTTGGACGCCCTCGATTCGATCGGGGCACCGGCGTACCTGCTCGAGACCATGGCCGGTTCCGGCGTCGATCTCTTCCTCGGTGTGCGGAGAGACTCAGTGTTCGGACCGATCGTCGTGGCAGGTTTGGGTGGAACCGCAGCAGAGGCGATCGGCGACGTGGCCATCCGCAGTGGTGAGCTCACGCTGTCCGCTGCGACGACGATGCTCGACGATCTCCACACGGCCGCTGTCCTGCATGGATGGCGCGGCGGACCGAGGCTGGACCGAAACGAGTTCGGCCGCGCAGCTGTCGCGTTGGCGGCCTACGTCTCGAATCACGACGAGATCGGCGATCTCGAAATCAATCCGTTGCGACTGACCTCGGACGGTCTGATCGCGCTCGACGCCGTCGTCGTCGGGGCCGGACACACTGCTACAGAAGGAGATCGGTGATGAGTACTCGGACCCCCGTCTCGATCGACGGTGTCGTGCCGTGGCCTGCCGACGATGCTCGCCGTTATCGCGAAGCCGGGTATTGGAGCGGTCGATCGTTGGGCTCGCACATCGTGGAGCAGGTCGAACTGCATCCAGACGCCGAGGCGCTGGTCGACGGCTCGATCAGGTTGACGTACCGCCAACTGTGGGACCGGTCGGCGTCGATGGGGCAAGCGCTTCTGAATCTCGATGTCGAACCTGGCGACAGAATTGTTCTGCAGCTTCCCAATTCGTGGGAATTTGTTGCTCTCACCCTGGGGTGCTTCCGCATCGGTGCCGTACCGGTGATGGCGCTGCCTGCTCACCGACGACACGAGCTGACGCACCTGGCGGCTTTGTCGGACGCCGTGGCCATCGTGGTCGCAGACACCGACAAGGACACCGACCTGAGGTCCACCGCGCAAGAGGTTGCGGCCGAGGTTGCGTCCGTGCGGGCGGTGTTGGTCCACGGTGACCTGAGTTCCGGGGAAAATACGTCGACTCCCGAGTTCAGCCTGGCGGATGCCTCGACGACGATTCCCTCGTTTTCCGATGCCGACTACGACCCCGCGGGCGAGGATGTTGCGTGCTTCCTGCTGTCCGGTGGGACGACCGGGCTTCCCAAGCTGATCGTTCGTACGCACGACGACTACGCCTACAACATCATTCGCTGTAACGCGATCTCCGAAATCACCTCGGACACCGTGTACCTCGGTGCGCTGCCGAGCAGTCACAATTTCCCGTTGGCCTGTCCAGGAATTCTGGGCACCTTGTTCGCGGGTGGACGCACGGTGATGCTTCCGTCGGCGAGACCGGACAGGGCATTCCTCGCGATCGACAGCGAGTCGGTGACCGTGGCAACGGTGGTACCCGCGGTGGCTCAGTCCTGGATCGAGTACCAGCGTGAGCATGGCACGTTGACCGGATCCAGCCTGAGGGTTCTCCAGGTCGGTGGTTCCCGGATGCCCGACGAATTGGCGGCGCGAGTGGAACCGGTCCTGGGCGCACGTCTTCAGCAGGTCTTCGGGATGGCCGAGGGTCTGATCAACATGACTCGATTGAACGACGACCTCGAGGTCATCACCAATACCCAGGGGCGGCCGGTCAGCGAGGCCGACGAGATCGCCGTTGTCGACGAGCTCGGGGAGCCGGTCGACGACGGAACTCCCGGAGCGCTACTGACCCGCGGTCCGTACACCCCACGCGGCTATTTCCGCGCGCCCGAACACAACTCTCGCGCTTTCACTGCGGACGGGTGGTACGCCAGTGGCGACATCGTGATCCGCCGACCCGACGGGAACCTCGTCGTGGCAGGTCGCGACAAGGACATGATCAATCGGGGTGGCGAAAAGATCTCGGCCGAGGAAGTGGAGAACTTCGCCTACCAGGTCGACGGCATCGAGATGGCTGCGGCCGTGGCAATGCCGGATCCAGTCCTGGGCGAGCGCCTGTGCTTGTACGTCTCCGTTGCCGCGGGTGCCCATGTGACTCTGGACGACGTTCTCGCGGTGATGAATTCCGCGGGTGTCGCTCGGTTCAAACTCCCCGAGCGGTTGGTGGTCGTGGATGCGATACCCACCACGAAAGTAGGCAAGTTGGACAAAAAGGCCATGCGTGAGGACATCCGCACACGACTCGACGCAGATCAGGAAGGCAACCGATGACCGACACCGAAGTGCACCCCGAGGACCCAGCACTCGAGCAGCTCTACCGCGACTTCGAGTCCGAGAATCTCATGCCGCTGTGGACCCAGCTCGGCGACCTGATGCCGATGTCACCGAAATCCAAAGCTGTTCCCTTCGTGTGGAAGTGGTCGACGCTGTACCCGCTGGCGCAGCGCGCAGGCGATCTCGTTGCCGTCGGTCGAGGTGGCGAGCGCCGTGCCATCGCGCTCGCCAACCCCGGCCTGGCGGGGGTCCCGTACATCACTCCCACGCTGTGGGCAGCGATCCAGTATCTCGGCCCCAAAGAGGTCGCACCGGAACATCGCCACGCGCAGAACGCGTTCCGCTTCGTCGTCGAGGGTGAAGGGGTGTGGACTGTGGTCAACGGCGACCCCGTCGCCATGCGGCGCGGCGACTTCCTGCTCACTCCGGGTTGGAACTTCCATGGGCACCACAACGAGACCGATCAGCCCATGGCCTGGATCGACGGACTCGACATTCCGTTCGTTCACTACACCGACACCGGCTTCTTCGAGTTCGGGTCCGAGAACGTCACCGACGATTCGACACCGGACATCTCTCGGTCCGAGCGTCTGTGGGCTCATCCGGGCCTGCGCCCGCTCGTCGGGCTCGACAGCAAATCGAGTTCGCCGATCGCCGCGTATCGGTGGGAGCACACCGATGCGGCGTTGAAAGCACAGTTGGACCTCGAGGACGAGGGGTTCGCGGCGACCACCGAACCGGGGCATGCCGCGGTTCGATACACCAATCCCACCAATGGCGGCGACGTCATGCCGACGATCCGAGCCGAGTTCCACCGACTTCGTCAGGGTGCGCACACGCGACCCCGACGTGATGTCGGCTCCACGGTGTATCAGGTGTTCGAGGGGAGTGGTCGGTTCGTTCTCGCCGGCGAACAGCGTTCGGTGTCGAAGGGCGACATGGTCGTCGTCCCGTCATGGACAGAATGGTCCATCGAAGCCGACACACAGTTCGACCTCTTCGCGTTTTCGGATGCACCGATCGTCGAGAAGCTGCACTTTGCCCGCACCGTATTTTCCGAAGGAGCTTGACCTCGATGAAACTCGCTACTCTGCGCCGAAACGGCACCACTACCGCAGTGCGCGTCGACAGCGACGATTCTGCCACCGTCATCGACGGCTACGTCGACTTGTCCGCCCTCCTGGACGAAGGGAACTGGCGTGAACTGGCCGAGAACGCGGACGGAGAACAGCTCCGATTGGCCGATGCGGATTACGCTCCCGTGGTTCCGCGACCGGGCAAGATCATCTGTGTCGGGCTGAACTACGCGAACCACATCAAAGAAATGGGCCGTGATCTTCCCGAGTACCCGACGCTGTTCGCCAAGTTCCGTGAAGCGCTGACGGGCCCGTACGACGACGTCGTGGTCCCGAGTTACGCAGCAGCACAGCTGGATTGGGAGGGCGAGTTGGCCTTCGTCGTCGGCAAGCAGGCCTACCAGGTGGCCGAGGCCGAGGCCGAGAGATACATTGCCGGCTACTCGATCATGAACGACTACACGATGCGCGACTACCAGTACCGCACGTTGCAGTGGGACCAGGGCAAGACGTTCGAGAGGACCAGCGGCTTCGGCCCCTTCCTCACCACGACGGATTCGTACACCTTCGGCGGCACGCTCGAGACGTCGTTGGAGGGGAAAGTCATGCAGACGACCACCACCGACGACCTCGTGTTCACGCCTGCAAAGCTGGTCGAGTACATCTCGCACATCGTGACTTTGCAGCCGGGAGACGTCGTGATCACCGGTACCCCGGGAGGCGTCGGACATGCCCGCAAGCCTGGCGTCTACATCCAGGACGGGCAGACCGTCGAGGTGACCATCGACGGTCTCGGCTCGGTCCGCAACAAGACCATTGTCAAGTAAGGCGCGTTCGAGGTGACCTTTCACGACATGTCGCTCGTCGAGCGGCTTCTGATCGCCCGGCGCGGTACTTCGTATCTCGCGCAGCGGCTCTCCGAGGTCACCGATTCCGAACTCGACGGCGCGACTCTGCTGGCGGGATGGACCGGGCGCCACCTGGTTGCGCACGTCGGCTACAACGCTGCGGCTTTGTGCAGGTTGATGGACTGGGCGTCGTCGGGTGAGGAGACGCCGATGTACGAGTCATCGCAGCAGCGCGGCCGTGAGATCGACGAGGGTTCCACGCTGTCGGCCGCAGCCATTCGAAACCTGTTCGACCACACGGTCGCGCGGCTCGACGAGAAGTGGCGAACTGCGTCCGAGTCAGCGTGGGCGGCCGAGGTCAGGACGGCTCAGGGCCGCACGGTCCCAGCGTCGGAAACGATCTGGATGCGGACTCGCGAAGTGTGGATCCACGCGGTGGATCTCGGCAACGGTGGGCGGTTCGCGGACTTTCCCGAGGTGGTGAACGAGGGCTTGCTCACCGACATCGTCGGGATGTGGCGCAAGAAGGGTGAAGGAAGTGGGTTGGTCCTGGCAGTGGACGGGCGTGAGCCCATCGCAGTGACCGACGAGGCGACGACCACGACCGTCAGCGGTGGACTCGAGGCAGTGACCAGGTGGGCGGCAGGGCGTGGATCGATCGGTTCGACGGTCGACGGCGCGATCGACGAACCGCCTCGGTGGCTGTGAGGCAACGGATCAGCGACGCGCAGCAGAGCCCTCGAGTATCGATGTGAGCCAGGCTCGTTCTGCGCGGCTCGTTTCGCGCGCGACGAGCAACAGGCCACGCCGGTAGACGTCCGGAATCTCTTCGGCTCGAACGGTTCGATCCTCGTCGTAGAAGAAACTGGCCGGCTGCTCCAGGAAGTCCAGTCGTCGGCGCAGCACTGCGTGTTGTTCCTCGACCGACGGTACGAGGGACAAGAAGGTCAACACCACGATGAACCGCGAGAAATCCGAGACTTCGTTGGCCTGTGGATCTCGCAGCCGTGCCACCAACGCATCTCGCCCGTCGTCGGTGATGGTCAGCACGTACCGTGCCGGGCCCGCGCCGGGTTCGGCACGTCGTTCCAGCAATCCATCCCGATGCAGGCGTTTGATCGCCGGATACAGGGTGCCGTCGCTCACCGGCCTGGCATATCCCGTCAGCTGCGCGACCCGGCGCTTGAGTTCGTATCCGTGCAGGGAGCCTTCGGACAGAAACCCGAGGATGGTGAGTTCCAACATGGGGCCATTGTGTCAGAACTACCTCGGTTCGATGCGTACATCGAACCGAGGTACTGTGGTCGGGTACCGGCGAATTTCCTCTCCTCCTCTGTAAGGGTTTCGATGACTACCAGTTTCGATCTCGAACGCACCGCGCTGGTTCTTGTGGATCTGCAGAACGACAACGTCCACGCGGACGGCGCGTATGCCTCGTTCGGGGCGGCCGACCACGCACAACACCAGAACCTCGAAGAGCACGTGCGCGAGCTGCTGGCCTTCGCTCGCGAGAAGTCCATCCCGGTGATTCACAATCACATCGTGTCTCTACCCGGCCGACCGTTCGGCGGAAGCAACGCTCCGATCTTCAAGCTGATCGGACCGGACTCGCTGAAATTGGGTTCGTGGGGAGCTCGAGCACTCGACGGTCTCGAAGCGCGTGAAGACGAGCCGGTCCTGATTCGTAACCGCATGAGCGCCTTCAACGGCACCATGCTCGACACACTTCTTCGTAACCTCGGAATCAAGGATGTTCTGGTCGCGGGCGTCTGGACCAACATGGCCGTCGAGCACACCGTTCGCGATGCGGCCGACCACGGCTACCGTCCGATCCTCGTCACCGATGCGACCTCGAGCCTCAGTCAGGAATGGCAGCATGCCGCCGAAAGCTTCGCACTGACCAATATTTCCGAGTTCGCGACCACCGCAGAGGTTCTCGCGCAGACCGCAACAGCATGATCGCCGCGTGGTACGACTCGCAGGGATCGGCGCACGAGGTTCTCGAGGTCGGAACGCTGCCGACGCCCGAGCCAGGGCCCGGGGAGGTCCGGGTACGGGTGCAGCTTACTTCGGTGAATCCCGGTGACACCAAGAAGCGACGCGGATGGCTCGGGTCATCGATGTCCTATCCGCGAGTCGTGCCACACAGCGACGGTGCAGGGTTCGTCGACGCTGTCGGGTCGGGTGTCGAACAGTCGCGGGTGGGGGAGCGCGTCTGGGTGTTCGGTGCCCAGTCGTATCGCGCATTCGGAACAGCTGCGCAATTCACCGTCGTGTCCGAGTGGCAAGCGGTTGCGCTGCCGGCTTCCGTAGCGCCCGAAGTGGGCGCTTGCCTGGGGATTCCGGGTATCACCGCCCACCGCGCCGTGTTCGGCGACGGCAGTGTCGAGGGAAAAACTGTTCTGGTCCACGGAGTACTGGGCGGTGTCGGTTCATTGGCTGCTCAGCTCGCGCGGTGGAAAGGCGCGACCGTGATCGGAACGGTGCGTACCGCTGCGGACCTCGAACAGGCCCGGGCGTCAGGAACGAGATTCGCGGTCGCGCTGGACGATCCCGACGCAGTTACCCAGGTACGCGAATTCGCCGGAGGTGGAGTCGACCGCATCGTCGAAGTGTCGTTCTCGGACAACATCGACTTCGATGCGACAGTGGCGAAGAACGACACCGTTATTGCCGCGTACGGCACACGGGACGCGCGCCCGAGCCTGCCGTTCTGGCCGATGTTGTTCGACAACATCACCATTCGGCTGCTGGGTAGCGACGACTTCTCGCAGGAAGTGAAGATGACGGCCGCCCGCGATCTCACCGACGCCGCTTCCGTGGGAGCACTGTCCATCTCCGTCGACGATCCACTGCCTCTCGACCGAATTGCCGACGCTCACGACCGAGTCGACGCGGGCACTCGGTCGAGAGTCGTCCTGCAGATTCCGGAGTGATCAACCACCGAGCTTGCGGGTGACCTCGGGAATGACTTTGTCGGCAATGTATTGGATTCGTGCGGAGCCGGATTCGACGGACTCGCCCGGTAGTTGAGCCCAGTAGTGGAAGTCGCGGATCTGGGGGAACTCGGTGGCCATGGTCACCAGTTCGTCGATCGCCATCGAGGCGTCCATGAGTTTGTAGGCACCGGCATCGAGTAGGTGCTGAGGGCTGTCGAACGACGACGGCTGATCGGGGCCCTCGAATGAGCCCCATTCGATGTACTTGTTCATCTGGTAGAGCGCGTGTTCGCCGACCTCGGCCCACGTGCGTTCCGGATCGTCGGCCACCACCGTCCATTGGCTGGCGTAGATGCGGGCATCGTCCACGTTCTTCCCGTGCCGCTCGATCGACTGCTGGTAGTCCGTGAAGTGGGCGTTTTGCAGAGTGATGACACCGTCTGCCAGTCGAGCGGCGCGATCGATTCCCACCGGAGACTGTGCTCCGATCAGAATCCTCGGGGGCGTCTCGGGTAGCGGCGTCACCGGCAACGCAGGTACCGAGAACCGCTTGCCTTCGTAGGCTTCACCGGTGCCGGCCCAGGCGTGCCGAATCACGGCAATGGCGTCCTCGAGAAGGCTGGGGCGCTGCTTGACCTTTCGCCCGAATGCGGCGAATTCCTTCTCGTGATAGCCGAGGCCGAGTCCCAGCTCGAAACGGTTGTCGGTCAAGAACGACAGAGCTGCCGCATCCTCGGCCAGACGCATCGGTTCGTGTAGTCCCGCCACGATGATGTTGGTACCGATGCGCATGGTCTTCGTGCGAGTACCGATTGCCGCGGCAACGACCAGGGGAGACGACGCGTAATCGTCCTCGGCGAAATGATGCTCGCTCAACCATGCTGACCCGAAACCGAGTGATTCGGCCCAGACGACCTGGTCCACCGATTCTCGATAGAGAGAACCCAATGGTTTCCGCCATTGAGCCGGATTGCGGAAGTCGTACCACAGACCGAAGGTCGGAACCTGGTACAGCGAAGCAGTTGGGTTGAGCGAGTTCATCATTCCTCCACGTTGAGTAAGGCGAACATCAAACGAAAAGCATGCCGCCGTCGATGAGGGCGGACTGTCCTGTCATGTAGTTCGAGTCGGGTCCGGCCAAGTACGAGACGTACGCCGCAACGTCGTCGCCGGTCGAGACGCGTCCGAGGGTGATGCCGGCAGCCATTGCCTTCATCGACTCGCCCTTTCCGACACCGTTGATGGCACCGAGGTCGCGGTCCACCTCGACCCACATGTTGGTATCGACGATGCCGGGGCAGTAGGCGTTGACGGTGATGCCGTGTTCCGCCCACTCCTGCGCAGCTGCCTGGGTCAGGGCGCGGACTCCGAACTTGGTCGAGCTGTAGATGCCGAGCAACGCGAATCCCTTGTGGCCCGCGATGGACGAGGCTCCGATGATCTTTCCGCCATGCCCCTGCTTGATCATCTGACGCGCTGCTTCGGTGTAGCAGAGGAAGATTCCGCGGCCGTTGACAGCGTGGAGGCGGTCGTACTCCTCCGGTGTCACGTCGAGAAGTGCCTTCGTCTGGGCGATCCCGGCGTTGGCCACCAGGATGTCGAGCGATCCCAGCTGTTCGGCGGTGTCGGTCATGAGCGCCCGCACCGAATCTGGATCGCTGACGTCGCCGGTCAACGCGGCGGTCTTCACTCCGTGTGCGGCGACCTCGGTCCGAGTTTTCTCCAGCTCTTCCGACATCGAGGGCAGGTCGGACAGTGCGATGTCGTGTCCGTCCTGTGCGAGGCGCAGCGCGATGGCTTTGCCAATTCCGCGTGCCGAGCCGGTGATGTGTGCGACGGTCATGGTCGTCTCCTGAATCATGTTGTGTGAGCTGTGAAGTGGTGGATGTCAGGCTGTCGGATCGACGAGGAGCTTCATCTTGCGTCCGGCCCGCAATTCCTCGAACCCGCCGTCGACGACGTCTCCGAGAGCGATCGTGTCGACCCAACCGGTGGTGTCGTAGTGGCCCTTGGCCATCAGGTCGATCACCGAGCGGTAATCATCACCGGTGTAGCAGATGGTGCCCTGAATGCGCCGCTCCCGAAGAACGAGGTTGATCAGGGGTGTCGAGAGAGGCTTGTCGTAGATCGCCACACTGATCAGGGGGCGTCGCTCGCCGACACAATCCAGTGCCGACTCGACTGCGGGAGCTACGCCGGCTGCGTCGAACGCGGCGTCGACGCCGTCTCCGTCGGTTCGATCGGCGATGAGGGCGGGAACGTCGACCGACATCGGATCGAGGGTGCGAGCCCCGAGTGCTTCGATGGACTTGCGTCGAGTCTCCGACGGTTCGACGACGTCGATCTCGGTCAATCCCATGCCGCGCAACGCAAACCAGATGCCGATGCCGATGGGGCCGGCACCGTAGACCAGCGCGCGGCTCTGGTCGCCGACCTCACCCAGTACGGCTGCGTGATAGGCCACCGACATGGGTTCGACCAGCGCGCCCATCTCGACCGGAATCGAATCCGGAAGCTTGTGAACCTGGTTGCGGGGAACCACCGTGTACTCGGCCATCCCGCCGTCGGCCATCAATCCGTGGAAGCCGATCGACTTGCACAGGTTGTACTGGCCGTTGCGACAGGGGCGGCATTCGCCGCAGCGGTAGATGGGTTCGATAGTGACCGCGTCACCCTCGGCGACGTCGTCGACGCCCGCTCCGACAGCGGTCACAATGCCCGAGAACTCGTGCCCGAGAACCACCGGCATGGCTTTGTGAGTCAATGGATGCGGGTCGGACGGCGGGATGAAGATAGGACCGTCGTAGAACTCGTGAAGATCGGTGCCGCAGATACCGTTACGGGACACGCGGATCTTGACCTGCCCCGGACCGGCTTCGGGCTCGGGCACGTCTTCGATCTCTACCTTGTGATTGCCGTAGTACACAGCTGCGCGCATGGTTCTTCTCCTGAGATGAGTTGATGCAGTTGACGAGTCAGAGGGTGCGAACGAGCTTCTTGTTCGCGAATTCGTCGAGCCCGAATCGACCGAGCTCTCGGCCGATGCCGGAAGTCTTGACTCCGCCGAACGGCATGTCGGGCGCGCTCTTGATGGTGGTGTTGATGCCGACCATACCGACGTCGAGCCGGTCGGCGACGTACGCAGCTTCGCTGTCGTCCGTGGTGAACACGGCACTGCCGAGACCGAACGGGGAATCGTTGGCGAGATCGATGGCGGCGTCGGTCGAGTCGACCTTGTGCAGCACCGCAACCGGTCCGAACAGTTCTTCCCGGTATGCCCTCATATCCGGCGTGACACCGGAAAGCACGGTCGCGGGGTAGTAGGCACCGTCGCCGTCGGGGACGGTTCCACCGAGGTGCACCGTGGCACCCTTCGAAACGGCGTCCGCGACCTGCTCTGCGATTTCGTCGCGTCCGCCGATGGACGACATCGGACCCAGTCGCGTAGCGGGATCCGTCGGGTCACCCATCGACCACGACTGCGCCGCCGAAACGAACCCGTCGAGGAACTCGTCCCACACCGAGGCGTCGACAATCATCCGCTTGGACGAGGTGCATGCTTGGCCTGCGTTGCCGAATCGACCGGGGACAGCCGCGGCGACAGCATCATCGAGGTCGGCGCCGGCGAGCACGAGGAACGGGTCCGAGCCGCCGAGTTCGAGTACTGCCTTTTTCATGTACTTGCCGGCGAGCTGTCCGATGATGCTGCCCGCGCGTTCCGATCCGGTGAGCGAGACCCCCTGAATTCGGGGGTCGGCGATGAGATCGGCTATCTGGTCGCTGGAGGCAAAAATGTTCCGGTACACACCCTCGGGGCTTCCTGCATCACGCAACATCGCCTCGACGGCCAACGCCTGTTGCGGGCAGTTGCTGGCATGCTTGAGTAGAATCGTGTTGCCCAGCAACAGGTTCGGCGCTACGAATCGGGCAACCTGGTAGTAGGGAAAATTCCATGGCATGACGCCGACGAGTGCTCCGATGGGTGCCGTACGCACCAATGCTCGTCCGGAACCGGCAATGTCGAGTTCCTCGTCCGCGAGCAGGTCCATACCCTTGGTCGCGTAGTACTCGAAGATCGACGCGGAGAGTTTCACTTCGCCTCGGGCCTGTGCGATCGGTTTGCCCATCTCGAGTGTCATCAACTCGGCGAGTTCGGTTTCGCGTTCGCGATGCAGATCGGCGACCCGCTGGAGAACCGAAGCGCGTTCGGCCACTTCGGCGGTCCGCCATGTTCGGTACGCGGCGTCGGCGGCGGAGAGCAATGCCATCACCTGCTCGTCGGACTCGGTCTCGAACTTCGCCACGATGGTGCCTGTAGTGGGATCGGTGCTTGCGTACTTGCTCATCGGCATGTCTTTCGTTGCAGGACGCCGGCCGGGCGACCGGTGTAGGTCACCCGGACGGCGTGATCGATGCAGTGTCCTCGAGTGAAGGGTCAGGCAGGCTCGAGCGCGTCCGATTGCGTCAGGAAGCTCGGGTAGCCGGATGCCTTCTCGTTGTCGAGCACCGAGCGATACTCCTTGATGCCGCCGAGGTAGAACATGACCGTGCGCTTCTTGCCGGGGATGTTGGCACCGAAGATCCACGACGCAGCTTTCGGGAACAACGTCTGGTCGGCGATGTCGGCGCAGATATCGGTCCATTCTGTTTCGATGTCCGGCTTGGCCTCGATCCAGCCCATGGAGTTGTTCTCGATGGCCCCGATGGTGTCCGAGATCCACTCGACCTGTGTCTCGATCGACGGCGGCAGGTTCGTGAAAGGTCCGTTCGGTCCGAGGATCATGAACATGTTCGGGAACCCGGTGGTGGCCATTCCGAGGTAACTGGTCGGCCCGTCCTGCCAGTGTTCCTTGAGGCTTTCGTCGTTGCGTCCGCGGATGTCGACCTTGACGTAGTTGCCGTCGACGGCGTCGAAGCCGGTGGCGCAAATCAGTACGTCGATCTTGTGCAGTTCCCCATCTTCGGTGACGATGCCTTCGGCTGTCAGTTCGCGGATGGGGTTCTCGCCGACGTGAACCAGAGAGACGTTGTCCCGGTTGAACGTTTCGTACAGGCCCGAATCACACAGTGGTCGGCGGGCGTAGAGATCGGTGGGCGTCAACTTGCGTCGAGTCTCCGGATCCTTGACGATCTCGGCGATCTTGGAACGGATGAATTTCGCCGCTTCCTCGTTCGCTTCGGGATTGGTAGCGATGTCGCAGAACGTCTCGAACATGAAGCGGAACCCGCCGCCCTCGTCCCACGTCCGCTGGAAGATCTGCTGGCGTTCCTCGGCAGAGACGCTGAACGTCTCGATCTCACTTTCGACGAATCCCATTGCGACGCTTGAATTGCGGACCTGGTCCCAGTTGGCCTCGAAGTTCTCTTTCTGCCGTGCCAATTCCTCGTTGGACAACACGCGGTTGCCCGCAGGAACGCTGTACTGAGGGGTGCGCTGGAACGAGGTGAGATGCCCGGCGATCGGCGCGACCGCGGTGATCACCTGACCTCCGGTGGACCCGTTGCCGATGACTCCGACTCGCTTGCCGGTCAGATCCAAATCCTCGGGCCATGCGCCGGTGTGCACCAACCGGCCCGCGAAGTTCTCGATGCCCGGAAAATTCGGCACATTCGTCGCCGACAGGAGGCCGAGGCCGTTGACGAGATACTTGGCCTTGTAGGTGATTCCACGGTCGGTGGACACGGTCCAGGTTCCGGCAACCTCGTCGAATCGGGCCGCGGTCATGGTGGTCTCGAGCGCGATGTCTTCGCGCAGCGAGTAGCGGTCGACGACGCCGTTGAGGTACTCCAGGATCTGGGGCTGGCGAACGAACTTCGTGTTCCAGGTGGTTTGGTCGTACAGATCGCGGTCGAACGAGTACTGGTAGACGAAGCTCTCCGAGTCCGACAGGGCCCCCGGGTACTTGTTCCAGAACCAGGTACCGCCGACACCGGCGGCCTTGTCGATAGCGATGGCGGTCAGTCCGAGTTCACGCCGTAGCTTGTAAAGCATGTAGATCCCGCCGAAGCCGCATCCGACGACGAGTGCGTCGATCTCACGGATCTGATCGGGTTCGTGTGACGCCATGTGATTGCTCCTCCGGTCTTGCGACCTGTGTGGTGTAGTTCACTTCCTCTGGTCACAATGGTGAGGTGGAGCACAGGTGTCTGGTGTGTACCAATCTGGAACACCCGGATATGACTGTGCTGAACTGCAGTTATGCGCGTATGGCAGTAATGGAATAGTGATTGTTGCGACCTGTGAGTGTTCAGGTGGCGGATGAACAACTGGTTAGAGGGCGAGAACCTATGAGTGATGCGGTGCGCGAGGCGAAGCGGCACCTGATGCGCGCAGGCCTGCTGTCCGGTGCTCCCGACGAGGGGGTGGTTCCGGACCTGATCTTGCGCAGCTGGCGTCGCTCGATAGGCAACAGCGCGGACAGCACGCTGCCATCGCAGAAGTTCGACGAGATCGATACCGACTCGATTCTGCGCCGCGCAGCAGATCCGGTACTCGACCGATGGCAGGACCAGCTGGTGGACACCGGCACGACATTGTTTCTCAGCGACCGCGCAGGCAGCATCGTGGCGAGGCGCGCTAGCGATCGAGGATTGCAGCGAAAACTGGACCGAGTGAACGCGGCCGAAGGGTTCGACTATTCGGAAGACTCGATCGGGACCAACGGTCTCGGTACGTCGATGGTCGAAGGCCGAGCGGTGTACATCGAAGGCAGCCAGCACTTCAACGAGTCGCTGTCCGTGCTGGCGTGTGCCGCCGTTCCGGTCTACACGCCGTCGGGCCTGGTGATCGGATCGGTCTCGCTCGGGGGACCGTTGGCCATTGCGAATTCTCTGATGGTCACCCTCACCAAGGAAATCGGTCAGCAGATCGAAGAACGATTGAAGGCGGCAGCACGACCGCAGGACCTCGCGTTGGCAATGTCGTTCATGCGTTACGCCAACTCTCGTCGTCCCACGGTCATCATGGATCGCGAGTCGCTGCTGGCGAATACACCCGGACTGCCCTATGTGAGCGTCGACTCGCACGTGCTCCTGTGGGATCGCCTCAGCGCACACAACTGGGCGGTCGCGAGCACGGCCCGCTGGGATATCGAGTCAGGCGCGGTGGCGGTGACAGCTCGGCGAGTCGTCGAAGGAGCCCGCGACTACTACGTGCTGCACTTCGCTCCCGTTCCTCGAGACGAGGTGCCGACGGCCGCCCCCATCGGTCCCAGTGCACACGGAGACAGTGCTTCGCGAGAGGCGGCACAGGCGGCGGTGACGGTGATCGACGGTCCTCGTGGATCCGGTCGTGCATCGCGGGCGCTGGATGCACGCGCCGGTCGAGGAGAAGGCGGAGAACTCGAGGTAGTCGTTCTGTCGACAGACACCGCAACGCCCTGGTCTGCTGTGGCAGACCTGCTCGAGGGCGGCCGAGATGTCCTGGTACGAAGACTGGAGTCGGTGCATGACCACGAAGCGGTGGTGGTCGCAACCCTGGTTCGGGAACACCGCGCGGCTGTTGCAGCCGGTCGGCGGAATCAACTGTTGATCACCAGCTGTGCCGAGGCATCCTCACCGGAAGTCGCTGCACTGGTCGATCATTGGGGTATCGACGCCAGAACGGAAGCTCTCTCCGCCGCCCCGGATCGCATTCCGGGGCTCGTCCGAAGCATTCTCGATCAGGTGGATACAACGCGGCGGCATTCGATGTCTCCGACAGCTCTGCAGTCGTTGATGCAGTGGGAATGGCCCGGCAATATCGCAGAGTTGACGGCGACCGTGACCACCCTTGCGTCGAGTGTGACTGCGTCGGTGATCGAGCGTCACCACCTGCCCGAACACCTCCAACGAGCGCCGTCACGTCGGAAGATGACGATGATGGAATCGGCCGAGCGTGATGCCATCGTCGAGGCATTGGACCGCGCTGGTGGCAACAAGTCGATGGCAGCAGAGCTCCTCGGGATCGGCCGAACTACCCTCTACCGCCGTTTACGTCAGCTCGGTCTGGACGACGGTGAGGCGTCGCTGTAGGTGCCGCTCACGAGCCGCTCTCGTCGAGAGCGACGACCTTGTCGAGTACCACGCGCAGCGCTGGGTTGGTGTTGTCTCGGCGCCACGCGGCTCTCATGTCCACATCTGCTGTGGTGTCGTCCAGGGGGACGAACACGACGTGCGGGTCGGTGACGTTGCTGGCCACCGAGGCCAGGGTCAGGTGGCACCCCACCTCGGCGGATACCAGGGCGAGGGCAGTCTGAGTGTCGGGAGCGATCTGAACGACGTCGGGGACGAAGCCGTGCGCGTCCGCCAATCGGCGGAGTCGATCAGGGAGTACCGATCCTTCGTGCAGCGGCAGGGATACGAAGTGTTCCTGTGCCAGCTGCCCGATTCCGACGTGCCGTGCGTCGGCCAGCGGATGTGTGTCGGCGATTGCGACGACGAGATGATCTGGCATCACGACCTGGGACTCGACGGTGGACGGAATGACGTCCCATCTGCCGAGTGCAATGTCGGTGTCTCCACCCAGAAGCCGTTTCATGGCCGGCTGGGCGAAGTTCTGGCTGGAGAGTTCGAGTTCGATACCCGGGTGCTGAGACCGAACGAGTCGAGCGAGTCTCGCGACCATGCGATGCGTCGACACACCCGCGAACGCGATGCGGACGAGGCCGGTCTCGCCGCCGTCGGCCGATAGGACAGCGTTCTCGGCGGTGCGCATCGCTTCGAGCACTGCGCGGGCGGGGTCTATCAGGGCCTGACCGCTGGCAGTCAATTTCACCGAGCGGGTGTTTCGGTCGAACAGGGTGGCACCGAGGTGCTTCTCGAGCTGCTTGATCGTGCGACTCAAGGGCGGCTGCGCGACATGCAAGCGCGCGGCGGCACGGCCGAAGTGCAGCTCCTCGGCTACGGCGAGGAACGCGCGGAGCTGCTCGACGTCCACCTACCCTCCTTTATTGCCAAAATTGTCAAAACAGAAGTACCAATTAAGTATTGGACTGATAGTAATGCAGTAACCGATAGTTGTCCCATGGATACGCTGAATCCCGATGTACCGGACGACGTCTTCGCGGACGTGCTGAAGCAGATCTCCCACTTCGTGCGCTCACGTGTGGTGCCGCGTGAACTCGAGATCATGAACACCGATTCGATTCCCGACGATCTGCGGAAACAGTCCGCAGAGATGGGGCTGTTCGGCTACGCGATCCCGCAGGAGTGGGGCGGGCTCGGCCTGAACCTGATCCAGGACGTCGAGTTCGCGATGGAGCTCGGCTACACCGCGCTGTCGCTGCGATCGATGTTCGGCACCAACAACGGGATCGCCGGCCAGGTGCTCGTGGGATTCGGTACCGAGGAGCAGAAGGCGAAATGGTTGCCGGGCATGGCATCCGGCGACATCGTCGCGTCCTTCGCGCTCACCGAGGACGGGGCCGGGTCCAATCCGGCGGGGCTACGGACCACCGCGAAAGTCGACGGCACCGGGTGGGTCATCAACGGCAGCAAGCGATACATCACCAATGCACCGATCGCGAACATGTTCGTCGTCTTCGCGAAATTGGACCCGAAACCGCAGAGCGGCAACGGCATTGCAGTATTCCTGGTCCCTGCCGACACCGCCGGGATCGAGGTGGGCGTCAAGGACGCGAAGATGGGGCAGCAGGGCTCCGGCACGGCCGACGTGAACTTCACCGACGTACGCGTCGAGGCCGACGCACTGGTCGGCGGGAACGGCGACATCGGCTACAAGGCGGCGATGACCTCGCTGGCCCGGGGGCGGGTGCACATTGCCGCGCTGGCCGTCGGGCAGGCGCAGCGTGCCTTGGACGAGTCGGTGTCCTATGCCGCGGCATCCACTCAGGGTGGCGAGCCGATCGGCAACTTCCAGCTGGTGCAGGCGATGATCGCCGATCAGCAGGTCGGTGTCATGGCGGGCCGGGCGATGGTGCGTGAGGCTGCGCGGGCGTGGGTGCAGGAGACCGATCGCCGTATTGCGCCGTCTGCGGTGAAGTTGTTCTGCACCGAGATGGTCGGCAAGGTCGCCGATCTCGCGGTCCAGATTCACGGCGGTGCCGGATACATGCGTGAGGTGCCGGTCGAGCGCATCTACCGTGATGTGCGCTTGCTCCGACTGTACGAGGGCACCAGCGAGATTCAGCGACTGATCGTCGGTGGCGGCCTGATTCGGGCCGAACAGAAACGCAACTCGTGAACGCACCACTCGAAGGCTTCACCGTCGTCGCGATAGAGCAGGCCGTCGCAGCTCCGCTCGCCACCCGGAATCTCGCCGATCTGGGTGCCCGTGTCATCAAGATCGAACGCACCGACGGCGGAGACCTGGCGCGGGGTTACGACCACGCCGTTCACGGCACCGGAGCGCACTTCGTGTGGCTCAATCGGGGTAAGGAATCGCTTGCGGTCGATCTGAAGTCGGTGCAGGGACGCCACATCGTTCGAGAACTCATCGACCGAGCCGATGTGTTCGTGCAGAACCTCGCTCCTGGTGCGGCAGAGCGTCTCGGCTTGGGTGCCGACGAATTGCGCACGGCGAATCCGCACTTGGTCGTCGTCAACATGTCCGGGTTCGGCAGGGGTGGTCCTATGCAGGATCGTAAGTCCTACGACATGCTGATCCAGGCCGAGTCGGGCTTGATCTCCATCACCGGAACACCGGACGAGCCGGCCAAGACCGGAATACCCACCGCCGACATCGCCACCGGAATGTATTGCGCACAATCGGTTCTCGCGGCGTTGCTGCGGCGCGGACGAACCGGCGAAGGCGCGACCATCGACGTGTCCATGCTCGATTCGACCGTGGAGTGGATGGGCCACGCGATGTACACACAGATGTACACCGGCACGCAACCGCAGCGTATGGGTGTGAGCCACAGTTCCATCGCGCCGTACGACGCCTATCCGACGAGCGACGGTCAAATCCTGATCGGTGTACAGAACGACCGTGGCTGGTACACGCTCGTCTCGGAGGTACTGGGCGTCCCCGAGTTGGTGGACGATGTTCGATTCGCGACGAACGTGCTGCGCGTACAGAACCGCACCGAATGCGACGCTGTCGTCGCCGCCCGCACATCGCTCTTCACGACAGTCGAGCTGGACGCGAAACTGGCGTCGGCCGGTATTCCTGCGGCCCAGGTCAAACAGATGGATCAGGTCGTTTCCCATCCTCAACTTGTCGAACGTGACCGTTGGCGCACGGTCGGTACCGAACACGCCACAGCACAGGCGCTGCTGCCTCCGGCTACATTCGCCGATCACGAAGCTCCGATGGGCGATGTTCCAGCACTGGGTCAACACACCCGCGCACTGCTGATCGAATCCGGTTGCTGCCCCGACGAAGCGGACGGCATTCTGCGCCAGGGTATTGCCGTGCAGAACGCAGCCTTCGATGCGTACTTCGCACGATGACCGTCGGCACCACCACAGAACAGGACATTTCATGATTTCAGGTCGTACAGCCGTCATCACCGGTGGCGCTCAGGGCATCGGTTTGGCCATCGCCACGATGTTCGCCGAGAACGGCGCGAACATCGTCATCGGTGATCTCGACGAGTCCAAGGCCAAGGAAGCCGCAGACGCTCTACCCACCCCTGCAGTCGGCGTTCGCTGCAATGTCACGTCCGCCTCCGACGTACAGGCCCTGGTGGACACTGCCGTCACATCGTTCGGGTCTATCGACATCATGGTCAACAACGCGGGAATCACTCGCGACGCGACCATGCGGAAAATGACAGAGGAGCAGTTCGATCAGGTGATCGATGTGCATCTCAAGGGTTGCTGGAACGGCACGAGAATCGCAGCAGGCTTCATGCGTGAGAACGGCGGTGGATCGATCATCAACCTGTCGTCGATCTCGGCCAAGGTCGGCTTCGTAGGGCAGAGCAACTACTCGGCGGCCAAGGCCGGAATTGTGGGACTTTCCAAAGCGGCAGCGAAAGAAGTTGCACACCTGGGTGTTCGGGTCAATGTCATTCAGCCGGGACTGATCAAGACGGCGATGACCGAGGCCATGCCGCAGAAGGCGTGGGACCAGAAGATGGCGGAAATACCGATGCAGCGTGCCGGGGATCCGCGGGAAGTGGCATCGGTAGCTCTGTTCTACGCGTCCGACCTGTCGTCCTACATGACCGGCACCGTCTCCGAGGTTACCGGCGGGCGCTACATGTAGCGATCGATCGTCCCCTCGTAATCCCATCCCGCCCTGATAAGGAACTTCATGCCCGACGCTGTCATTTGTGAACCGCTACGCACACCTGTCGGTGGATTCGGGGGAGTGCTCCGCGATGTGTCACCGCAGCAGCTCGCCGCCGTGGTGATCAAAGAACTGTGCGCGCGTACCGGACTGGAGGGCGGTGCCATAGACGACGTCATCCTGGGACAGGCCTCGCCGAACGGCGAAGCACCTGCAATCGGACGGGTCGCCGCACTCGATGCAGGCCTCGGTATCGAGGTTCCAGGTCTACAGGTCGACCGTCGGTGCGGATCCGGACTGCAGGCCGTCCTACAGGCGTGCATGCAAGTACAAACGGGCGGTAGCGATCTGGTGCTCGCCGGTGGTGCGGAAAGTATGAGTCAGGCCGAGTTCTACGCAACCGGAATGCGATGGGGGATCAAGGCCGAATCGGTGGCGCTGAGCGATCGACTGGCCCGAGCCCGTGTCACTGCAGGCGGGACAAACTTTCCTGTTCCCGGCGGAATGATCGAAACCGCCGAGAATTTGCGAGCAGAGTTTTCGATCAGCCGTGAGGACCAGGACGAGCTCGCCGTCCAGTCGCATCAGCGCGCAGTGGCCGCGCAGAAGAACGGAGTGTTCGCAGAAGAGATTGTGGGAGTGCCGGTTCCGCAGCGGCGCGGCGATCCGATTGTGGTCGACACCGACGAACATCCGCGTGCCGACACCACTGTCGAGAGTCTGGCGAAGCTACGTCCAATGCGCGGGAAAATCGATCCGGCCTCGACCGTCACAGCAGGTAATGCCAGCGGTCAAAACGACGGTGCTGCGCTCGCGATCGTGACGACTCCGGAGCGCGCAGCCGAGCTCGGGCTACGTCCGATCGCGCGGTTGGTGAGTTGGTCCGTTGCCGGTGTACCGCCACGGACGATGGGAATCGGACCGGTCCCGGCTTCCGAGAAGGCTTTAGGTCGCGCGGGGTTGACCATGGCCGATATGGATGTCATCGAGTTGAACGAAGCCTTTGCCGCACAAACTTTGGCAGTCCTGCGAACGTGGGGGATCGAGCCGGACGATCATCGGCTGAACTCGAACGGCTCGGGCATTTCACTCGGCCACCCGGTCGGTGCCACAGGAGGCCGGATTCTCGCGACTCTCCTTCGCGAAATGCGGCGGCGTGGTTCCCGGTATGGACTGGAAACGATGTGCATAGGTGGCGGGCAGGGTCTTGCTGCTGTCTTCGAGAACATCTCTCGGTAGGAGCGTCAGTCCCCGTCTGGTGCTCGACAAACTCGGAGTTGTGGACTCCAATTACTAGAGGCTGCACAGAGTGGTGGACACCCTTGGTGCTTGGTGGCTGTAGACCGTTCCCCGCGGTGTCTCCGGTATCGAGAGTGCCGCGAGCGTGTCACTACTCGGTGCAACAGGCGGTGGATCGGGATGTACGGCTGTGGACTATAAATCCTGCTCAGGGGATGTGCGTTGGGTCCGGGTGGGTCCATCGACATATGGTCGATCTAGCTGGGGGTCAAGTGGTCGCAGGTTCAAATCCTGTCAGCCCGACACATTGCAGTTCAGAGGCGGTTCCGAAGAAGGGGCCGCCTTTTTCGTTCGGGTGCTGCGTGACTGTCACCCGTCGGTCTGGATGATTCCTCTGGAACTGAGTGTGAGCGTGCCCAGGGCGTTGAGATTTCCGAGCGCGAGAATCCTTTGCTGTCGGTGCTCTGTGCGACTCTGCACGGCATGGCGATATGCATGGCGTGCGATCTGGAAATGCTCGATTCGGTGGGTTGTACTTGGCGGCCCAGTCGAATACGCAACGGGAGAGCAAGTGTCACGACTGCGGCACCCCACCGGGAGCGCTTCATCACCCGGGGTGTGACGGCGAGCGGTGCCGGTGTGGCCAGATGCTCTCATGCGGCAGCGGGTGCGCAGTGGATGAGTGCGAACGTGAAGACGGCCACGACTACGTCGACGCGAGCTGCAGGTGGTGCAACGAACCGCTCGGGCAGCTTCGCGTGGTGGACGGCCGATGCCCCTGCGGCCTGCTGACTGTGGTGCCGGTGGTTCGTCTCCGTCCCGGAGGTGGTGAGAAAACTCAGGTCGATTGCAGCAGAACTGTTGCTGCACAAGCGGAACGATGGCAGTACTTCGTGACGGTATCTGGCTGATGCATCGGTCGATTGTCGAGCGCTGACCGGACGTCGCCGGCGACACTGCGACTGAAAGCCACGAGCCGTAGCGAATGCCATCACTCCGGCGACAGCAAGAGGCACATCGCATTGCATACGGGCTTTCGCGATTCAAGGTGCGACTCGCGGGTGTAGAACTGAAGTATGACCGAGCAGTGATGTTTCGCTGCGAGGGTTGTCATGCGGACCGTCCGCTACGCGTCGACCATGCCCCGAGGTCGTGCGCGGAAACGACACCAGCGCCCGAAGGAACACGATGTCCGAACTGGCACAGACCCGCCCAGGAATCGACGTACCCGCTCCGCCGGTGTTCGAGTCGGTGGACGACGAAAGGCAGCACCGAAAGCAACGACTTGCGGCCGCTTTCCGGCTCTTCAGTCAGTGCGGCTTCGACGAAGGGGTGGCGGGGCATATCACCGCTCGTGACCCAGAGAAGACCGACCACTTCTGGGTCAACCCCTTCGGTATGCATTTCAGCATGATCAAAGCAAGCGATCTCATCCTGGTTGATCACGACGGTCAGATCGTCGAAGGTAACCGTCCGGTCAACCGTGCTGCTTTCGTCATCCACTCCCAGGTGCATGCGGCTCGACCGGACGTGGTTGCGGCCGCACACGCACATTCTTTGTACGGCAAGGCGCTCTCGAGCCTGCGGATGGGGCTGGCACCTCTGACTCAGGACGCTTGCGCGTTCTACGACGACCACGCCGTGTTCGACGACTACACGGGTGTCGTTGCCGAGTTGGAAGAGGGGAGAAAAATTGGTGAAGCACTCGGTCAGCGCAAGGCGATTGTGCTGTCGAACCACGGTCTGCTCACGGTCGGTCGGACCGTGGACTCCGCGGCGTGGTGGTTCATCACAATGGAGCGATCCAGTCAGGCGCAGCTCATCGCCATGGCAGCAGGTGAACCGAAACCGTTGGATGACGTGACGGCGAAGTTGACGTACAACCAGGTGGGTCTCGAGTACGCGGGGTGGTTCCAGTTTCAGCCGATGTACGACCGAATTGTCGCGCAGCATCCGGAGTTGATGGACTGAACTACATCCGCGACTTCGTCTCGGTTTGAGCCGCCGAAACTCCGCTCAGCGGAGCGGCTTCGAGACTTCGCGACGACTGCAGCTCGACGTTCTTCGATCAGCGGTTTTGTGACGACACTGTGCCTTCGGGTGCCGAAGACTCTGCCGAACATCGTCTGTCGGGTCGCAACGCGAGTTCGATTCGCAGCGCTGCAATTTGAGAGGTCAGGTCCGCAACCTGTTGCTGGGTCGCAGCCTGGTTCGCGTCGTCCTGTTCGGCGACCTTCTGGACGAGCCACGACGCCAGGGTTGCCGTGACTAATCCGAGCAATGCGATGCCCGCAACCATCAGCCCGACGGCGATGAATCGGCCCGTCGCTGTTGATGGTGAGAAGTCTCCGTAGCCGACCGTCGTGATAGTCGTAGTTGCCCACCACAGGGCATCGGGGAAGGTCTTGATACTGCCGGCCGGTGCGGCGCGTTCGGCGTCGAACATCGCGAGTGACGCGACAAAAACCAGCATCAAGGTTCCGGCGACGGCATAGGTGACTACCCGACCACGGAGAGCGCCTCCGATCGAGCGTTGCAGCAAACTGACCAAGGTGAGGAGCCTTAGCAGTCTCAGCGGACGCAGTACCGGCAGCGCGACGATTGCGAGTTCGTGTAGGTGCAGAAGAAACCAGCGCGTGCGTTTTTCCGCAAGGGCAAGTCGCACGAGGTAGTCGATCCCGAACAATGCCCAGATCCCGAGGATCGCGTATTCGGCGACGTGTGCCTCCGTGCCTGTCGGCTGGCTCAGCACAGTCCATGTGTAGATCGCAAGGAACGTCAAAGCTGATACGGCAAGCGGCCATTCGGTTGCTCGCTCCCACTGCTGATAGTTCATGAGCGGGGACTGTACTGCGGGACCCGGGGCCTGGCCCGACCCATTTCCATGCTCGGCCCAGATTGCGCCGGGCGGTCGGTAGGTCGAATGAATGAATTGTCGAGCGAGGACGACTATCGCCGAAGCGGTTTTGCATAAGCTGCACGGTTCGAGTCCGTTTTGTCCGACAGGAGCGTGTCAGCGTGAGTTCACCCATTCTCGTCAAGGGCCAAAACATCTCCCTGCCGGACGACGTGACCGAGTTGGATGTCATCGTGTCCTGGGTCGACCCGGAACGAGATCTGGATGCGTCTGCACTGTTGGTGACGTCGGGTGGGCACGTTCGGTCGGATGCAGACTTCGTCTTCTACAACCAGCCGGAGTCTGCGGACACGACCGTGCGCTACCGCGGGAGCAGTAGCACCGACGAAGGAAAACAAGAACGAGTATCGATCCATCTCGATTCTCTCGCAGCCGAAGTCGACAAGGTGGTTATAGCGGGCAGCTCCGACGATGTTCCGTTGGGTGACTTCGGGAAGCTGTCGATGCAGGTGCGGGATCAGACCGGTTCGGTACTGGGCGAGTTCCTGACCGGCGATGCGTCGTCGGAACGTGCATTGGTGTTCGGAGAGGTGTATCGGCGGAACGGAGCGTGGAAACTACGCGCGGTCGGGCAGGGTTGGGAATCCGGATTGGGTGGTTTGGCGCAGGACTTCGGCGTCGACGTCGACGACAGTGAGCCCGAAGCGTCGGTGAACGATGTGGTCGTTGTCGAGGTCGCGGACTCGCACGTGCAAGCCGTCGACACGACCGGTGAGATCGTCGACGTCTCGGTTGTCGATGTCGAACCGCCGAAACGCGGCGTTCGCACCAAGAAGCCGATTGCCAAGAAGGTCACGCCACCTCAGTTCACCCTGGCAGGGGGAGATGGGTGGCAGACAGCTCGCCTGTTCTCCGTTTCCGGTGTCGGATCCGGTGAGGAGCAAGAGAAGAGGGCCACCTCGGCACTGATCGCGACGATGCAGGCGGTTCGTCCGTTCGCTCGCGCAATCTGCGCACATGCCGGAGCGCCATCCGGTCCCTTCGAGGGCTACCTCGAAGTGCAGTTCGCCAAGGGCGAGGGCAAGGTCATTCCCGACGGTGTGTTCCGTGTATCTCGGGCGGGCCAAGTGTGGACCGCGTTGCTGGAAGTGAAGACCGGCACCGGCAAGCTACAGAAGGAGCAGCTCGAGAATTACCTCGACGTCGCAAGACGGCACAAGTACGAGACCGTTCTGAGCTTGTCCAACGACATACCCGCCTCCGCCGGTGAGCTCCCGGTCCAGGTGAACAAGACCAAGCTGAACAAGGTATCGCTGCGGCATATCTCGTGGTCCGAGGTTATCCACGAGGCTCGAATGTTGTTGTCACACGGCGACCTTGCGGACTCACTGCAAGTATGGATGCTGAGCGAATTCGTCCGGTATCTGACGCACCCGAAGTCCGGCGCGACGGAGTTCGTCGACATGGGTCGCCACTGGGTGGCAGTTCGTGACTCCGTCACCGCCGGTACCCTCCGTTCGAGTGATGTCAAAGCCTTGTCGGTGGCGAATACTTGGGCGTCGCTGTCCAGGCACCTGGCGCTGCGGATGACGGCCGACCTCGGCGTTCCGGTGAAGCACCACCTCCCGAGGAAGTTCAGCGCAGATCCCCAGGCGCGCAACGAGTACATCGTCGAGCAGCTCGTTGCCTCCGGCTGCCTTGCGGCCACGTTGCGCATCCCTGATGCCGCGGGAGATGTCACCGTCGAAGCAGATATGCGCACCAACAAGATTCAGTGCCGGACCGCGATAGACGCGCCGACCGACGGGACTGCTCTTCGACGCGCGTCGTGGCTACTCAAGCAACTGAAGAACGCTCCCGCCGACATCCTGGTCGAGGCCGTGTTCGCAGACCCAGGCGAAGTTTCGTGCGAGAACCTGGCGACCGTGCGAGCGGATACGAAATCGTTGACCGCAGGCCGGACCAGTGAACTGCAGTACTTCACGCTGACGTCACCGACTAAGATGGGCAGCAAGCGCTCGGGATCCGCAGCTAGCTTCATCGGAAGTGTGACCGACGGTCTCGACGCGTTCTATCGGGACGTCGTGCAACCTCTGAAGCGATGGGTCCCCTCGGCACCGGAAGCAGTATCCGCCGAGACCATAGCCGACTGACCGCGCCATCGGAGGTTCCTCACCAGGCAGGCTGCACTGTGCATCGACTTTCGGGCGTAGCCATGATTGGGGAGCCCGTCGACTGGGCACAGAGAAGATATGACCGACAACGCAAAGCTCACAGTCGAACGCACCATCGAAGCACCCGTCGACGCAGTATTCGACGTCCTGTCCAATCCCGAGCGGCATCAGGCGCTCGATGGATCAGGCTTCGTGCGCAGCGTGGACCACGCCGACCGGATTCAGAAGGTCGGCGAGAAGTTCACAATGAACATGCAGGGCGATCACATGGGCGGCGAGTACCAGACCGACAACGTGGTGAGCGGTTACATCAAGGACAAGCTGCTCGCCTGGAAGACCGCCCCCGCCGGTAACGAGCCTCCCGGCTGGGAGTGGTTGTGGGAGTTGGAGTCTCAGGGCCCCAACGATACGCTGGTCCGCCACACCTACGACTGGTCCAAGGTCACGGACAAGAAGCTGCTCGAGCAGATCAAGTTTCCTCTGGTCACCGAGGATCAGCTGAACGACACGCTTGCTCGATTGGCAGTCGAAGCGACGTCCTGATTTCGGGCCGCAGATCTCAGATCATCCGAAGAACGCTGTGCTGTCGAGACTGTCGACCGGCATCCAGCGTCGAGGAACGTCCTTCGACGTAGTCGCGGCCAACAGATCGACTCCACGGACGGCCAACGCCGACGTCGGCATCTGATCGACGATCAGACTGATGGCGTAGGTAGCGGCCGTCACGTGGAGGCACGGGTCGATTCGCCCGGAGCACGTGCACGATGCTTCGGTGTTGTCTGGGACCGGCGACAGCTTACTCGCGACAAGTTCGGCGTGGACCTCATCGGGGAGGTCACCGCTGGTTGTACCGCCTCGCGTGTGGCGGGCAAGGATGCGCAGCACCGACTTCCGTTCGGTTGCCGAATATCGGGGGAGTGAGAGCACGGCCGTCTCGCTCCTTTTGCCCGCGGACACGACGCAGCGAAACTCGCCGATGTTGTTGTGGTTCAGGGAGACTGAATCATTGCGCACCAGGCTGCGCGCCCGCGGGAGCATCGGGTTCGGCCGGGTGACGGTGATGGGTTCGACTCGCCGGATCCAATCTTTGCCCCACGGCGTCGAGCCGAAGGCCGCAGGCTGCGGTGTTGTAGCCATCAGCGCGCCACCGCCCGCAGCGACAGCGTCTCTCGCAACGTCGAGTCGTCGAGCGCCGCCAGAGCCAACTCGTTGTTGCTCTCGGTCAAACCAGCGATCGCCTTCTTGCGTGTATGGAGTGATGCGATGTGCTCCTCCAGTGTTCCTTCCGTCGTCAGTGCAATGACTGTCACGCGAGACTTCTGGCCGATTCGGTGAACCCGGTCGGTGGCTTGCGCTTCGACCGCGGGGTTCCACCATCGGTCGTAGTGAATCACCGTGCTGGCGCGGGTGAGATTGAGGCCGTACCCCGCCGCCCTCAGACTGAGAACCATGACGGGAGATCGGTCGCTGTTCTGAAATTCGTCGATCATCTTGTCGCGCTTGTCCACGTCGAGCCCGCCGTGAAAGAACGGAATCGGGGCACCGGTGAGGCCTTCGAGATGCTCCGCCAGTATCTCTCCGGTCCGACGGTACTGAGTGAACACGAGCGCAGCTCGAGAGGATTCAGCGAGTTCCTCGACGATGTCGGTGAGCCTGTCGAGTTTGCCGGAGCGATCGGCCAATCGAGACAAGTCGCCGTTGACGAGCCCAGGATGGTTGCAGATCAGTTTGAGCGAGGTCAGTAGCGCCAACACCGCTGTCCCTCGTGCGCGGTTCGAGCCGAAGCCGGTATCGAATGCTTCCTCGACGGCCGAGTTGTACAGTGACGCTTGCTCGTTCGAGATCGGACAGAGAACATCGATGTGGTGCTTCGGCGGCAGATCTGTCGCAACCTCGGCCTTGGTTCGGCGGAGGACGACCGGCGCGATCGCGCTCGACAGTTGAGCGAGTGCGGCCGCCGAGCCTCCCTGCTCGATGGGTGCAGAGAACCGGCGGGTGAACCGCGCCCGAGTTCCGAGCAGTCCGGGATTGGTGAGATCGATCAGTGCCCAGAGTTCGTCCATTCGGTTCTCCACGGGCGTGCCGGTCAGGGCGATCCGAGTGGTGGACTTCAGCCGACGCGCGGCGCGAGCGATTTTGGTCCGCGAGTTCTTCATGACATGTGCCTCATCGAAAAACACAGTGTTCCAGGAGATGTCACTCAATCGGTCTGTGTCGGTGCGCAGGGTGGGGTACCCGGTGACCGTCACCGAGCCTGCGTCGGCGCATTGCTCGAGGGTGCGGGATGGGCCGCGGTACACGTTGACGACCAATTCGCCGTCGGAAAAGTTCTCGATTTCTCGTCGCCAGTTGCTGATCAACGACGTCGGGCAGACGACCAGATAGCTGCCCTCGCCTTGCCGCGCTCCGACGATCATGTGCGAAATGGCCTGGAGCGTTTTGCCCAGCCCCATCTCGTCGGCGAGGATTCCGCCGCCGCCGACCTCTTGAACCGTCGGCACCCAGGACGCACCGTGCAGTTGATAGGGCCTCGGGGTGAACGTCGACGCACTCTCGGTCAGATCGTTCTGCATGCGCAGGCTGGCGCGGAGTGCGTCAGCGGCACCGTGTGCAGTCTGCACACTGGAGCCACCGGCATTGGGAACTGCATGTGCGGCAGGCGGAAGTGCGTCGACCAGCGCTGGAGGAACCAGATTCAGGTCAGGGTTGTGCTCGATGTGGTGCAAGATCGACAACCATCCCCGTGCCGAAGGATCTCCCGAAGAGCCGGATGCGGTTCGCAGCTCACCACCGTTCGCGGCTACGAGTTGCGCTTCCACAGTGCGGACGGCAACGGTTCCATCCGCGCCGGGGACCACAAGCTCGATGGGAGTGGACTCTCCGACAAGCGTCGCTTCGGGCGTGTTGTGCCAGACAGCGAAACAATGACGGTGCGGCAAGTAGGTGACGTGCGGATCTGGGCCTGTGTCGGCGGTCGAAAGCATGCACCCTCCGGCGAAGTTCGCTGCCTCGGCTGGGTCCGAAGCTGCCAACACCGTACGCCGTCCGGTGGCATTGTGCCGCATCCGGAATCAGCTTGACTTTTCCGAAAATTACTGTCCTACAGTGCCATCGAGAATGATCCACGCGATGGACCGGATCAGGATTGCTCGCGCGAACACCACCACGTCGTGCGGCCACCCACCGTTCCGCGAGCCATCGGCGCACCACAGCGAGGGCAGGCCGCGTCCGCTTTTCGGAACGGAATGATTTCCCCGGTGTGCACACCACCCTTCTTTATCGCTGATCTGATCGCGCGGCGCAGAACAACGCGCAGTTCGTCGAGTTCCTCCGTCGTGAGCGTCTTGGCGCGCCTGGACGGGGATTGCTGGCTCTGCCACAGCACCTCGTCGGCCAGTAGATTGCCGACTCCCGCTAGTGCCGCTTGGTCGAGCAGTCGTGCCTTGAGAGGCGCACCGCTGGAACCGATTCGGTCACGGAAGTCGTCGCGGGTGATCTCCGCGGCATCCGGTCCGAGAGCGTCGATGTCGGGTTCGAGTCGAACCCGGCCGAGACGGCGCTTGTCGAAGAGTCGAAGCTGCCCACCGTCGTCGAACGTCATGGAGAAGCGCGTCCACTCCGGTTTGTCTGTCGGGCGCTCACCGACGTGGGGATCGCCACCTCCGTACTGCGACGTCCGCGCCCCGTCGGGAGCGGTGACGATGACACGGCCACCCATGCCGAGGTGAATGCCCAGGGTCGGGCCGCTCGAGCCGTCGGCCGTGACGGTTTCGCACCACATCGCCTTGCCCTGTCGACGCGCCTCGGTGAGTTTCCCGCCCGTCAGTGCCCGGGCAATATCGCCTGGCATGTGCGGTCGGCACTCGAAGGAGTCGGTGTCATCGATGTCGACGATGACACGATCGAGGGCTTTTTCGACGACCTGTCGGGCGTTTTCGACTTCGGGTAGTTCGGGCATGGATCCGGGGTACCCAATTCGTGAGCAGTATGCGCGGCGGGCCGATCAGAGTGGGTCAGTCCCAGTAGGACGGCTCGATGTCGGGGTGGTCGGTGACGGTATCTATGGCCGTCTCGGCCAGAACACGATCGACAGCCTCGGCGTTGCCTGCAACCGTGGCGAAGTGAGGGTCGACATCGTTGGTGATGCACCACGCACGGTCGGCAGGCCAGATGAACGCGGGATCTGGTGAGTCGCCATACGGCCAGAGGAGTGGATCGTCACTGCTCCAATTCTCGTAGTCCGCGAGTGAACCTCGAAAGAGAAAGTAGTCACGGTTGGGGACCTTGAACTTCGGCTGTGAGGCGATGTCGATCGAACTCCATCCGTCCCATAGAGCGAAGTAGCACTCGTCCGGCGTGGTCGTGTAGCCAGACAGGACGTCGAGTGCCACGCCGACCTGCGCCAGTTCGCTGATCTTCTGTTCGAATTCGACGTCGCCGGTGGATTGCCCCGGAAAGTCGGGATCGGGTATGAACAACACCCGCGCGTACTTCTCGAACCCGATCGGACCCCGACCGGCCAAGTGATACCAGGGGAGATTCTGATCGAGCAGCCACTGACCGGCCGACGCGTTTTCACACAATTCGAAGCTCACGTCGTTATTGTGTCGGATCGAGATACACCTCGAGCGACAGGATGTGCCGTCATCGGTTGTTCGACTTGCCCGCCGTATCGAGCGGTCCGAGTTCGGCGTCGAGCACTCTCTGCACCACGCGCATCGCCGCCAGCGCGGCCGGTGCTCCGCAGTAACCCGCTGTGTGAATGACGCTTTCGGTGATTTCCGTTCTGGTGAGTCCGTTGCGAAGCGCTCCGCGCACGTGGCCCGCGAGCTCCTCGTGCGCGCGCAACGCGATGAGAATTCCGAGGTTGAGCAGACTGCGGCTGCGGTGATCGAGTCCGGGGCGTGTCCATACACCTCCCCACACGGTGTCGGTGACGAAAGCTTGAAGTGCAGCGGAGTCGGTGTGCTCGGCATCGGCGAAGGCCCGCTCGACGAATTCTTCACCCATCACGTCTTGTCGAACGGCGAGTCCGTCCCGAAAGCGCGGACCTTTGTCGTCTGTGGTGAACTCGTCGTCGATCATGCTGCTGCCTCTCGTCTGCCGTGATGTCGTCAGATCATGTCAGGCGTCGATGATGGGGTCTCGATTCGATCGCAAACCTTGTCCTGACCGAGTGCGGGGGTGGGGGATCGAACAGACTTGCTCACCGAAGCTATCGGAGGTTGTTCGCATAAAAGTTGTTCGTAGACTTGCTGTTTGCGCAACTCTTGCTGTCGTCGGAGAGCAGGCCGGCACGGTCGGACTTACCGGCGGCAAAGAAGGTGGGTGGGGCTGCCTCGTCAGGTGCGGTGGAATCATCACACCGGGCCTGGCCGCTGTGTCCGTTCCGTCGGGGTGACCTACTTCGGCGACGCCTCGGATCGACTGGTGTCAGTGAGTGAATCGCCACGATCAGGTGGGGCGATACCCGGTTTGCGTGTAGCTCCCATGAACGCCGAACCGCCGACCGAGCTTTCGATTCCGTGAAAGCGTCCGCTCCGCATCCTGGAGCGAAGTAAGCGCGCTATCGCGACGAAGATAACAAGAACCGTGACGACGGCGACGAGAGCCAATACGGTGTCCATCGGTGCCTCCCTGTTCGTCGGTACTCCCCACCGTCGGCCATGAGCGCGCCACTGTCAAACGCCTGCGGATGTGTTGGGGTCGAGAACGCTGCCGATCCGATCAACGACGACCAGTCGGTCCGTCGCCGTGCGTGGACCCGTTGTCGTAGGTCGAGCGTTCCTCGCGAGTGGCTTCGAGGAACAGCTGGAGAAAGGACGAATGTTCGCGGCGTTTCTGGGTCGGGTTTCCCTGAGGCTCTTCGGATTGCTGAGGCATTTCGATTCGCGTCCCTCCCGTGTCGGCTGTGCGGAGAACTCCTGTCAGTACTGACTCCGGCAAACAGTCTCAGATTCTGAATAGTCAAGCAACTGAGATAGTACCCAAGCGTGGAGGAGAATCGATCGACTACCGCTGTTCGGCGTCTGCTAACGAACTGCCGGGTTCGGCGTGGTGCGCCACAGGGGTCGAGGAATGCTGTTCGTAGCAGATTCGATCGTGCCCAATTGCTGGGGGACAGCGTTTCCACTCGATTCCTGACGTGCCCAATCAAGGAACCCACTCGTACAAGGCGAACCCGAACTACAAGGAGCCCGCACCTCGCCGGCATCGGGATACTGTTCGGACGACAATCAGGAGGCGAATCCGGTCGGTCGTATGCCCACCCGGTTCACATTCCGGCGGCGGTCGGGGGTTCGATCAGCATTCTCTTGATGACCTTGCCGGTCGCAGTGCGGGGGAGCTCGTCGAGGAACGTGATGTCTCGGGGAACACAGAAGCGGCTCAGCCGGTTTCGAATGTAGGCACGCACCATGTCTGCATCGAGGCCCGCGGCGCCGCGACCGACGACGAACGCTGCGAGACGTTGTCCGTACTCACTGTCGGGCACACCGACCACTGCGACCTCGCCGACCTGAGGGAGATTGGCGATGGCGTCCTCGACCGGTCCCGGAAACACGTTCTCGCCACCGGAAATGATCATCTCGTCGTCCCTGCCGCACACGAACAACCGCCCGTTGCAGTCGATGTACCCGAGATCGCCGGTGTCCATCAACGCAGCTCCACGTGCAGACGCGGTGGGCGGAGGTTCGGCGTTGGTGTAACCGTCGAACAACATGTCGTTACCGACGAAAATGCGGCCGAGGCTTCCCACCGGCACGGGGGTGCCCTGGGCGTCGAGCACCGCAATGGTCGTGCCGAGCGGCGGACGTCCTGCGGTGCCAGGTGACGCGCGCAGGTCGTCGGGGATGGCGATCGTGGCCCACGAGACCTCGGTGGAACCGTAGAAGTTGTAGAGAACATCACCGAAGACGTCCATGAATCGGCTGACGGTCGATCCGGTCAGGGCAGACCCGCTGCAGGCCACGACTCGGAGACTGGAAGTGTCGTAGCGAGATCGCACCGCCTCCGGCAGATCGAGGATGCGCTGGAGCATGATCGGCACGGCTATCAACGAGGTGCAGCGGTGCGTCTCGATTGCGCGCAGACAGTCTTCTGGATCGAACCGATCCTGGAGTACTACCGTGGCGCGCAAGGGCGTGCCGATCTGCAGTGCAGCAAACCCCCAGCTGTGGAACATCGGGGCCGCGATGAGCATCCGCTCGTTCATCCGGAGAGGCATCCGCGACAGCATGGCCGCGACGGTGCCGAAGCCTCGTGGTGTGGGACGGAGTGCGCCCTTCGGCGACCCGCTGGTCCCCGATGTCAGGACGACGACCGATCCGGGGCGATCGGGTCTGACGAACGCGGCGGACGGCGATGCGACGAAGTGCTCGAGGGTGCGCCGACGCGGAATGGCGGTATGAGAAGAGAGACTGACTCGGGTCACGTCGTCCGGCAGGTATCGAACCATCGAGTCGAATTCGTCGTCGACGAACAGCATTCGGAGTTGGTGGCGGGCGGCAATCGTCTCGATCTGACGCGCCGCGAGGCCGGTGTTGAGGAGCACGACCTCGACGCCGAGCATGCCGCACGCGACGGTGCATTCGATCATCGCCGAGTGGTTTCGGGCCAGTATCCCGACGGTGCTTCCCGGGCGAATGTCGGATGCTGCGAGACCTGCAGCGAT
This sequence comes from Rhodococcus sp. 15-649-2-2, assembly GCF_002258645.1. Taxonomy (NCBI): domain Bacteria; kingdom Bacillati; phylum Actinomycetota; class Actinomycetes; order Mycobacteriales; family Nocardiaceae; genus Rhodococcus; species Rhodococcus sp. 15-649-2-2. The sequence continues at coordinate 111,673 of NZ_NPFM01000031.1, forward strand.
GCGATGCGACCGGTGGTGGATCTCTGAGAACGTGCGGGTTCCACGTTCGTCGATCACGGCGATCTCATCGGGTGACTTCGCTGCCGCTGCCGCGAATCCGCCACCCAGAGTGAAGCCCCACTTCGACAGGGAGTTCAACTGCCGGTACGCGCGGTCGGGACGTGCGGCACGGACGACGCCAGTTCCCACCATTGTCTTCAGGATCGCCAATTGCAGCGACCGGGAGTCGCCGCTGTTCGAGACGATGGAGTCAGCGGTGCCGGAAAGAGAATTCTCCAGTCTGCGAAGTCCTCCCATGACCCAGTCGACGACCGCCCGGTTGTGTTCGGGCTGGGGTGCATAGGCCCCGCCGAGACCTGCCTTGAACACAGTGACATCGATCTTCGTCTCGCCAGCCGAGCGTCTGGTGAGCGTGAACCTGATGAAGCCACCGGAGTCGGTGTGCTCGATGGTGATGATCGGTTGATTACGGCGGTGCACCACGAGCTCGAGGTTGTGCTCGACACCGCCGACGCCGCATCGATACCCGGTGGCGGTGTCACGCAACGTGCAGTATTCGAGACCGGGGAAGTAGCGTGGAAACAACTCGACCGCGCTCAAGACCTCGCATACCTGCTCGACGTCGTGTGCGAACACAACCTTGCAGTCGATGACGTCCGAAACCATTCCCCACCCCTGTACCCGCCGAGGCAGACGACAACGTCGCATCAGCACCGACCAGGGGATGGCGGCGAGCTCTGGGAACGGGTCATCCGCCTGGATGAAATCGCTATGCTAATCCCGGTGCACGGTTTCGGGGGGTGGAATCGGCCGAACTCGGTTCTCGACAGCCGACAACTCGGCGCGAACGACCCATAGCGCCCGATTTTCGCGAGACTTCTTACCTGTCCGACCGGCTCCAGACGTGGCTGAACGGAACGGTGCGGCCCAGAATGCGTTCTGCGGCGCGATGTCCTGACTTCATTGCTGCGGTGACCGTTGCCGGGTCATCGGTCCAGGTGGCCTCACCCGCGAGATGCAGTACGCCGCCGATGGGCGTGGCGAGATCGTCGTGGTCACGCGTCTGCGAACCGACCGTCATGTAGGAGTAGGAACCATACGAGAACGGATCGTCCTGCCAACGTGTGACATACACACGGTCCGGCGGGACGACTCGGTCGCCGTATATGCCACGCAACGTGTGGACAATCGAGTCCCCGATACGTTCGTCCGACCAATGTCGGGTCTGCTGTGCACAGGGACCCGCGGCGAAGGTCAACAGCGTGGGCCTGCCATTCGGCTGGGTCACGTCGTACCACGAGTGCCACCAGCGCCCGGCTTCGCCCTGCTGCCGTATTGCGTAGACGTTCTCGTCCCAGAACTTCACCGGGAATCGGAGGAACACTTTCTCGAAGGCGTTCATTTCGAGCCGATGGAGAGCAACCGAGACAGGTTCCGGTAGCGGAGGTTCGACGGTGAAATTCGGCGACTTCAGTACTCCGATCGGTACTGTCACCACGGCGCGATCAGCCGAGAAGGAGCCTTCTGCGGTTGTCACGACCACTCCCTCGTCGCCCCAGCGGACCTGCGTGACCTCATGTTCGAGTCGAACGTCCAATCCCTCGGTGAGACAGACGGCGAGTTCGTCGTAGCCGTCGGGAAACACAACTTCGTCGCCGTCGATGGCGTCGTCGTCCAAACCGTGTGCGTCGAGATCCCCCTGGGCTACCCCCAGCTGTTCCTCGGCTCGGTGGCCCAGAAATTCGCGCACTCGGTCCAGGCGATCGATGTCCCAATTCAGTCGAGTCAGAGTCGCTTCCACCGCATCACCGAACGACGTCCGTGGAGGGGACTCGGCAATGGTCCTGGCAAACCGTTCGTCGAAGTCGTGAACGTCGGCGGCGAACCGTGCGGCGGCTGACTCGCTCAACCTGGCACCGGTGGGGGAGTAGTACGCGATCGGTCGACCATCCGGTTGATAGCTGCCCACGGTGAACTCCGCTGTGCTCATACCGAAAGCGCGCACGGCGTCGGCGACGGGGTTGTTGTCGATCCCGTGAATCCAGGACGCACCGACGTCGAGGGTGTCGCCGTCGCCGCGCACCGTCCACACACGACCGCCCACGCGATCGCGAGCCTCGAGAACGACGACTCGCCGACCCATACGATGCAGAATCCTGGCTGCGGTAGCACCGGATATTCCGGCTCCCACCACGATCGTGTCGAAATGGGTCATAGCTGCTCCGATCACGTGGTGGGCCTGCTCAGTTTCCTCGACCGGGGTTTCCCGGGCCTGAATTGCCGTTGCCGGGGTTCCCCGGGCCCGAATTACCGTCTCCCGGGCCTGAATTGCCGTTGCCGGAGTTGCCGTTGCCAGAGTTGCCGGGGCCTTCGTTGCCGGGGCTCGAATTGCCGTTGCCGTTGCCGTTGCCGGGGCTTTCGTTCTCCTGTGGTGCGGCAGGTGCAGCGGGTTGGATCAGCACCGGATTCGACGATGGCGTCATCTCGGCGTCGGTCGGGTTCGGGGCGGTGGCTACCGAAGGCTCAGGCACCTGCGTCGTGGGCACCGCGATCGGCGACTCGTTCGGTGTCGGTGTAGCAGGCACCTGACCTGGGTCCTCGCCCGCGCTGGACGCGATCCAGACGATTCCCGCTCCGAGCGCAAGGACGAGCGCGGCCGCCGCCCCAGGAACCATCCACCGTCGACGCGGAGGACGGTGTGCGGTGCCGACCGGGTCAGCAGCCGCAACCACGTGTGTGCGCTCGACAGGTGTGACGGCAGTCGGGGGGAGCGGGGTTGCACTTCGGACGATCCTGCGCAGTCGGTGCGCGACCGCAGCTGCGTCCGGGCGGTCCTCCGGCTGCCGAGACGTCATGGCCGTCAGTAGCGAGTGCCACTCCGGCCCGAGCTCCTCGGGAACGGCGGGATCACGGTGCAGCCGCGCTACCGCGGCGGCCACCGCGCTACCTTCGAATACCATTGTGCCGGTGAGGCACTCGATGAGAACGAGGCCGAGCGTGTAGATGTCGGTCGGCGGTCCCGCAGACGTACCGGTCGCCTGTTCCGGGCTGAGATAGTGCGCGGTGCCCACTGTGGTGCCGTGCTCGGTGAGTCGATCGGAGTCGACAATGCGGGCGATGCCGAAATCGGCCAGTTTGGCGCACTGCCCCGTACCTGAGTCCGGGGCGTGCGCGATCAGGATGTTGGCTGGTTTGATGTCTCGGTGCACCACACCCCGGTCGTGGATGTACGCGAGCGCCTCCGCCATCTCGCTTCCGATGCGCGCGACGTGGACGGCGTGCATCGCCCTGTTCCGGCGAAAGCTGTTCAGTGTCGGTCCGTCGATCAATTCCATCACCAGATAGGGCGACGGAATTCCTGTGGCGTCCGGCGCAGTCCCGGCGTCGTACAACGTGACCAGGCCCGGGTGCGACAGCGACGCCAGGGTTCGAATCTCCGCGTCGATCCGTTGAACCGTGTCCACCGGCTCGCCGTGGCGGAATATCTTCACTGCCACGGACCTGCCGAGGACCTGGTCTTCTGCGTGCACCACGTCGGCCATCGCGCCGCGCCCCAGAACTGCGCCCAGTCGATATCGACCCGCGAACAGACGATCCTGAGCAGCGCGAGAACGGGCATCCTCCTCCATCGTGATTCACCCGCCGTTCGTCGACTACTCCGAGCACCTTATAGCCAACCGATCGTCGTTCGGAGTGCAGTCCGTTCTCGACACGGAGGTTCCGTCGGGCATGATGATTCACCGGGTGGGGGACAGACCGAGCAGGCGTCGAGGAAGGTCCTACCCATGCGTCCCCAATCGACGAATGCGCAGATCTCGCCGATGTCGATCGACATCACGTCGGCCTACCAGCCGATAGTCTCTCTGGACGACCGCGCCGTGGTGGGGTACGAGGCCCTCGTGCGGACGAGCGGAGACGGTCCGTCCATTGCTCCGCCGGAACTCCTGCGCGTTGCACGAGAGCAGCGTGTGACTACCGACTTCGACTGGCGGTGCAGAGCGAGCGCCCTGCACGGTGCCGTCGAGGCCGGCTATCCCGATGAGCTGGCGCTGTTCGTCAATGCCGAACCCACCGCACTCGACACGCCGCCACCCGGAGACCTCCTGCCGCTGATCGCCGAGGCGGCGCGGCTGTCGATCACCGTCGAAATCACCGAACGAGACCTGATGGGCGATCCGGCCGGTCTGCTGAGGGCGGCCGAGCACGCCCGAAATATGGGTTGGCGGGTCGCAATCGACGACGTGGGTGCAGACTCGTCCAGTCTGGCGTTGATCCCGTTGTTGCGTCCCGACGTGATCAAGCTCGATATGGCTCTCGTGCAAGAGCGTTCGACCGACCAGACCGCCGCCATCGTCGCTGCCGTCGCCGCCGAGGCCGAACGCACCGGTGCCCTCGTGTTGGCCGAGGGAATCGAAACCGACACACACGAGAGCTGCGCACGCGACATGGGTGCCGTTCTGGGGCAAGGGTTTTTCTACGGCGCTCCGGGGCCACTGCCGGACTTCGGCGACGTATCCCACGCTGTTGGATCGCTCGAGCTCGATGCGACAGTCACCGTCCGCGCTCCGGTCGCGGTGACACCCTTCGGTCTCACCCACCAGCTCGGTGCCCGCAGGCACGCCGAGACAACGTTTCTCGAGGCTGTCGAGAACAGCCTGCTGAACAGTGCGTTCGGCACCGGACCGTCGACGGTCGTGTTGACAACAGTGAACGTGTCGAACCGGCTGACGCCCGTACGTGCCGCCGTCCTCGACGAGCTGGCTGCGCGCACCGCTCTCGTGGCAGTTTTCGGCTCCGATCCAGCGCTGATGCAGCACCACTTTCGGTCGGTGCCGGTGGGGGAGAACGAGCCGTTGGCGCTGGAGCGCTCGACAGTGATCGTGGCACCGATGTCCAGCGCGGCATTGATCGCTGTCGAATGTGGTGTCACGCACGATGGCGCGACGCTCTACGACTACCGCTTGACCTACGACCGCGACGTCGTACTCGACGCGGCCACAGTGCTTCTCAGGCGAATTCCTGCTCGGCTCACGCCATGATTGCCTGATCCCTTCAGTCAAGTTCAGGTAAACATTCACTGGAAAAAAGGTAAACGGCTTCGATTGCGCTCCCGGTGCTGTTCACTCGTATGTATGAGCTCTCACCCCCTCGACAGCGACTTTCTGGCCGCGGATGGAGGCACACTCAGCTCCATCGAGACTGCGATCAACAACGCGTTCGATCCGATCTCCGCTGCGGTGTCCAACTTCGTGTTCTTCACCGTGAACATCGGTGGTGCCGCTGTTCCCTTGATCGTGCTGTGGCTGATCCTCGGTGCCGTCATCTTCACGGTGACCTTCAAATTCATCCAGTTCCGCGGGATCAAGAGATCGTTGATCCTGGTGAGCGGAAAGGAAGACGAGGCCGATGCGCCGGGGGAAGTGAGCCACTTCCGGGCCCTGACGGCCGCAGTGTCCGGAACCGTCGGACTCGGCAATATCGCAGGTGTCGCGGTAGCAGTGACGCTCGGTGGCCCAGGTGCCACGCTGTGGATGATTCTCGCGGGCGTGCTCGGCATGGCGTCGAAATTCGTCGAGTGCACGCTCGGTGTGAAGTACCGAGACATCAACGAGGACGGGACCGTCTCCGGCGGCCCGATGAAGTACCTCACCAAGGGCCTGGCGGAGCGGGGACTTGCCAAGGTCGGCAAGGTCATGGCCGTCTTCTACGCCATCATCATCACGTTCTTCGCCATCAGCGGCGGGAACATGTTCCAGGCCAATCAGACCTACGCTCAGGTTCGCTCGGTCACCGGCGGTGAGGACGGGTTCCTCGGCTCCGACGGGGCCAAGGCGGTGTTCGGTGTCGTCGTCGCGTTGATCATCGGACTGGTCATCATCGGCGGCATGAAGTCGATCTCCGCCGTGACCGCGAAGCTCGTACCGACCATGGCCCTGATCTACATCGTCGCGTGTGGTGTGGTCATCGCCGTCAACTTCCGTTCCGTCCCGACCGCGTTCGTCGCAATCTTCGAGGGTGCGTTCTCGCCCGAGGGTGTGGCGGGCGGCGTACTGGGTGTCATGATCATCGGATTCCAGCGGGCCGCATTCTCCAACGAGGCCGGGCTGGGGTCAGCGGCGATCGCACACTCGGCCGTCAAGACCAGGCACCCGGTCACCGAGGGCTTCGTGGCAATGCTCGAGCCCTTCATCGACACAGTCGTCATCTGCACCGCGACCGCGCTGACCATCGTCATCGCCAACACCGTGTCCTGGCAGGATCAGCGGGCGATCGTCGCCGAGACCGGTGAACTACCTGCCGGCGGCGTGACGCTGACTTCGGATGCATTCGAGACCGTTTTGCCGTGGTTCCCGTACGTGCTCACGCTTGCGGTGGCGCTGTTCGCGCTGTCGACGGCGATCACGTGGGCGTACTACGGGCTGCAGGCCTGGACTTCGCTGTTCGGCCGTAGCCGTCTCTCGCGCAGCTTCTTCAACATCATGTTCTGCGTGTTCACCGTCATCGGAACGGTGCTCTCGCTCGGCTCGGTTCTCGACTTCGCCGACGCCACTCTGTTCCTGCTGGCACTGGTCAATATCACCGGTCTGTACTTGTTGTTGCCTGTGGTCAAGCGTGAGCTGTCCGAGTACTTGGCGATGCGTCGCGGCGAGCAGGAGAAGGTCGACGCCGAGGTCTGAGAAACGGCGGATCTTCGACACGAAGGATCGGCGTCGAACCACAGAATGTGCTTGGCTCATCCCTGACGGAGGGGGACGAGTGAAGATCGACTTCAAGAAGACGCTCGACGCGTACTCCGCGCGGCACAACGTCTTTCGCAGTCTCGTTGTGCCGCCGCTGAGTTATCTGATGATCGACGGGCACGGAGACCCGAATACCGCGCCCCAGTATGCGGACGCGCTCACCGCTCTGTACCCCGTGGCGTATGCGCTGAAGTTCGCCAGTAAGAAGAACCTCGACCGGGACTACGTCGTCCCGCCGCTCGAGGCGCTGTGGTGGGCCGAGAACATGTTGTCGTTCACCACGGCCCGCAACAAGGCCGAGTGGAACTGGACCGTCATGATCATGGTGCCCGACTGGATCGATCGAACGCTGTTCGAGGCGGCGGTGGCGTCGGCCGGCGCCAAAGGCACGTCCGAGGCGTCGACCAGAGTTCGGTTGGAGACCCTGAACGAGGGACTCTGCGTGCAGACGTTGCACATCGGGTCATACGACGACGAGACGCCGGTGCTGGCCGAACTTCACGATCGGTACATCCCCGGTTCCGGACTGACGATGACCGGCCGACACCACGAGATCTACCTGAGCGATCCGCGTCGGGTCGAGCCAGCGAAACTCCGAACGATTCTCCGTCAACCGGTTGTGCGTTCAGCGGGGTCGACGACGCTCTGACACGATGGCCGACATGACCAATGCGGTGCGTCCGGCTTCGTTCACGGCCGGAACCCTCACCTTGCTCGGGGCTCTCTACTTTGCGCAGGGACTGCCGTTCGGATTCTTCACCCAGGCACTCCCGGTTGTGCTGCGGGAGTCGGGATTCTCGTTGGTGAAGATCAGTGCCACCGGTGTGTTGTTTCTGCCCTGGGCGCTGAAATTTCTCTGGGCGCCGTACGTCGATCGCTACGGATCCAGACGGCGGTGGCTGCTGTCGCTGCAGTGTTCGGCTGCGGTGGTGGCTCTGGCGCTGTCGTTCCTCGACCTGTCGTCTACGTTGCGCTGGTTGTTCGTCGGCATCTTCGTCATGAACGCTCTCTCGGCCACGCAGGACATCGCGACCGACGGCATCGCGGTCAGAACGCTTACCGCGGCGCAGCGAGGGCTGGGCAACGGCCTCCAAGTCGGTGCCTACCGAATCGGAATGGTGTGCGGCGGTGGACTGCTGTTGTGGCTGTTCACCTTTGCCGGGTGGCGGGTGCTGTTCGTCGCGATGGCATTGCTCATCGCATTGACGACCGTCCCGGTGTGGTGGATGCGCAGGCAACTCGACGCGGCGGATGCTGCCTCCGATCGGCACACCGAGTCGGAATCGCCGGCACGGCTTGCTGTTGCCTGGTGGTCCAGGCTCCGCAGGCCCGGCATGGTGGCGTTCATACTGCTGATCATCGGGTTCAAATTCGGAAACTCGATGGGATCGGCAATGGTGGGCCCGTTCCTGTCGGACAGTGGCTTGTCCCTGCCTCAGATCGCGCTGGTCGAGGGTGGCCTCTCCTCGGTGGCCGCGCTCGGGGGTGCGGCCCTCGGGGCGTGGATGACCTTCCGGCACGGACGTCGCCGGGCGCTGCTGATAGGCGGAGTGAGCCAGACCATGAGCCTCGCGTTGTACGTCATCGCCTCCCTCGGCATCGGTGGATTTCCACTACTGATCACGGCGAACATCACCGAGCACGTGCTTGGCGGGGCGGCCACGGTCGCGGTGTTCGCTCTCATGATGGACGCGTCGGAGAAGCGTTTCGCAGGAAGCGATTACACGTTGATGGCCTGTGCGGTCGTCTTCGCGCAAGGAGCGGCAGGAATCGCAGCCGGTGTGGTGGGAGACCTGTTCGGCTACACAGCGATGTTCGGTTCTGCCCTGGTGTTGTCCGGAATCGGCTGTGCAGCATTGCTTGTCGCGCTCGACCGGGGTTGGGGCCCCGAAGGTCTCCGGCAGGTCGTCCCTCCGAAGACCTTCGCCGGCTAGGGACGGTTGCGTCGGCGCTCAGCTACCGGGCGTGGATCCCGCGATGTTCACCATCCACTGCACACCGAACTTGTCGGTCAACATGCCGAACGTATCGCCCCACGGAGCCTTGTCGAGGCCCATCGTGAATTGCGCATCGACGGCCAGCTTGTTCCAGTAGCCCGTCAATTCGTCCTCGTCGTCGCCGCTGAGCGAGACGCTCATTGCGCTACCGGGAGTGTGTTCCATCGAGGACGGCGTGTCGGCACCCATCAGGGTGAATCCGTTGGGAGTGGTCAACTGGCCGTGCATGATCTTGTTCTCATCGGCGGGATCCTCGCTGGCGTGGGCCTCGCCGAGCGTGGTGACAGTGAGCTCGCCCCCGAAGACGGACCGGTAGAACTCCATGGCCTCGCGGGCGTTGTCTCGAAACGAAAGATACGGATTGAGAATGGACATGGCAGGCTCCTTTTCGCTGATGTACACCGACGGCATCCGTCGAAACGGTAGACCGGCGCTACGACGAAAAGTCACCGGAGGAGGAGGTATCGGTATCTCCCGGCGTGGGTACTTCGGACTCCCATCTAGCCCGTCGTTCGTCGTCGGACTGCTCCCACCACGGTGTTCCCCGTTCGCCGAGAGCGACCTTGGTCGCCTGCACACCTGCGCGAGATTCCGGGGCACCCGACGTGCGTTTGACCTCCCTGCGCCATGCCATGAGGATCGACCGCAGTTCTGCGTTCCGATCCTCGGGTATGTCAGGATCCGTTGCGCGCCAACGTCGGCCCTTGATCACGATGTAGTGACCGTCTTCGGTGTGTTCCGGTTCGTCAGCCATGAGTCCACACTGCCATGGGTCAGCTGCTCAGGTACTTCGGAACTTCGATCGCGTCCAGTCCGAGGGCCACAGCAGCGCGAGCGGCCACCGGCCCGACGAGATTGCCGGTTCCGTTGTAGCCACCGAACGCGATCACTCCGTCATCGACGTAACCACACAACGGCCGCCCGTCCGCGGTGAACCCCACCGACGCTGCCCACCGTGCGTTCACGGAGACGTGTTCACCGGCAAACAACTCGGCGAGCGAGTCGAGGTAGTTCTGCACTCGGGCCGTCGGCTCGCTGGAGAAGGTCCACTCTTCCTCGACGAACAAGTCGCGGCCACCCCCGACGTACAGGCGTCCCGACGCGTCCTGCTGTGCGTAGTCGTACCCCCACCGTCCGTACACGGGGCACGGCAACCGACCCGCCGAGACAGGAGTGGTGGCGAGCATCTGCAGGCGGGCCGTCCGAACTCGACCGTCGAGCTGGGGGAGTACGCGTTCGAGGCGACCGTCTACGGCGACCAGTATCAGATCGCAGCGGATCACCCCGGTCGGCGTCGTCACCGCTCCGGGTTCGATGGCAACCGCGGGTGTGTACTCGTGGAGCCTGGCGCGACCGGCCAGGGCCGCCGCCATTCCGACTGCACGACGGGCAGGATTCATCACCGCATCGTCGGGCAGGAAGACGCCGTCTCCCAGCTCGCCCGAATACTCTTCGACGCCAATGTTGTTCTCGCGGAGGCACTTCACCAATTCCGCGCAGTCCCGCGCATCGGCGGGGTCGGCCTGCGTATCCGGGACGCCCGCAAGCCTGATGGACCCGGTGCGCCGGATAACGGACGATCCGAGGAGTGCTTCCAACGAATCGATCTCGGCGAGGGTCGCACGATAGAGATCGACGGCGCACGGCCCCCACATCGACAGTGCGGCGTGCAGAAACGTTGCGGGGCCGCCCAGCAGAAAGCCGCCGTTTCGACCCGCAGCACCGGCTGCGACTCGCCCTGCATCGATCCCGACGACGTCGAGGCCGCGGCCGAGCAGGTCAGCGACAGCGGCCAGGCCCGAACCGCCGAGACCGACGACGCAGACGTCAGCAGAGCAGTCGCCGTCCAACGTGGGCAAGCCCCGCCAACCGGACACCGCGGGATCGTCGTCCCACGCCGGACGGGACATGTCGATGGGGACGGTGCCGATCATGCCGACGATGGTATCCGTCGACCGGCACTGCATGGTTTACGATTCCGGCACCCGACACCCTTGACTGTGAGGACCGCCAATGCGCACTCTGATCGTGACCGCGTTCGTTTCGCTCGACGGCGTGATGGAAGGACCCGGTGGCGAAGCGGGCTACCGCAACTCCGGGTGGACGTTCCAGGACATCGAGTTCGACCCGGCGGCTTACGAAATCAAGGGCCGTGAGCAGAGCGAAGCGTCGGCGCTGCTACTCGGCCGCACCTCGTACGAGGCCTTCGCACCGATCTGGCCGACGATGGACGATTTCGCCGAATACAATGCCATGCCCAGATATGTGGTGTCGACCACGCTGGAGCAGGATGATTCACGTTGGCCCGCAACCATTTTGCGCAGTGTCGACGATGTCGCGGAGCTCAGGAACACCGACGGTGGGCCCATCTCCGTGCACGGTAGCGCCACACTGGGCCGGAGTCTTGCCGATGCCGGTCTGGTCGATCGGTACCACCTACTGGTGTTCCCGCTCCTGCTCGGTGCAGGAAAGCGGCTGTTCAGTGCGGCGGACAAGGACACCACGCATCTCGAATTGGTAGAACACGAGGTGTACGGAAACGGAATCCAGAAGCAAGTTTTCGACGTTCGCCGTTAGTCCGTCGGGCAGGGCTCAGACGTCGTCGCTTCGGATGGTGCGCCGGCGAACCGATACGAGTTGGAGCTCGGGCCGGGACGCTGCAACGCGCTCGAGCCGGTCGAGAACATCGGTGACGTGATCGAGGTCGCCGGCCACGACCGAAGCGCCGATACCTGCTCGCCGATGAAGTTCACGATGGTCGGTCTCTGCGACCGATACCGCAAATTTGCGGTGCATCTCGGAGATCACCGGCCGAACAACGGAGCGTTTCTCTTTGAGTGAGTGCACATCGCCGAGAAGAAAGTCGAATTCTATCCATCCAATCCACATAGGCCTGCCAGTGTAGTGCCGGCGGCACCCGAGTGCTCTCGACCCGCGATGGCCGTGGATGCACACCATTCGACGCTCGTGTTCGTACACTGGCCTCATGGCTGCGCGGGATGGACACGGATCCTTGCCGCCGAGCCTTGTCGAAATGGCAACCCGCCAGGTGCGATCCGAGGTGCTCAGTGGTGAGCTGGAGCCCGGATCTCGGGTGGTCGAGGAGACGTTGTGCTCGCGACTCGGAATCAGCCGGGCACCGGTGCGGGAGGCGCTGCGACTGTTGGCTCAGCAGGGCCTCGTCGAACATCTTCCTCGCCGCGGGTTTCGGGTGACGGTGTGGTCCGCAGAGGACATTCTCGAACTGTTCGAGCTGCGTCAGGTCCTCGAGCAGCACGCGCTCAGACGCGCACTCCCGGTTGCGTCCTCGTCCTTCGATTCTTTCGCTCCGGTACGTGCGGCCCTCGACGAGATGCGCGATGCCGATGCCCGCGGAGACACATTGGAGAAGGACGATGCTCATCGTCGCTTTCACGAAGCCATAGTCGGGTTGGCGGGCAGTCGGCAGCTCGACGTCGCGTATGCGCCGATCCTGCTGAAGTTGCAACTACCGATGGCCCGCAACCTCAGAGAAGAAGCGCGGGTTGCGAATCCGGTCGACGGGATCAGGCGTCACGAGTGGTTGCTCGATGCGATCGAATCCAACGACGTGTCGGTGGCGCTCGCTGCGCTGAAGCAGCACGGCGAACTCACGTACCTCCACCTCGAGAGAATTTCCTAACAGACTCGAAACATGGCGACAACCTGCTGAAACAGCAAACTGTCGACAATCGACGGTATGAATCCAGACCGTGGTCCGGTGTGTGGACCCACCGTTGCAGAGATGCTCGAGGCGTACCGAACGGGCGCGAAGACTCCATCGAGTGTCGTCGAAGCCTTCTCGGCCGCCGTCGCGTCGCGCGGCGATGACGGCACATGGATCACAGTCGTCGGACTCGCGGAACTCTCCGCTGCGGCCGCAGCTCTGGAAGCACGATCCGACGCGCATTTGCTTCCGCTGTTCGGCATTCCCTTCGGGGTGAAAGACAGTATCGACGTGGCCGGGTACCCCACCACCCTGGCCTGCCCCGACTACGCCTACACGCCGGATTCGACGGCACCCGCAGTTCAGGCGCTGCTCGACGCCGGAGCCATTTTCGTCGGCAAGACCAGTCTCGATCAGTTCGCGACAGGTCTGAACGGCACTCGAACACCACACACCGTTCCGCGCAGTGTGTACGGCAACGACATGATCTCGGGCGGATCGAGCTCCGGATCGGCCTTGGCCGTCGCCCTCGGGCAGGTGCCGTTCTGTGTGGCCACCGACACCGCCGGATCCGGTCGAGTACCGGCCGCGCTCAACGGAATCGTCGGATGGAAACCGTCACGTGGCCTGATCGGTACCGTCGGACTCGTCCCCGCGTGCAAGTCGCTGGACTGCATCACCCTGATGGCTACCACGATCGAGGACCTCGACCTCGTGTTCGACGTCATGTGTGCCGAGGACCCGGCGGACGGTTGGTCACGTCCGCGCGGAGGAAGGTACGACGGGCGAGAGATCACCGTCGGACTACCGGACCTGCAGCAGCTGGACTTCTTCGGCGACGCGGCCATGGCCGACGCGCATTCGGCTGCGCGGGAATCGTTGCCCTCGTACGGACTGCGTACGGCAACAGTCGATCTCATGCCGTTTCTCGATGCCGGCTCGTTGCTGTACCAAGGGCCGTGGGTTGCCGAGCGACTGGTCGAGTTCGATGGATTCCTCACCGAGAATCCAGATTCCATCGTCCCCGTCGTCCGCGAGATCTTCCTGGGCGGGCGCCAGTACAGCGCAGTCGATGCCTTCCGTGCCCTGCAGACGCTGCAAGACCTTCGCGCTCGCGTCGCGCAGCTCTGGACGTCGATGGACGTGATGATCGTGCCGACCATCGGCACCACCTTCACCGTTCCGGAGGTACTCGCAGACCCCATCGCGTGCAACACGAAGCTCGGTCACTACACCCACTTCGGGAACCTTCTCGACCTGACGGCGGTGGCGGTCCCCGCGGGGCTCACCGAGGACGGTCGACCGACCAGTCTCATGGTGATCGGGCCCGCGCTTGCCGACGACACGGTGCTAGCGGTCGCGGCCAGGATCATCGGCGAACGACGGATCGTCTCGGCGCATGATCCGGCCGAAGAATCGCCTGTCGACATCGTCGTCGCGGGGCACCATCTGTCAGGGGAGCGGGCCAATCCGCAGCTGCTCGAGCTGGGCGGAACCCTGGTGGAGGCGACGACCACCGCACCGACGTACACACTGCTTCGGATCGGAACCGCCGATCCGACACCCGGCTTGCTGCGAGTTCCATTCGGCGGCAGCGTAATCGACGTGGAGAGGTGGCGTCTGCCCGCCACTTCTCTTGCGGTACTCGCGGGCAGACTGCCGGCGGTGCTCGCTCTGGGACGAGTACTGCTGGCCGACGGTTCCGACGTTCTCGGCTACGTCTGCGACGCGACTGTCCAGACCGGCGCGGAGCGTCACACCGTCGACGACATCAGCGAGTTCGGTGGCTGGCGGGCATATTCCCGGGCGATCACTTCCGCCCACGACACTTCCACGGCAGCACAGGAGATCTCATGACCTCGACACACAGACCCGAATCGACGATTGCGACTGCATCACCATCGGAGTTCACGATCGATGCCGCACGGACGGCACTACTCGTGATCGACATGCAGCGGGATTTTCTGCTGCCCGGAGGGTTCGGGGAGAGCCTCGGCAACGACGTCGGCCTACTGCGAAGCGTCATCGAACCACTCGCGGGCCTCATCTCGGCAGCCAGGGAATCCGGGATACCCGTGATTCACACCAGAGAGGGTCATCTACCGGATCTGTCCGACTGTCCACCGGCAAAGCTGCGTCGCGGCACCCCGTCGCAGCGCATCGGCGACCCAGGAGCGTTCGGCCGCATCCTGATTCGCGGAGAGTACGGTCACGACATCGTCGACGAACTGGCACCGATCGACGGCGAGACCGTCATCGACAAGCCTGGAAAGGGGGCGTTCTACGCAACCGAACTCGCCGAGATTCTGATCGCCGCCGGAATCACCACGCTGCTCGTCACGGGCGTGACGACCGAGGTATGCGTGCACACGACAGTGCGTGAAGCCAACGATCGCGGATACGAGTGTCTCGTGGTGACGGACTGCGTCGGTTCGTATTTTCCGGAATTCCAGCGCGTGGGCCTCGAGATGATCTCGGCTCAAGGTGGAATTTTCGGGTGGACCGCGTCGTCGGAGGACGTCGTGGCTGCGTTGTCTTCTTTCGTCCCCACCTCGGCGAGTCGATAGGACCTCGGACATGACCATGGACGTCAAAGATTCACCCGCTGCCGACCCGTCGTCTCCGTTCGCTCTTTCGTGGTGGACCAAGGGAGACACCAACGCGTTCTTCGGACTCGGCTTCAACATCCTCGTCAATGTGCTCACTCTGACGACACTCAGTATCGCCGTGGTCGGGATTCCGTCGAGTGACGTCCTCGGGACCCTGCTCCCCGCCCTCGGTATCGCATTGATTCTGGGAAACCTGTACTACATGGTTCTCGCCCGTCGATTGGCCAAGCGCGAGAACCGAACCGACGTGACGGCGCTGCCCTACGGGCCGAGCGTTCCGCACATGTTCATCGTGGTGTTCGTGGTCATGTTGCCGGTCTATCTGGCAACGGGCGACGCGCTGCAGGCGTGGGCAGCGGGGCTGGCCTGGGCGTTCATGATCGGCATCATCGTCATGATCGGCGCATTCGTCGGGCCGTACATTCGAAGGATCACCCCGCGCGCTGCCATGCTGGGCACCCTTGCAGGCATCTCCATCACGTTCATCGCCATGCGTCCGGCCGCTCAGATGTGGGAGGCAGCCTGGATCGGATTGCCCGTTCTCGCAATCATTCTGATCGGCTTCTTCACGGACGTGAGGCTACCCGGCAACATCCCGGTCGGTCTCGCAGCGCTGCTGGTAGGCACGGCGATCGGCTGGATCGGCGGATACATGTCGGTGCCGGACGTGACCGAGGCAGCGAGCAACATCGCACTCGGCTTACCCGATCTGCGCCTCGATCTCCTTCTCGACGGTCTCGGTAATCTGGCCCCTCTGCTCGCTACCGCAATTCCGTTGGGGGTCTACAACTTCACCGAGGCGATGAGCAACGTCGAAAGCGCATCCGCCGCGGGAGACAACTACAACCTCCGCAGTGTGCTGCTCGCCGACGGATTCGGTGCGATCGTCGGCTCGGCCTTCGGCTCGCCGTTCCCTCCTGCGGTGTACATCGGCCACCCGGGCTGGAAAGACGCGGGCGGCCGAACCGGGTATTCGCTCGCGTCGGGCATCGCGATCGGACTGATGTGTTTCCTCGGGCTCTTCGGATTACTGGCAACGCTGCTGCCGATTCCAGCGATCGTCCCGATTCTGCTGTACATCGGCTTGCTCATCGGTGCTCAGGCGTTCCAATCGGTGCCGAAGCTCCACGCCATCGCGGTGGTGGTCGCGCTACTACCGAACCTGGCCGAATGGGCAGTGGGGTTGATCGACAATGCACTCAGTGCTGCCGGTACATCGGCGACGGAGGTCGGTGACGAGGCGCTCGGCCAGGCGGGCGTCGTGTACGAGGGGCTCAAGACGTTCGGGTCGGGCGCGGTGCTCGCCGGACTGATGTTGGGCACCATCGTCACGTTCGTTCTGGACAAACGATTTGTTGCAGCTGGTGCAGCAGGCGGGGTTGCCGCGGCGTTGTCCTGGGTCGGCTTGATTCACTCTCACGAGGTGGGATGGGCCGCCAATCCCCAAGTGGCCCTGGGCTACCTGTTCTTCGGGCTGGTGTGTCTGGCGTACTCGCGGCTGATTCCCGGTACGAAGCGGACGGACGAGCCGTAACCGGTCGGTGAGCCAGGGGAGTAGCGCTCCCGATGCGGGCCGCTCGGCCCGCATCGGGAGATGCTTCAGCGTTCGCCGACGAGTCCGAGGGCCACGAGATCGGACAGATACTTCTCGATCAGTCCACGCCCGAGGTGTGGAATCTCCCCGACGGCCGCAGCGAACTCGTCCGCCGGCAACATCGCACCCGACGACGGCTGCTGCGGTTGTGCGTACGACTGAATCAAGGGAAGCAGAGAGTGCGAGCGCTGCTTCTCCGGAAGAGCCTCGACTGCAGCGCTGAAACGCTCGAACCATTCGTCGTAGTCGTCGACGATCTCGATGTCGCGACCCGCCTCACGGATCCAATCGACGAACGTGTCCAGCGAGATGTTGTCGTCGTGCGGGTTGAGAATGTCGAAGGTTCGGTAGCCCGAGACGTCGGCACCGGCAATCGTCGTGATGGCACCGGCGCTGAAGTCGGCGGGAAGCCCGTCGTAATGGGCTAGGGGACGCCCACTTTCGTCCGTCGGCGCACCGGTTCCCGTCGCGTAGAACGTCCGGGGAGCCAGGCCGGTTGCCACGACCGAGAGGATCAGACGCGTGAACACATCCGGTACGTTGAGCTGGCCCGACCACGTGCTGTGCGCGAGGATCATATCGGAGCGAAAGACCGACACCGGCAGACCGAATTCGTCGAATGCGTTGCGCAACAACACTTCACCGGCCCATTTGGAGTTGCCGTAGCCGTTGGCGTACGAATCGTCTACAGCTCGCGCCGGACTGTCGGTGCGGATGTCGCCGTTCTCCCGGAAATTGTCGACGCCCACGGCGACGGCGACCGTCGACAGGTAGGTCACAGGCTTGACGTGGTCGGTCAGCGCGAGCCGGATCACCTCGGCCGTACCGACGACATTGGGACCGAACAGGTGCTCGTACGGAAGAGCGTGGTTGACCAGCGCAGCGGGGTGAACGATGCGATCGATGCGCTCGGCCAGAGCCGCGAACTCGTCGTGGTCCAAGCCGAATCGAGGCGTGCCGAGATCTCCTGCCACGACCTCGAGGGCAGAGTCTGCCAGAGCTCGGTAGTGAGCGGACAGCTCTGCGTCCCCGCTGTCGAACGCTGCATCGAGTCGGGAACGCGCGTCGGAATCGGAGCGTCCGCGAACCAAGCACACCACCGTTCCGCCGACCTCGGCCATACGCTCGAGCCATTCCAGGCAGAGGAAGCGGCCGAGGTAACCATTGGCACCAGTAAGCAACACCGTTTCGGTTCGGGTGCGAGGGCCCGAAACGTGATGAGCGGTATCGAGGAGTGTCTCGTCGAGGAATGCAGACAGGCGCAGGTCGGAGGCGTGCGCGACGGTGGCGTCGCGTCCGTGTACCGATGCGAATGTTGCTGTGTCGGAATCGTTGTCCCGGGCCGAGGTGATGTAGTCGGCCAAGGCCGACAGATCCATGGCCGGCCCGGTGATCACTCCCACCGGCACGTCCACTCCGTAGATGTCTCGCAGGAGCGTCGAGAACGTCAACGCCGACAACGAGTCTCCACCGAGATCACTGAAATGGGCGTCGGGTCGGACATCGGATCCGTCGCATCCCAGCAGTGCCTGCGCGGCATCGCCGACGGTGGTCAGCACCGGGGCGTCGGCACCGCTGCGTCGAAGCTCGCGTAGGCGTTCGTTCTGACCCGACTCGAGTTCTGCGTAGCGACGCTCGAGATCGGCGCCGTAGTGTTCGACCAGTTTCGGCCGTAGTTGTTTCCCTGCACCCGAGAGCAGCCCGTTCTCCTGCGTGAACGGCTGGTGCTCGATCGTCACGTCACGCGGAATTTCGTACGAGTTCAGCGATTCCGTACGAGCGATTTCTTGCAGCGATTCGATGATCGAGGCGGTGGTCGTATCCGGCTGAGCCGGGACGACGACGGCCAGGAGATACGCGCGTTGGCTGTTGCCGTAGAGGAATATCTGGTCGACGAGTTCGCTGGTACCGAACACTGCCTCGAGACGGGCCAGGGCCACGAACTCACCCTGGGCCAGCTTGAGAACGTTCTTGCGGCGGTCGACATAGGCGAGTCGGTCCGGCTCGATCTCGGCGACGACGTCTCCGGTGCGATAGAAGCCCTCGGAATCGAACACGTCCGCGGTGACGTCCGGGCGCTTGTAGTACCCGGGAATGATGGACGACGTCTTGAGTAGGAGTTCGCCGCGCGGATGCGGTGTGTCGGTGGAGAAGTAGCCGAGCTCGGGTACGTCGTCGAGTTTGTACTCGATCACCGGGGGGCGCGCGATGACGCCGTCGTGCAGCACCATTCCGGCTTCGGTGGAGCCGTAGTTGTCGCGAACCTGGATACCGAGCAGCTCGGTGACGAAATCTTTCACCTCCGTCGCGATCGGTGCAGTGCCGACCATCGCCGCCAGGATGCGTCCGCCGAATTGCTCGTTCCGGTAGCGCTCCAGAACCTCTCGCCGTACACGATCTTCGTCGACACCAGTGGAGCGCTCGACCTCTCGGTCGATCTCGGCGAGAACGTTGTGTCGAATCATCTCGCACACTCGGGGGATCAACAGTGCCATCGTGGGCCGAGCGAGCGCGAAGTCCTCGAACAGTGTGGACAGGTCGCTGGAACCGGCGAAGTGCACCGTCCCGCCGGCAGCGAGCGCCGAGAACACGAGGCCACGGCCGGCCAGGTGACTCATCGGAAGATAGTCGAGTGTGATCACGGGGAAAGCAGGCCGATCAACGGATTCGGAGGAAGCTCCGGTGTGGTGCCAGGCTCCGGTCCAGGCTCCGCAGACGATTCGTTCGGTGTGCATCGCCCCTTTGGGAGTTCCGGTGCTGCCGGAGGTGTAGATCAGTGTCGCGAGTCGGTCGGGATCTTCGGCATCGGGTAGCGGAACCTCCGGTAGTTTCTCGCCGTCGCGAACCAGCTTGGTGAGGGGCCGGATGACGACCCCGACCTGTTCGGCATCGTTGTGCGCGGACTTCATGATCCGTGTGTGCACGTCGATGGCAGCGTCGTAGTCGAGGACGACGATTCGCCGAATGGACCGGCACTGCGTGGCAACCTGGACCGCGACGGACAGATTGTCGACGTCGGCTGCGAGGACGACGGGTTCGACTTCGTCGGCGATGGCCGAGAGCTGGCCCGCGGAGGCACCGGCCTGCAACGGAACGGCGATTGCGCCGAGCCGGATCGTGGCCAATTCCGCGATGACATAGTCGGCACTCGCAAAACCCAGGGTTGCGAAGAAGTCACCGGGAGCGATTCCGAACGAGTCGTGAGTCAGAGCCGAGGCCAGTGCACCGGCGTTCTTCCAGGCTTGCCCGTAGGTGACGGTATCGAAGCGCGGGAGCAGGCGAAGGGTGTTTGCGTCGTCGACTCGGGCGATTTCGCGAGCCCGACTACCCAGGGCCGGTCGGTCCGAGTAGCGCGTCATGATCTCGGCAACCACGCGGGCGAGATTGGGCGACAACTCCTGGGCGGCGTCCGCCACCGAGCTCTCCGGTTCGGCGGCTCGAAACTCCTTGTCGAACTCGTGCAGCTCCTGGAACCGACTGCGTTGCCTGCTCTCTCGATCCTGTCGGCTGTCGACGGCCAGTGTGTGCGTCATGCTCGACTCCCTCCGACGACACGCACCGGTTGTCCGGAGCGCCTCGCGATTGTCCGCTTCATATCGTTATCAAAGGTAAGTATATGCCGTCGAGGTCTGCACCAATCGTGACGCTCCTCATAGTCCGATAAGTCGTAAATATCTGCCTGGCTGCGTTTTTGAAGCCTGGATGGCGAACGAGGATCGGCGGTGACGGATCGCGTGGGTACTCGGTGAGCGCCGGAGAACGCGACTTGTATGGTGAGTCCACAGTCATGTGCGTCACAGTGCCCATCCATCGTGCGCGCGTGTCACCCCTCGCGATCGGAGAAGTGAATGTCGGACGTCCTTTCGCGCCGCGACCTGGATTTTCTGTTGTACGAGTGGTTGGACGTGGCCGGCCTGACCACTCGTCCCCGCTTCGCCGAACACTCGCGCGAGACCTTCGACGCAGTACTCGACCTCAGCGCAGATATCGCCCGCAAGCACTTCGCGCCGCACAACAAGAAGGCCGACACTCACGAACCGACCATGAATCCGGACGGCTCGGTGAAGCTGATCCCCGAGGTCAAGGAAGCGCTCGACGTGTATGCCTCGGCAGGTCTGATCGCCGGGCAGTTCGACGAGTCGATCGGCGGGATGCAGCTGCCCGCGACCGTCTCTCGGGCCGCGATGGCGTTCTTCCAGGCTGCCAATGCGGGGACCTCCTCGTACCCGTTCCTCACGATGGCCAACGCCAATTTGATCGCGGCGTACGGCACGCCGGAGCAGGTGCGTGACTACGTGCGGCCCATGCTCGACGGTCGGTGGTTCGGAACCATGTGTCTGTCGGAGCCGCAGGCCGGGTCGTCGCTGGCGGACATCACGACCAAAGCGGTACCGCAGGACGACGGCAGCTTTCGTGTCACCGGTACCAAGATGTGGATCTCCGGCGGCGATCACGAACTGACCGAGAACATCGTCCACCTGGTGCTCGCGAAGACACCGGGAGGCCCTCCCGGCGTCAAGGGGATCTCGCTGTTCATCGTGCCCAAGTTCCTCCCGAACGAGGACGGCGGTATCGGTGAGCGAAACGACATCGTGTTGACCGGCCTCAACCACAAGATGGGAAACCGCGGGACCACCAATACCCTCCTGGCGTTCGGCGACGGAACCCATTCCCCCGCAGGGAAACCCGGGGCAGTCGGGTTTCTGGTCGCCGAGGAGAACCGCGGACTGTCCTACATGTTCCACATGATGAACGAGGCCCGTATCGGTGTCGGTTTCCTGGCCATCGCGCTCGGGTACGTCGGCTACCTGAAATCGGTGGAATACGCGAAGACGCGCACCCAGGGGCGACCGCTCGGCGCGAAGGATCCAGCAGCTCCTCCCGTCGCACTGATCGAACACGCCGATGTTCGCCGAATGTTGTTGGCCCAGAAGTCCTATGTCGAAGGTGCGCTCGCGCTCGGACTTTACTGCTCACGTCTGGTGGACCTCCAGGACTCGGCGTCCGACGACGCCGAAGCGGCGCGCTCGACTCTGTTGCTCGACGTCCTGACTCCCATCGCCAAGAGCTGGCCGTCACAGTGGTGCCTCGAGGCCAACAGTTTGGCCATCCAGGTGCACGGCGGCTACGGATACACACGCGACTACGACGTCGAACAGCACTACCGTGACAACCGGCTCAATCCGATTCACGAAGGCACGCACGGTATCCAGGGGTTGGACCTGCTGGGGCGCAAGGTCGTGATGCAGGGCGGCGCGGGGTTGGCACTGCTCGGCGAACAGATCTCGGAGACGGTCGCGCGGGCAGACGCTGCCGGCGGTCACGCGGCCACCTTCGGTGCGGAACTGCAGATCCAATTCGCGAGAATCGTCGAGGTCACCGCGGCAGTGTGGGGGACCGGTGACGCAGCTCTGGCCTTGGCGAACTCCACTGCCTACCTCGAAGCCATGGGGCACATCGTCATTGCCTGGATGTGGCTCGAACAGCTGCTGGCCGTCGGCGCGAAGTCCGGAGACTTCTACGACGGGAAGCGTTCTGCAGCGCAGTACTTCTACGTCTACGAGTTGCCGAAGGTGAAGGCTCAGCTCGACCTGCTGGCGCGACTGGACCGCACCACCCTCGATATCTCACCCGCCTGGTTCTGATCACGCCCTACAAGGAGATTCACGTACATGTCGATCTTGGACAAATTCCGCCTCGACGGTCGAGTAGTCATCGTCACCGGCGCATCCTCCGGTCTGGGTGTTGCGTTCGCGAAAGCAGCTGCCGAGGCCGGGGCGGACGTCGTTCTCGCCGCACGCCGCGTGGACAAGTTGGCGCAGACCGCACGATTGATCGACAGTGTCGGAGGACGTTCGATTTCCGTCGCAACCGATGTGGTCGATCCCGACCAGTGCACCGCGATGGTCGAGGCCGCAGTGGCAGAGTTCGGCAAGGTGGACGTGCTGATCAACAACGCTGGAGTCGGCACAGCCTTCCCGGCGACCCGCGAGACTCCCGAGCAGTTTCGCTCGGTGATCGACATCAACCTGAACGGGTCCTACTGGGCAGCCCAGGCGTGCGGACGAGTAATGGCACCCGGCAGTTCGATCGTGAACATCTCCAGCGTGCTCGGGCTGACCACTGCGGGCCTACCGCAGGCTGCGTACAGCGCAAGCAAGGCCGCCATCGTCGGGCTCACCCGCGACCTCGCGCAGCAGTGGGGAGCGCGTAAGGGGATCAGGGTCAACGCGATTGCGCCGGGCTTCTTCCAGAGCGAGATGACCGACTCCTACCAGCCCGGGTACCTCGATTCGATGGCTCCTCGAATGATCCTGGGCCGCAAGGGTGACCCCGAGGAATTGGCCGCTACCGCGATCTGGCTCGCCTCCGACGCCGGGGGATACGTGACGGGTCAGACCATCGCGGTCGACGGTGGAGTCACGATCACCTGACGGCTGCTACGGCGCTGCCGTCACTGCAATTCCCTCGCGGATGAGTCTGCGCGCAACCACCAGCGCATCGTCGAGGTCGAGGCCCGGCATCGAATCGAGGCGGCACGAAGCGCCCTTCATCAGGCTCTCGATCGCGTCGGCGCACTGAGACGGCAGCGTGACCGTTTTGTTCCGAAGCACCATCGAGACGCCGTCCTTCGTGTGCGCGATCCGCGCGAAGATGCCGGGCCGCAATCGAATCGAATCCTCGCCCCGCAGCGCGCCCATCGCGGCGACGCTCGCCAGTGGGCGCACCGGTTCCGGTCGGACGAGGTCGTCGTGACGATCTGCGACGCGTTCGGCGAGTCGACGTACCGCGTCGGGGTCTCGGTCGATCTTGTCCAGCGCGGCGCGCATGGCGTCCACAACTCGGTGTACATGCGGAACGAGGGACTCCGGGTCGGAGTGGTCCAGGCCGGCGGGGAGGGGAGCACGCAGACTCTCGACGTCGCCGAGCGACTTCAGTACATGGTGGGCGAGGTCGTAGTCGTTGTACGACGCGACGCCGATGGTCAGGTGCACGGTGGTGTCGCCGAGCGCTTGCGCCGAGTGGATCCACCCGCGCGGCAGGTAGAGCACATCGCCGGGCTCGAGGACGATGTCCAGTTCCGGAGTGTTCGATGCGTGGTCCTCGACGGCCGACCGTCGGTCCGACCACGGTTGATTGTTGAGTGGATGCACGTGCACCGGCGAGTGAATGCTCCACCGCTTGGTCCCTGCGATCTGCACGACGAACACGTCGTGCACGTCGTAGTGCGGTGAAAAGCCTTGCGACGCAGCCGGTGTGACATACGAATTCACCTGGACTGGATGGCCCAGCTCGCGAACGAGGTCATCGACGAAATGAATCAGTGGGGGCCACAGTCTATGCAGGCCCTGAAGTACCAGCGTATTTCCGGCCGCGAAGGCTGCCAGCACCGCTGCGGAGTCGACCTGGTCCGTCACCTCGGCACCGAAACCGCCGGACGACGTGAACTGCGACTTGTCCAGCAGCCGGCCGTCTTTGGCCATTCGCACGAACGGAGTGCGTACTCCGCGTTCGGAGATCAGCTCGTCGACCGCATCGAGCGTCATCAGATCGTCGAACGAGTCCGAGAGATCAACGGATCTGGTCAGCTTGGGAGCAACGCCCCAGAACCGATCCGAGAACGTCCCGAGGTCGATACCGGTGAGACGACGGAGCGCGGACCGGTGATCCGATCCGCGCTCGCCGCTCAGCGCAGTGCTCAAGCGGTGCCGTCCGCACCGCCGTCGTGCCCGTTGGGGTTGGATCCGCCGTCGGCCGGGCCTTCGCCTGCTCCGGCGGGGCCGTCTGCTCCGCCGTCATGGCCGTCGGGGTTCGATCCGCCGTCGGCCGGGCCTTCGCCTGCTCCGGCGGGGCCGTCTGCTCCACCGTCGTGACCGCCCGGGTTGGATCCGCCGTCAGCAGGCCCTTCGCCTGCGGCTCCGCCCTTGGTGGTGATGTCGTCGTCGTTGATGCTCATCGAGATCCTTCCGGTCGTGGAGGTTCGTGTGCCCGCGCGGCGCGAGAACATCGGGGGTATTGACGCGAACCAAGTTTTTCAAACAGCAGTGATGTGGAAATTTCAGTCGGAGTCCTCGGCGATCTCGGGCGCATTCTCACGTGTCGCCATCCCGCCGCCGCCCCCGCCGTCCACGGGTCCGGGTCGCCCACCCTTCGGCGAATCCGACGTGGTCGATTCCTTGTTGTCGGTCGGTGTCTCGTCGCCGGCGTTCTCTGTGCGTCCCATGGTTCGACAGTAGACCGGGAATTCGACCGTGGGACCATGGAACGATGGATCGATCACCGGCGCAGCACGTGGTGCTGCTCGACGACGAAGGCCGCGCCGTCGGCACACAGGACAAGACGACCGTGCACACGCTGCAGACGCCGCTGCATCTGGCGTTCTCCAGCTATGTGGTCGGATCGGACGGTGCGGTACTGCTCACGCGGCGA
The DNA here is from genome assembly GCF_002258645.1 of Rhodococcus sp. 15-649-2-2. NCBI lineage: Bacteria > Bacillati > Actinomycetota > Actinomycetes > Mycobacteriales > Nocardiaceae > Rhodococcus > Rhodococcus sp. 15-649-2-2. The sequence continues at coordinate 136,728 of NZ_NPFM01000031.1, forward strand.
GCGTCGAGCAAGACGACCTGGCCCGGCGTGCTGACCAACACGTGTTGTGGTCACCCTGCCCCCGGAGAAGACCTCGCCGATGCGGTGCTGCGCCGGATCGGCGAAGAGTTGGGGCTCCGCGCAAGCTCGGCCGAACTGGTTCTCCCGCACTTTCGATACCGGGCCGTCATGGACAACGGCATCGTGGAGAACGAGATCTGTCCCGTGTACCGCGTGCGGGTGGACGAGAGCGCGACGCTCGACCCCGACCCACTCGAGGTGGACGAGACCCGGTGGGTGTCGTGGTCGGAATTCTCTGCCGGCGTGCTCGACGGAACCGTCGACGTATCACCCTGGTGTCGAACGCAGGTGGAACAATTGACGATTCTTGCCGACGACCCGCTCGGCTGGCCGGTTGCCGCCGACGACCTGCTTCCGCCCGCCGCCCGCCGACATCGCCCGCCGACATCGCCGGGGCTCTAGTGTTCGTGCTGTGAGTGACGATACTTCCGCGGAGTCGGCCGAGGACCTGCTCGATCGGCATTCCGTTGCGCGCGAACTCGCACGTTTCACCTACCGCGCCGCCGAAGCCGACGGCCTGCGCGCCGCTGCGGTGGCCGTCGCTCTCGGCGGAGCGCCGGGGGACCGGCGCATGCTGCTGACGAAGCGGCCGAGTCGATTGCGCGCGCACCCGGGCCAATACGCCCTGCCGGGCGGCGGCGTGGATCCAGGTGAATCCGCCATGCAGGCGTGCTTACGGGAATTGCACGAGGAGTTGGGGATCAGTGCTGGGTCGGCCGACGTGCTCGGCAGGTTGGACGACTACGTCACCCGATCCGGCTACGTCATCACCCCGTTCGTCGTGTGGGTGGGTGACTACTCGTCCACGTTGCGTCCCAACGAGGACGAGGTATCCGAGGTGTTCGAGGTGACCGTCGACGAACTCGACGTCGATGCGCAGTTCGTATCGATTCCCGAATCGTCCCGCCCGGTGATTCGATGGCCGTACCGAACCGGAGCCATCCATGCTCCGACCGGCGCGATCGTCCATCAATTTCGCGAGGTGGCGATGCACGGTCGACACACCAGAGTCGCGGACTTCGAGCAGCCCGTGTTCGCGTGGCGCTAACGTGGCCGAAGACTCGGACCGAACGCACGACGAGCAGAAACGACAGGAGGTGATCGTCGGTGACGGACAACCGTGAGCTCGAGGTATCCGATCGCATTGCGACCGTTCCGAACCTGCTCAGCGCCATCCGGCTCGCCGGCGTTCCGCTGTTCCTGTATCTCCTGCTCGGCCCGGAAGCTGACGGGTGGGCACTGGTCATTCTGCTCGTCAGCGGCGGAACCGATTGGCTGGACGGCAAACTCGCTCGCATGCTCGGACAGGCATCGAAGTTGGGTGCCGTACTCGATCCGTTGGTCGACCGGCTGTACGTCGTCAGTACCCTCGTCGCCTTCGTTCTGCGCGGCATCATTCCGTGGTGGGTGGCAGCGATACTGATCGGGCGAGATGCCGTGCTGGGATTGACGATGTTCGTCTACCGACGTCGATCTCTACCTCCTCCGGACGTCATCTACCTCGGGAAGGCCGCTACCTTCGTCGTCATGATCGCGCTACCGGTGCTGCTGGTCTCCGCAGGCACCAGTTCGGTAGCCGACGCGGCAGGGCCACTCGGGTACGCCCTGCTCATCTGGGGCACCGCGCTGTACACCTGGACCGGTCTGCTGTATCTCGGTAAGGCTATCGCGGTCGCCAGGGCGGTCGATCCGACCGTGGCCGGCACCTGACGGTGGAGCCTGCGGAACGACCGGGGGCAGGAGTGGAGCCTGCGGAACGACCGGGGGCAGGAGTGGAGCCGGCGGAACGACCCGGGGCTCGGGTCAGGAGGAATCCTGTCCCGTCGTTGCTGACCTCGTTGCTGACCGACCACCTCGATCCGGGATACGCAGCCGCGGCAGCCGAACGCACAGCGCAGCACACACGTAAGCCGCGAGTACCTGCTGCCTTGTGGTTGCTGACCGGTGCTGTCGTGGTGGGTCTGATATTCGGTGTCGCTCTCTCCCAGTTGGCATCCGGTGCTGCCGCGGTCGATCGCGCAGGTGCCGATGCGTCGGCAGCCGTCCGAGCCGCCCAGGGCCGAAGCGCCGACCTGGAATCGACGAGAGACGAACTGGCCGAGCAGGTGTCGACCGAACGCGATCGAGCCCTGCAGTCCGACGCCGCGGGCAGTGCACTGCTGGACCGATTGAGTGCGGTCGAATCCGCGGCGGGTATCGACACGGTCTCGGGTCCGGGACTGTCCGTGGTCGTCACGGAGCCCACGGGTGCGAGCGGTTCGTCGGCTCGCACGGGTTCGGGCGCTGCGGTGCTCGATCGAGATATCGCCGCAATTGTCAACTCGCTGTGGGCCAGCGGTGCCGAGGCGGTGTCCGTGGACGGCGTTCGAGTCGGCCCGAACGTGACCATCAGGCAGGCCGGAGGGGCCATGTTGCTGGACAACCGCCCGATCGACTCGCCCTATGACATTCACGCGATCGGACCCCCGCAACGTATCCAAGTCCAATTCGTCGTCAGCGACGCGTATCTCCGAATGAGCACTGTTGCGCAGTTGTACGGCGTCGGGTTCTCGGTGCGCCCTGCCGATGATCTCGAACTCGGTCCAGCCGCTGTGAGAGAGTCGTTCGAGGCAGAGGAGGCAGGCCCACGATGATGGAGCACGACCCGACGAAGGCCGTACCGGTCGAGCAGGACGGAGAGGCAACAGGTGCCGACACAACCGTGGACACCCCGATCACCACCACTCACGGGGCATACGCCGTGGCCGCTCTCGCTGCCCTGATCGCTGGAGTGGTCATCGGCACGGTTGCCGGACCGCAGGTGCCTGCAGTCGTCGCGCCCTATCTGCCGATCGCCGTCGTCGCTGCGATCGATGCGGTATTCGGTGGTCTGCGTGCGTTTCTCGACGGAATCTTCGACGCCAAGGTATTCGTCGTCTCGTTCGTCTTCAACGTCCTCGTCGCCGCCCTGATCGTGTGGCTCGGTGATCAGCTCGGTGTGGGAACCCAGCTGTCCACTGCCATCGTCGTCGTTCTGGGAATTCGTATCTTCGGCAATGCGGCGGCTCTGCGCCGCCGTCTGTTCGGTGCGTAGGAGATGACGGCACGAACCGGGCGGCACGGCTGGCGCGCCCGTGCCCTCGATACAGATCGACGCAGGCGCGGAACGGCGTTCGGCATTCTTGCGCTCGCCCTGTTGTGCGTTCTCGGAATCGGTATCGCCACGCAGGTGCGAGAGACGAGTACCTCCGACAATCTGGAGAATTCCCGGCCGGAGGACCTGTTGGTCGTGTTGGACACCCTCACCCGGCGCGAGGCGTCGATTCGCGACGAGATCAGCACACTGCAGGCCACGTTGGCGACTCTGCGCCAGTCCGGCTCGGGATCGGAGGCGGCAGTGGCAGAGGCGCAGGAACGATTGTCCGCGTTGTCGATTCAAGTCGGTACGGTTGCGGCCCAGGGCCCGGGCGTGACCTTGGTCGTCGACGACCCGAATTCGGGCGTCGGGTCCGAGGTGTTGCTCGACGCCATGCAGGAGTTGCGTGCCGCCGGTGCCGAGGCACTCCAGATCGAGGGTGGCGGTAGTGCCGTCCGCATCGGCGTCGATTCGTGGATCGCGGGGCCCGCCGGTCGGGTGGTGGTCGACGGCCGCGAACTGCGAGCCCCGTACACGTTCACGGCAATCGGAGACTCGCCCACGCTGGCGTCGGCGCTGAACATCCCCGGGGGCGTGGTGGACACCGTCACTCGCAACGGGGCGTCCTCGAACATCACGCAGTCGGACCAGGTCACGGTCTCCGCCTTGCGGGATCCGCGCCCGCGTCAATACGCTCAGCCAGGTAACTGACTGCCCGACCGCCCGGGCCACGATCGAAGGGAATGCCGCGTTGAGCGACATCGACACACCAGCTGATCTGTACTACACGCCCGAGCACGAGTGGGTGCAGCGCACGGGCCCGGCGGCAGTGCGAATCGGTATCACCGATTTCGCGCAGTCTCAGCTGGGGGACGTGGTGTTCGTTCAGCTTCCGGCTGTCGGCGACACCGTCACCGCGGGTGAGTCTCTCGGAGAAGTCGAGTCGACCAAGAGTGTGTCCGACGTGTTCAGCCCGCTGACTGCGAAAGTGATTGGTGTGAACCAGGATTTGGACGGCGAACCGGAGAAGGTGAATTCGGGACCGTACACCGGGGGCTGGCTGATCGATCTGGAGGTTTCGTCGCCGGAGGAGTTGGACGCGGCACTGGCGCAGATGCTCGACGCTGCCGGATATGCTCTCATCACGGCCGAGTGATCGGCCGGCTGTCGACACCTGCCAACCGGCCACACGGTCCACACTGCGCAGGGTACGGTCGACACCGAGCGAATACCCTGTCGGGGCGAAGGTCCAGCAAGCTGTACAGGCGTAAATAGAACCAGGCGCAACGCAATACCAGATGTGAAGACCATGTACTGCGTTACCCGCGGCGTTTACTGCCCGGGTGAACGGACTGAGAAGGAGTAACGGTGAGCCAGAACGACAACGACAGCAACTACGGGGAGTCGCCGGCGGAGACCACCTCGGTCTTCCGCGCAGATTTCCTCCAGGAGCTGGACAACTCCGCGGCCGCCCAGAGCACCGAAGCTCCGGTCTCGGGCGTCGAGGGGCTGCCTGTCGGTGCCGCTCTGCTCGTCGTCAAGCGCGGCCCCAATGCCGGATCGCGGTTTCTGCTCGACCAGCCGACCACCTCCGCCGGACGGCATCCCGACAGCGACATCTTCCTGGACGACGTCACCGTCAGTCGTCGGCATGCCGAGTTCCGGCAGGACGAGGACGACTTCCAGGTCGTCGACGTCGGCAGCCTCAACGGCACCTACGTCAATCGGGAGCCGGTCGACTCCGCAGTTCTGGCCAACGGCGACGAGGTGCAGATCGGTAAGTTCCGGTTGGTGTTCCTGACCGGACCGCGGGGCGGCAACGGATCTCAGGTCGGCGACGCGTCTGCGGGTGCAGGAAGCCAGTGACCGCCGTCGGGCAGCAGTCCAACGGGGGGATGTCGATTGGCTCCGTCCTCGATCGACTTCGGCCCGACTTTCCGGATGTGACGATCTCGAAGATCAGATTTCTCGAAGCCGAGGGTCTGATCTCTCCGGAACGTACGCCGTCGGGATACCGACGGTTTTCCATTGCAGACTGCGAACGGCTCCGATTCGTTCTGACCGCCCAGCGTGACCAGTACCTGCCGCTCAAGGTGATCAAGGAGCAACTCGAAGCTATCGATCACGGTGTTGCGACCGTCGAGCGAGCCGACGCATCGGTCAAACGGCCGCGGTCTCTGACGCTCGCCGCGGGCGAGGTGTCGCCCGAGGAGTTCTTGCCGGACCGAGAGGTGCGGATCAGCAAAGCAGATCTTCTGGCGCAGGCCGGTATCGACGATGCGTTCCTGACCGAGTTGCTGCGGAGCGGGTTGATCACTCCCGGGCAGGCCGGTTTCTACGACGACGGTGCCGTGACGCTTGCACGCACGGCACACGCGATGTTGCAGTTCGGTCTCGAAGTGCGTCATCTCCGTGCCTTCAAACTCGCGGCGGACCGCGAGGCCGGTCTGGTTGCACAGATTGCCGGACCGGTCGCCAAGGGTCGCGACGCCGGTGCGCGTGATCGCGCGGAAGAAATGATTCGAGAGCTCGCGGCGTTGTCGTTGACGTTGCACACCTGTTTGGTCAAAGCGGCGGTGCGCGGTGCACTCGACCGGTAACGCTCGCTCGCGTCGGTTCGACTTCCAATAGACTCGGCTGCGACGAGCTGAACGAACGAAGTGCAGCCCGGATTTCTCGAGGTGAGAGGCAGACACGATGAGTGAGATGCGTGTGGTCGGTATTCGTGTCGAACAGCCGCAGAATCAGCCCGTGCTGCTGCTGCGTGAGGCCGATGGTGACCGGTACCTGCCGATCTGGATCGGTCAAACCGAGGCTGCTGCAATAGCTTTGGAGCAACAAGGTGTCCAGCCTGCCCGACCGCTCACCCACGATCTCGTCAAGAACCTGATCTCGGCATTGGGTCGCGAGCTCAAGGAGGTGCGGATCGTGGACCTTCAGGAGGGCACCTTCTACGCCGATCTCGTGTTCGACAAAGATGTCCGAGTTTCTGCTCGTCCGTCGGATTCTGTCGCCATTGCACTGCGAGCCGGGGTGCCGATCTTTGCCGAGGAACCTGTGTTGGCCGAGGCCGGCCTGATCATGCCCGACGAGCGTGAGGACGAGGTCGAGAAGTTCAAGGAGTTCCTCGAATCGGTGTCGCCGGACGACTTCAAGGCCACCGACGGGTAACAGAAGAGTCTCAACCTCAACTTTAGGTTCAGGTTTACGGCGCGTTGCGTTGAATCTGCGCGGTTGCCCCCATAACGTTCGTGCCAGTGAAGTTCATCGCCGCCGCTGGTCGGATTCGGTGCAGTTTCGCGCCTCTCGCAGACCTGGCGAGGCGTACTCTGGCCTGGTACACGGTATGACTTCACGCGAGTACACCGAGGCGTTCAGGTGCCCCGGACGGATCGCAGTACTGACTCGATCCGAACGCAGTGAGACATCCGAGAGGGAGCAGTCAGTGGGAGATCAGCCGCAGCAGCATCACGGCAGTCGAGAGTCCGAAGCCGCAGGCCGGACCGAGGACGCGTCCGTCTCCGATGCTCGGGTCGACACCCCCGACCAGGCGTCGAACGGCCGGGTCGACACACCTCAGGACATTCAGCCGGGATTGTTCCCCGATGATTCGGTGCCGGACGAGCTCGTGGGTTACCGAGTGCCCAGTGCCTGCCAGATCGCCGGCATCACCTACCGTCAGCTCGACTACTGGGCCCGCACCGGGTTGGTCGTCCCGTCCATTCGCGGCGCAGCAGGCTCAGGCAGTCAGCGGCTGTACTCGTTCAAGGACATGCTGGTTCTCAAGATCGTCAAGCGGCTGCTCGATACCGGTATCTCGTTGCAGAACATCCGCGTCGCCGTCGATCACCTACGCCAGCGCGGGGTGGGCGACCTCGCCAACATCACCCTGTTCTCGGACGGCACGACCGTGTACGAGTGCACGTCCGCCGAAGAGGTGGTCGACCTACTGCAGGGCGGTCAGGGCGTGTTCGGTATCGCCGTGAACGGCGCGATGCGCGAGCTCACCGGCACCATCGCCGACTTCCCGGCCGAACGAGCCGATGGCGGTGAAAGCCAGCCGAGTCCCGAAGACGAGCTGGCCTCACGCCGCAAGAATCGCGCGAGTCGCAAGACCGGCTAGACTTTCCTCGTCGCGCCCGTGCGGGAGAGTTCCGAGGCAGCCAGTCTCGGACGCCGAAGGAGCAATACCTCCCCGTCAATCTCTCAGGCACACGGACCGTGTGGGCTTCGACAACTCTGGAAAGTGGTGGGAGTACCCACCCGCCCAAGGGGAAAGGTGCCGGCGCAGTCGATATGACGCGCCGTGTCCGACCGAATCTCTCAGGCGCACGCGTCAGCGGGCACACGACAGAGGGGGAGGAGCGGCCGGCGCGTATGCCTCGGTCGTCCGACGCCTCGTCTTTCCGGCACCTGGGGGAACATCGTGACCGACCGAACTGCCTCGTCCGCACACACTTTCGTCGATCGACACATCGGGCCCGACGCGACCGAACTGGTTCGCATCCTCCACACCATCGGCGTCGACAACCTGGACGAGCTGGCCCGTAAAGCAGTGCCGTCCTCGATCCTCGACACCGTTGTCGACGGCGTGCCCGACGGATTGGCGACGCTCCCGCCGGCTCTGAGTGAGCACGAGGTACTGGCTGCGTTGGCCGACCTCGCCGGGCAGAATACCGTCGCGACGTCCATGATCGGCCTGGGTTACTACGACACACTTACTCCACCGGTGCTGACCCGAGGGATCTTGGAGAACCCGGCCTGGTACACCGCGTACACGCCGTACCAACCCGAAATCAGCCAGGGTCGGCTCGAGGCGTTGCTGAACTTCCAGACCATGGTCTCCGATCTCACGGGCATGGATGTGGCCAATGCGTCGATGCTCGACGAGTCCACTGCCGCAGCCGAATCCATGACTCTGATGCGACGCGCGAACAGAGCGTCGAAGTCGCCTCGGCTGCTCGTCGATTCCGACATCTTCCCGCAGACGGCCGCCGTTCTCGCCACTCGTGCAGAGCCGCTGGGCATCGAGGTGGTGTACGCCGATCTGGCCGACGGCCTGCCGGACGGCGAGTTCTTCGGGGTGTTGACCCAGCTACCCGGTGCGTCCGGCCGACTGGTCGACCACACGGCCACCATCGAGGCCGCACACCAGCGGGGTGCGTTGGTTGCCGTCGGCGTGGACCTGCTGGCGGCCACTGTGGTGACTCCGCCCGGTGAGATCGGCGCGGACGTCTGCTTCGGCACCACCCAGAGGTTCGGGGTTCCGATGGGATACGGCGGGCCGCACGCCGGGTACCTGGCGGTGCGTTCCGGTCATTCCCGTCAGCTCCCCGGACGACTCGTCGGGGTTTCGCTCGACGCGGACGGCCACCGGGCCTACCGATTGGCGCTGCAGACCCGTGAGCAACACATCCGCCGCGAGAAGGCGACGTCGAACATCTGTACCGCTCAGGTCCTGCTGGCCATCGTTGCCGCAATGTACGCCAGTTACCACGGCGCAGACGGGTTGCGCGCCATAGCAACCCGGGTCAACATGCACGCTCGATCCCTGGCCGCCGGCCTGCAGGAGGCAGGCGTCGAGGTGGTGCACACCGACTTCTTCGATACCGTCCTCGTAGCGGTTCCCGGTCGGGCGAAGGCCGTCACCGACGATGCCAAGCAGCGCGGAATCAATGTCCGACTGGTCGATGCCGATCACGTCGCAGTCGCGTGCGACGAGGCGACGTCGTCCGACACGATCGTGAACGTGCTCGCTGCGTTCGGTGCCGAGCCCGCCGGCTCCGGTGCCGAGGCGGTGCCGGCGAACATGGCTCGCACGTCGGAGTACCTCACGCATCCGGCTTTCACTCGCTACCGCACCGAGACGGCGATGCTCCGTTACCTGCGCGCACTGTCCGACAAGGACATTGCTCTCGACCGAAGCATGATCCCGCTGGGTTCGTGCACGATGAAGTTGAACGCTACCGCGGAGATGGAATCGATCACCTGGCCGCAGTTCGCCCGCCAGCACCCCTTCGCTCCGTCTTCGGACGTGCCCGGCCTGCTGCGCGTGATCGACGACCTCGAACGGTGGCTCGTCGACATCACCGGCTACGACGCAGTGAGTCTGCAGCCGAACGCGGGAAGTCAGGGCGAGTACGCGGGGCTACTGGCCATTCGTCGATACCACCTCGCCAACGGCGACGCCGAGCGTGTCGTGTGTCTGATCCCGTCGAGCGCCCACGGCACCAACGCGGCGTCGGCCGTGATGGTGGGCATGCGTGTTGTGGTCGTTGCCTGCCGCCCGAACGGCGACGTCGATGTCGACGACCTGCGCGCCAAGATCGCCGAGCACGCCGACACGCTCGCCGCGATCATGATCACGTACCCCTCCACACACGGCGTCTACGAACACGAGATCTCCGAGATCTGTGCGGCGGTGCACGACGCGGGTGGCCAGGTGTACGTCGACGGTGCCAACCTCAACGCCCTTGTCGGACTCGCGCGCCCCGGCCGATTCGGTGGCGACGTCAGCCACCTGAACCTGCACAAGACGTTCTGCATCCCACACGGTGGCGGCGGGCCAGGAGTGGGACCCATCGGTGTTCGATCGCACCTGCAGCCCCACCTGCCGGGCCATCCGTTTGCCCCGCAGCTCGGTTCGGGACCGACGGTGTCCGGAGCCCCGTACGGCAGCGCTTCGATCCTGACGATCACATGGGCGTACATCGCGATGATGGGCGCGACGGGACTCCGGCAGGCGACGTTGACGGCGATCGCGTCGGCCAACTACATCGCTCGCCGCCTCGACGAGTACTTCCCGGTGCTCTACACCGGTGACAACGGCATGGTCGCCCACGAGTGCATTCTCGATCTGCGAGGTCTGACAAAGGACACCGGCGTCACCGTCGACGATGTGGCGAAGAGACTGGCGGACTACGGATTCCACGCGCCGACGATGAGCTTCCCGGTTCCCGGAACCCTGATGGTGGAGCCCACCGAGAGCGAGAACCTCGAGGAGATCGATGCGTTCTGCGATGCGATGATCGCAATCAGAGGCGAGATCGATCGCGTTGGATCCGGCGAATGGACCGTGGACGACAACCCGCTTCGGGGAGCGCCCCACACTGCCCAGTGTCTGGTAGTGGACTGGGATCACCCGTATTCACGGGAGCTGGCGGCCTACCCTGCCGGTTACGACCGTCCGAAGGTGTGGCCGGCGGTGCGGCGCATCGACGGCGCACACGGCGACCGCAATTTGGTGTGCTCCTGCCCGCCGATCGAGGCGTTCGCCTGAGCCGAGTACAGAGCTCGCCACATCGACGTGGCGGGCTCTGTCGTATTCGCGTCGGAGGCCTCAGCCCCGCGTGAGTTCGAGCATCGCGATCTCGGGCGGAGCGGCCACCCGCACCGGTGGACCCCACGCGCCCGCACCGCGGGTGGTGTACAGCGTGGTGTTGCCGATCGTGTCCAGCCCTTCGACACTGGGCTGCTGCAGCGGCACCAGATAGCGGATCGGCCAGATCTGGCCACCGTGCGTGTGCCCGGACACCTGCATGTCGACTCCGAAGTCCGATGCCTCCAGCGCCTGCTTCGGCTGATGTGCCATCAGTAGTACGAATCTATCGGGATCGATCCCGTCCAATGCCGCAGCGAGATCGGGTTCGTACGGAGCCGGTGCGGTGGCGTCGTTGATGCCGGCGATATCGATTGCAGCGTCGTCACGAGTGATCGTCGTGCGTTCGTTTCGCAGTACGTCGATGCCGAGCGTGGACCAGAAGTCGAGCCATTCGCCGCCGTCGCCCGCGTAGAACTCGTGATTGCCGCTGACGGCGAACACTCCCAGCGGCGCTTCGAGGTCGCGTAGCGGCTCGAGATCTTCTCCCACCAAAGCAACCGTGCCGTCGATGAGATCGCCGTCGAGCAGCACGACATCGGGATTCTCGGCGTTGACCGAATCGACGACCTGGCGCACGAAGTCCGCACCGCGGGACGGCCCGGCATGGATGTCGGACACCAATGCCACTCGTACTCCGTCGAATTCGGCCGGGAGCCTGCCCATCTCGACAGCAGTGTTCGTCACGCGCGGAGTCGCAGCCTCGACGAGTCCGTACCCCACTGCGGCAATGCTGACGAGGGCAGTGATCGCCGAGCCGACCCTCGACACCCGCAACCGCGCAGCGGCCGAATCGCGGCGCATCATCGCGTAGACGACTCGAACGACGGTGCAGACGAGCCCGACGAGCACCGTTCCGAGGAACAGGTACAGCACGACGGCGAGCCAGGTGAGTCCGACGAACGCCGGACCACGAGCCCAGGACGGATCGAACACGACACCGCTGCCGAACCCGATCAGCGCGCACAGCCACAGAAGTAGCAACACCACATCCGCCGGCCGCTTCAGCCGAGTCGGTGCTCCGGTGACGGACAAGAACCGCCAATGGAGAAAGAGGGTGACGAGTAGCAGGAAGACGCCGACAAAAATTACACGAGACATGTTCTAGTACAGCAACTTTCCGAGTCGATCGATGAGGTCTGGTGAATCCGATGTCGACACTGCTTCCACAGTTCCGCCGGTCCGGGCGGCAATGTCGTCGAACGGGGAGGCATCGGAGTTGTCTCCGATACGCACGATGTTCACCGCCACCGGACGCGCCGGATCGGCCGCGGCGGTCAGGTCGGTGAGCAGTTCCTCCGTGGACAAGGACGAGTCGTCCGGTCCGTCGGTGATCAGCACGACGGAATTGACGCGGCCGGGAACGTAGCCGGCCACGGCGTCGACATATGCGACCAGTACGGACGCATACGTGAACGATCCGGTTGCCGGCGTCAACGCGGCTGCGGTGGAATCGAGTGCAGCGCGTCTGGGGGTGGTTCCGACCGGAACCGTCATCGGTCCGGTCGGAACGTCCACTCGGAAAGGCAGCGAGTTGTTCAGATTTTCGCTGAAGCTCCACAGACCAAGCTCGGTGGCGTCGGGCACACGCTCGAACTGCTCGCCCAGGGCGCGAACGGTGTTCTGCAGTCTTGTCGCACCGCCTTCTGCCGTACCCATCGACTCGGACACGTCGAGCAGAACGGTGGCGCGTCGCGGCAGGACGGGATTGCGCAGCACGGCGAGCAGTGCGTCGGCAACCGGTCCCGACGGTGGGGCGACGACCCCGGCGGACTCGACTTCGTCGACGTCGAACCCGGCATCTCGGAGTGTCTGCGCGCCGTCTGCCTGACGGACGAACTCGACGAATGTCGCAGCGGCTCGGGTGGACGTCTCGTCGCCGGTGAGGACGACGGCTGGATGATCGGCGACAGGCGTCGGACCCTGCGGTCTGACCGCGGTCAATGTCGACGAATCGGTCGACGCCAGTTGCTGTTCGGTCACCGGAACTGCATGAACAGGGGCCTGCGGGCCCGCTGCGTTCTCGAGGCCGGCCAGGGCGTCGTACGTCGTCGACGTGGACAGCGCGGCGGTGTTCGTATCGGTGAAGGCCAGCTCCGACATCGCCGAAATCAGCTCTCTCGACGAGACCTGCTCGACGGTCAGCGGCGTCGTCTCATCGCCCCGTACGCCGGCTGCGATCGCAGCCACCGCGAGAGTTGTTGCACCGGTGTCGGAACCCGTCGGGACAGCGAGACGGAGCCCGCCCCATTCACCCAATCCGAGAGCCTGTGGGTCGCGTTGCAGCCGGACCAGGTCGGCCCAGCTCGAGCCCGCAGCGGTGACGGCGTCGGCGACGGCGGCCGGTGCCGCGAGTACCACCGGGCTCGACGCCAGCGACCGCGGAGTGCCGTCGATAGATCCGCGTGCGGTCACGGCCTCGACGTCGGCCGTGGACTGAGGTATCCACAGGCCCGGTCGGTCGCCGAGCGCACCGGCATCCCACGAGTCGATACCGGAGTTCAGAGCGGACCGCACCACGTCCGAGGACGTGGCTCGAACCTGCACTGTCACACAGTGATCCCGCACCACCGGAGCGGTGTCGTTGAACCGCTCGGCCAACTGTTCGACAGGACCGGATATGTCGGGATCGGCGGCCACAGTGAGCACCGCCGACCCCTCCACACACTGGCTCGCAGCTTCGACCCCTTGATCGGAAATCCGATCTCGCAGCTGAAACCAACCGAACACGGCCGCAACGATCAACGCGATCGCGATCACGACGATCACGGGTCCCGCGGCTATGGACCGCCCGCGCCCTGTGTTCCGATGTTCACCCACGAGCTCGACAAGTCCGTCAGGCGTTGACGGCCTTGTACTCCCGTCGGCGGCGGTGCAGGATCGGCTCGGTGTAGCCGTTGGGCTGGCTCGTGCCCTGGAAGATCAGGTCGCTGGCGGCCTGAAATGCGATGTTCGAGTCGAAGTCGGGAGCCAACGGCTTGTACGTCGGATCCGATTCGTTCTGACGGTCCACCACCGGGGCCATCCGCTTCAGCGACTCGCGCACCTGCTCTTCGGTAACGATGCCGTGCCGCAGCCAGTTGGCGATGAACTGGCTCGAAATGCGAAGCGTCGCACGGTCTTCCATGAGTGCGATGTCGTTGATGTCGGGAACCTTGGAGCACCCGACGCCGTGATCGATCCACCGCACGACGTAGCCCAGGATCGACTGCGAGTTGTTGTCGAGTTCGTTCTGCTTCTCCTCGTCGGTCCAGTCCGTGGACGGAGCCAGAGGAATTTCGAGAATATCGTCGACCGTGGCGCGCTTGGCCTGAGCGATCTCGTGCTGACGGGCGAACACATCGACCTTGTGGTAGTGCAAAGCGTGCAGGGTCGCCGCGGTGGGGGAGGGAACCCACGCCGTATTGGCACCGGCCTTGGGGTGGCCGATCTTCTGCTCGAGCATGTCGTGCATCAGATCGGGCATGGCCCACATGCCCTTACCGATCTGGGCCTTGCCTTCGAGGCCGGCAGCCAGGCCGGTGTCGACGTTGAAGTCCTCGTAGGCGGCAATCCACTTCTCGCCCTTCATCGCTCCCTTGCGGACGACAGGTCCTGCTTCCATCGAGGTATGGATCTCGTCGCCGGTGCGGTCGAGGAAGCCGGTATTGATGAACACGACCCGCTCGGAGGCGGCCTGGATGCACGCCTTGAGGTTGACCGTCGTGCGGCGTTCCTCGTCCATGATGCCGACCTTGAGCGTGTTGTCAGGCAGTCCCAGAACCTGCTCCACACGGCCGAACAGCTCCGCGGTGAAGGCGACCTCGTCCGGTCCGTGCATCTTCGGCTTCACGATGTACAGCGAACCCGTGCGCGAGTTGGACAGGACGTTGTCCGCGGTCAGCGAATGCAGACCCGCGAGCGAGGTGAACAGCGCGTCGAGAATGCCCTCGGGGACCTCGTTGCCGTCGGCGTCGAGGATCGCGTCGGAGGTCATCAGATGACCGACGTTGCGGACGAACAACAGCGAGCGTCCGTGCAGCGTCAGTTCGGAACCGTCGACCGAGGTGTAGGTGCGGTCCTTGTTCAGCGCGCGAGTGAATGTCTTGCCGCCCTTGGAGACCTCTTCGGTGAGATCGCCCTTCATCAGTCCGAGCCAGTTGCGGTAACCAAGAACCTTGTCGTCGGCGTCGACTGCGGCGACCGAATCCTCGAAGTCCATGATCGTGGTGACCGCCGACTCGAGGAGCACGTCCTTGACGCCTGCTCCGTCGGTCTTGCCGATCGGGCTCTCGGGGTCGATCTGGATCTCGAAATGCAATCCGTTGTGCACGAACAGAATTGCGGTCGGCGCGTCGGGTGTGCCCTGGTATCCCAGCAGCTGTGCCGGCTCCTTCAGACCCACTGTGCTGCCATCGGCAAGCGTCACCGTCAACGAGGCGGCGTCGACGACGTAGCCGGTGGTGCCGACGTGCGAGCCGGAGCTCAACGGCAGCGCCTCGTCCAGGAAGTCACGAGCGAAGGCGATGACCTTGTCGCCGCGAACCTTGTTGTAGCTCGATCCCTTCTCGGCACCGTCTGCCTCGGGAATGGCATCGGTTCCGTAGAGGGCGTCGTAGAGCGATCCCCATCGCGCGTTGGACGCGTTGATCGCGAACCGGGCATTGAGCACCGGCACCACGAGCTGGGGACCGGCTGTGGTGGTGATCTCGGTGTCCACACCAGCCGTGGTGATCTGGAAGTCCGCCGGCTCGTCCAACAGGTAGCCGATCTCTTTCAGAAAGGCCTTGTATGCGGCGCGGTCGTAGTTCGGACCCGCATGCTTGCCGTGCCAGGCGTCGACCTTGCCCTGGATCTCGTCGCGAACGGCCAGCAGAGACTTGTTCTTGGGAGCGAGATCGGCGATCACCGACGCGGCACCGGACCAGAAGGCGTCGGAATCTACATCGGTACCCGGCAGCGCCTCCTTCTCGACGAAATCGAATAGGACCTTGGCGACCTGAAGTCCACCAGCCTGCACACGATCGGTCATGAATTCCTCACTCTTTCCGGTCTCGGACACCGAAGACGGTGTCCCCACGACAACGATGTCGATGTTACTCGGCAGTAAGTCCGTCGCCGAACTCGCCGCCGATCAGTAAATTCTGGCATCGAGCCATCAACGCCGAGCGTAGAGGTGCCGCTTCGGTGGACAGTTCCCCCTGCGCGCGCACGTACTCTGCTCGACCGGCCGCGGTCTCGATCCGAATGGGTTCGAGGTCGTAGTCGCTCAGATCGTAGGGACTTGCCCGCATATCGATCGTGCGCGCGTGCAGCGCCAGCTCGAAACAGTCCGTCAGAAACTCCGAATCGATCAACGGCCCCAGCTTGTAGCACCACTTGTACAGATCCATGGAGGCGTGAATGCACCCGGGTTGCTCGGACCCCAGGCGCGATTCCGGTGAGAGCGTCAGCGCGTTGCGCGGTGCGGCGTCGGGGGTGAAGAACCGGAAGGCGTCGTAGTGGGTGCACCGCAACGACATCGAATCGACAACAGCATCGGTTCCGTCACGGCCGAGGCGCAGTGGAACCTGCTCGTGCCGCTGGGCCGAGATTCCTCCGCGGTAGACCATCGCCCACTCGTGCAGGCCGAAGCAGCCGAGCAGGGGTGCTCGCTCGGCGGTGGCGGTCAGCAGTCCCAGGATGAATTCGATACTCGCGCGACGGCGCTCGACGAGATCGGACCGCACCCGGTAACCGACGCCCCGGTCGGTCTGTACCTGTTCGTAGGACGCGAACTCGGCATATTCGCGTGCACGTTCACCGGTCAGGACGATGCCGTGACCCGGATTCCACCGCCGTAGCTGACCGGGGCGGTGACTGTAATAAGTGAACAGGAAATCCAGCACCGGATGGGTGTTGCCACGTCCTCGGTCGGTCAGATAATCACCGACGAGGTTCTCGACCCGCGCCGTGTGCGCACCCCGTCTGGTGGTCCACTCCGCTTCGGTCAGCGACACCGGGCCGGACATCTACGCGTTCCGCGGGGGAGTGCTCGACGAGCTCGATGCAGATTGACCCGGCCGAGGACCGGCCACCCGGTGGGTGCCGTCTCGAACGGTACCGACGAACTCCTCGACCAAGTCTTCCAGTGCGACGATCCCGACCGTGGCCCCCGTCGCGTCGTGCACGGCCCCGAGATGGCTGCTGGCGCGTCGCAATTTGGTCAGTGCATCGTCGAGCACCGTGTCGATGGAGACGACGGGCAGTGCTCGAACGTCGCTCCGTGGGATGACCGTGTCGGGTCCTGCCGATTCGTCGGCCATGTCGTCGAGAACGTCCTTGAGGTGCAGGTAGCCGACCAGCGCGCCGGCTGCGTCGCGGACCGGGTAGCGCGAGAAACCGGTCTCGATGACGGCGCGTTCGACCGAGCCCAATGTGGGTCCGAGAGTGTGATCGGGCCCGGACAACTCGATGCTGCGAACCTGGTGGGAAGGGATCAACACCTCGCCGACCGTCCGACCGGACGTCTCGAGAGCCTGCCGCAGTCTTCGGTGCTCCTCGGCGTCGATCAGTCCCTCGGACCGTGATTCGCCGATCATCTGCGACAACTCCACCGCCGAGACCGAAGAACTCAGCTCGTCCTTGGGTTCGATACGCAGCATCCGGAGTGTCAGGTTGGCGCACAGGTTGTAGAACGAGATCAGCGGCAGCGCGACCTTGATGAACACGAGGTGGATCGGCACCAGAATCATGGCGGTGCTCTCCGGGCCCGCGATCGCGATGTTCTTGGGAACCATCTCGCCGACCAGGATGTGCAGGACGACCACAAGCGTCAACGCGATGGCGAAGGCTATCGGGTGCAGGAACGACTCGGGGATTCCGACGGCGTCGAGGGGGACCTCGATCAGGTGCGCCACCGCCGGCTCGGCTACCCGGCCGAGAAGAATCGAGCAGATCGTGATGCCGAGCTGGGCAGCGGCGAGCATCTGCGACAGATTCTGACCGGCCTCGATGACACTCTGTGCGCGTTTCTTCCCCTGCGCGAGCAGCGCTTCGAGTCGATCGCGCCGAGCGGAGATCAACGCGAACTCGG
Source organism: Rhodococcus sp. 15-649-2-2 (assembly GCF_002258645.1). Taxonomy (NCBI): domain Bacteria; kingdom Bacillati; phylum Actinomycetota; class Actinomycetes; order Mycobacteriales; family Nocardiaceae; genus Rhodococcus; species Rhodococcus sp. 15-649-2-2. The sequence goes on from NZ_NPFM01000031.1 coordinate 154,335, forward strand.
CTCCGACGAAGAATGCATTTCCGGCCAGCAGGAGAACGGCGAGACCGACTCCGAACACGTCACCCATCGATCTCTCCCTCCGATCTCATTCGAGCCACCGTTGCGGCGTCGACGGGCAACAGCAACACCCGATCTATCCGACGACCGTCCATCCGTATCACCCGTGCCACCCAGCCGCCGTCTCCGTCGAGCGGATCTTCGCTCGCCGGCGGCGGCAGGAGAACCGCGTCCCCCTCGCTCGGGATACGTGCCAACTCGGACAGAACCAGACCGCCGATGGTTTCGTATTCGCCCTCCGGGGCGGAATAGCCTGTGGCCGACGCCACTTCGTCGATACGGAGTAGGCCGGCGCAGTCCCATCCCTCGCCGGAACGCGAGACATCGAGTTCCGGCTCGTCGTGTTCGTCGCGCACGTCACCGACGATCTCCTCGATGAGGTCTTCCATCGTCACCATGCCTGCGGTACCGCCGTACTCGTCGACGACGAGCGCCACCTGCATGCCGTCGGCCCGCACCCGTTCCATCACCGCGTCGCCGTCGAGGCTCGACGGTACGACGGGGACATCGCGTGCCAGGGACTCGACCGTTGTCGTACGACGGAGCGCTCCGGCGACGGTGAACGCATGCTTGATGTGGACGACGCCGACGGTGTCGTCCAGATCGCCGTCGACCACCGGGAAGCGTGAAAAGCCGGTGCGCGCCGCAGTTTCTATCAGATCGGCCACGGTCGAGTCGGTGGCGAGCGTCTCGATCTTGACTCGTGGTGTCATCAGCTCCTCGGCTGTGCGATCGCCGAACTGCAACGACCGATCCACCAGTCGAGCCGTGTTCTCGTCGATCGAACCCTGCCGTGCCGACGTGCGCACGAGCGAACCCAGCTCCTGTGGCGACCGAGCCGATCTGAGTTCCTCGGCCGGCTCGATTCCGAGCCGTCGAACGAGCCAGTTGGCAGAGCCGTTGAGCCCGTTGATCGCCCACTTGAAGATCAGCGAGAACCCCGCCATGGCACCTGCGGTGACGCGGGCCGTCGACATCGGTTTCGCGATCGCAATGTTCTTCGGGACCAGTTCACCGAAGATCATCGAGAACGAGGTGGCCAGGATCAGTGCCACGGCAAGTGAGATGCCCGACGCGAGCGTCTCGGACGCGCCGAGCGCGTCGGCCACCGGCCGGATGAAGCCGGCCAACACCGGTTCGGCGAGATAGCCGGTGATCAGAGTTGTGATGGTGATGCCCAGTTGAGCACCGGAGAGTTGGAACGACAGGGTCTTGTGGGCGTGCAGAACCTGGCGCGAACGCATGTCGCCGTTCTCGGCCTGAGACTCGACCGCACTGCGTTCCAAGGCAGTGAGGGAGAACTCGGCCGCGACGAACAATGCGGTACCGGCCGTCAGTGCGACGAAGCCGAGAAGGCTGACGATGGTGAGAAGAGTCGCCATGTCTCAACTCCGTCCGAGCCGGGGCCGTCGAAGCTGAGACAGGAGCATCGCGCCGCCGGACTGCGCGCGGCTGCTGAAATCGGTGTCGCCGGGTTTCTCTCCCGGCTCGATAGAGGATCCCTCCGAAGTGGAACTCTCGTCGTGCTGCTCTGCAGTTGCCGGACCGGCAACCGAAATAGTGGGTGCCTCGGGCACCTGATTCCCTTCTGTATGGTCCGCGCTGTGACCCCACCCGTGCGGGACCTACGATTCGACGGCACCCAGGCACTTACGTGATCGGCCTCGGGCGCACAGCGAGCGCGGACAACTGTGATTGCTGTTGAAGAGTCTAACCGTGAACCGGGGTCACCACCCGGACGGCAGGGGGCGCCCCTCGGCGAATCCGGCTGCGGACTGAACTCCCAGAACTGCGCGTTCGGCCAACTCGGGAAGACTGCGGGCCCCTGCGTAGGTGCAGGTGCTCCGAACTCCGGCACAGATGTGATCGATCAGATCTTCGACGCCGGGGCGATCGGGATCCAGGCGCATCCGAGAACTGGAAATGCCCTCCTCGAACAAAGCCTTACGGGCTCGGTCGAACGCACCGTCGGTGGCGGTACGTGCGGCGACCGCCCGCTTGGACGCCATGCCGAAGCTCTCCTTGTATCGATTGCCCGACGCGTCCACTCGGAGGTCTCCGGGCGACTCGTAGGTTCCGGCGAACCACGAGCCGATCATGACGTTCGCGGCTCCTGCGGCCAGGGCGAGCGCAACGTCACGGGGGTGCCGCACGCCGCCGTCGGCCCACACGGATGCTCCCAGTTCTGCTGCTGCAGCGGAACAATCGGCCACTGCCGAGAACTGAGGGCGCCCGACGCCGGTCATCATCCGCGTCGTACACATCGCGCCGGGACCGACACCGACCTTGACGATGTCCGCGCCGGCCTGCACCAGATCGCGCGTACCTTGCGCAGACACCACGTTCCCGGCAGCGAGGGGCACTCCGAGATCGAGAGCGCGTACTGCAGCGAGAGCGTCGAGCATCTTCTCCTGATGTCCGTGGGCTGTGTCCATCACCAGAACATCGGCACCGGCTTCGACGAGTGCGGTCGCCTTCTCCGCCACGTTGCCGTTGATGCCGACGGCCGCGGCGATCCGCAGGCGCCCCGATGCGTCCACGGCAGGGGCGTAGATGCCCGTCCGAACCGCGCCGGTTCTCGTCACGACACCCGCCAGCGAGCCGTCGTCCTCCACGACTACAGCCAGGTGTGCATGTGCCGCTTCGACCTTCTCGAACACTTCCTTGGGCGACGCGTGGCGGGGAACGCGCACGAAGTCGGCGGACGCCACGGAACTGAGCCGGGCGAATCGGTCGACGTCGGTGCAGGCGCTCTCGGTGACGACTCCGATGGGCTTGCCGTGTTCGACGATCACGACCGATCCGTGAGCTCGCTTGTGTACCAGCGCCAAGGCGTCGGACACGGATGCGTTCGGCCCGAGCACCACTGGTGTGTCCGCGATCAGGTCACGGCTCTTGACGAATGCGACGGTGTCGGCGACGGCCTCGGTCGGCAAGTCCTGTGGGATGACGGCGATGGCACCGCGTCGGGCGACGGTCTCGGCCATTCGTCGACCCGATACTGCCGTCATGTTCGACACCACGATCGGAATGGTCGTTCCCGAGCCGTCCACCGTGCTCAGGTCGACGTCGAAACGCGAGGTGACATCGGTTCGGTTGGGGACGAGGAAGACGTCGTCGTAGGTGAGATCGTAGGGCGGCTGGTGACCATCGAGGAACTGCACGTTGATCGAGACTACCGGTCGGGTGAAGTTCCTGTGTTCGACGCCCGGTCCGACGCCGTCGAATCGGCAGTGTTCGCCGCCTGAGTTCGCGACAGGAGGACGGTGGTGACGATCATGACGGCCACCGCCACCACGATCGTCGCCAGGGCTGCGCCTTCGGTTCTGATTCGCTCGTCCAGGACCGTCACTCCGATGAACGCTGCACCGAGGGGTTCGCAGATCGTGACGGCCGGCATCGATGCGGACAGCGGCCCCACCTGGAACGCGCGTTGCTGCAAGTAGAAACCGACAACACCGGATCCGATCAGGGTGTAGGTCTGCCATGCCGTCAGTGCTGCAAGTGGATCGGCGTCGACGAGATCGGTCACGAATTTGGTGAGAGCTGCAGCAAGTCCGAACAACAGACCTCCTGCAGCTCCGAGAAGCAGGGCCCGCAGGCCGGGGGAGGACAGCACCAGGCCGCCCACTGCCGCGCCGCCGATCACGACGGCGGCAACGATCAGAGGCACGATCCACGCTGCGAGAGGAGCGTCGGTTGTGCCTTCGCTCGGGTTACCCACCACGATGAAGACCGCGAGAGCGGCGGCGAGGAGAAACGCGAGTGCCCAGGTCGACCCAGGCAGGGAGCGGCGCGCGAATTTCGCCGACATCGGCAGCGCGAACAACAGGGCAGTGACCAGCAGCGGCTGCACGACGAGGACCGAACCGACCCAGAGCGCCGAGATCTGTACCGCATAGCCACCCCCGTCTCCGACCACGCCCATCCACCAACGGGGACTACGAACGAGGGCAGACACCAGCGACGTTCCCTCTGGAACGGACGCAGCGGCGCTCTGCTGCGCCACCGCCGCGCACGCGAACAGGAATGCCGAAATCAGAGCGAGTACGACCGACAACCAGGGCGAGGTCACCCGCGTCGTCCTCGGCCGGTGCCCCGACTGCCTCCGGTTCGCCCCCGTCGTTCGTGCCGCGCGGGTGCGGCCCCCCGCCGGGCCCCCCGCTCCGGCAGATCACCGCGAACGGATCCGGACGTGTCGGCCGGATTCGACAGTGGTCTGCCGATGGGGGTGCGAGCGCCGGTCATGCGGTGCCACGAGACCGGGTCCGCTTCGGTATCGACGACGGTGGCCGAGATTCCCGCTTCGTCTGCCATCGCACGCACCCGAGCCAACTGATCGTCGGTAGCCAAGGTCACGACGGTTCCGCTGGCCCCGGCTCGCGCGGTTCGGCCTGCGCGGTGCACGTAGTCCTTGGAATCCATCGGCGGGTCGACGTGCACCACCAACGTGACGTCGTCGACGTGCACACCGCGAGCCGCGACGTCGGTTGCGATGAGAGCGGCCGAGCTGCCGTCCGCGAAGGCGGCCAGCGAACGCGTGCGGTGTGCCTGAGTCTTGTTGCCGTGCAACGACGATACGGGTACGCCCAGTCGGCGACACTCGTCGGTGAGTCGATCGACCGCGTGGGTGGTACGGACGAACAGCAGCGTTCGACCGTCTCTGTTGGCAAGTGCGGCTGCTACTTCGGTCTTGTGCGCGCCATCGACCTCGAACACGTAGTGCGCAATGTCGGGCACGCTCACCGATTCGGCAGTGGAGTGCTCCGCCGGATCGTCCATGAACCTCTCGACCAGGCGGTCGGTGTCCTGGTCGAGGGTTGCCGAGAACAACAACCGCTGGCCGTCGGGTGGAGTCGCGGCCAGCAGCGATTCGATCTGGGGCAGAAACCCCATGTCCACCATTCGGTCGGCTTCGTCGATCACGGTCGTCTCGACGCGATTCAGCGCGATGGAACGTCGCTCGAGCAGGTCGTTGAGACGGCCGGGGGTCGCGACCACGATGTCGACACCGCGTTGAATCTCGCGAACGTTTCGTTCGAGGGGGACACCGCCCACGACACAGACGGTGCGCAGGCCGAACGTGGCACCGTGCAGGTCGAGGACCTCGTGGATCTGAAGTGCGAGTTCCCGAGTCGGTGCGAGCACGAGCCCACGCGGTGCCGCCGGCTCGCTTCGACGACCTGCCAGCCGTACGAGCAGTGGTAGTCCGAACGCAAGCGTCTTCCCCGATCCGGTCGGGGCGCGTCCGAGTACGTCCCGGCCGGCAAGTGCGTCGGGGACGGCAGCAACCTGGATCGGAAAGGGGTGGGACACACCCGCATTCTTCAGCGAATGTACGAGAACCACCGGGAGCCCCAGGTCTGCGAACGATGAAGCGGGTGGAGTGGAGCCTGCGGAACGCCCCTTCGGTGATTGACCCGGCATAGCTGTGACCTTACCGCCGCGTCGAGCGCGCATGGAATCTTCTTGTCGGTGCCGCGCGCAATACTCTGCCGTAGAACGCACGTTCGAATGCGTTCGACATCGCGGTTGCCGTGGGGGCGACCGCTCGCCGAGTGGGGGAGCTATGTGCAGGATGTGTGACGGCTACGGCGTCGACGAGTACATCGGAGATGTGAAGAGCGCCATCGATCGATTCGGATGGGCCTTGCAGTACGTCGAATCGGAGGTCGACCGGGACGGTATCCATCCGGCATTCTGCTACACCGTCGGTCTCACCGGTTTCGGCAGTCCGGAGATCGTCGTGACGGGTCGCGACCCGAACGAGTCTTCACGAATACTGAATGCGCTCGGCACTTCGGTAGCATCGGGGCTGTTGGAGGTCGAATCTGGAATCGGCTGCTGGGCAGCAGGATTCGAGCTCTTCACCATCGACGTACCGGATTGTGCAGACATCCTCCACGCGGCATCGGACGTGTACGGCAAGGGGTGCTTCAGCGCCGTTCAGGCCGTGTGGAAGGGCTGCGACGGTTCGTTGCCGTGGGAGGGCATTCCCTCGACGGTGGTCCAACCGGTGCTCGGTCCGTTGCCCTACTGACTGCAGTCGTCCATGAACCGGTGGCGCCGCGCGAAGGACGCTGCGCCACCGGAGGACGAGGGTCGGTCAGGCCTCGATCTCGGAGCGATCGCCACTCCAGAGGGTGTGGAACTTTCCTTCCGAGTCGGTTCGCTCGTAGGTGTGGGCACCGAAGAAGTCACGCTGCCCTTGAGTCAATGCCGCAGGCAGACGCTCTGCCCGCAACGCGTCGTAGTACGAGAGAGACGACGCGAACGCGGGGACCGGAATGCCCAGCGAGGCCGCAGTGATGACGACCCGACGCCAGCTGTCGATGGCGTTCTCGATGGCGTCACGGAAGTACGGTGCCAGGATCAAACTGGGCAGCTCGGCGTTGTCGTCGTACGCGTCCTTGATGCGGTCGAGGAACCGAGCGCGAATGATGCAACCGCCTCGCCAGATCGTGGCCAGGTCGCCGGGATGCAGATTCCAGTCGTATTCGGCGCTTCCCGCGGCGATCTGGTCGAAGCCCTGTGCGTAGGCGACAATTTTCGACGCGTACAGCGCTCGGCTGATGTCGTGTGTGAACTGCTCCGCGTCGGTGGGCTTGTCCGCAAGGGCACCCGAGGCCAGCCCGACGGCCGCCTTGCGCTGCGCCCGCGACCCCGACAGCGCCCGGGCGAAGACTGCTTCGGCGATACCGGTGACGGGAACACCCAGATCGAGTGCGGCCTTGACGGTCCAGCGGCCGGTGCCCTTCTGCTCGGCGGCGTCGACGATCACGTCCACCAACGGCTGACCTGTCTTGGCGTCCACCTGGCGGAGCACCTCGGCGGTGATCTCCACCAAATAGCTCTCCAAGTCACCGTTGTTCCACTCGGTGAACACGTCGGCGACCTGCGCCGGGGTGTAACCGAGGGCGTCGCGGAACAGGTTGTACGCCTCGCCGATGAGCTGCATATCGGCGTATTCGATTCCGTTGTGCACCATCTTCACGAAGTGGCCGGAGCCGTCGGGTCCGATGTGAGTGCAGCACGGCGTGCCGTCCACCTGTGCCGCAATGGACTCGAGCAGCGGACCGAGTGCCTTGTAGGACTCGGCCGGGCCGCCCGGCATGATCGACGGGCCGTTGAGAGCGCCCTCCTCGCCTCCGGAGATTCCAGCACCGACGAAGAGCAGGCCGCGCTCCTTCATGGCAGCCTCACGACGGATGGTGTCGGTGTAGAGCGCGTTGCCACCATCGATGATGATGTCGCCCTCTTCCATCGCGCCCGCGAGTTCCTCGATCACCGCGTCCGTCGGGTCGCCCGCCTTGACCATGATGAGGACCCGACGCGGCTTCGCGAGCGCAGCGACGAACTCCTCGATGGTTTCGGTACGGATGAAGTTTCCCTCGCTGCCGTGCTCGGCGATCAACGCATCGGTCTTGGCGACACTACGGTTGTGCAACGCGACGGTGTGCCCGTGATGAGCGAAGTTGCGTGCGATGTTGGAGCCCATGACGGCGAGTCCGGTGACTCCGATCTGAGCCAGTTCTGTCGGTTCTGCTGCTGAGGTCATACAGACAGCTTTCCCTGCCGAGCGGCGTCGCGCGAGCCAACCCCCCAGCAGAACTCAAACCTGGCCGTGGACAACGACAAAAGGTGCCGCATTCGCGAAGAATGCGACACCTTATGTCGTCGAAATGTGCTCCGGTCGATTCACGACCGCACGGTTACGTACCGATCAGTGGCTACGAGCCGGACCGTCGAAACCGTCGTACGAGCGACGTTCCGTGCGGCTGCGGAAGCCACCCGAACGGTGCTCGTCCTGGCGGGGAGCGGATGCCGGGCGACGGTTGTCCGAGCCCCGGTTGTCGGAGCCGCGTCCTTCGTAGCCCCGGCTCTCGGAGCCGCGGTACGAGCTCGAGTCGGTGCGACGCGGGCGGTCGCCCTGGTAGCCGCCTTCGCTGCGCGGGTTGGAGCCCTGGTATCCGCCGCTGGAGCGCGGGTTCGAGCCCTGGTATCCGGTGCGGGGGCGGTCACCCTGGTAACCGCCTTCGCTGCGCGGGTTGGAGCCCTGATATCCGCCGCTCGAGCGCGGGTTGGAGCCCTGGTATCCGCCGCTGCTGCGGGGATTGGAGCCCTGGTATCCGCCGCTCGAGCGCGGGTTCGAGCCCTGGTAGCCGGGACGGCTGTTGCGATCGCGGGGCGAGGACTCGGCGCGCAACGGCTCACCGGTGGGCTTCTTCGCGCCGGTGATGCTGTTGAGCTCGGCCGAACCGGGCGAGACGTTGACAGCCGTGGCCTTGACGCCGGCCATACCGGTCAGACGCAGAACCTGACGACGCTGGTTGGGGAGCACGATCGCGACGACGGTGCCCTTCTCGCCGGCGCGTGCCGTACGTCCTGCGCGGTGCAGGTAGTCCTTGTGGTCTGCAGGCGGATCGACATGAACGACCAGGTCGATACCGTCGACATGGATTCCGCGAGCGGCAACGTCGGTGGCGACGAGGACGGGGGTACGGCCGTTCTTGAAGCGCTCGAGAACGCGGGTGCGCTGATTCTGTGCCTTGCCACCGTGCAGTGACTCCGCGGCGATACCGAGCGCACGAAGGCGATCGGTTATTCCGTCGCAGCCCAGCTTGGTACGCGCGAACATGATGGTGCGGCCGCCTTCGCGGGCACCGATCTCGGAGAGAACCAGATCTTTCTGACCCCGGTCGACCATGAGGACGTAGTGGTCCATGGTCCGGACGCTGGCCTTGCCGTCCTGGGTGGAGTGCTCGACGTGGTCGGGCAGGAACTGGCGGACCAGCGACTGAACTTCACGATCGAGGGTTGCCGAGAACAGCATGCGCTGTCCGTCTGCCGGAGTGTCGGCGAGGACGGCACGCACCTCGGGCAGGAAGCCCATGTCGGCCATCTGATCGGCTTCGTCGAGTGCGGTGATCTCGATGGAATCGAGGATGCAGGTGCCCTGACGAAGGTGATCGGCGAGGCGGCCGGGCGTGGCAACGAGCACGTCCACTCCGCGTCGGAGCTGCTCGACCTGCTTGTTGAACGGGGTGCCGCCGACGGCAGGCATCACGCGCAGGCCCTGCGCGTTGGCGTAGGGAGCAAGGGACTCCACGACCTGGAACGCAAGCTCCCGAGTGGGAACCAGTACGAGCGAACGCGGGCGCTTGGCGGCCGGTCGATCGGTGTGCAGCGACAGGCGCTGAAGGATCGGCAGGCCGAAGGCGAGGGTCTTGCCCGAACCTGTCTGTGCCCGGCCGAGAACGTTCTTGCCGGCGATGGCGTCGGGAAGAGCCTTCTCCTGGATGGGGGACGGCACGGTGATCGAGTTACGCGCCAGTGCGGCGACGACAGCCTCGGGCAGTCCGAGCTCGGCGAAGGTGAAGGCCGGTGCCGCTACGGGCGTCGGGACTGCCGTGGTGTCGGAAGCGGTGGAAACGGGTGTGTTGGAAACAGCGTGGGTCACGCAGTAAAGCCTCTCCGGATTACGGGCACGCCAATAAGCCCGAAGCTGAGAGCACCCGAACGAGAAGGGAAACACGAAAAACAGCCAGAACACATTGATACGAGCCAGGGCACTGTCACCTGGCCATCGATATGCGGATGAGAACCGCATAAAGTGGGGCTGTTTGTGCCATTTCGATTGCTAGGTCGCGATGGCGACCGAGGACCACTCTACGGGATGGATCGCGAATTGTTCACCCCGAGTCGATGTGACCTGTGCGACGCCGAACGGCCGAGAGCTCACCCGACCAGCTTGCTCAGTTCCTCCAGCCATGGCATCGCCACGTAGACCGTCGGAAGTACGAGGATCACCACAGCGGTCGCGTATGCAACCGCGGCGATGCGAACATCGCTGCCGGGACCGCTCAATCGCTGCACCCGGATGAGGGTGTGTGGTCCTCCGGCCGCCATGGCACCTCGCGGTGCGGTGGACCCTGCGCACGCGACCAGTGCCCGAGCCAGCGGGGTGGGTCCGGTCACCTTGACCGCCGAGTCGTCGGCCAACAGCTCGACCAACAACTGCACGCTGCCCAGAGCCGACTTGCTTCGCACGATTCTCGGGAATGCCTCGTTTACCGCGGTGAATGCTTCGAGGACCAAGTCGTGGCGGGCACGAAGGTGCGACCGTTCGTGGCTGAGGATGGCGGTAATTTCGGCCTCGCAGAGATTGGCGAGCGTTCCGCGACTCAGTACCACCCTCTGACGCAGACCTGGCAGGCAATACGCGATCGGCTCGGCAGCATCGAGTACGCGGATATCCGCATCGCGCAGGCTGCGAAAGGGATTCTCGTTCAGGTTGTTTCGATCCAGCAGGTCGACGAGCATGCGGTGTCGAGAGCGGCGACGACGGGTTCGGACCGCCACCTGAACAACCGAGAACATCAGCTTGGCACCGATGCCGAGGGTGATCGCGAGTACGACCACGTACAGGATCCACAGGGGAAGGCCGAGCGCGTCGATTTCGTCGGTGGGTGCTGTGGTGGGACGACCGTCCGGGCCGGGAACCAGAAGCAGTCCGCCGATGGCGAGACCTGAGCTGAATGCCGAGAGCACGGCGGCCAGTGCAATTGCCTGCCACAGAACCAGCGCCGCACGCGGGGACCGATACGGCCAACTGGCGCGAGCGAGCACGGCTGGCACCGGCCCCGCCAGAATCAGCGCGAGTACCGCGAATACCAACGCAGTCGTCGAGTTCATGTCCTCACTTACTACGGCGAGCGTCAGTCCGTCGGACGGCCTTCTCCAGCCGAAGGGGACTCTCTCGTCGATTGTGCCACTTCCAGAGCGGCGAGTGCCTCACGGAGTGCGGCGGCTTCGTCGGCCCCCACCTGTCCGACGAAGTGGACGAGTGCGGCAGCGCGTCCACCGGACGCAGGTGCCTGCGACAACGCGTCGACCATCAGGCTGGCAACCAGCTCGTCTCGTCCGTGGAGGGGCGCATACCGGTGAGCTCGGTCGTCGCGCTGCTGAACGACCAGCTTCTTTTTCGCCAACCGCTGCAACACCGTCATCACCGTCGTGTACGCGAGCTCGCGATGCGTCGCGAGTGCTTCGTGTACCTGTCGGACGGTCTGGGGATCCGTCGACTCCCACAGATGGTCCATCACTGCGCGCTCTAGTTCACCAAGACCAGCCATTCTTCGTACTCTACGGCTACTCCGACGCTGATGCGTACTACCCGTGGTAGTACCTACCGTCCCGGCAGTGTGGGTTCGGTCATAGTCCTGGCGTCTCGAATCGACGGGTCTCCACGGGGAGCGCCTCGGGGCGAATATCCTTCTCACGTGATCGTGCCGCCCCGCGGCCCGACTCTTCGAGAAGTGAGCGGAGACGCAAGAGTGGAGTGGTTCGATTCTCTGTCGTTGATCGACGGCCCGGTACCGGTGATCGTGTCCGTTCTCGGCGCGCTCGGTGGAGTGTGGTTGGTCGTCTCGTCGTCCCGGCGATACTCGAGACGCGCACTGCCGATCGCGGCGACGGTCGCGATCGTTGTCACGGCTGTCGGTTACGTGGTGGTCGAGAAGGTATGGCGACCGTTTCCGGATCCGATAGCCACCTCGATCTACGTCTGGATCGGCGTGGGTCTCGCCGCACTGTTCGCGGTGGTTTCCCGGTTGCTTGCAGCTCGTGGGGTGCTGGGCAAACTGACGACGGTGGTGGCAGCGGTCCTCGTGGTCGCAGCTGCGGCGCTGCACGTCAACCTGGAGTTCGATGCGTATCCCACCGTGGGCAATGCCCTCGGAGTCGAGTCCGCTGCCCGTATTCAGTTCTCGGATGTGCCGGCAGCAGTGGCGCAGACCGTCAGCGGTACGCCCTTGGATTCGGTGTGGACCGCACCTGCTGATCTGGCGGCCGCAGGACGAGTCACCTCGGCACCCATCCCGGCCACCGCGTCCAACTTCTCTGCCCGGGACGCCGAGATCTATCTGCCGCCTGCGTACTTTGCCGATCCTCGCCCGTTGCTGCCGGTCCTGGTGTTGCTCGCCGGTCAGCCGGGTGCGCCCGAGGACTGGCTCAACGGCGGAAAGCTCGCCCAGACCATGGACAACTTTGCCCGTGACCATGCCGGTCTTGCGCCCGTTGTGGTGGTCGCGGACGGCACCGGGTCATCGATCGCCAATCCACTCTGTGTCGATTCGCCGCTGGGGAACGTGGACACGTATCTGTCCCGGGACGTTCCCGATTGGATCGACGCCACCTTGCAGGTGGACCGCGATCGCGCTCACTGGGCGATCGGTGGATTGTCCTACGGTGGCACGTGCTCCATTCAGATGGCGACCAATCACCCCGACGTCTATCCCACCTTCCTCGACCTGTCGGGTCAACGCGAGCCCACCCTCGGGGATCGGGATCGAACCGTGCAGCAGGCCTTCGGCGGAAATTCTGCGGCATTCACCGCGATCAACCCGCTCGACCTGCTCAAATCGCGTCGGTACCCCGACTCGGCCGGTATTTTCGTCGTGGGCGCGGACGACAAGGATTACAAACCGGGTCAACAAGAGATGTACGACGCGGCGAAGGCCGCTGGAATGGATGTGCAGTACGTGGAAGTACCTGGCGGACACAGCTTCGCAGTGTGGTCGGAAGGCCTGCGTCGTGAACTCCCATGGCTGGCAACGAGAACAGGGCTGACTTCGTGAACGTGACCGAGCCGGAGCTACCCGCGACAGCCACCTCGTCGTCGGCAGAGGCCGACGCAGGCGACGTCGCCGGACCTTCGTGGATATCGAAGCGAACCAAGGCGTTGAAGTTGGGATCGTCCGCAGCGATGCGTCAGATTCGTAGATTGTGGTCGCTCATCGTGTTCGGAGCGGTGGGGGCCCCGGTCAGTTTCACGTTGCTTGCGATCGTGTGGTTGACCGGTATCGCTGCGGCCGTGTTCGACGATCGTGGCGAATTGGACAAGTACTTCGCCGTGGGCATCATGCCGTTCGAGCACTGGCACCTGTGGACCCCACTGACCTCGGGATTGACGGCTCCCAATATCGCCGGTTGTGTGGTGGCGACCGTTGCGGTTCTCCTCGCGGCTGCGCCCATCGAGCGTCGTATCGGGTCCCGTCGCTTTGCGATCGCTGCATTCGTCACCCAGGTGGCCGGTTCGCTACTCGGTCTCGGTCTTGCTGCCCTGGCCAAGACCTTCGACGCCGATTGGGGTTTCCGGCTGCACGTCGGAACCGCGGTAGGCCCGACGACCTGGATATTCGGCGTGGTGCTGGTTGCGACCTCGCGGATGGATACGTTGTGGCGCAGACGGATCCGCGTCGGCGTGCTGGCACTGCTGGTGACGTTGGCCCTGTTCGGTGGGCACCTGCAGGACGTGGTTCGACTGGCCGCCGCGGTGATCGGTCTCGTCGCGGGGCCGTGGATCGTCGGTCGATCGGCGCGTGGCCCTCGATTGGCGGGTACCCAACGCGAAGGCCGCGTGCTGGTTGCGCTCATCGTTGCTGCCAGTGCCTTGGGTCCGGTGCTGGCGGCCCTGAGCCCCAACGCTGTCGGTCCGTTCGCCGTCCTTCGTGATGTGGTTCGCGGAGTTCCCTACACGGCAGCCGAGGTGCGCGAGATATGTGCCGATGCGACCACCGATCCGGTGGAGTGCCGTCGCGGTCTGCTCGATCTCAGGCTCGGCGGCGTCGGTCCGACGATTCTGAGCATCATGCCCTCCCTGTTCTTGCTGGTGATCAGCGACGGCCTTCGGCGTGGCAGGCGTTTCGCATGGGCTCTGGCGATGGTCTCCCAGCTGATCCTGCTCGCACTGTCGGTGGCCAACTTCGCAATTCGGTTCCTGGAGGCCGGCGACGACCAGTCGCTGTTCTACGGGCTCGAATCGCCGACCGCGTATCGAACCGCGGTGCCGTTCTTGCTACCACTGATCGTGTTGGTGGTTCTCTTGGTCACGCGCAAGTTCTTCGACGTGTCGGCGCCCTCGGGCACCTACAGGCGGTGGGCGGCGTCGGTGATCGGGGTCGGAGTGGGACTCGGCGTGGTCTACACGATCGGTGGGTACCTTGCGCGCGGCGGCTTTGCCGATTCGCCGTCGTTCGGTGGTTTGATGTTGGACTTCCCGCAGCGCCTTATTCCGCCTGTCTACCTGCAATGGCTCGAACCCGCTCTGTTGCCGCAGAGCATTCCCACCACCTTGCTGTTCGAGTGGACCGGCGTGGTGTTCTGGTCGGTGGTCTGTGTTTTCGCTGCGAGCACCTTCCTGACTCCGGTGTACGGGACGGAGACCGACGCGACCGAACGCGCGCGCGGACTGCTCATGGCGAGCAGCGGTTCGGCTCTGTCGTGGATGACGACCTGGCGCGGAAACAAGTACTGGTTCGGTCCCGACGGCCGCAGTTACGTCGCCTACCGCGTCATTTCGGGTGTAGCTCTGACCACCGGCGATCCAGTGGGTCCGCGAGAGTCGTTGCGGGACAACGTCGTCGAATTCGCCGAGTTCGCGTCGAAGAACGGCTGGATACCGTGTTTCTATTCCGTCACCCCCGATGTTCGCCGCATCACCGATTCTCTCGGCTGGGGCGGAATCCAAGTGGGTGAGGAGACGGTTCTGGACCTGGACGGAATTGCCTTCACCGGCAAGCGTTTCCAAGACGTGCGCACGGCACTGAATCGGGCGAAGAAGGCGGGTGTCGTAGCCGAATGGATTCGTTTCCCGTCGGCACCACTGGCCATCACCGATCAGATCACCGCGATTTCGGAGGAATGGGTAGCAGACAAGGGCATGCCCGAGATGGGGTTCACCCTCGGCGGTCTGGAGGAGGTCGACGACGAGAACGTCCGCTGCCTGATCGCGGTCGACGAGCATCGGACCGTGCACGGCGTGACCTCGTGGATGCCGGTGTACGAGAACGGCGTCATCGTCGGATGGACGCTCGACTTCATGCGTCGTCGTTCGGAGGGCTTCCGGCCGACGATGGAATTTCTCATTGCGTCGGCTGCTCTGTTGCTCGAGCAGGAGGGTGCCAGATTCCTCAGTTTGTCCGGCGCACCGCTGGCAAAGGTCGACGAGAAGCAACCCGAACACGTCTCCAGCGCCGAGCAGTCGACGCTGTCGGGACTACTCGAACGGTTGCTCGACGTGCTCGGACGCACACTCGAACCCGTCTACGGATTCCGTTCTCTCCTGGCATTCAAATCCAAGTTCCAGCCTCGCTACGAACCGATGCACATGACGTTTGCAGATCCGGCAGCACTGCCCAGTATCGGTAACGCGATCGGTCGGGCCTACTTGCCCGACGTGTCGATCGGTCAAGGGTTCAAGCTGGTGCGCACCATGATCGAGCGGTGACGGCTGCTAGACGGCTGTGGATGGGCCCGCGGCAGAGTCGTCCGCGGACCTGACAGGCCCTCCGACCGACCCGTACACGTGCCGGGTCCCGATCGGAACGATGAGAGGTCGATCGGACATCGGGTCTTCGATCACGGCGGCCTCGAGGCCGAAGACGTCGAGTAACAACTGCTCCGATACGACGTCCTGAGGTCGGCCGGAAGTAACGATCTGCCCCTGCTTCATGACGATCAACCGGTCGCTGTAGCGAAGTGCCAGATTGAGATCGTGCAGCACCATCACGATCGTCCGTCCGAGCTCGGCGTGCAGTCGATCGACGAGATCGAGGACCTCGATGGAGTGTGCGAGGTCGAGGTACGTCGTCGGCTCGTCCAGCAACAGGATGTCGGTGCCCTGGGCCAGCGCCATGGAGATCCACGCTCTCTGACGCTGACCGCCCGAGAGTTCGTCGACGGGTCGGTCGGCGAGGTCGCCGACTCCGGTCAACTCGAGTGCGTTCGCCACCTCGGCCTCGTCGTCGGAGCTCCACTGCCTGATCCACGATTGGTGGGGATGACGACCACGTGAGACGAGGTCTGCGACAGTCAGACCTTCGGGGGCGGTCGGGGCCTGCGGCAGCATTCCGAGAGTCCGGGCAACCTCTTTGGTCTTCATCGAGGAGATCGCTCGGCCGTCGAGCATCACACTGCCGGCCTTGGGCTTGAGCAGGCGACCGAGCGAACGCAGGAGCGTCGACTTCCCGCAGCCGTTGGGTCCGATGACCGTGGTGATGACTCCTGTGTGAATTTCGAGGTCGAGATGCTCGACGATGGTGCGATCGCCGTAACCGAGGCTGAGATCCTGCGCGATCAGACGCGAGGGGTGGCTGGTGGTCATACGGAAGCCTTTCGATTACTGCGAACGAGAAGGTACAGAAGGAACGGTCCGCCGAGGGCCGAGGTGACGATGCCGACCGGAAGTTCGACCGGCAGGATCGTTCGAGCGATCAGATCGCTTGCCACGACGAGCAATCCACCGAGCAGCGCCGACGCAATGACGGGCGGACCAGGCGTGCGCAGGATTCGGAGTGCGATCTGCGGCGCTGCCAGTGCAACGAATCCGATGGGTCCGGCCGCGGCGGTCGCGATGGCGGCGAGAGCGACGGCGGCCAAGAGCATCATGGCCTGGCTGTGTTGCAGGCGTACTCCGAGCGATCGGGCGTTGTCGTCACCCAGGCGTAGCGCGCCCAGGGTGAACGTCGCGATGACGGTGCCACCGCCGACGAGTACGACAGCGGCCGCGACCGGCCAGACCGACGCCCAGTTGGCACCGTTCAGCGAGCCGTTGAGCCAGACCTGAGCGCGCGAGACGTCGTTGATGTCGGCGCTGATCAGTAGCCATCCGATGACGGCAGTGAGCATGGCGTTGACCGCAATTCCCACCAGGATGAGCCGGAAACCGTCGACACCTTTTCGCCAGGCGAGGGTGTAGATCGCGATTGCGGTGAGCACACCGCCGATCAGTGCCGCAAGCGGCAGGCCCAGAGTAGCGAGTAGACCGCTGAAGCTGCCGCCTCCGCCGAGCACGATCAGTGCAACGGCTGCGGCACTGGAACCGGCGGTGATACCGAGAATGTCGGGGCTGGCGAGCGCGTTGCGGGAAATCGACTGGGTGATGGCCCCGGAGATACCGAGGGCAGCTCCGACGAGGAGGCCGGTGAGCGATCGAGGCAACCGCAGATCCATGACGATGAAGCGCTCGATCCTCGAGCCGCCTCCGAGAAGTACGTCGAGAACCTGTGCGATCGACAGAGGAAAGTCACCACGTCCGATGTTGATGCACATCACCAGCACGAGGGCTGCCGCCAGCAGGACGGTGGCGATGACCATCAGCGGTCGCCGGACCAGAGAAATGGGGCCGAGACGAAACGCGGGCCGGGCGCGAACGACGCCCTTGTCGGACGACGGCGGTGTCGACTGCAGATCGGTTGTCACAGGCCGACCAACTTCCGACGACGAACGAGAGCGATGAAGAACGGCGCGCCGATCAGGGCCAGAACGATGCCCACCTGGAGCTCGCCAGGGCGCACGACGACCCGTCCGACGACGTCGGCGATCATGAGCATCACACCGCCCATGAGACCTGCATAGGGGACTAGCCAGCGGTAGTCGGGTCCGGTCACCGCTCGGGCGATGTGCGGTACGACGAGACCCACGAAGGCGATCGGCCCGCATGCTGCGGTCGCTGCCCCGGTGAGCAGGGTGATAGCGAGGATCCCGACGGTACGGGTGACCGCAATGTTGGTTCCCAGTGAGCGCGCGACATCCTCACCGAGGCTCATGACGTTGAGGCCGGGAGTGCTCGCGACTGCGATGAGGACGCCGATCACCAGGAACGGCAATACCTGCCACAACACGTCCAGGCCGCGTCCGGCGACGGATCCGACCACCCAGAAGCGGTAGCCGTCCAGACTGGTCTGATCGAGCAGGACGACGGCGTTGGTCATCGCCGAGAGGAAGAATGCGACGCCGGCCCCGGCCAACGCGAGATTGACCGGACTCGATCTGCCCGACCCGATCGACGACAGTCCGAACACGACGACGCTCGCCACCGCCGAACCGGCGAACGCGAACCACAGGTATTGACTCGGCGAGGTGAACCGGAACAGGTAGATGGCCATCACGACGAAGAACGCCGCGCCCGAGTTGAGGCCGAGCAGGCTGGCGTCGGCCAACGGGTTGCGTGTGTGCCCTTGGATGAGAGCGCCTGCGATGCCGAGCGCGATACCCACGACCAGTGCGAGCACAGTGCGGGGAACTCGCAGCGTGCGCACGATGATGTCGGTGTCGGTGCCCGTCGAATTCAGCAGGGCGTGGGCGATCTCGGCGAAGGTCAGGGGTCGTGCGCCGATGGCGATGCTGGCGAGAATTCCGGCCACGAGAGCGGCGACCAGTACGGCCAAGCCCAGCAATCTCCGGCGCCGAATGGCAGCGACCGAACCGTCCTTGGGAATGGGCTCGAATCCTTCTGCTGCAGCGACCTTTTCGCGCACCACCTCCGACGACGCAGAGCCGATCCGAAACTGGCGACGCAGCGCTCGACGTGCGCCGATCGGACCGTGGGTGACGGTGTCTCGCAGCGTCAGCCCCAGCCATCGCTTGCCGGTGCTCTGGCCGTCGTTGCCGTCGCGGTACCCGCGGTTCCAGACGAACAGAGCCAGAGCGACACACACCGAAATCGCGCCGAATACGAATCGGTCCGCTTGTCCGCCTCCGTTGTCGTCACGCAGCGCGTCGACGATCGACCATCCGACGAACAACGGGACCACCACGATCAGGGCGTCGATAGCGCCTGCCGCGATGCAGGAGCTCCGCGGCGGCGGGCCGTCGGGCACGTTCTCGGTCCCGTACTGCTCATCGGGAGACCGGCGAGCGCCGTGCGGGCCGAGTAGCGGAGCTGTGGTCACAGTGTCGTGACTCCTCGCTGTATCGAAGGGACTCGTTTAGGTTACGGAACCCTTGCTTTCCATGTGAGGTGAGGTAAGGGTAGCGGTACCTGATTCCCAAAATTATCTGGTTAGGCTAACCTACATAACGAGTCGGGGTGCGACGCATCCACCCGCCACGAACTTCAAGGAGCGATCAGGTGTCAGTTGCAACGGCGGCATTCTCCAGCTGGGCCGATGTTCATCGATTCTCGAACCGATCCGATGGGACGGCCCAGTTGGCCGACTCGTGTGAGACTCTTCGCGCGCTCAATCCCGATTACCCGCGGATGTACGCGGTGGCTGCCATGGCGAACGAAGGTAAGCGCCGGTGGTGGCAGTTGGCCGTCGGGCTCACGGACGGACGTGTCGAGCGGATGTACAGCCGTTCGCTCGAGGATCTGGATGTGCCGGAGGCTGCTGCGGTTCAGGTGGCCACTGCCTTGATTCACGCTGTGGTCGGCCGAGTATCTGCACTGCTGGTCCTGGAGGCCCGGGCGTGGGATCCGGGCATCGACAACATGTGGATCCACATGGACAGTGACGGTGGAATCGACTGGGCGGGTGTCGCGTCGCCGATCCTGAGGGTGCTGCCGGAGGATCCCTCGGCGGGTGAGCCCGGCACCGTCACCCTTCCGTGCGAGGAGGCTCTGCTCGTCTGGACCGCGCATCGCTGCACGACGTCGCTCGGTGCTGTGTTTCGCGCGATATCGGAGCGCGCTCCGCTCGATGTTCGAGTCTTCTGGGCCCTGGTGGGGGATGCGATTCTCGGCGCGTCCACGTACGTTCCGATTCTGGCCGGGGCGAGCGCGTCCGACGGAGCTCGTCGAGGTCAAATACTGCTCGACGCCATGGTCGACGCAGGCGCTCCCGTCCGGTCACGCGCCGGGGTTCCCGGACGAGCGAGACTTCGGGTGTCGTGAAGCTCTTGCGCCGTTACTAAGGTTTGCCTATGCTGACCACGTACCAACGGACCGCGCCGGAGTCCTGAGGGCTGCAGTGACTCCCGGTCCTTGCCACGGTGGGCCTCTCGTTCTTCACGAACGGGAGGCCCACCGATTTTCGTGGGTCGACCGTCGTGTAATTCTGATGGAAAGTCGGCTGCACAGTCGGCTCACATGTTTCGACGCAACCGGAGGCAGTGCAATGACGGACTCGAACGGCACCACGGAAGAGTCGCCTTTCGACGCCTTGACGCCGGAACAGTTGACCGAGCTGTGCCACCGTGGATTCGACGGAGTCATCGGTCTGAAATACCTCGCGGTGTCCGGCGAGGACGTGCGCGCGGAGTGGACGGTGACTCCGCAGCTCCATCAACCCGCAGGAATCATGCACGGCGGCGTCCTGTGCGCGGTGGTCGAATCGGTGGCCAGCATCGGCGGATCGGCCTGGTTCGGGTCACGCGGACACGTGGTCGGCGCCAACAACAACACCGACTTCCTCCGAGCCACGCGATCGGGAACCTTGACCGCACACGGACATCCGATTCATCGTGGACGCACCCAGCAGCTGTGGCAGGTGGACATCTCCGACGAGACCGGACGCTTGGTAGCTCAGGGCAGAGTCCGACTGGCAAATATCGAAAACACTGCACATCTGGGACAGTGATGCCCATGACGGGCCACAACCAGCATCCAGATTCACCGGTCACCGCGCTGACTCCCGACGCTCTAGATCGCCTCGAGACACTCTTCGGGCCCATCGACGAGGATCTGGCGCGGCACTATCCCGGGGACCGCATCGGCGGGCAGCCTTCCCACACCGTGTACGTCTCGGCGGCGGACGCCTCGGCGAACGTGCCCGCCGAGTGGGGCGCAGCATCCTCGGCGATTCTGGACGCTCACCCCGAGGCATTCGACGAACTCGACACTGCGAACGTTCTGCCCCTGGTTCGTGAGCGATTGAGCACGGCCCCCATCCAGGACCTCCGAATCGATTTCGAGGACGGGTACGGATGGCGGTCGGACGTCGTCGAAGACCGTCATGCAACGGCCGCGGGTGCAGCGTTGGCAGCCTTGGCGAAAGATGCCGATGGTCCGACCTGGTTGGGTATTCGTTCCAAAGGACTTGCAGCACACGAGCGTCGGCGCGGGATTCGCACCCTCGAGCTCGTTCTGGACGGGGCCGGGGGAGTGCCCGACGGTTTCGTGTTCACCGTGCCCAAACTGCGGGCCACCTCGCAGGTGGCGGCAGTGGTCGCGTTGTGTGAGGAACTCGAGCACGCGCACGGCCTGCCCGATCGTGCCCTTCGATTCGAGTTGCAGATCGAGAGTCCCCAGGCGGTCATCGGGGCCGACGGCACGACGACTCTCGCGCGGGCGATCACTCGCGCGGACGGTCGCTGCACGTCACTGCACTACGGAACCTACGATTACAGCGCCGCGTGTGGGATCACTTCCGCGCAGCAGTCGCTGGCACATCCGGTGGCGGACCACGCGAAGAACGTCATGCTGGTGGCAGCCGCGCAGACCGGAGTGTGGGTGTGCGACGGCTCGACCCAGGTTGTTCCCACCGGCAGCCCGGAGCAGGTTTCGGCGTCGGCGCGGCGGCACTTCGATCTGGTGACGAGGTCCCTCGAACGCGGTTTCTACCAGGGCTGGGACATGCATCCCGGGCATCTGGTGACGCGGTGGCTGGCCACCTTCGGTTTCTTCCGCCACGCCATGCCGGTCGCGGCTGCTCGACTCGGGGGCTACCTCGATCGTCAGGGCGGTGAGGTGATGGACGAACCCGCCACCGCGCAAGCGTTGGCCGGCGTGCTGGTGCGAGGCCTCGACGCGGGTGCGTTCGGCCTCGCCGAACTGCAGGCAATTGCTTCGGGAATCGACCGAGACGTCCTGCGGGGACTGCTCGATCGATCGGTGACCGTGCCCCTCGGGTGAGGCGCGAACCGGCGCTCCGCTGCCGGGCTGCCTCGAGCGTGTCAGAATTGCCGAGCACCATCACCGATCGGGACGGAGAACTCCAATGCGGTTGTCTCCGCACGAGCAGGATCGACTGCTCGTCAGCTATGCGGCCGAGCTCGCGCGGCGTCGTCAGGCTCGAGGCTTGAAGCTCAATCATCCCGAGGCCATCGCGGTCATCACCGATCACCTTCTCGAGGGTGCCCGGGACGGGCGATCCGTTGCAGACCTGATGTCCTCGGGGCGCGAAATCCTCACTGCCGACGATGTCCTCGGTGGGGTTCCCGAGTTGCTTCCCGAGGTGATGGTCGAAGCGACCTTTCCCGACGGCACGAAATTGATCACCGTGCACGAGCCGATCTCACCCAAGCGAGGTGACGGTCACCTGATTCCCGGCGAGATCATCACCGTCGCAGGGGACATCGAGATCAACGAGGGTGCCGAGGTGATCACGATGGTCGTCGTGAACGGCGGAGATCGGCCGGTTCAGGTGGGCTCACACGTGCACTTCCCACAGTCCAACGCCGCCCTGCAGTTCGATCGTGAACGTGCACACGGCCACCGCCTCGATATTCCGGCGGGCACAGCGGTACGTTTCGAGCCCGGAATCGAACAGACAGTTCGGCTCGTGCCTCTCGGTGGCACGCGCGAGGTCCACGGTTTGAGCATGACACCTCCCGGAAAGTTGGACAGCTGATGGCGCGTCTGAGCCGTAGTCGTTACGCCCAGTTGTTCGGGCCTACCACGGGCGATCGAATTCGCCTGGCAGACACGGATCTTCTGATCGAGGTCACCGAAGACCGCAGCGGCGGACCGGGCAACGCGGGGGAGGAAGCGGTCTTCGGCGGCGGCAAGGTGATCCGCGAATCGATGGGTCAATCGCGTGCTACCCGCGCAGACGGAGCTCCCGACACGGTGATCACCGGGGTGGTTGTAGTCGACTACTGGGGAATCATCAAGGCCGACCTCGGTATTCGCGACGGGCGCATCGTGGCATTGGGCAAGGCAGGCAACCCCGACACCATGACCGGAGTCCATCCCGATCTCGTGATCGGACCCTCGACCGAGATCATCGCGGGCAACGGAAAGATCGTCACGGCCGGCGGCATCGACTGTCACGTCCACCTGATCTGCCCGCAGATCAAGGAGGAAGCTCTCGGCGGAGGCATCACCACCGTGATCGCCGGCGGCACCGGACCCGCCGAAGGAAGCAAGGCCACCACGGTCACCCCGGGTGCATGGCACCTGTCCCGGATGCTCGAAGCTCTCGACGACTGGCCGATGAACATCGTGCTCCTCGGCAAGGGCAACACGGTCAACCCCGACTCCATGTGGGAGCAATTGCGCGCAGGCGCGTCAGGATTCAAGCTGCACGAGGATTGGGGCTCGACCCCTGCTGCGATCGACGCGTGCCTGCGAGTGTGTGAGGACGCCGGTGTGCAGGCCGCGCTCCACTCGGACACCCTGAACGAGGCCGGCTTCGTCGAGACCACTCTCGCTGCGATCGACGGCCGTGGAATTCACGCCTATCACACGGAAGGCGCGGGCGGCGGGCACGCACCCGACATCATCACCGTGGCCGCGCAAGGGCACGTGCTGCCCAGCTCGACCAACCCGACGCGTCCCCATACCGTCAACACCCTGGACGAACATCTCGACATGCTGATGGTGTGCCATCACCTCAGTCCGTCCATTCCGGAGGATCTGGCCTTCGCCGAAAGTCGTATCCGGCCGTCGACCATTGCGGCCGAGGATCTGCTGCACGACATGGGTGCGATCTCGATGATCGGCAGCGATGCGCAGGCAATGGGCCGGATCGGCGAGGTCGTTCTGCGTACCTGGCAGACGGCACACGTGATGAAATCTCGTCGGGGCTTCCTCTCCGGAGACAACGGGGCCGACAACAACCGCGTCATGCGGTACGTCGCCAAGTACACGATCTGCCCGGCCGTGGCCCACGGGCTGGACGACGAGATCGGCTCGATCGAGCCTGGAAAATTAGCCGATCTGGTGCTGTGGGACCCGGCGTTCTTCGGCGTCCGCCCGCACATGGTCGTCAAGGGCGGAATGATCGCCTGGGCGGCTATGGGCGATGCCAACGCGTCCATCCCGACTCCGCAACCCGAGCTTCCGCGTCCGATGTTCGGGGCCTCGCCCAAAGCAGCTGCCGCGACATCGCTGCACTTCGTCGCTCCCCAGGCAATCGAAGATGGACTTGCCGGCCGCCTGAACTGCGATCGCCGGCTCGTTCCGGTCAAGAACGTCCGCAGCATCAGGAAGTCCGACATGGCTCTCAACGACGCCATGCCCGACATCGAGGTGGATCCGGACACGTTCACGGTGCGCATCGACGGCGACGTGTGGAAAGAACAGCCGGCAACCGAACTGCCGATGGCGCAGCGATACTTCCTTTTCTGATGACGGCTGCTCGTCTGCAGGTGACAACGCTTCTCTCTCTTGCCGATTCACGTCTGCCCACCGGTGGACACGTGCATTCCGGTGGAGTGGAGGAGGCGATCGCATCGGGTTTCGTCCGAGACATCGCGACACTCGAGGCTTTCTTGCGACGTCGAATAAGGACCTCCGGTGCCACCATGGCGTCGGTGGCGGCAGCGATCGTCCACGGCTCTCTCGGCACGGAGGGTGCCGACGCCGAGTGTGACGCTCGGACGCCGTCCCCCGCGGCCAGATCCGCGTCACGCGCACAGGGTCGCGGTCTGCTTCGATTGGCCAAATCGGCTTGGCCGCATCATGATTGGACATCGATCGGCCGTAAGCCGCACCTCCCGGTGGCTGCAGGGCATGTGGGGCTCGCGTGCGGGCTGTCGGTTGCCGACGCAGCGGCTGTGCAGGTGTACATCACCATGACCGGGTCGGCGATCGCGGCGCAGCGTCTGCTGGCGCTCGATCCGGCCGAGGTTGCCGCATGCACCATCCGCTTGGGCGACTTCTGTGACGATGTGACTGCCTCGGTGTGCGAGTGCCTACCCGAGCTGATGGAGTTGTCGGATCCGTTGCTGGACATGTTCGCCGAAGCCCACGCCGTCCGCGATCGTCCGTTGTTCGTATCCTGAGATTCCGATCCACTGTTTCGACCGACTGTTCTCGAACGACGAAGGAGATGTCATGCCCCCGCACCTGATCGACGGTGAGCCCCACGACCACGGACTGGATCGTCCGAAACGCGCGCGGGAGGCGGGCGAGGCGCTGCGAGTGGGAATCGGTGGACCGGTCGGTTCCGGAAAGACCGCTTTGGTGGCTGCCCTGTGTCGCCAGCTTCGTGACGAGCTGTCGCTTGCTGTTCTGACCAACGACATCTACACGACCGAGGACGCCGACTTCCTGCGTCGGCATGCGGTGCTGCCGGACGAGCGCATCACGGCCGTACAGACAGGTGGCTGCCCACACACAGCCATTCGCGACGACATCACCGCCAATCTCGACGCCATCGACGACTTGATCGAGAACAATCCGCCCCTGGACCTCATTCTGGTCGAGTCGGGCGGAGACAATCTCACCGCGACGTTCTCGTCCGGTCTCATCGATGTGCAGATCTTCGTCGTCGATGTCGCAGGCGGCGACAAAGTGCCGCGCAAGGGTGGTCCCGGTGTCACATTCTCCGATCTGTTGGTGGTCAACAAGACAGATCTGGCCCCATACGTCGGGGCTGATCTGGGTGTGATGGAACGCGATGCGGCACAGGTGCGCGAGGGCCGACCGACTGCGCTGATCTCACTCACCGACGACCCGGCCGCGACCACGGTACTCGCGTGGATTCGTGA
Organism: Rhodococcus sp. 15-649-2-2; assembly: GCF_002258645.1. Lineage (NCBI taxonomy): Bacteria > Bacillati > Actinomycetota > Actinomycetes > Mycobacteriales > Nocardiaceae > Rhodococcus > Rhodococcus sp. 15-649-2-2. The sequence continues at coordinate 179,829 of NZ_NPFM01000031.1, forward strand.
GCAGCTCGAGGTCGTTGCCGACGCCGACGCGCATGCTCACACGCACTGAGCGTCGATGCACACCGAGCTCTGCATCGATGCGAGCCTGCATCGCAGCCCACGCATCACCTCGGTGGGCGGACTTGCCGGCCGCCAGACCGGGGCGGATACGGTCCACCTGATCGGAACCGCCGCAACGCCACTCGGCGGTGACACCATCACCGTCAGAATCTCTGTGGCGGCCGGCGCACACCTGGAAGTCCGCAGCGTCGCGGCGTCACTGGCGATGCCCGGTGGGCAGCAGCGTCATTCGTCGGCGCAGTGGCACGTCGAGGTGGGTGCGGGTGCATCTCTGATCTTCGATCCCGAGCCCATGGTCGTCGTGTCGGACGCATCGCATTCGGTGGTCAATACTATTGCGCTGCAACAGGATTCAACCTTGTGGTTGCGCGAGCGGACGCAGATCGGGCGTTTCGAGGAGGCGTCGGGTCGGTGGACCAGTGCGATGCGATGCGACGTCGGAGACAGTCCTTTGCTGCGCCACCGGGTGGAACTGGGCAACGGATCGATCTCGCACGACGCGTTGTCGGCTCCGCTGTCGATGTCCAGTACGTTGCAGTACCCCGATGATCGTGCGTCCGAGGTCGATCTGCGCGGCGGAAGCGTTCGGCTTGCTTTGGCAGGAGGCGGCTCACTGACCACCTCGGTGGGTCGCCTCCTGCCGCCCAGTGATTCGAGTACGTGAGAGCGGTACGCCGAACGACGAATCGCATCGGCCGACGGTGTCCCGTCGGCCGATGCGATGTCGGAAAGCTGGGGTCAGCGGTGGGTCAGCCCGCTGCCTTCGCGCGTTCCTGTTCCGTCTCGGCGGTGTCCGTCTCGACGGCACCCGCGCGTTCGAGGGAATTCAGTTGTTCGATGGCCAACCTCGCGAACACCTGCTGCTCGGTCGATGCCATCTGGGCGCGACCGCGACCGAGGAAGGTCACGAACCAGGAGATGACGGTCGTGATTCGACTGCGGTAGCCCACGAGGTAGTACAGGTGCAACGCTAGCCACATCAGCCATGCGATGAATCCACCGAACTCGAGCTTGCCGACCTTCGCGACCGCGTTGAACCGCGACACCGTTGCCATCGAGCCCTTGTCGAAGTACTTGAACGGCGCACGCTGAGCGGGGTCGTCCTCGCCCTTCACTGATGCCTTGATCCGCTTGGCGGCGTACGTCGCTCCCTGAATGGCACCCTGCGCCATGCCCGGTACATCCTTGACCGACATGAGGTCGCCGACCACGAACACGTTCGGGTGGCCCTTGACGGTCAGATCGGGTTCGACGAGCACACGTCCGGCGCGGTCGGTCTCCGAACCGGACTGATCCGCGAGTTGCTTGCCGAGGGGGCTGCCCTGAACGCCTGCCGACCAGACCTTGCACTGCGCCTCGATGCGACGCGTCGTGCCGTCCTTCTCCTTGACGGTCAGGCCGTCGTTGTCGACGTCGGTGACCATCGCGTTGAGCTGGATTTCGACGCCGAGCTTCTCGAGTCGTTCCGCGGCCTTGCGGCCGAGCTTCTCGCCCATCGGCGGCAGTACGGCGGGCGCTGCGTCGAGCAGGATCACGCGGGCGTCGCGAGGATCGATGTTGCGGAAAGCTCCGTCGAGGGTGCGATCGGCGAGCTCGGCAATCTGCCCGGCAAGTTCAACACCGGTGGGGCCTGCCCCGACGACGACGAAGGTCATGAGGCGGTCCTTCTCCTCCTGATCGTCGGAGAGTTCCGCCTGCTCGAACGCGCCGAGAATGCGTCCACGCAGTTCGAGTGCGTCGTCGATGGTCTTCATGCCGGGCGCGAACTCGGCGAAGTGATCGTTGCCGAAGTAGGACTGCTGCGCGCCGGCTGCGACGATCAGGCTGTCGAAGGGAGTGACGGTGATGCGCTCGAGCAGCTTCGACGTCACCGTCTTGGCCTCGAGGTCGATGTTCAACACGTCGCCCAGCAGCACCTCGGCGTTCTTCTGCTTGCGGAGAATGACGCGGGTGGTGGGAGCGATCTCGCCGACGGACAGGATGCCCGTCGCTACCTGGTAGAGGAGCGGCTGAAAGAGGTGGTGCGTCGTCTTGGCGACGAGGGTGATGTCGACGTCGGCCTTCTTGAGCGCCTTGACGCCGAACAGACCTCCGAACCCGGAACCGATGACGACGACACGATGACGCTTCGATTCGACCGGTTGGATGCTCATTACCTGCTCCCTAGACGTTGAGATGTAAGCACAACGGTAGCCGCCATCGTTCTCGGCGTCTCGGCAAGGTGGCTGTACCGGTCCAGAGCGGGGAGTGCAGCGGAAACTACCGCCCGCCTACCGCTCGCTTCGCCAGTTCCACGGTCGCGGCCCGTAGTTCCCCAGCCGAGTCGATCGGGGCCGCGTAGCCAACCCTGGTGTACGCGACTCCGCGCGGCGTGAGCACCTTCAGGTCGAGTCCGTAGCGGTCTGCGGCGGTGCATTCGGCGGACGTGGCATCGGGATAGCCACCCAGTTCGCGGGCCATCGCCATCAGAGACGTCGAGTGGTCGGCGTTGAGGTGCTCGATCGCGTACGCGGAGGTGGGCGATACCGGATCGGGTGCGGCCTCGGCGTAGTCCTCGGCAGTTGCCGAATCCATCCGCCCGTATCCACCGACCCAGCGGACCCGATGCACGCGCATGACCCAGAGCGTGAAGTCGCTGTAGTCGAGGTAGTACTTCGCCGCGGGCACCCCCGCGAGATGCGCCTCGCGGGCAGCCGCCAGCTCGTCTCCCTCGGGCCGTTCGACCACGCCGGCCAGAGTGATTCGGCCCGACGCCAACGGATCGGTCTGCGATTGCGGTGCCACGATCGACAGGCTCGCGCGCTGATCGCCGGCGAGGTTGCGCCCGTGCTCGGCCATCCGCGAGACACACAGAACCGGAGCGCCGCCGTGCAATCCGTAGGTGACGAACGATGCCCAGGGATCGCCGTCCGCGGTCAGGCTCGCAAGGGTCGCGATGTTGGTGGACGCGGCGATCGTGCGCGCCTCCTCGGCCGCCGAGGGACGACGGTCGGCGACCACGGGAGACAGGGGAGGGGGAACGGACGGAGTGTCACCGGGGTCGCCGTGATCGAGTGCCATGCGCAGAAGCTTAGGCGACGACCTACAGGAGGTCTCGAGCATGAATCAGAGCGTCGGCGAGCAATGCGACACCGAGCACGACGAAGATGACGCGCACCGTCGGCGGGCCGTACCGCGTCAAGCCACGCACGGTGGTGACGAACGCCCGCCTGGAACGTCGACTCTTCCTCGACGCCAGAATCAGGACGAGGATCGGCGGAATCAGTGCGATCAGGCAGTAGACGACGACTATGGCCGGCCACCACTGCGGGCGGGGAACATAGGTCGAGAGCATCGTCAGCCCGGCGAGGTACGGCACTGCCGTCGGGCCCTGCACCAGACCGATCGTCAACCCCGTCAGGGCGACCACGAGAATGCTGGAGCCGGCTCGGGCGGCCCATGCCGGTGGCCGACGCTCGGCGGTGCGCAGCGCGCCGAGGCTGATCAGGACCAGCCCGGCCACGAACTCCGTGCGATATCGGACCGTGGGAGTGACGGTGAAGTCGAACAGATCCGTGACGAAGTCGATGCCGAGAACGGTGACGATGCCGAACGCCGTCGTCGCCGTGAACACTCCGCCGACGAAGGCCAGCCCGGCTCGGAACGGCGACCGCCGAGTGGTTCTCGAGTGCACCGCAATAGCGGCAGTGACGCCGATCAGCAAGACGTCGAGCGAATCGAGTATCGCAAAGCCGACGATCGCGAGAAGCAAAGTCACCATGGAAGGTTCAGGGTATCGGTCAGGTGAAGTCGATATCTTTCGTCGCCACTGCCGCCGCGATACGTCCGGGCGCGGTCTGGTTGTCCCAGTACAGATTGGTGTGTGCGATGACCTGCTCGGGCAGGGGAGCTCCCCATTTCGTCAGGTCTTCCGTCGTGTGAGCGTCGCTCGCCAGCGTCACGTCGTATCCGCGCACCAGAGCGCCGTGAAGGGTGGATCGGACGCAGAAATCGGTCTGTGCGCCTGCGACCACGACATGCCCGGCTTCGGCCGCTGTCAGCTCCGCCTCCAACGTCGTGTCCTCGAAGGCATCTCCGTGTTTCTTGTGCACGATCGGGTCGCTCGAAGCCACAGGTAGCGCCCCGAGAAGCTCCCACCCGTCCGTCCCGAAGTGCAGTTCCTCTTCGGCCGAGTGCTGTACCCAGATCACCGCAGTACCCGTCTCCCGTGCGCGGGTCACCAGGGACACGATGTTGTCGATCACGCGTTCTCGCTCGTGCGCACCCACCATCACGTCGTTCTGTACGTCGACGATCAGCAGTGCGGTTGCGTGGCGGCCGGGCAGGGTGGTCACGACAATTCCTTCCGAAAGATGTCTCGTCCGATTGCCTGCACGTCAGCTCCCGACGTACGCGGCCAGATGTCGGCCGGTGAGTGTGGAACCGTCCGCCACCAGATCGGACGGCGTTCCTTCGAACACCACGAGTCCGCCGTCGTGTCCGGCACCGGGGCCCAGATCGATGATCCAGTCGGCGTGTGCCATCACCGCCTGGTGATGCTCGATCACGATCACCGACTTGCCCGAGTCGACCAGTCGGTCGAGGAGCCCGAGCAGCTTGTCGACGTCGGCGAGATGCAGTCCGGTGGTGGGTTCGTCCAGCACGTAGACCCCACCCTTGCCTGCCATGTGTGTGGCGAGCTTGAGGCGTTGGCGTTCGCCACCCGAGAGCGTCGTCAGTGGCTGTCCGATCTTCAGGTAGCCGAGCCCGACGTCGTTCAAGCGCTGCAGAATCTTGTGCGCTGGGAGCAGTTTGGCTGCGCCGTCGGAGAAGAACTCCTCGGCCTCTGCGACCGACATGGACAACACCTCGTCGATGTTGCGACCGCCGAAGTGGTACTCGAGTACCGAAGCTTGGAACCGCTTGCCCTCGCACACCTCACACGTCGTGGCCACCCCGGCCATCATCGCGAGGTCGCTGTAGATGACGCCTGCTCCGTTGCACGTCGGGCACGCGCCTTCGGAGTTGGAGCTGAACAGAGCCGGCTTGACGGCATTCTCCTTGGCGAAAGCCTTCCGTATCGGTTCGAGCAATCCGGTGTACGTCGCGGGGTTGCTTCGCCGTGAACCACGGATGGCACCCTGGTCCACCGACACCACATCGTCTGTGCCCGAGAGCGACCCGTGAATCAGCGAGCTCTTGCCCGAGCCTGCGACGCCGGTGACGACGACCAGCACTCCGAGTGGAACGTCGACGTCCACGTCGCGCAGATTGTGTGAGTTCGCACCGCGAATTTCGAGTACTTCCGAGAACCCACGCACCGAGTCCTTGAGCGACGCTCGATCGTCGAAATGCCGACCGGTGACCGTGTCGCTGTGTCGCAATCCCTCGACGGTGCCCTCGAAGCACACGTGCCCGCCCGCGCTGCCGGCACCTGGACCCAGATCCACCACGTGATCTGCGATCGAGATCGTCTCGGGCTTGTGCTCGACGACCAGCACCGTATTTCCCTTGTCTCGCAACTGCAACAGCAGGTTGTTCATCCGTTCGATGTCATGCGGGTGCAAGCCGGTCGTGGGCTCGTCGAACACGTACGTCACGTCGGTCAGCGAGGAGCCGAGGTGGCGAATCATTTTGGTACGCTGGGCCTCTCCACCGGACAACGTCCCCGAGGGACGATCCAGGCTCAGATATCCGAGCCCGATCTCCACGAACGAGTCCAGGGTCTCGCTCAGCGTCGTCAACAATGGTGCCACCGACGGTTCCTTCAGGCCTGCAATCCATGTGGCCAAATCGCTGATCTGCATCGAACAGGCGTCGGCGATGTTGATGCCCTTGATCTTCGACGATCGAGCTCCCTCGTTGAGTCGGGTGCCGTCGCAGTCGGGACACGTGGTGAAGGTGATCGCGCGGTCGACGAAGGCGCGGATATGCGGCTGCATTGCCTCGACGTCCTTGGACAGGAACGACTTCTGGATCTGAGGCACGAGTCCCGAGTAGGTCAGATTTATGCCCTCGACCTTGATCTTCGTGGGCTCGCGGTAGAGCAGATCGTCGAGTTCCTTCTTCGTGTACTTCGCGATGGGCTTGTCCGGGTCGAAGTAACCGCAGCCACGGAAAATTCGGCCGTACCAGCCTTCCATGCTGTAGCCGGGAATAGTGATGGCGTTCTCGTTGAGGGACTTGCTCGCGTCGTACAGGGCGGTGAGATCGAAGTCGCTGACCGAACCTCGGCCCTCGCAGCGTGGGCACATGCCGCCGGTGACGGAGAAGGACTTCTTCTCGGTGGTCTGACGGCCACCCTTGTCCACCTTGTAGGCGCCTGCGCCGGAGACCGACGCAACGTTGAACGAAAAAGCTTGTGCTGAGCCGATATACGGTTTACCGACTCGACTGAAGAGAATGCGAAGCATGGCATTGGCGTCGGTGGCCGTACCGACGGTGGAGTGCGGATTGGCACCCATGCGCTGTTGATCGACGATGATGGCCGTGGTGAGCCCGTCCATGACGTCGACGTCGGGTCGAGCGAGTGTCGGCATGAACCCCTGGACGAAGGCGCTGTAGGTCTCGTTGATCATCCGCTGCGATTCCGCAGCGATAGTGCTGAAGACCAGTGAGCTCTTGCCGGAGCCCGACACACCGGTGAACACGGTGAGCCGTCGCTTGGGCAAGTCCACGTCGATGTCCTGAAGGTTGTTCTGCCGTGCTCCCTGTACACGAATCACATCGTGACTATCGGCAGCGTGCGGTTCCGAGACCTGCGTGACCTTCTTCGTCGCCATGAGCAGTCAGGCTAGTCGCACCGGAATGCCCACGCTTCTCGATTCCTGATCGATTCCGGTGGCGCGCAGTGCCGCGTCCAATCGCCTCAGGTCGGTCGTCGACGATTCGAGAAGTGGACGGCGGACGGTTGCGTCGGACAGCACACCGATCCTGACCAGTGCAGCCTTGGCCATGATGGCTCCCTGCGTCGTACGCATGACGGCGTCGGTGAGCGGCAACAGTGCCCGCTGTACTGCGTTTGCCCGATCCAGGTCGCCGGTCCGGACGGCTTCGATCATCTCGGCGTACCGGTCGGCCACGGCGTTGCCGGTGACACTGACCAATCCTGTTGCGCCACAGCAGAGATAAGGGAGGGCAAGCTCGTCGATTCCGCAGTAGTAGGCAAGCTCCGTCGAGGCCATGACGGTCATGGCTTCGTAGAGGTCGCCCTTTGCGTCTTTGACAGCCCTGATCGAGGGATGCCGGGACAGTTCGATCAACGTCGCCTGCTCGATGGCGATGCCCGTGCGCGCCGGGACGTCGTACATCATGACTGGAAGCCCACCTGCTCCGGCGATGTCGACGATGTGCGCCACAATGCCCGCCTGGGTGGGGCGCGAATAGTGGGGAGCACTGATCAGTAGTGCATCGGCACCGGCCGCTGCAGCGGACCGAGCCATGTCCATTCCCGCCGCCGTGTCGTTGGTACCGAGTCCGGCGATCACCCGAAAGGCATCGTTCGAGTGCTCTCGGGCCTGCGTGATCAGCCCCGACAGCTCGTGGGAGGTCAGAGTCGGTGCTTCACCGGTGGTGCCGCCGACGACGACTCCGTCGCATCCGGTCGACAGCAGGTGCACGAGCAGTGCATCGACGCCGGCGCGATCGATAGTTCCGTCCGGGTGCATGGGCGTCACCATGGCGACGACATTGGTACCGAAAATCGACGAGGAAGAAGGCGCGGAATTGGTCACCAGGTGAGTGTGGTCCGCCCAACACCTACGGTCCAGCGATGGATTATCGGCAATATTGCGTAGTGTTGCTTCATGATCGATGTGAACGCACTCCATGCCCTGCGCGCGGTAGCTGCCCTGGGCACCCTGGCCAGGGCGGCCGATGAGCTCGGATACACCTCGTCGGCCATTTCCCAGCAGATCAAGCGGCTCGAACGGCAGATCGGGACGCCGGTACTGGCGCAGGCCGGCCGAGGCGTCGTACTCACCCCGGCCGGTCGAGCGGTGGTCGACTCTGCGGACGAGGTGTTCCATGCCCTCGAGCGCTGCGTGGAGTCGGCGCGCTCCGCCGACGAAGGCGTCGCTCGTGGGGTCGTGCGCCTCGTCGGCTTCTCGACCGCCCTTCGCGGTCTGGTGGCACCTGCGCTGAGCCGACTTCACCGGCGGTATCCCGATCTGACCGTCCAAGTCAGCGAGGAAGATCCCGATCGCGCCCTGCACAGCGTCCACGCGGGTGCCGCCGACTTGGCGCTGGTGCACGACGCCGACGGTGTACCGGCAGCGGCGCCGCCCTCGATCGTCCGACGACCGATCCATACCGACTACGGCGACGTGATCATGAAACGTACTCATCCACTCGCCGGATGCGAGTCTGCGCTGGCCCATTCCGAACTCGCCCGCTACCCGTGGGTGACGAGCCCGGCGGGAACGGTGTGCCATCAGTGGTTCCGTCGACTGTTCGCCGACACACCCACCGACGTAGTCGTTCGCCATCTCGTCGATGATTTCTCGACCCAGCTCGCACTGGTCGAAGGGGACGACGTTCTTGCGCTCGTTCCTCGTCTCGCACGGCCGGTTCTGAGCGCCGGCCTCGTTGCAGTGTCACCGGCACGCACTCCCACGCGTGAGGTGCAGGCGGCCTGGAGGCACAGTGCGAATGCGAGCCCCGCAATTCACGCGGTACTGGACGTCCTGAACCCGGCCTCGAGCTGAGAGGTCAGAATTGTCAGCCGCCCGGTAGCTCGTGTCATTGCCACGTACCGGTCGACAGCACCGGCGATTCCGGACCCGAACGACTCCGGGTCGACGAGGACGACCAGGTCGAATTCGAGCCCCTTGGTCAGTTGGGGCGTCAGTGAGCGTATGCGTTCCGATCCCGCGAACGTAGGATCGCCTATGACACAGCCGATTCCGCTGGCGTTCGATTCCATCCACCTTTCCAGGATCGACGACAGATCTGCCGAGTTGCCGTACTCGACAGGCACACCGCTACTGCGAATCGATACCGGGACGTTGGCGTCCGGCAACACTGCACGGATCACCGGCTCGGCCACCGCCATCACTTCTCGCGGGGTGCGGTAGTTGACGCCGAGGGTGGCAACGTCGATGTGGTCGATCCCCACTCGTCCGAGCCGTTCGAGCCAGGATTCGGAGAACCCACGACGCGACTGCGCGCGGTCTCCGACGACAGTGACGCTGCCCGAAGGGCAGCGTCGACACACCATGTGCCACTGCGCATCCGTCAGCTCCTGAGCCTCGTCCACGACAATGTGTGCGAACGGTCCGGCCAGTGGGTCGATGGGGATCTCCTCGAATCCGGCTCGATCGACGAGCGCATCGCGAATTCCGTCCTGGCGAAGCTGTGCAGCCATCATGTCGTCGTCGTCGGCAGCCATGAGTTCGTCGACGACGCGATCCATCCGCGTCCGCTCGACTGCCGACGCTGCCTCGCGGCGTTCCGTGCGCCGCGCATGCTCGGGATCTCCGAGCCGCATGCGCGCAGCGTCGAGCAGGGGTAGATCGGCCAGTGTCCATCGCGTCGGATCGGTTCGTTGCAGCATGCGCACCTGCTCGGCACTCAGCCAGGGTGCACATCGACGGAGATACGCCGGCACGCTCCACAAGTCGGCAACGAGGTCGGCGGCCTCGATGATTGTCCATGATCTTTCGAGCGTCCGACGTAGATGCTCGTTGCGCTGCAGAGACCGTCGTACTTCCTGGGTGGACTCGCCGCCGTCGTATCGCTCCGTGAGAATTGTGAGGAGTAGGTCCCAGATCTGTTCTCGTGCCTCGTTGTGCGGAGTACCGGGCTCGGCTGCCCCGAACGCTTCGATCCAATCGTCCGGGGTGAGTCTCAGGTCGGCCCATTCTGTTTCCACGATCATGTTCCGGGTGGGCGGTTGCTCGTAGAACGCGACGGCCGCGGCGATTGCGTCGATCATTCCGAGAGTGGACTTCAGTTGCGCCACAGCAGGATCGGGCTCTTCTGTTGCGTTCGTTCCTTCTGAAACGAGGTCCTGGAGGGTGCAGGTGTGTACACCGTCTTCGCCGAGACTCGGCAGGACGTCGGAGACATAGGCGAGGTACGGCTCGTGCGGGCCCACGAACAGAACTCCGCCCCGGTTGTGTCCTATGCGTGAATCCGTGTACAGAAGATAGGCAGTACGGTGAAGAGCGACAACCGTTTTCCCGGTTCCCGGCCCACCGTCGACGACGAGAGCTCCGCGCGCATCTGCTCGGATGATCGCGTCCTGATCCGCTTGCACTGTGCCCAGTACGTCCCGCATCCGCGCCGAACGTTCGGTACCCAAGCTGGCGATGAATGCCGACTGATCGTCGAGCGCCGCATCGGAGTCGATCCCCGTCGAGTCGAAGACCTCGTCCCAGTAATCCGTGATGACGCCGTTCGTCCATCGATAGCGTCGGCGACTCTGGAGCCCCATGGGGTTGGCGTGGGTGGCACCGAAGAAGGGCTCGGCAGCGGGGGAGCGCCAGTCCACCAGAAGTTGCTCGCCCGAGTTCCCCAACAGTCCGAGGCGCCCGATGTAGACGGGCTCGTCCGAGTCGACGGGCACGATGCGACCCAGGCACAGATCGATCCCGTAGCGATGTAGTGAACGAAGACGCCCGCGCAGACGATGGACCTCGAAGTCTCGCTCCATCACCTCCTGGCCCATCCGGCCCGACGACTTCTGGATGGTGTTCAGCCGATCCGTCGTATCGGATCGAGACGTCTCGATACTCGAACAGATTTCTGAAAAGTGTTGCTGATCAACCTCGATCAGCTCTGGATCGCGCTTGCGAGAGAGACTATCGGGCAGGTCGAAGACGCGTGGGCGCACAGGATTCACAGAACTCCGATCGACTGATTCATGACGGTAGCGAGCCATTCTGAGCCCTGTACGGGGTCTTGCCGCAAGCCCCGGGGTGCGCTATACATTGAAAGTGGAAAGAGGTGATCCTCGCTTTCCGAACCCATGGCCCGATCGCACGTCTGTGCTACTGCCTGGATGTCTTGTTCTTGCCGGAACCGGCTTGCTTGCCGCTGGCGCAGATCAACTCGTGCGGAAATCCAGGATTACACGTCGTCTGCAGCGACCATCATCGAAGAGACTGCGAGACAACTCATACGATTCCAGGATCACGCTACGAGACCTCTGCCGCGATGAAGTTCGAGTCGGTAGATGATGCCGCCGAACAGGATGCGTTGCACGGTCTCGTCGGCGAAGTAGCTGTCGATGTCGTTCGGCTGCAGTGTCGGATTGTTGTCGAGGTGTTCACGCAGCACGATCAGCACGCTGTCGACGGTGAGTACGAACCGCTCGCCGCCGAGGTCGGTAATCGCCGCCCGAGCGACGCCGTCCCATTCCTCGACACGCGCCCAGTGGCGAATTCCGCATCCCTCCACGGCCTCGATCAGCAGGCGCTCCGCGAAAGGCGACAACGATGCGCGATCGGCACGGGCCGCTCTCACCGACGTCAGAGCCTGACGGTAGGGGAGCAGGTGCGATTGTGCGTAGGCTCGTGCTGCTCGCTTCTCGGCGTGGTTCTTGGTCACCGTAGTTCCGAATTCTGTGCAGCGGCCCCGCGGCACCACTGCACCGGTCGGAGGTCGAGGACACGGCGTGCAGCAACGAACAAAAAGGTCTTCGATCGCAGATCCGTAAAAGACCTTGCCCGTCGAGCGCTGGCGGAGGCGACGCGGGTGCCTGCTGCAGCTGGGGTGGCTATGCGAGTAGCTCTGCTTCGGCACGTTATCACGAACGTGGTGGCTGCTCGTCACTCATGGATCGGTGAGCAGCAAATCTGCGATCGCGTCGGCATCGACCGGACGTCCCAACAGGAACCCTTGGGCGAAATCGCATCCGGCAGCGGCCAATGCCTCGAGTTGTTCCTCGGTCTCGACCCCTTCCCCGACGACGGTGACATCGAACGCCCGGGCGAGTGCAACGATCGCCGAGATGATGGCGCAGGCGCGTGGGGCCGGCAGCCGGGCGATATACGACCTGTCGATCTTGAAACTCTCGAACATGGGATAGCGGTCGAGATACGACATGGAACTGTGTCCCTTTCCCATGTCGTCGAGCAGCAGAGTGACACCCATCGAATGCAGCGTGGAGACGGTGTCGGCAACTCGTTCGGTGTCCGCGACCCAGACGGTTTCGGTGACCTCCAAACCGAGGGCGAAGGCGGGAAGTCCCGTGTCTGCCAACACGGACGCAACCTCTTTCGGAAAATCCGGATCTCGAAGCTGGAGTGCGCTGACGTTGACGCGAACGACGATGTCGGAGAACGTGCGCCATCGTGCCGCAGCGGCACACGCGGTGCGAAGAGCCCAGGTGCCCAATGGCGTTGCAAGGCCCGTTCTCTCGGCGACGCTGACGAATTCGCTGGGTTCTATCGGTCCGAGGTGGTGGTGATTCCAGCGAGCCAGCGCCTCGACCGCAACGACCTTCCGAGTCGCGATCTCCACCAGCGGTTGATAAGCCAGCGTGAGTTCGTTCGCTTTCAAGGCCGCCCTGAGATCTATCGAGAGTGACCTGATGCGATCGGCGTCGTAGAGATCGGTTGGATCGAAGACGGCATGGCCGCCAGTACCGCTGTCCTTCGCGCGGTACATGGCCAGGTCCGCACGGTGAATGAGCTCCTGTCGCGTCGAATTCCGGTCGGACACAGCGATGCCGATACTCGCGCTGAGGGGAATCGGAACGTCGACGGCAGAAAACGGCACCGCGATCGAACTCGAGATGTGCCGCGCGAGTTCTTTCGCATGCTCGACGCTGTCCACTCCCTCACACACGATCAGGAACTCGTCTCCGCCAAGGCGCGCAACTGTATCGGCTTCCCGAATTGCCGAGGCAAGTCGATCGACGAATTTGACCAGCGCCCTGTCACCGGCATCGTGGCCCAGGCTGTCGTTGATGATCTTGAAGTCGTCGATGTCGAGCAACAGCAGCGCAACCGTGCCGAACTGTTGCCGCGCGCGAACCAGCGCAGCGTCGATGACGTCGTAGGCGAGCGTTCGGTTCGGCAGACCGGTGAGTGCGTCGTGTGTACTGCGTCGTCTCAGCTGGCGTTCCAGATCGATCCTTCTCATTGCCGCGGAGACGATCCCAGCGACGGAACCGAGAAACGACACCTCCTCGTCGCGGTAGAGACGGGCCTCCACGCTGTGGATTGTGAGCACACCCCAGGCGGCGCCGGCAACGTCGAAGATCGGAACTCCCACTCCGCTGCGCAGCCCGAAAGCAGCCATCGTCTCGGTGCGAAAACGCGTCTCGACAGTGCGGTCGTTGCACACGGCCGGCTCGGAGTTCGCCAGGACGAACCCCATCAGCGACCCGTCTCCCGGTGGAACATCGTGCCGTATACCGAGTGCGCCGCTTGCTGCGTCCATGGTCAGGTAAGGATCGTCCGGGCGTTCGAGATGGGAAATCGCCGAGTTTCCGACACCGATCAAGGTTGCGGCGGTATCGGTGGCGGCGGTGAGCAGTGTCGGTAGGTCTGCGATGACGGCGAATCTGCTGAGATCGGCAAGAGCCTTCTGCTCTCGAGCATGCCGACCTGCGAGGAGGACATCGGCGGCCATCCGAGCATTGCGCTGTTCGGCGGTGTGACGATGACGAATGATGGATGCAACCAAGTCGGGCCCACCGTCGCCGGAATCGATCGAATAGGCGGTCACCATCACCGGAATTGCGGCACCGGTCACCTGATGGCGTAATTCGCAGTATCCCTCCCATCTTCCGTCGATGCGCAGACCGTCACCGATATCTGCCGCGAGATCGAGCCCACCCGGGGTGAGGAATTCGAGCGCACTCAACTCCATGACAGTGGATAGGCTCGTCGATCCGATCAGTTCCAAGCCTGCAGGATTGATATAGAGGATTTTTCCCGAGAAATTGGACAGGGAAGCGAAGTCCGGGAATCGATCGAGAAACGACCGAAGGCTCACCGGATCGCCCGTGAGATTGTTCACCGGTCCTCCGATCCGGCTCGCCCGTGATCCGAGCACTGCCGAGCCAATGCTATTCGGCGGGTGCGGTGCGTGTGCACGATTGCCACGACGGGCCCCGAACTATCTGCTCGACACGCATGAATCCGAGCGACGGCCGGCGTAGTGGACAACACTCGTGCACAGGCGGAGTTGATGGCAACGGGTGCGGCTTCGGAGGCGCGCCGACGGTCCTTCGGGGTCTACGGTCGTGTGCGAGGCTGTCGAGCCACGAAGATCGCGACATTGCCGACCATAGTCACCTCGACTTGCTCGAATGTTTCGGACAGTGACCGGCGAAGGCCGGGCAGATCGTCCTGGCGATTTCCGAACACGCCGGTTTGGTTGTAGGCGAACATCAGCGCCTTGCCGAGGACGGTGAAGCTCTGGTCCGCACCGATCACGGTCGATCCGAACAGCACTCCCTCCGGCGTCAGCTTCTCCGCGAGGTTTGTCAGGGCAGCAGCCTTGGTGGACCAGTCGCCGGGGAGGCAGTGCAGAACGTAATTGATCGACACCGAGTCGAACTTTTCGATGCTCTTGTCCAATGGCACCAGAACATCGTGTTCGATCAGCGTAAGCGGAACATCCAGTCGGGATGCCGTGTGATCGAGCGAGTTGGCGTTGAGGTCGAGGAGGGTGAGGTCGATATCGGTGGGCAGGTCGATGTTGGCGAGGGCCCAGCCGGATCCAGGGCCGACCTCCAGGTGACGGTGGCCGATGTGGCGACGGTAGAGATCGACGAAATGAGCTCTGTTGCAACGCCATCCGAAACTGTTCGACAGTCGGATCACCCACAGGTCGTACAGTCGTAGGACAAGCTTGGTGTACGGGGCCGCCCCCGCTCGGGTGGATAGCGTTGTCATGTGGTCGTTCGCCTCTCAGAACTTCCGGGAGTTACGGAAGTGTCACCACACCACAGTGGTGTCTTCGACGCGAACTCGACCGAAGAATCTGTTCGTGATGTCGCCCCCGGAATGGTCGAAGCCGGCGACGATCGATGCGAGCTCGTCCACGAGAGCGCGAAGCGCAGGGGAGTAGATATCGATTCCGCTGTCGCGGAACCAGCCCCAAGCGGGTGGAATGCAGCTGATCGTGACGACGATTTCGCAACCGTGGTGTACTTCGACTTCGATCCGAATGTTTTTGGGTGCGTCGCGAACTGGATCGACTGGGGTGATCCCGGAGGATTCGGTAGCGGAGGGCCGGTAGATGCGGGTCATCGTGATGTCGTCGCGAATCATCTCGGCGATGCTGTCCAGTCCCGAATGTCGGCCGAGACGGCCGTGGCTCGAACCGTACTGTCGATGAGTGTCGGTGATCGGCCGCGAGGTGCGAAGTATCCGATTCAGCATGCGCTGCGCCGTGTCCCGTTCCGAGCTGCCTGTGCGGGGGTGGTCGATCAACGTTCGCAGCCGTGAGACTCTGACTGCGGGGTCGGTTGCCATGGGCCGAGAATATCGCGCACGCGGCATCGGCGGCACATATCCTGATTCCATGGAGTCCGTCGACGTCGTCATCCGCTCGGTCGACGCCAAGGAAGTACATGATCCGCAGAAATTGGCGTCGATCTGGGTTCGCTCGACTGACCTGCGCGACGGATGCGCGGAACCGACACGCGTGTCACGGGCGGTGGACGGCATTCGGCGAAGGATCGAACTGGACGATGCCCGTGCTCTCGTGGCCGAGTGCGCGGGCGACATTGTCGGTTTCGTACTGTGCGCCGTTCAGGGCGACGTTCTGGAAGTCTTCTATCTGGCAGTCGATCCGGAAATGTGGGGGCGGGGGATCGCCACATGCTTGCTGCACGCGGTCGACACTCATGCCGGTTCCGTCGGATGCGATACCTGCGAGCTGTGGGTAATCGACGACAACGAACGTGCCGTCGGTGTGTACGAGGGCGCAGGATGGCTCAGAACGGATATGACGCAGATGGACACGGGTTCTCGTCGACTCAAGCGGAGACTGTTCCGTCGGACGCCCGGCAGTCGCGGTCACGTCCTCTTGCGATGAAACACGTTCGCGAAATCTAGCTTTCGTCGAATTTCGATGAGGCGATCGACGTTCTGGCGAGGCCCGCCACGACCGACCCGACGACCCACTCGTCGCCTGATATCTGGCGCTTGCCCTCACCAGCGCCGGAAAGGCGGTGCCTGCCGTTGCTCTCCTTCTGGAAACGGCGGTGAACCACATAGCCGACGAGCCCCTTCAGAACGGCCGGTGGGCGCTGACGAATTACGCCCAGGCGCTGCGGTACGGGTACTGGTCACCGGAACCAGGCACACAAGCGACGTCCGCTGCGGCGAGTCGAGCCCCGTCCAACGATCGCTGACTAGTTTCGGTCGACTCCGCCTAAGAGGTACCGAGATTCGGACGCGTTGCGGGGTGCACTGGGAACAGTCCAGACTGAAGCAATCATGACGAACGACGACTTTCGAGCAAATCCGCGCACAGTGAGGACGAGACGGACTGCACCGCTGGAGGCTGCGGTCGAACTGACGTCCAGTGGCGTACCTGTTTCCGAGCGTGACTTCTTCATCGAAGAGTTCCGTGGGGTCACCATCGTGGTTGCCTTACCCGTCGTGAGCGCCGCTGGGCTGCAAGCAGTCAGCCGCACGGTGGGTGAGTTCGGTACGGGGGATACGCGGTTCATTTTTGTCGTTCCTTCCGACTGCGTTTCGAAGACCGCCACTGCGATCGGTGGTCTGGCCATGGACGGTTCGACGGCGTGGACCGACGAGGCAGTTGCCCGTCTGTGGCTCGCTATCGCGGACTCGGAATGCGTCGTGATCGGGACCGAGGCTTCCGACGTCGCGCGCACGGCCGGGTCTGTAGCTGCAAGCGTTCGGGCATCCAAGATGGTGCTCACCGATCCGGGCGGCGGCTGGGGGACTCCACCTCGAAGCTTCGCGGATATCGACGTGCACCGCGAACGTTTGTCCAGTCACCTGGCCGAACGAGGGCTCGAGGATTTCCCGTACGCGGCACAGGACGCGCTTGCAGGCGGTGCATACAGCGTAAACCTCTGCCGTGCAGAAGATCTCGAATTCGAGCTGTTCACCTTCGACGGCCGCGGCACCGTCCTGACCCAGGGGCGGTACCTCCATTTGGCCTCGCTTCAGGTGGACGATTTTCCAGCAATCGAGGCGCTGGTCGCGCAGGGAGTCCGCGAAGGGGTTCTCAAGCGGCGCAGCCGAATCGAGATCGCGAGGATGGCTGCCGGAGGGCTCGGTGCTCGGGTTCTGCGCACTGGGCACCTGGCCGGCATCGTCGGACTCGAGGTGGACCGATACGCCGGGACAGGATTCGGCGAGGTGTCGGGCTTGATCACGGTCGCAGAGTTTTCCGGTCTCGGCGCTGGGGGCCTACTGATCGACGGATTGATGGATCTCTGTCGCGAGCGGGGGATCGCGAACCTGTTCGCAGTGACCGTCAGCGGTGAGGCTGCAGATTTCTTCGGCCGACGGGGATTCCGTGAAGTGGGACGCCAGGATGTCCCTGCCGCGAAATGGAATCACTACGACGCCGATCGGCTGGAGTCCGCTCGTTGTTTTCTGCGGTCTGTCCCGGCAACCGCGGGGAGTGTTTCCCAGGGCACGTGAAGGCGAGTGTCGGGCAAGTTCACCGGTGTGCCGACCCAGTGTTGACCTTCCCCCTGGGGGAGGCGTCACCGTGATGTCATGACCACAGAATGGGATGGACTCCCGGACACCGTACAGAAGTTCATGACCGCACTCGACGCCCGCCAAGGCACCCGAGCCCTCACCGTGTTCACCGCAGATGCCGTGGTGACCGATGAGGGCCACGACCACTCGGGCCGCGACGAGATCGAGGCCTGGCTGACCGCCTCGGTCAGTGAGAGTGAGTACACCTACACAACAGAGTTCACCGGAGCGACCACGACCGGCAACACTGTCGACGTCACGCAGCACCTGGAAGGAAATTTCCCAGGGGGAGTTGTCGATCTGCACTATCGCTTCACCCTGGACGGCGCACTGATCAACCGGTTGGTGATCGAGCCATGAGCAGACGATGGTTCATCACCGGTGGCACACCAGGCGGCTTCGGTATGGCGTACGCCGAGGTGGCGCTGGAGGCGGGGGACCGCGTGGTACTCACCGCCCGGCGTCCAGGGGAACTCGCCTCGTGGGCCGACAAGTACGGTGACAGCATTCTCGTCGTGCCCATGGATGTCACCGACGCGGCACAGGTACTGCGGGCCGTACGAACAGCCGAAGAGCATTTCGGCGGCATCGACGTGCTGGTCAACAACGCAGGCCGAGGCTGGTACGGATCGATCGAGGGAATGAACGAAACCTCGATTCGGGCGATGTTCGAGCTGAATTTCTTTGCAGTACTGTCCGTCACGCGAGCAGTGCTACCAGGTATGCGCACCCGCGGAAGCGGGTGGATCGTCAATGTGTCCTCGGTGGCCGGGCTTCTGGCGGCGGTCGGATTCGGCTACTACAGCGCCACGAAGTACGCGATCGAGGCCATCACCGACGCGCTGCGCCAGGAGGTCGCCGGGCAGGGTCTCTCCGTGTTGGCGGTCGAACCAGGGGCTTTCCGCACGAACGCTTACACCGGATTCGCCGACGAGCCCGTCGCGGAAGCGATTCCGGAATACCACGACATGCTGGACGAGGTCCGTGCCGCTTTCGTCGGCATGAACGGGGTGCAACCGGGCGATCCGCGTCGCGGTGCCCGTGCGGTGATCGCAGCGATGGCCCAAGACCCGCCGCCACGCCGGCTGATCCTGGGTAACAGCGGGTACGACGCCGTGATCGACGCGCTGGAACAGAACCTGGGCGACATCCGGTCGAACGAAACGCTGTCTCGTAGCGCGGATTTCCCCGCCTGACCGAGCTCGCCGATTACACATTCGATACCGCCTGTCCGCTGCACTGACTGACCGATCCAACGGTGATGACGGCCAGGTCGTCCTCGACGACCTGCCCATCATCACTCCACAGCAACAGCGATTGTCGCTCGCGGATCAACGCCCCCCGCCCACGGTCGGCATCTGACCGCTCAGAGAGCGTGGAGTCAGCCGTTTCTGGTCGGACCCGTCGGGGTTCATCGATGCAATCTCAGGCTGAGAGCCGGTAGCGACGTCGGTCACCAGTTCACCCGCCTGTGTGACCGCCCGGTCGTACAGTATGCGCGAGCCGTCGGGCGTGAACTTCGGATGTACGGCGTAGGTATCGGTGAGGGGAGTGATTTCCCCTCCGCCGGAGGGCATTGCGTAGATCTCGGAGCCGTTGTTACCGCCTCGGTTACTGGAGAAGACGAGTGTCGACCCGTCGGGCGAAAAGGCCGGGTCGGAGTTCCAGAACTGGTCGCGCAGAAGCACTGTCGATTCTCCGCCGTTGACAGACACTTCGTTCAGGTAGCCGCCGGTGACGTAGACGACCCGTGAACCATCCGGGGAGAATGTCGCTCCGAAGGCCGACTCTTCTTGCGCGATGACGTGTGCGTCGGATCCGTCCACGTTCATGATGTCGATGCTGCCGTTCGAGGTAAATGCGATCTTGGATCCGTCCGGTGAGAAAGACGGTTCGTAGCCACCTTCGTGCACCGACCTCGATTCACCCGACTCGAGGTCGAGGATCTCGATGAACCGGCCTCGGGCGTACGCGAGTTGCTCGCCATCGGGGGAGAGGGCGGCGTCGTTCCCGTAGTTCGGGTCGCGGCTGTCTTCGCCCACGGTCGGGGTGACCTGACGCAAGCCGGAGCCGTCGATGTTCATGACGAACAGCTGGCCCCATCCGTCGTCGAAGGCCACGACCACCGGTGTCGGCTCGGGTGGAGGGTCGTCGGCGCATGCTGCCGCGAGCAGTGTCAGCGCGACGAGCGCGGAGATCAGCCGGATTCGATGCATCGGGCAATCATCTCAGAATCGCAGTATGCAGAACCCTGGTACGCGGCCCTGCCGGACGTTGAGGTCGTGGCTCCCTGCCCACCCGTATTTCCGAATGGGCAAGGAGCAGCGCGGCCGAGCCGCACTCAGTCGGCGACCAACTGCGTCGACTCGAAGTACTCACCTCGAGCACGCTCACGTTGTCTGCCGATGACGTAGCGGCCCGGGGCAATTCCGGTGGCTCCGTGTTCGGGGTGGATCAGGTAGGCGGTCACTGTGTTGTCGAGAATTCCGAGCGCCAGACGCCGCGTATCGCTCACCGGTGTCGACCACGTGCATCGGCCGCCGTCGGCTACGAGGCTGTGGGGATTTCCGCCCGCTGCGCTGCGCAGCAACTCGATTCCGGACAGGGGCACCGCGTCGATGCGCGTCCAAATCCCGGTGGAGACGACGCCTTCGAGCAGCGCATACGGAACGACGATGAGGTCGCCTTGGGCTTGCATGCCGTCGATGATCGGCACCGAGATCTCCTTGTCGAGATAGTCGAAGACATCGAGGCCGGTCATCGATGTCAATGCGGACAGGGTCATGTTCTGATTCATCTGAGTCACCTTGTGTGAGAGTAGGTTCAGGTTCGGCGGCGCAATTGGGCGTAGTTTTCTCCGCTGAGGCCGTAGGTCCAGCCTGCGGCGTCGAGGGCCGAGGAGAATTCACCTGGAACGTACAAGCCGTAGCGTCTGCGCTGGCCGTCGCGTTCGCGAGACCCATTGACAGCGAGAAGCACTCGACCCTCGCCGCCCCAGCCGGCGGGGGTGGCGAACAGCTGCAGGATGCAGCCCTCGTTGCCTGGATCGTCGGAGTTGTCGACCAGCGCGAGTCCTGCAGCGTCGATGTAGTTGTCCCACCCGATGCGTTCGATTGCGGAGCGGCGGATCTCGACGTTGCGTTCGACGGTGATGCGTTCGACGCTCGGGTCGAGCACCACCCAATCCGGCACAATTGTGCCGTTCAGGACGTATGCCGAACTGCCGTCAGCGAATTGGAGCGCCGGTTCGTCGTGGTGGTGCAGCCGTCGTTCACCGTGTACTCGATCGGGAATGGGTTCGGAGTGCAGCGCGGTCGGTCGTTCGGACATGACGCAGACGTCGTCGAACGCCCACCACCATCCCGTCGATTCGGTCAGGGCAACAAGTGCGTCGAGCAGGTCGTTGTCCTGTGGTTGGAAGGTTGCGAGGCCGAGGCGGCGGTATATGTCGTAGTAGGCGATGCGGTGTGCTTCCTGCTGGCCGTACCAGGGGATCCCGCCGACAAGGGGCGGCATCAATGTCCTGATTGCTGCTGCGACGCCGTCGAACAAGCTGGTGCGCAACGAGTCCCACACCGTCGATCGGATGATCGGGTTGAGTCCGATGCCCGCGCGGACCGACATTTCGGGTGGCTGATTTCGTACCGCAGCCGCTGTGCGACCTTGGGCTGCTCTGAGCGCCTGAGACCGGATCGTCATCGGCCACCGGGGCGGTGGCCGTTCGCTCACCGGCAACCGAATGCATGCGTCCATTCGGGACCGTGAAATGGAGAGCAGTGTCGCGATGCGAGCCGATGCACAGGTGGGGCCCTCGACGGCAAAGGTTACAGCGTAAGCCAGGTTGTCCTCGGCAATGCGGGCCGCTGCAGCAGCCGGAGAAAGTTCCCATACGAAGCGGGGAACGGGGAGGTCGGCATGTCGATACAGCTGTGCCACAGCAGATTCGGCAGAGTGTCGATCCGATGGTCCGGCGCGCATTCCGTGACCGAGATAGGTATCGCGCTCGGACACGACACTGCGAATGAGTTCTGAATGGGGGTCTTCGATGAATGTCCCGTGCGACGAAGAAGTCGAGGGGATCCGCACGGCGCTCACGCGATGGAGGCTGTGTCAGCCTTTCCGGTAGTCATACGAACAGAGTGACATAAATGTTGCCTCGCCGCCAGTGTTGACTTGCTTATTCTTTGAGGGCCATTGCATTTCGCCGGCGACGCGTCTCCCGGAAACACGGGTGGGCCGCGCAGCACGGGTCGCGAAGTCGCGAGCGGGTAGCGTTCCATGTCATCGAGTTTCCTGTCGGGCCATGTCGATTTGGATACGTCAGACCTACGAACAGACTTGGAGACCATCACCGTGAGCGATCGAAACCCCTCGACAGACGACGACTACGACACCGGCCTGGAAGAACCCGCCATCGACGGCGATGAACCGACGTCGACCCGTGAGCTGATCGAAGACTCTCGGCCCGATTCCAACACGGTTGACGACGGGCTTCTCGCAACCGACACGGAAGAGGCAGTGGCAGGGGAAGGCTGGACCTCGCACGGGAACTAGGCAGGCCAGGAGTGCGCGAACTGCACGATCGGTCAGCGTAAGTTGACATAATGTTGATTATCGGCAAAAGAACGTAGCTGGTCGACGTTGTCGATCATCGTCGAGTTCACGGTTTCGATCCACCATCAATGCTCTGGGGGTCTTCGTCCTACATCCGTTGACTTGCCCGGTGACCGTCCGTGCGTCCGTGCGTCCGCGGGTACCGATGAATGCTTGCGGACTACCGACCCGATGTTCTTTAGTCGCCTGCGTTGTCTATTTCGCTGTAATCGCACTGATGCTTCACTCTTGCTTTGTCGCCGCGATAGTCCCCCTGTAAAGAACTCGTTACGTCACTGTGACGTTTCGTCATCGTCTGGCTGGCCTTGCAGGTCACGAGCACCGACGTCACATGAAGTGTGTCGACCCACAAGGCCTGTTGTCGTCGGACATTGCTGCCAAGGGGATTGCCGGCACGTACACGCGGGCGGGTCCATCGACTCGTCGCAACAGGCTCACTCCCCTGGGTCATGTCACGCTGTCCGGACGGCGGGGCTTGTCGGACTCGGGGTCGACCGCGTCGCCTACGGGATCTGGTGCACCGTGTCCCACTTGATCTGCCAATTCCAATCCGGCACCGGCATAGACGTTGAACGCGATGTCCACACCGTGTTCCTTGGCCCACTGAACTTCGTCGTCGTAGCGGGCGACGGCCGCGACGGTTCCGCTGAATCCGGATTCGCGGAGACAGGCGAGTGCTGTGACGTTGGCTCCGTGACGTGGCATTGCCAGCACCGCGATCCGCACCGACTCCGAGTGCCGCAGCTGATTCCAGAAATCGAGATCGGTTGCGTCCCCTTCCAACACTCGCAGACCCTGTTCGGCGAGTCGACGAATCCGAGGACCGTCGTAGTCGACCCCCACCACGCTGAGTCTGTAATGCTCGGTGAGTCGCTGATACGCCGCGAAGCCGACACGCCCCATTCCGATCACGACGACCTCGGCGTCGCCCGCGTCCCCGGAGCGTTCCTCCGGGTGCAGGCTCTGATCGTCCTGATCGGGCAATCGCGCCGCGATCTTCTCCACCATCAGGTGTCCCCGACCGTTCACCAGGGCCGACACGACGAAGCTCAACGCCACGGCAATCGACATTTCCACCAGCCAGGCCGGTGCCAGCAGCCCGGTCGTCACTCCGACCGAGACGACGATCAGACCGAACTCGGAATAGTTCATCAGGCTCAGTCCCGCGAGCAGCGCGGTTCGATACCGCAGTTTCATCATGGCGAACAGCGCCAGGTACAGCACCGATTTGAGCGGCAG
Organism: Rhodococcus sp. 15-649-2-2; assembly: GCF_002258645.1. NCBI lineage: Bacteria > Bacillati > Actinomycetota > Actinomycetes > Mycobacteriales > Nocardiaceae > Rhodococcus > Rhodococcus sp. 15-649-2-2. The sequence goes on from NZ_NPFM01000031.1 coordinate 203,372, forward strand.
TAGGAGCACCATCAGCAGGGCGACGCCCAGGCTGGGAACATCGGGCAAACCGGACAGGCCGATGGAAACGAAGAAGCCGACCAACAGCAGTTCCTTGATATGAAACAGCGATCGGGACAGCTCGGAGGAAGCCGGATGCGACGCCAGGAGAACGCCGATGATCAACGCTCCCAGGTCTCCTTTGAGCCCCAGTGCGGAAAACAAGGCGTAACCCGGAACGAGGGCCATCACGATGCCGAAGAGCGACTGCATCTCGCCGTGGCCAAGCCCGCTCCACACCCTCCGGAGGATTCGTGTCAGGGGCCACAGGAGTACGAGAGTCACCGCCCACGGACTGGGCAGTGTGCCGCTGGTGACGGTAAGGAACACCACGGCAACGATGTCCTGCATCACGAGCACTCCGATGGCCACACGCCCGTAGAGAGCGTGCGATTCACCTCGTTCTTCGAGAACTTTGACGACGAATACAGTGCTCGAGAACGACATGGCGAAGGCGAGCAACGCAATCGTCGTTGTGCTCTGCCCGGACAGCATGGCCATTCCGGCGACGGCCGCGAGCCACAGGACGGTGGTACCGAGCACGACGCTGAAAATTAGATGTATCGACGTCGTCAGCCACACTTCTCGGCGCAGCAGAATCCGCACGTCCAGCTTGAGACCGATCGCGAACAGCAGCAATGTAACACCGAGGTCTGCCATCAGTTCGAGTTGGGGCATCTCACCGACATCGAGAGCATTGATGACGAAGCCGGCCGCCAGGAAGCCGACCAGTGGAGGTAGCCGGACAGCCATGGCGAGTCCGCCCAATCCGAAGGCGATGACGAGGTAGATCGCGGCAACTGTCATGCACGGTCTCTCTGCTGGTGGGTCGCAACCGGATCTCCAACGGATCGACGACATCGGCACATGCAGTCGGAGTGACCCAAGTATCCCGGCATTCCGGTTATTTCACAGCGCACACAGTCCGCGGACGACAACGGCGATCGGCGAAGGTGCACCTTCGCCGATCGCCGTTGCTGCGATCGAGTGTTCGTCCTCTATCGGTCGGAAGGTCTCAGAGCTCGAACTCGGCCGGATCGATTCCCACAGCAAAGCATGCATTGCGGACGGCAGCCTTCTCGTGATCGTCGAAATGACCGTCGGCACCGCCGATGATGATGCCGATCTGAATGACGGCTCGCGCCTGGTCGGGCTTCGATTTCAGCTTGCCGATCGTGGCAGTTGCTTCGACCTTCCCGAAGTCGAAATCGCCCTGCAGCTTATCGCAGTACCAGTCGAACTTCTGACGAAGTTCGTCGGATTCGAACACCCGCAGGGCCTCGTTACCGGCGATCAGGGCTGCCGTCTTCTGACGCTCGGCAGGATCGATGGTGCCGTCGGCTGCCGCGATGAGCGCACACATGGCCATGCTGCCGTTGGCAAATTCCTTGTTCTTGAACTGGCTGGTCTTGGTTTGCAGCTGCCCGTTCAGTTCCTGTGCCTTGGACTTGAGTTGATCCCAGAACGCCATGGAGCTCCTCTTCGTGTTCTTTCATCCGCGCACATGCGCGAACCCCGTCCATTGTCCACGGTGCCGGTGAACGAGGATGGAACCACATTTCGATGAGGGCGCTTCACCAGCCGTTCCCTGCTGTTCTCCTCAGCGCAGCCGCTCCGCATCGCGCGCCTTGGTCAACAGCTCGGCACACAAGCGGTGCAACTCCGGGATGTCGGCACCTTCTGTGACCGCGGTGCTCACGTCCTCGGCGGCGCAGCGGACCTCGAACGCGCGATCGGCCGCCGCCGACGCCTCTTCGGCCGTCAAGATGACGGCGTCGTCGGGAATCGAGGTTTCCTTCATCGCACTGCGCTGCTCGTAGGCACGTTGGCGACACGACTGACGGCAGTACCGTCGCTTGCGTCCGGTTCCGGAGTCGGCGACAGGGCGTCCGCACCACGTGCACGTCTGGTCACGGCGAGTTCTGACGGACATGGTCGTTCAGCCTACTGCGACAGGAAGGTAAGATGCATTCACCAGCTGCGCCGATGGCATCGCACCGGGGCTCATCGGCCCGGGGAACGAACCGACGCGCGGCGACGTTGTAGATCAGTGGGTAGACGGTGTAGCTCGGAGTCGACCGATGACACCGACTCGCGTACCTACTATCGATGGAGAGGACTTCACCATGGCAGATCGTGTACTTCGAGGTAGCCGACTCGGAGCCGTGAGCTACGAGACCGATCGTGATCACGACCTGGCACCTCGCCGCGTTGCACGCTACCGATGCGACAACGGTGAGGAGTTCGACGTCCCCTTCGCCGACGACGCGGAAATCCCCGGCACCTGGGCTTGCCGTAACGGTCTCGAAGGGTCGCTGATCGAGGGAACCGCGCCGGAGGCCAAGAAGGTCAAGCCGCCGCGCACCCATTGGGACATGCTGCTCGAACGGCGCTCGGTGGACGAGCTGGAAGAACTCCTCAAAGAGCGCTTGGATTTGTTGAAGGTCAAGCGCCGCGGAGCATGAGAATCGTCGTCTGCACCGCCTGATTGGAAACAATCCGGCGGTGCAGTTTTTTTGTGCTATTCCAACTCGACGTACGTTCCGGATGAGGGCGGTGTGTTTGTCGTCGCGCTTTCGCGGGTTCCAATACTGTTGAGTGGCGGTGAAACCGCGCGAGGTGTCATGATCGAGCATCGATTACCGCGCAGGACGTAGATCGGCAATGGCTGCCGTAACAATTGTCGGTGCATTCCGATAATCATCACCACTGGAGTCGAAACATCAGGGGGCAGTAACTCGTGAGCCAGGATTCTGATCAACGCTCCAACGACGCCCTGCGCGTAGCTGCCTCCGAGGCGAAATCCGAAGGTCATCGCGCTGCAGGTGAGCAGAAGCTTGCCGAGCTGAGGCGTGAGTTGGACGGAATAGACGAAGTTCTGCGCGCTGCAATTCGAGACCGTATCGATGTGTGTGTCCGAGTTGCACACGTGAAGCGCGAACATTCCATCCCGATGATGCAACCCGGTCGCGTCGGTTTGGTGACCGAACGCGCGCGAGAATTCGCGTCCGCAAATGGCCTGTCCCCCGACTTCCTCGAAGAGCTGTACCGATCGATGATTGCCGAAGCATGTCGTGTCGAGGACTTGATCATCGACTCTCCGGCTGCCGGGATCGGCCCCGAGAGTGAACGGTAGAGCACGTCGATGACCATCAACACACTCCTCGTGGACAACTACGATTCGTTCACCTACAACCTGTACAGCCTGCTGGCCGAGGTCAACGGCCGTCCGCCGACAGTGGTCAAGAACGACGTCGAATGGACGTCTCTGAACTTCGACGCCTACGACAACGTCGTCATCTCCCCCGGGCCCGGACGCCCTGATCTGGAGCAGGACTTCGGCATCAGCAGTCGAGTGATCACCGAATCCGGTCTGCCGATTCTCGGTGTATGCCTCGGGCACCAGGGGCTGTGCCACCTGTTCGGTGGCAGTGTCGATCTCGCACCGGCACCGATGCACGGCAGGATCACCGATATCACTCATACCGGTGTCGATCTCTTCGCCGGAATCCCGTCTCCCTACTCGGTGGTTCGGTATCACTCACTGGTCGTGACACGCACACCCGCCGACTTCGAGGAAGTCGCATGGACACCCGACGGCTTGGTGATGGCCGTTCGGCATCGCAGCAAGCCGATGTGGGGAGTGCAATTCCATCCCGAGTCCATCAGCACCGAGTACGGACGCGAGCTGCTCGCCAACTTCCGAGACCTGACATTGGCGCAGTCCAACGCATCGAGTGCTGCAGGTACCCAGGATTCGATGTTCACCATCGAAACTCGCTCTCTCGACGAGGCTTTCGATCCCGAACAGGTTTTCGCCACGCTCTACGCTGACGGTAAGAAAAGTTTCTGGCTGGACGGCAGCGCAGCACTCGAGCCCGAATGCAGGTTCACCGTCATGGGCGATTGCTCGGGGCCACACGCCGAGTACGTGACCTACTCCGTTGCCGAGACCATGGTGTCCGTGCAGGGTGCCGACGGTACGAAGGAGCGCGTTCACTCCACGTTCTTCGACTACATCGACGATCGATTGCGCGAGCGCGCCACTCCCCCTCGCCACGACCTTCCGTTTGCCTTCGGACTCGGCTACGTCGGATATCTCGGCTACGAGTTGAAGGCCGACACCGGCGGACAATTGGTGCATACAGCTGCCACCCCCGATGCCTCCATGGTCTTCGCGGATCGCGCGTTGGTCTTCGACCACGAGGCCGGCACCCTCTATCTGATGGGATTGGCCACCACGCCCGGTGACCCCGTCCTGGCGCAGTGGTTCGACTCGACAACCGCCACACTGCGCGGCCTGTCCGGTCGATCCGCACAGGCGGCCCGCTCCGGCATGGGCGCGTCCGGTACTCCTTTGCTCGGAGCAGAGCACTCGCTCGAACCGCGACTGCGGCACGATCGCGCCCACTACCTCGATTTGATTTCCCAGTGCCTCGCCGAAATCCGCTCCGGTGAGACCTACGAGGTCTGTTTGACGAACACCGCTACGTTGGCGGGTTCGATCGACCCTGCGGCAACGTATTCGTTCATGCGGGAAATCAACCCGACTCCGTACAGTGCGTTCTTGAACTTTCCCGAGGTGTCGGTCTTGAGCGCGTCACCCGAGCGCTTCCTACGAATCGACGCAGACCGCATCGTGGAGTCCAAGCCCATCAAAGGAACTCGTCCACGCGGAGCGACTTCCGAAGAGGACAACGCACTCAAGGCCGACCTCGTCGCGAACGAGAAGGACAAGGCCGAGAACCTCATGATCGTCGATCTGGTCCGCAACGATCTGGCTCAGGTGTGTATTCCTGGTTCGGTGCATGTGCCGAAGCTGTTCGATGTCGAGACCTATGCCCCAGTGCATCAATTGGTGTCGACGGTTCGCGGTCGCCTGCGTGACGACGCGTCGGCGGCGGACTGTATCCGCGCTGCGTTTCCGGGTGGATCCATGACCGGGGCCCCGAAGATCCGCACCATGGCGATCATCGACAAGCTCGAAGACGGCCCGCGCGGAGTGTATTCGGGTGCCATCGGCTACTTCTCGATCACGGGCACTGCGGACTTCTCGATCGTCATCCGCACGATCGTCGCCACCGAGCACGAGGTGACCTACGGGGTCGGCGGTGCGATCGTGGCACTGTCCGATCCCGATGAGGAGTTCGAGGAAACGATGGTCAAGGCCGTGTCCATGCGCCGGGCGCTGACCGGCCGAACGTAAAACGGAGGGTAGGGCGCTTGCCGCCCTACCCTCCGTGTCGTGTGCGTCTGTAAGCGCTTGTCGCGTCTTACGGAGTGGTGAAGTACTCGAAGACCGCGGGCTGTGCCTGCGGGTTGCCGTTGGCCGTTCCGATGACCGCGCCGGCGACGGTTCCGATCACAGTTCCGATGATGCAACCGGAAATGAAGTTCGGGAAGATGGACACGCAGCCGATGGCGAAGCCGAGGCCTGCACCGATTGCCGTACCGACGCCGCCGCCGTTGTTCCAGCCGATTGCCAGCTGGTTGACCATGTTGTCGAACGCCTGCTGCTTGGTACGAGGGCCCACAGCGTCGGCGACGGGAACAGTCTGCGGAGTCAAGGTCAGCTCGCGACCCTCGGCACCGATCAGGGGTGCGATCGAGTAAACCGTGCCGTTGATGGTGTACTCCAGCGGAACCGATGCGAGCGTGGCACCGGACTGATCGATGATCGACACTGTCTCGCTCGTCGCATCGACCCGGAACAGCCCGGCGTCGAGGATGGTCTTGACGGATCCATCCGGGTTGACCGACGTCTGGTAGTTAACCGTGTCCGACGACGGATCTGCTACGGCGTGGCCCGCTCCGGTGGCTACCGCAGCGGTCAACGCCACCGCGACCGTAGCTGTTCTGATCAGTTTCACTTCTGTCCCCTGGTTGGTAGTGACGAGCATTCGACCGCATTGGTACCGAACGCCGATGGTATTCGTACAGGTGCTCCTCGATGTGAAGAACACGCCAAACGTTATTCAGCTGTATTACCCAGATGAGAATCGACGATCGGCCCGATTACATCGGCCGCATCGGCATTTGTCATCTCGTTGTGGAAAACCTCGACGTCGTGGATGACGATATCCCCTGTCACGTACGGTCGCCATTCCTGCGGTGATCTGACAATTCCGTCGCTCGCACCCTTCGTTGCGGAAAAGAACAAAACATCTCCGTCGAAGACGTCCGGCACGAACTCGGCCATGATTCTTGTCGAATTCTCGAATCCTGCGTTGATTCTTCGCAGATGATCGGCAGTCACGCCGGTCGTCTGACCCAAGGATTCGTCCAGCAGTTCCACGCCCCGCTCGTAGGTCAGCGGCTCGGCCGACGGCTGCGCCGTCAGGTCGAGACCCAGGCCTCCGAGCAGATTCTCGACGCTCAACGCTCCGTCGAGGTTGTCGTCGTCGTGGCCGTCGACGTAGCTGTCCAGCAACGCGAGTGTGCGAACTTCGCTGCCGGTGCTGCGCAATTCCACAGCGATCGCGTGAGCGAGCGAGCCGCCCAGCGACCAACCGAGCAGGTGGTACGGACCGACCGGCTGGACAGTGCGGATCTCGTCGGCGTATCGGTGCGCGAGGTCACGAATCGAACCGAACGTAGTACCTTCCACGATGCTCGGCAGCTGCAGGCCGTACACGGGACGGTCGTCGGTCAATTTCGAGACGATACCGGCGTATCCCCACGAGAGCCCGATTCCCGGGTGGACGCAGAACAGCGGTGCCTTCGCCCCGGTACCACGCAGCGGAATCATCACTCCGAATACCGAATCGAGATCGGCACCCGCGGCATCGGCGGCATCGGCGTCGGACGCAACCCGTGCGGCCAGCCCGGCCGGTGTGGGGTCGACGAACAACGCTTGCAGCGGCACTCGTACTCCGATGGCGCCTTCGATGGCCGGCACGATCTTCGTGGCCACCAGCGAGGTGCCGCCGAGCTCGAAGAAGTTGTCGTCCATACCGACACGCTCGACTCCGAGAACCTGAGCAAAGGCGTCGGCGATGGCAGCCTCCACGTCGGTACTCGGTGCTCGGTACGGAGTTGTCGAGACCGTCAGCTCCGGTATCGGCAATGCCCGACGATCGAGCTTGCCCACCGGGGTGAGCGGAATGTCGTCGAGCTCGATGATCGCCGACGGAACCATGTGGCGTGGAAGCACTTTGGCTACTCGATCTCGCAGCGCCTCGGTGTCGACCGTCTCGCCGTCTGCCGCCAGGACATACGACACGAGCACCGTGTCCCCGGACGCCGCGGTGTGTCCTATCGTGGCGGCAAATCCGACCTGTTCGTGCTCGGTGAGGGCGGAGTCGATCTCACCGAGTTCGATTCGGAAGCCGCGCACCTTGACCTGGAAGTCGCTGCGTCCGACGAATTCGACAGCACCGGTACTCCCCCAGCGCACGACGTCGCCGGTGCGGTACATCCGCTCGCCCGGAGTACCGAACGGGTCGGCTACGAACCGCTCGGCCGTCAGTCCGAATCGCCGTAGGTACCCACGTGCAGTGCCTGGGCCGGCAATGTACAGCTCGCCTGACACACCTGCCGGGACCGGTCGCAGGCGTGCGTCGAGCACCAGGAACCGGAATCCGGTCCCAGGGCTGCCGACGTCCACCGTGCCGCCGGGCACCAACGGGCCACCGACACTCGCTTGGATAGTGGTCTCGGTCGGACCGTAGCCGTTGAACATCTTGCGGCCAGGTGCCCATTTCGCCACCAGTTCCGGAGTACAGGCCTCGCCGCCGACTGCAAGGACGCGGACAGTGCCGAGGCGGGTCTCGTCGATCGACGACAACGCCGCCGGTGTCAGGAATGCGTGCGTGACGTGTTCGGACTCGAGCAGGTCGGCAAGTTCGCTGCCGCCGAACGTACCCGGCGGCACGATCACGACCGTGGCACCGACGCCGAATGCCATCGTCAGCTCGTACACCGACGCGTCGAAACTCGGCGAAGCGATGTGAGACACCCGCGAATCTCGGGTGGGTCGGAATCGCTCGATCACCTCGGCCTGCAAGTTGGCCATGCCTCGGTGTCGCACCGCGACGCCCTTCGGCCGACCCGTCGAACCCGACGTGTAGATCAAATATGCCGGGTGGTCGAGGTGCAGCGTCGCCGTGCGCTCCGAGTCGGTGACGGCATCCACGGGATAACGAGACAGTTCCGAGGACGTCTCGGGATCGTCCAACACGAGCCACGGCACGGTGTCGGGTAGCGACTCCCTACTGTCGATATCGGTCAATCCCATTGCAGCGCGGGAATCTTCGAGCATGTGCGCGATGCGGTCGGACGGGTAGTTGGGGTCGACCGGCAAGAAAGCTGCGCCGGTCTTGGCGACCGCCCACACCGACAGGACCGATTCGATCGACCGAGGCAGTGCCAGGGCGACGAACGTTTCCGGGCCGACGCCGTAGTCGATGAGCATCCGAGCAATGCGGTTGGACCAGCTGTCGAGGTCGGCGTAGGACAGGCTCACGCCTCGATAGGTGACGGCGACCGCGTACGGGTCGAGTGCCACCGACGCGGCGAGCATTTCCGGCCATGTCCGCAGCGCGACGTCCGCCGAACCGCGGGCCGGTGCCAAAGCCTGCTTCTCGTCGGCACCGAGAATATCGATATCCCCCACCGCTGTGAGTCGATCGTTCCCGACGGCGTCGAGCACGCGAACCAGACGCGCCGCGATGGCGTCGACGGTGGCTGCGTCGAACAGTGATGTGGCGTAATCGAACGCTGCCTCGAAGCCGGCCGGTCGCCCGTCGTCCCCGAAATTCTCGGACACCAGGAGTTGCAGATCCTGCTTGGCGACGGGTACGTCGAAATCGAAGCCCTCCACCCGTAGGTTGGGGAGCTCGAGTGACGCCTTCTCGTTGTTCTGGAACGACAGCGCCACCTGTGAAAGCGGAGCGTACGCCGTCGACCGGGTGGGATTGAGCACCTCGACGATGCGCTCGAACGGCATCTCGGTGTGATCGAAGGCATCGAGATCTTGTGCCTTCACCTGGGTGAGCAGATCCACGAACGAGGTGGAGTCGACGACCCGGCTGCGCAACACCAACGTGTTGACGAACATCCCGACGAGGTCGTCCAGTCCCGCGTCGCCGCGCCCTGCCACCGGGGTGGTGATCGCGATGTCGTCGGTACCGCTCAGTCGTGCCAACACCACGGCGAACGCGGCGTGCAGCACCATGAACATACTGACGTTCTGCTCGCGGGTCACCTCGACGAGTGCCCGGTGTATCTCGGCGTCGACGGTGAATCGCACCCGGCCACCCCGGAAATCCTGAGTGGTGGGCCGAGGGCGATCGGTGGGCAACGGCAACAGATCCGGCAGTCCTGCGAGCGTTGTCGTCCAGTACTTCAGCTGGGCCGCAGCCACGCTCGACTCGTCCTTTTCGTCGCCGAGCAACGAACGCTGCCAGAGCGTGTAATCGGCGTACTGCACCGGTAGCGGCCGCCAATCCGGCGCGCGCCCTGCACTGCGAGCCGAGTATGCGAGTACGACGTCGCGCGCCAGCGGTGCCATCGATGCGCCGTCGGCTGCGATGTGGTGCACCACCATGGCGAGAACGAAGACCTGATCGTCCGCCGCCGCATCGGTCGTGTCGAGCACCTGGAACAGCTCGACATGCACCGGGATCTCGGTGGTGACGTCGAACCCTCGACCCGCCAACAGGGCCACGCGATCGGTCAGTACCCCGGCATCGATTCGTTCGGATTCGACCGTCGGTGCTACATCGCCGGCCGGATGCACCAGCTGCACCGGGAATTGCGGACCCTCGGGGAAGGTCGTGCGTAGCGACTCATGGCGTTCGAGAACGTCGACGACCGCGGCGGCCAGTGCCGCAGTGTCGAGCTGCCCGGTCAGTTTGACGACCAGCGGCACGTTGTATGCCGCCGACGAGGTGTCGAACCGGTTGATGAACCACATACGTTGCTGAGCGAGCGAGAGTGGAATGTGCTCGGGACGCTGAACTGCGACGAGGGCCGGACGATGCGATCGGGTGTCGGCAGTACCGACCGCGTTCGCCAGACCCGACACCGTCGGCGTCTCGAAGATCGTGCGAACGCCGATCGCAGTACCGAATTCGGCGTTGACACGCGCGATCACCCGAGTTGCGCTGAGCGAGTCGCCCCCCAGCTCGAAGAAGCTGTCGTCGGCACCGACTCGGTCGATGTCGAGGATCTCGGCGAACACCGCAGCGACGGTCAGCTCGGCAGGGGTGGTCGGCTCGCGGTACGACGTTGCCGCACCGAACTCCGGTATCGGCAGGGCAGCGCGATCGAGCTTGCCCACGGGGGTGAGCGGAATGGTCTCGAGCACGACGATGGCGCTCGGAACCATGTGAGAGGGCAGCGCAGCGGCGAGATGATCGCGCAGCACAGCGGTGTCGAAGGTGTCGACTGCCTCCCCTGCCAGACGCACGTAGGCAACGAGCACCGTCGCCCCCGAAGGCCCCGGAGTGCCGAAGGTCGCCGCGAAGTCCACCGCAGGATGCGTGGAGAGCGCCGCGTCGATTTCGCCGAGTTCGATGCGGAAGCCGCGAACCTTGACCTGGGAGTCGCTCCGACCGACGTACTCGACGGTCAGATCCGGTGACCACCGCACCACGTCTCCGGTGCGATACATCCTCGAACCGGGTGCACCGAACGGATCGGCGACGAATCGCTCTGCCGTCAGGCCCATTCGGTCGTGGTAGCCGCGGGCCAGACCGACACCGGCGAGGTACAGCTCTCCTGCAACACCGACAGGAACCGGCTGCAGCCGTGAGTTCAGGACCACCTCGTGCACGCCGCGCACCGGCCCACCGATCGACACCGGCTCGCCGGCGACCATCGGTGCACTGATGTTGGACATGATCGTGGCCTCGGTCGGTCCGTACCCGTTGTACAGGTTGCGCCCGGGGGCCCACTTGCCGACCAACTCGGCCGGAACGGCCTCGCCGCCGACGACGACGTCGGCGAACGTGTCGAGACCTGTTGGGTCCACCGACGCGAGGGCAGACGGAGTGATGAATCCGTGAGTCACTGCCTCCGATGCCAACAACGACGCGAGCTCCTCGCCGCCGTACACCGTCGGTGGCACGATCACCACGGTTGCTCCGGCACCGAATGCGAGCAGATATTCGAGCACGGAGGCATCGAAGCTCGGCGACGAAACATGCAGTGTCCGTGATTTTTTCGAGACGCCGTAGCGCTCGCGCTGCTCGGTCGCGAAGTTGTCGAGGCCGGAGTGGGTGACCACGACGCCCTTCGGAACGCCCGTCGAACCCGACGTGTAGATCGTGTACGCAGCACTGTCCAGAGTGATGCGACCGTGACGTTCGCTGTCGGCTATCGGCTCGTCGCCTACGCCGTTCGGGCCGTCCGTGGCGAGATCGTCCAGAATGATCCATGCCACGGTCGAGGGCAGGTCGTCGAGATGGGCACGGGTGGTGACGCCGAAACTCGCGCCCGAGTCCGCCAGCATGTGCTCGATGCGATCGGCGGGGTAGTTCGGGTCGACCGGAACGAACGCGGCACCGGACTTGGCGACCGCCCACACCGTCAGAACGGATTCGATGGACCGCGCGATACCGAGCGCGACGAACGTCTCGGTGTGCACGCCGTGGCTCAGCAGGATCCGAGCGAGTCTGTTCGACCGTCGGTCCAGCTCCCGGTACGTCAGCTCTCCGTCCACGCTGCGCAGCGCGATGGCGTCCGGATCGATGGCTGCGGCGTCGGAGAAGATCTCCGGCAACAAACGCGTGGAGCGGCCTTCGATTCCGAATACCGGTGCCAGGGAGCCGAATTCGGCCTGATCGAGCAGGCTGAGTCGGGCCAGAGGCTGCTGCTCGTCTGCCAGCACTGCGCCGAGCACCCGCTCGACTCGGTCGACGATGGCGTCGACGTCCTCGACATCGAAAAGTTCGGGCAGGTACTTGGCCTTCAGATTCAGGCGCTCGTCCACGGACGAGACCAGAGTCAGCGGATAGTGTGCGGCGTCGGTCCCCAGAATGTCGGTCACCTGCATACCGGCGAAATCCGTTGCCGCAGAGGCACCGGCGCGATCGACCGGGTACGACTCGAACACCGTCAGCGTGTCGAATGCGACCCCGGCACCAGCCGCACGCTGGATGTCGGTCAGTCCGAGGTAGTGGTGGTCCAGCAACGACGCCTGCTCGGACTGAACACGATCGACCAGAGCGCCCAGCGTCTCGCTCGGATCGAGCGTGACCCGAACGGGCAGCGTGTTGATGAACAGCCCGATCATGCCTTCGATACCTGGGACCTCGGGTGGACGTCCCGACACGGTGGCACCGAACACGACGTCGTCTCGGCCGGTCAGTGTCGCGAGCACGACGCCCCACGCGGTCTGGACGAGCGTGTTGAGAGTCGACCCGCGGCGCGCCGCGAAATCGCGTAGGGCAGCGGTGGTCTCGATCGACAACGAGCGTTCGGATTCGCGAGAGACCGTGGACAATTGCCGCCCTCGATCGCCGGTGACCAGCAGCGTAGGCTCCTCGACGCCCGCCATCGCACTGACCCACTGCGCGGTCGAGATCGAGACGTCGCGTTGCCGCATCCATGTCAGGTAGTCCCGGTACGCGGGCACCCGCGGCAGCATCGAGTCGTCGGACTCGGTGACGTACAGCGTGATGAGTTCCTTGACGACCAGCGGCGTCGACCACCCGTCCAGCAGAATGTGGTGGTTGGTCAGCAGCAGTCGCCAATGATCGTCGGCGAGGGTGATGAGCGTGAATCGAAGCAGCGGCGCGGAGTCCATCTCGAACCGAACACCGCGATCGGCTTCGAGGACTCCTTCCAGTGCAGCCTCGACATCGGCTTCACCGCGCAGATCGATCTCGGCCCACGGAACCGTGACCGAACTCTGCACGATCTGCAGAGATTCGCCGGAGCTGTTGTGGACGAACGCTGCCCGCAGATTCGGATGACGTGAGACGAGCTTGTCGACTGCGGCGTGCATCCGCTCGGAATCGACGGTGCCACGCAACTCGAGGCCGAGTTGCACCATGTATGCGTCGACGCCCGCAGAGTCGCTGCCGACCTCGCCCGCGAGGCGCGCGTGGAAGAGCAAACCAGCCTGCAGCGGCGACATCGACCACACGTCGTCCAGGTCCGGGAATCTGTTCTCCAGTACCTCGATGGACCTCTGATCTATGTCGACCAGCTCGAGATCGGACGGAGTGAGACCACCCGCACCGTCGGCCGAGGCGTGCTCGGTGATCGCGGTGAGTGCCTGCGTCCAGAGCTCGATCAGTCGATCGACCTCGTCGGCACCGAGGATCCCGGACGGGAACGCGAAGGTGGCGTCCAGCTGCGGGCCGGCGGGTGTCGACGTCGTGACGGCATTGATGTCCAACGCGGCCGGCACGGGCATGTCCGGGTTCTGCGCGTCGCCCAGTTCGGCGTCGGCCACGGGAATCCAGCCCACGTCTTCCATGCCCTCGGACGAACCGGTCGAGAAGCGCCCGAGGTAGTTGAAACTGACCTGCGGAGCGGCGTGATCGGACAGAGCTTCGGTTCCTGCGGGATCGAGGTACCGGAGCATGCCGTAGCCGATGCCGTGATCGGGGATCTCGAGCAGCTGCTCTTTGACGGCCTTGATCAGCGTGCCTGCGGAGTCTCCGCCGGACAACGCGTCGGCGATGTCGACGGAACCGAGGTCGAGGCGCACCGGGAAGATCGTGGTGAACCAGCCGACGGTTCTGCCGAGATCGGCTCCGGGAACCACGGCGTCTTCACGGCCATGGCCTTCGAGCGTGATCAGCGCACTGCGGACAGCGGCTCCCCGTTCGCGACGCCATGCCGTGAGCGCGAGAGCCAACCCGGCCAGCAGGCCGTCGTTGACGCTGCCCCGGAAGACATTCGGCACAGTCGTGAGCAGTCGCTCGGTGACCTCGACCGGCAGCGATGTGCGAATGCGCTGCACGGTGGCGTCGACGTCCACCCGCTTGTCCAGCGGACGCGAGCCGATGGTCGGATCTTCGCTGTCGAGGATGCGTCGCCACAACCCGAGCTCGCCTGCGCGGCTTGCGGTGACCTCGGTCAATCCGGTCGACCAGCGCCGCATCGACGTGCCGACCGGTGCCAGCACAGGCTCGTCGCCCGCGACGATCTGGCTCCATGCCGTGGCCAGATCCGGAACGAGGATGCGCCAGGACACGCCGTCGATGACGAGGTGATGTGCGACGACGAGAAGTCGACCGGATCCGTTCGGGCCCTGGAACCACACCATCTGGACCATGACCCCGTCGGCGGGGATCAGTCGATCCGCTGCGGCGTCGAGTTCGGTTGCGGCGCGGGAGGAGAACTCGGCACCGTCCACGGAATCGACCGAGACGGCATGGATGACCGACGCGGCGGACACGGTCCCGATCGGAGAGACTTCCTCGTGCCACGTGCCGTCCGAGTCCTGGAACAGACGCGACCGCAGCATGTCGTGACGATCGAGCACGGCCTGGACTGTGCGCTCGAGCGTGGTGGTGTCGATACCGACAGGGAGCTGAAGCAGAGCGGTCTGGGTGTAGCGACCGAAGTCGGTGCTGCGATCCAACATCCATCGAACGACCGGTGTCAGGGGTAGTGGGCCGACTCCCCCGCCGTCGAGTTCCTCCAGCACGACGACGTCGCCTCCGAGAACGACCACCTCGGCCAGCGCGGCCACGGTCTTGCGCTCGAAGATGTCGCGTGGAGCCAGCACCAGGCCGGCCGCCTTGGCGCGGGAGACCAGCTGAATCGACATGATGCTGTCGCCGCCGAGTGCGAAGAACGAATCGTCGACGCCGACGGTGTCGAGTCCGAGCACGTCTGCGAACAGGCCGGCGAGAATGGACTCGACTTCTGTTGCAGGCAAGCGGCTTTCGGTGACATTCGCCGAGAAGTCCGGTGCCGGCAAGGCGCGTCGATCGAGCTTGCCGTTGGCGGTGAGGGGGAGCTCGTCCAGCACGATCAGCGCGGCAGGCACCATGTAGGACGTCAGCGTGGTGCCCACGAAATCGAGAACGGCGGAATGGTCGAGGGTTCGACCGGACTCGGCAACGACGTAGCCGATCAATCGGTCACCGAATCCGTCGTCTCGTACCGAGACCACGGAGGCCGCGACACCGTCGAATGCGAGCAGAGCGCTTTCGATCTCACCGAGTTCGATGCGGAACCCGTGCAGCTGTACCTGCATGTCACTGCGGCCCAGGTATTCGAGCGCCCCGTCGCGGTTCCATCGCGCAGTGTCACCGGTGCGGTACATCCGGTGTCCGGCCCGACCGGAGGGATCAGCCACGAAACGGGTTGCCGACAGGCCGGCCCGTCCGAGGTAGCCGCGCGAGAGCTGTGCCCCGGAGACGTACATTTCGCCGGTCACGCCGGGTGGCACAGGCTTCAGACGCGCGTCGAGAACGGCAACGTTCAGGGCCGGGATCGCCTGACCGATGACGCTGGCGGACGCCGAGGCGGCGAACTCCTCGGTCAGGGCCAGGTGGCTCACGTGGACCGTCGTCTCGGTGATGCCGTACATGTTCACCAGGGTCGGCGCGGACTCGTCGTGTCGGGCATACCAACGGCCCAACTGTCCGAGATCGAGTGCCTCACCGCCGAAGATGACGTAACGCAGAGAGAGGTCTGCCGAGTCATCGGCAGCTCCCACGGCAGCGGTGGCAACCCTGTCGGCCTCAGCGAACTGGTAGAACGCCGTCGGTGTCTGGTTGAGCACCGTGACCTTCTCGCGCACCAGCAACTCGCGGAACAGCTCCGGCGAACGTGCCGTGTAGTAATCGACGACGACGAGGGCTCCGCCGTGCAGCAACGGGCCCCACAGCTCCCACACCGAGAAGTCGAACGCGTACGAGTGGAACATCGTCCAGACATCGCGGCTGTCGAAATCGAACAGATCCGCGGTGTTCGCAAACAGTGTCGCCACATTGCGGTGCGCGATCTGGACGCCCTTGGGACGGCCGGTACTACCCGAGGTGTAGATGACGTACGCGATCGAATCTGCACCGGTCCTGCCCGAGCGGTCCGCATCGGTCAGCGGAGCGCCGGAGACGTCGTTCAACTCGGCGATCAGTTCCGGCGAATCGACCAGGAGAACATCGACGTCGGAGGCCGGAACCGCAGTGCTGTCGGCCAGGGTGGAGATGACGCAGACAGGCGAGGCGTCCTCGAGCATGAACGCGAGTCGGTCAGCTGGGTAGGAGACGTCGATCGGCAGATACCCGCCGCCGGATTTGATCACGGCGAGCAGCGCCACGATCAGCTGCTCGTCACGTGGCATTGCGACTGCAACGAGCGATTCGGACGTCACGCCGCGATCGACGAGAACGCGGGCCAGGCGGCTCGAACGGTCGTCCAGCTCGGCGTAGGTCATCGATCGATCGCCGAAGACGACGGCACGCGAATTCGGGAATCGTGCTGCAGCAGCGGCGAATCGGTCGGCCAAGGTCGAGTCGTCTGCCTCGAGACCCGCGTGGTTCCACTCGTGCGTCATCGCATCGAGTTCGCCGGTGAGAAGCAGATCGATGTCGCCTACGGCCCTGTCAGGATCGGCAGTGACTGCATCGAGAACGGCACCGAAGCGTGCGGAGAACTCCTGGACGGACGATTCCTCGAACAAATCGACCGCGTACGTGATCGCTGCGGTCATCCCGGACGGCGCACCGGTCTCGTCGAAGTTCTCCGCAACGGTCAGCTGTAGATCGAACTTCGCCACGTGTGCGTCGATGTCCACGGCTCGGACGGACAGGTCCGGCAGCTCGAGCGTCGCCGAGGTGTTGTTCTGGAATTCGAGCAGTACCTGGAACAGCGGCGAGTGGTCGGTCGAACGCGTCGGGTCGAGTACGTCGACCAACCGCTCGAACGGGACGTCGGTGTTGTCGAACGCAGCCAGATCGGCTGTGCGCGTGGCACGGAGCAGGTCGGTGAACGAGAGCTGCGGTGCCACGTCGGTGCGCAGAACGAGCGTACCCACGAACATGCCGACCAGATCGTCGAGTGCGGCGTCGCCGCGGCCTGCGATGGGGGTACCGACCGCGATGTCCTCGGTGCCGCTCAGTCGCGCCATCAGGACCGACCATGCCGCATGTACGGCCATGAAGACGGTTGCCTCGTTGGCGCGTGCGACGTCGACCAGTGATGCATGGGTGTCGCGGTCGATCTCGAAACGAACGCTGTTGCCGCGCAACGATTGACGGGCCGGGCGGGGATGATCCAACGGCAGCGGGAGAACCTCGGGCAGGTCCGCCAGGGCGGTTTTCCAGAAGTCCAGCTGCTGTGCGGCGAGTGACGACGGATCGGACTCGTCGCCGAGAACATCGCGCTGCCATATCGCGAAGTCGGCGTACTGAACCTCGAGCGGTACCCACATCGGAACTGTGGCTGCGGCATGGGCTCCGTAGGCCACCATCACGTCTCGCGCCAGTGGTGCCATGGACGCTCCGTCGGCGGCGATGTGATGCACGACGATCGAGAGCACGAACTCGTCCGGTGCCAACCGGTACAGAACCGCGCGGAAGGGCAGCTCGGTCGAGACGTCGAATCCCTGTGCCGCAGCTGCCGACACGGCCGCCACGACCTCGCCGGCGTCGAGATCGACGACGTCGAGCTCCGTCGATGCAGTCCGGACGTCGAGAATCTTCTGCTCGGGTCGCTCTCCCTGGGTGGGGAACACCGTGCGCAGCGACTCGTGTCGTTCCAGAACGTCGCCGACGGCCGCGCTCATCGCAGCGATATCGAGACGACCGGTCAGACGAACCGCGAGCGGGATGTTGTACGCCGCCGACGTCACGTCGAACTGGTTGATGAACCACATCCGTTGCTGAGCCAAGGACAACGGAATCGAACTCGGCCGCGGCTTCGCGACGAGTGCGGGGCGGCGAACCGTGCCGAGCGGGTTGCTGTCCACGCGCTCTGCGAGCGACTCGACAGTGGGAGCCTCGAACAGGGCACGCACACTGATCGCAGTGTCCAGGGCAGTGTTGACTCGCGCGGTGAGTCTGGTCGCGCTGAGGGAGTCGCCGCCCAGATCGAAGAAGCTCGAATCGATACCGACTGCCTCGATTCCGAGCACCTCGCCGAATATGTCGGCGATGATCCGCTCCGTCTCGGTTCGGGGAGCACGTGAATCGCTTCCGAGATGGAGATCGGGAGCAGGCAGTGCTTTTCGATCCAGCTTGCCGGCAGGGGTCAACGGAATCGACTCCAGCGCGACGAAGGCCGTCGGGATCATGTGCGTGGGAAGCGAACTCGACACATGGGTCCGCAAGGCGGCGGCGTCGATCTGCCGACCCGGTCGCGGGAGAACATAGGCGACCAGAATCGTGTTTCCCGCCGGACCGTCGACTCCGACCGTAGTGGCGAATTCGACCGTCGGATCGTCGGTCAGAACAGCGTCGATCTCGCCCAGTTCGATACGGAACCCACGCACCTTGACCTGGAAGTCGCTGCGCCCGACGTACTCGAGTGTCCCGGATTCGGTCCACCGCACGACATCTCCGGTGCGGTACATCCGCGCACCCGGCTCGGCGAAGGGATTTGCAACGAATCGGTCTGCTGTCAGACCGAATCGGGAATGGTAGCCCCGGGCAAGCGCGGGCCCGGCGAGATACAGCTCTCCCGCAACTCCGACCGGAACGGGATGCAGCCGTGTGTCGAGAACGACCTCGCTGAAACCGATTGTCGGCGAACCGATGTCGATAGAGGAATCGACGCTCAGCGGATCGCTGATCGACGAGAAGATGGTCGCTTCGGTGGGTCCGTACGCATCGAACATCAGACGACCCGGAGCCCAGCGAGCCACCAGCTCGGGCGGACACACGTCTCCACCGGTGGCGACGACGCGCAGCTCGGTGAGGCCTTCGGGGTCGACCGATGCCAGTGCGGCAGGCGTGACGAACGCGTGCGTCACGTTCTGCTCGGCGAGCAGTGCGGCCAGCTCGGTGCCGCCGTAGACCGAGGTCGGTGCGATGACCATTGTCGCAGCGCCGGAGAAGACCATGACCAGTTCGAGGATGGAGGCATCGAAGCTCGGCGAAGCGAAAGCCAGAACTCGAGCATCGGGAGTCACCTCGAAACGGCTTCGCTCTTCCTCTGCCAAATTCGCAAGACCGCGATGGGTGACGGTGACGCCCTTGGGCACACCGGTCGAGCCCGACGTGTAGATCAAGTAGGCGACCTGATCGACGTGCATCGGACGCGTTCGGTCGTCGTCGCGCACCGGGGTGGTCGAGAGATCGGCTAGCTCGGCACGTGTCTCGTCCTGATCGAGGACGGTCCACCGGGCCGAGCCGAGACCGTCGACAGCGGGGACGTGCGTGGCGAGTGTGAGGCCGATGGAGGCACCCGAGTCGACCAACATGTGCTCGACGCGATCGCGGGGGTAGCTCGGATCGATGGGCAGGAATGCCGCGCCCGTCTTGGCGACCGCCCAGATACCGAGAACAGAATCGATGGAGCGCGGTAGAGCCAGTGCGACAACAGTTTCCGGTCCGGCACCGCGGGCGATGAGCGCGCGGGCAAGAGCGGAGGACCGCGCGTCCAGCTCGGCGTAGCCGAGGCTGCCGTCCCCGCTCCACAGAGCGAGGCCGTCGGTGTTCGTCGCCGCTGCACCGGTGAAGATCTCGGGGAGCAGACGAACACCCGACGACGCCGGGCCGTGAACCGGGGCCAGTCGACCCAGTTCGTCCTCGGACAGCAGTGACAGCGATCCGACGCGCCGATCGGTATCGGTGGCAATGGCCTCCAGTACCCGGACGATCCTGTCGATCGTCGCTCGAACGACGCTGTCCTCGAACAGTTCTGGCAGATACTTGGCTTCGATGTGCAGGCGGTCGTCGACCATCGCGACCAGAGTCAGTGGATACTGCGCCGTGTCGCTGCCGTCGTGGACGTCGTGGACGTGCATGCCGGCGAGGTCGGTCTCGGCCGACAGTCCTGCACGGTCCATCGGGTAGGACTCGAACACCGTCAGGGTGTCGAAGGCGACGGCCGGTCCCACGGCGCGCTGAATGTCGGTGAGTCCGAGGTAGTGGTGATCGAGCAGAGCAGCCTGCTCGGCCTGCACCCGATCGAGGTATTCACCGAGTGTCTCGGATGGATCGAGCACGATCCTGACCGGCAGGGTGTTGATGAACAAGCCGACCATCGACTCGATATCGGACACCTCGGGCGGTCGTCCGGACACGGTCGCACCGAACACCACGTCGGAGCGTCCGGTCAAGGTGCCGAGAACCATGGCCCACGACGCCTGCACCATGGAGTTCATCGTCACGCCGCGTGCTCGGGCGACGGCCCGCAGTCGGTCGGTCTGTGCGGTGTCCAACGAGATCAGCTCACGGCCGGCCAACGTCGATTCCTGGCGCCGACTTTCGACCGGAGTCAACAGAGTGGGTTCGGACAGTCCTGCGAGCGCGTCGGTCCATGCCGCAGTTGCCGACGAACGGTCACGTTTTGCGAGCCACGACAGGTAGTCGCGGTAGGCGGGGACGCGCGGGAGCACGGTCTCGTCGCCGTCGACCACGTACAGAGTCAAGAGGTCCTTGAGCAGCAGCGGCGTCGACCAACCGTCGAGCAGAATGTGGTGGTTGGTCATCACCAGACGCCACTCGCCCGGCGCCACCGTGATCAGCATGAAGCGCAACAGCGGAGCCTGAGCCATGTTGAAACGGGTGGCTCGGTCCTCGTGTTCGATGCGTTCGAGCTCGGCGGCCCGATCGTCGACGTCCAGACCGGTGAGGTCGATCGACGACCACGGTGCGTCCACCTCGTGATGCACGATCTGGATCGACTCGCCGTCGGTGTTGTGCACGAAGGCGGTACGTAGGTTGGCGTGTCTACGCAGCAGCGCCTGAGCAGACCGTCGGAACCGAGCTTCGTCGACGTGTCCGCGCAGTTCCAACACGAGTTGAACGATGTAGGCATCGACGGACTGATCCGACAGCTCGGCGTGGAACAGCAGACCGGCCTGGAGAGGCGTCATCGACCAGATGTCGTCCAGTGTCGGATAGACGCGTTCGAGGTCGTCGATCGAGCTCTGGTCGAGCCGAACCAGCTCGAGATCGGACGGAGTGAAACCGCCGGCTCCGGGCCGCTGTGCAAGCAGAGTCAGCGCGGTGAGTGCCTGTCGCCACAGTTCGACCAGCTCTGCGACCTCGGCCGCGTCGAGAACGCCTGTCGGGAACGCGAACGAGGCTTCCAGTCGTGGGCCGGTCGGTGTCGCCGTGGTGACGGCGTTGATGTCGAGCACAGCGGCGACGGGTAGATCGTCGTCCTGCGAATCACCGACACCGGAATCGTCGACCGGCAACCAGCCGTGCCCGCGAAGCTCGTCCGGAATGTCGGTGCTGTAGCGCCCGAGGTAGTTGAAACTGATCTGGGGAGCCGGGAAGTCGCGAAGCGCAGCGGCACCCGTCTCGTCCAGGTATCGCAGCATGCCGTAGCCGATGCCGTGATCCGGAACGGCCAGCAACTGCTCCTTGACCGATTTGATCAGGCGCGCTGCATCGGCGCCGCCCGCGAGAGCGTCGTCCAGATCGATACCGTCGAGGGTCAATCTGAGCGGGTAGATCGTGGTGAACCAACCGATGGTGCGGCCGAGATCAGCGCCGGGCACGACGTGGTCCTCACGACCGTGACCCTCGAGGGAGATGAGCGCGTCGTCGACGACCACGCCGCGACCTCGTCGCCAGACGGCGGTGGCAAGGGCCAAAGCTGCGAGAAGACCGTCGTTGACGCTGCCGTGGAACGCGTCGGGCAGTGCGGTGAGCAGTCCCTCGGTGACGTCGGTCGACAGAGTCGTCTCGATCTTGTCCACGGTCCGGTACACGTCGATCTCGCGATCGAGTGCACGGGATCCGATGAGCGGATCGGGTTGCGCCACAACAGATCGCCAGATTTCCAGCTCGTCGGCGCGGGTCGCGGTGACCTCACGCAAACCGTGAGACCAACGGCGCATCGAGGTGCCGACCGGAGCCAGTTCCGGGGTGTTTCCGCCGATGATCTGGGCCCATGCCGACGCGAGATCCGGAACGAGAATCCGCCAGGACACACCATCGATCACCAGGTGATGGGCGACAACGAGCAGACGGCTTCCCTCGGTGCCTGCGTCGAACCACACCATCTGGATCATGACACCGGAATCAGGTGCCAAGCGGGCCACTGCTGCCGCGGCCTCGGTTCTGGCCTGCTCCGAGAACTCCGCCCCGTGAACGGTTGTCGACGAGACTCGGTGGACAACCGACCGCGCGGACACCGATCCGACGGGAAGAACCTCCATCGCGGGGTGTTCACCGCGATGCAGCACACCGCGAAGCATGTCGTGGTGATCGAGAACCGTCTGGACAGTGGCTTCGAGAACGTCGAGTTCGATGTCCGCTGGAAGCGTCAGGACAGCGGTCTGGGTGTGCTTGTCGAGCACTGCCGTGCGATCGAGCATCCATGCCACGATCGGGGTCAGCGGTACGTCTCCGACACCGCCGCCCGGCAGTTCTTCGAGCACGAGCGCTGCGGTTCCGTCACCGGCTGCGACCACCTCGGCCAGCGCGGCAACTGTTTTGTGCTCGAACACATCTCGCGGCGAGAGGGCGAGGCCGGCGGCCTTGGCGCGCGAGACCAACTGAATGGACATGATGCTGTCGCCGCCGAGCGCGAAGAACGAATCGTCGACGCCGACGCGGTCCAGCCGCAGGACCTCGGCGAACAATCCGGCCAGCGTCTTCTCGACCGCATTGTCGGCATCGCGGCCGCCCGTGGTGACCTGAGCGGACCAGTCCGGTTCGGGTAGTGCGTTTCGGTCGAGTTTGCCTGCCGGAGTCAACGGAATCGACTCGAGCATCACCAACGCCGATGGCACCATATGCGCCGGCAACACCGACCCCACATGCTCCCGCAACGACGCCGCATCGAGAACCGTCCCGGCCACCGGCAACACATACGACACCAACACCGTCGCCCCGGCCGCACTCTCACGCCCCACAGTGACCACAAAATCGACACCCGGCACAGCCGCCAACACCGAATCGATCTCACCCAACTCGATCCGGAAACCACGCACCTTCACCTGAAAATCGCTACGCCCCACATACTCCAACGCACCCGACGCATTCCACCGCACCACATCACCGGTGCGATACATCCGCGAACCCGCACCACCGAACGGATTGGCCACGAAACGCTCCGCCGTCAAACCCAACCGAGCGTGATACCCACGAGCCAACGCCGGACCCGCCAGATACAACTCACCCACCACACCCACCGGCACCGGATTCAACCGCGCATCCAACACCACCTCCGCGAAACCGATAGTCGGAGAACCGATATCGACAGACTCCCCCACCACCAACGCCGACGAAATCGACGAGAAAATCGTCGCCTCCGTCGGACCGTACGCATTGAACATCCGCCGACCCGGCGCCCACCGCGCCACCAACTCCGGCGCACACACATCACCACCGGTGACCACAACCTGAACCGAATCCAACCCCACCGGATCCACCGACGCCAACGCCGCCGGCGTCACGAACGCATGCGAGACCCGCTCCTGCGCCAACAACGACGCCAACTCCACCCCACCGAACACCAACGGCGGAGCAATCACCATCGTCGCCCCACCCGAAAACGCCAACACGAACTCGAGAATCGACGCATCGAAACTCGGCGACGCAAACGCCAACACCCGAGACGACGGACCCACACCGAACCGAACCCGCTCCTCAGCAGCCAAGTTCCCCACACCACGATGAGTGACCACCACACCCTTGGGCACACCAGTGGACCCCGACGTATAAATCAGATACGCCGCATCATCGAGACGCAACACCCCCGAACGCTCGGCATCCAACACCGGAGCAGCCGACCGAAACGCCAGATCCGCCACCACATCCGGATCATCGAGCACCACCCACGACACCCCACCCACACCCGACACCGCACCCACATGAGCACCCAACGTCACACCCACCACAGCACCCGAATCGACCAACATGTGCTCGATCCGATCCACCGGATAATTCGGATCCACCGGCAAGAACGCACCACCGGCCTTCGCCACCGCCCACACCGCCACCACAGACTCCACCGACCGCGACAACGCCAACGCCACGAACGACCCCGGACCCACACCACACGACATCAACATCCGCGCCAACCGCGACGACGCCGCATCCAACTCACCGTACGAAAGCACCCGCGAACCCGACACCACCGCAACACCACCGACACCAGCCACACCCACTGCACCAGCCAACAACTCCGGCAACACCACACCCACCACAGACCGCGGCCCACGAACCGGAGCCAGGGAGGCGTATTCGTCGTTCGACAGAATGTCGATGTCCCCGATCCGGACGGACGGGTCCGTCGTCACGACATCGAGGATTCGCGCGAGGCGGTCGGCGAGGACTCGGACCGTGTCGGCATCGAACAGTTCTGTGGCGTAGCGGAAACCGGCATCGATGCCGACCGGTGCCCCGAACTTGTCGAATTCTTCCGAGACCGTCAACTGCAGGTCGAAATTGGAGATGTGATTGGGCAGTTCGATGCCCTCGATCGACAGGCCGGGCAACGTCACCGTCGGTCGGTCGGTGTGTTGGAACTCGAGCATCACCTGGAACAACGGCGCATGGGCGGTCGATCTCGCGGGATCGACCGCATCGACGACGCGCTCGAACGGGATGTCCGAGTGTGTGAACGCCGCAAGGTCGGTGGCACGCACGTCCGAGAGGAGATCCTCGAAACGAGTGGAGCCCGGCACCTGGGTGCGTAGCACGAGCGTATTGACGAACATACCGACGAGCTCGTCGAGCGCAGCGTCCCCTCGACCCGAGATCGGCGTTCCCACCGAGATGTCCTCGGTGCCGGACAGTCGGGCGAGAAGGACGGCCAATGCGGCGTGCACGATCATGAACGAGCTCGAATTGTGCTCGGCAGCAACAGTTGCGAGCCGAGCATGGATGGCCGCGTCGATCTCGAACGAGACCGAGTCGCCGCGCAGAGACGCCACCGCCGGGCGGGGGCGATCGGTTGGCAGCGGCAGAACCTCGGGGCTGCCGGACAGTGTGTCGACCCAGTAGGTCGATTGCTGTGCCATCAGAGACTCGGGATCGGACTCCGTGCCGAGGTATCGACGCTGCCACAGTGCGTAATCGGCGTACTGGACCGGCAACGGTTCCTGGCTCGGCGCATGCCCTGCGGCACGGGCGCTGTACGCCACCATCAGATCGCGGGCCAGCGGGGCGCTGGAGAAGCCGTCGGAGGAGATGTGGTGCACCACCATGACGAGTACGTGCTCGTTCTCGCGCTCCCGGATCAATCGGACGCGCAACGGAACGTCCGCCACCACGTCGAAGCCCGAGCCGGCGACATCGCCGATCAGTTCGTGCACATGCCGGTCGTCGTCCGCCGTGATCGGAGTCAGATCCGGCAGTGCCGACGCCACATCGAGAATCGATTGCACAGGGCCGTCGTCGGACAGCGGGAACATCGTGCGAAGAGACTCGTGCCGCGTCAGCACATCGCCGATGGCCGATCGCATCGCGTCGACGTCGAGGGCACCGCTCAGTCGCATGGCGAACGCGACGTTGTAGGCAGCCGACTCGGTGTCGTACTGATTGATGAACCACATTCGTTGCTGCGCCAGCGACAGCGGGACTACGTCTGGCCGCTCCTGCGGAACCAGTCGCGGAGCCGCGTCGGCGTCGTGTTCGCGGATGTCGATGCCAGCGGACAACGCGCGCACGGTGGGCGCGTCGAACAGATCCCGGATACCGATATTGCTTCCGAGTGCGGCATTGACCCGCGCTACCAATCGCATCGCGATCAGCGAGTTGCCACCGATCTCGAAGAAGCTCGACGTGACGCCCACCTGGGAAATGCCGAGCAGGTCAGCGAAGATGCCGGCCACGATTTCTTCGACGGGGTTCTCAGGACCGACGAATTCCGAAGCGGCGACGGTGAACTCGGGTGCAGGCAGCGCCTTTCGATCGAGCTTCCCGCTGGCGTTGACCGGCAGCGAATCGAGCACCACTACATGCGAGGGCACCATGTAGGCCGGCAGCCGGCGCGCGGCCTCGGCCGTCAGATCAGTGGGGTCGACGGCAACACCGTGTGCGCCCACGACGTAAGCAACCAGCGTCTCACCGGTGTTCGGGTCCTTGTGTACCAATGCGATCGCTTGAGCGACCGACTCGGACCGCAGCAGGACGGCTTCGATCTCGGGCAGCTCGATGCGCAGGCCGCGCAACTTGACCTGAAAATCGGTACGGCCGATGTACTCGAGCTCACCGTCGGCGCGCCAGCGAACCAGATCGCCTGTGCGGTAGAGCCGCTCACCCGGTTCCCCGAACGGGTCGGCGACGAAGCGATCCGCAGTCAGATCGCCGCGCCCTACATAACCGCGTGCGAGTTGGACACCCGCGAGATACAGCTCGCCGGGTGCGCCGATCGGTGCCAGCCGCAACGACGCGTCGAGCACGTACAACCGGGTGTTCCACACCGGTGCGCCGATGGGGATGGAGACCGGATCCCGTCCGGTCACGTGGTAGTAGCTGACATCGACTGCGGCTTCGGTCGGACCGTAGAGATTGTGCAACTCCGCGAGGGAGAACTGAGCGAACTGTGCCGCGGTGGCAGGCGGAAGTGCTTCGCCACTGCAGAAGACCAGCCGCAGCGATGTGCACTCCGCAGCCCGGGCACCGGCAGCGAACACAGCGAGCATCGACGGTACGAAGTGCACGGTGGTGATGTGCTCGTCGGCGATGATGCGGGAGAGGTACGCAGGGTCGCGGTGTCCGTCGGGTTCTGCCACCACGAGTTTGGCGCCCACCTGAAGTGGCCAGAAGAATTCCCACACCGAGACGTCGAAGGTGGCGGGCGTCTTCTGCAGAACGGTGTCGGCCGGCTCGAGACGATACTCGTGCTGCATCCACAGCAGGCGATTCACTATGGCGGAGTGCGTGACTGCCACGCCCTTGGGCCGGCCGGTGGAACCGGAGGTGTAGATCACGTAGGCGGTGTTCGAGCCACCCAGGCTGCCCAGTCGATCGGCATCGGTGACCGACGAGTGATCGCGATCGGAGACGTCCAACAGATCCACGGCGAGAACGGGAGTTGCCACCGGAATGTTGATCCAGTCGCGGCTCGTGGTGAGAATGCACACCGGTTGAGCACTCGACAGCACGTAGGACGACCGCTCGACCGGATGGTCCGGGTCGATCGGAACATATGCACCGCCGGCCTTGACGATGGCGTACATACCCACGAGCAGGTCGATCGATCGTCGCATTGCCAGGCCGACGTGGGATTCCGGAGCCACGCCGAGCGAGATGAGGTGCCGAGCGAGCTGATTGGCACGCTCGTCCAGTTCGAGATACGTGATGCGCTCGTCCTCGAACACCAGCGCGGTCGAGTACGGACTGCGAAGCACCTGCCGGTCGAACAAGCTGCTCAGCGTGACGCCGCTATCTCCGGCCGGGATCTGCTGGTGGACCGAAGACGATTCGATCAGTCGTGCGGTGTCGTTCCACTCGAACAGAACGAGTTCCCGTTCTGCGGCGGAGAGGATGTCGATGTCGCCGGTCCGGACGTCCGTCGATGTGCCGATGGTGGAGACGATTCGCAGGAAGCGGTCGACGAACCGATCGATGGTGTCGGGATCGAACAGATCCGTGGCGTAGGTGAAGGAGGCCGACAACGCACCGGACTCGTCGGCGGGGTTCTGATCGACACGCAGTTGCAGGTCGAACTTCGCTGTGTCGGTGCTGATTTCCTCGAACTCGACGGTGAGATCGGGCAGTTCCAGCGTGGCCGCGGCGTTGTTCTGGAATTCGAGGAGAACCTGGAACAGCGGTGAATGATCGGTCGATCTCGCCGGATCGAGCACATCGACGAGTCGCTCGAACGGAATGTCGGTGTTGTCGAAGGCAGCGAGATCGGATCGTCGGGTACCGGCCAACAACTCGCCGAAAGTCGCGTGCGGTTCGACCTGTGTACGCAGCACGAGCGTGCCGACGAACATACCGACCAGATCGTCGAGGGCTGCATCCCCTCGGCCAGCGATCGGGGTTCCGATAGCGATGTCGCGGGTGCCGCTCAACCGGGCGAGCAGCAAAGCGAGCGCGGAGTGGACCACCATGAACAGCGTCGACTCATGTTCGGCCGCAACCGAAGACAATCGAGCGGCGACATCGGCCGGAATGGTGAACGGGGTGACGCTGCCACGCATCGACTGCCGAATGGGCCGTGGTCGATCGAGCGGCATCGGCAACACGTCGGGTAGATCTGCCAGTGCCGACTGCCAGAAGTCGATCTGCCGCGATGCCACGGATGTGGGGTCGTTCTCGTTGCCGAGGACGGCATGTTGCCACAAGGCGAAGTCCGCATACTGCACGGCCAGGGGATCCCACATCGGAGCCGATCCCGCAGACCGGGCGCCGTAGGCGACCATGACGTCGCGCGCCAGCGGTGCCATCGAGGCACCGTCGGCAGCAATGTGGTGTACCACGATGGCGAGCACAAAACTTTCCGCGCCGGTCCGATACAGCACGGCCCGGAATGGAAGATCGACCGTGACGTCGAATCCTGTTGTCGCAGAGGTGCGGACGAGTGCGTCTACCGACGCGGCGTCGACCTCGACGAAGTCGAGTGGGAGGTTGGGTCCGGTGACGTCCTCGACCGGGGTGATGACCTGGTTCGGCAGATCTCCCACGGTGGGAAACACCGTCCGGAGAGATTCGTGGCGCGACAGCACGTCGCCGATGGCCGCGGACATCGCGGTGACGTCCAGGCGACCCGTCAAACGGACGGTGAGTGGAATGTTGTACGCGGGCGAGGCCACGTCGAACTGGTTGATGAACCACATTCGCTGCTGAGCGAGAGAGAGCGGAACGGACTCGGGTCGTTCGACAGCCACGAGTGCCGGGCGGCGGTGCAACGAGGCACCCTTTGCCTCCGCACGTTCTGCCAGTGTGCGCACCGTCGATGCCTCGAACAGGTCGAGAACTTTCAGATCGGTTCCGAGGGCAGAATTTGCTCGCGCGATCAATCGCGTTGCCACCAGCGAGTTTCCGCCGAGATCGAAGAAGCTGTCGGTCACACCGACCCGATCGACCTCGAGAACGTCGCAGAAGACAGCTGCCACAGCGGCTTCGTACTCCGTCTGCGCGGCCTCGAACGCACCGTGCGATCCGAGTTCCGGTTCGGGTAGTGCGTTTCGGTCGAGTTTGCCTGCCGGAGTCAACGGAATCGACTCGAGCATCACCAACGCCGACGGCACCATATGCGCCGGCAACACCGACCCCACATGCTCCCGCAACGACGCCGCATCCAGAACCGTCCCGGCCACCGGCAACACATACGACACCAACACCGTCGCCCCGGCCGCACTCTCACGCCCCACAGTGACCACAAAATCGACACCCGGCACAGCCGCCAACACCGAATCGATCTCACCCAACTCGATCCGGAAACCACGCACCTTCACCTGAAAATCGCTACGCCCCACATACTCCAACGCACCCGACGCATTCCACCGCACCACATCACCGGTGCGATACATCCGCGAACCCGCACCACCGAACGGATTGGCCACGAAACGCTCCGCCGTCAAACCCAACCGAGCGTGATACCCACGAGCCAACGCCGGACCCGCCAGATACAACTCACCCACCACACCCACCGGCACCGGATTCAACCGCGCATCCAACACCACCTCCGCGAAACCGATAGTCGGAGAACCGATATCGACAGACTCCCCCACCACCAACGCCGACGAAATCGACGAGAAAATCGTCGCCTCCGTCGGACCGTACGCATTGAACATCCGCCGACCCGGCGCCCACCGCGCCACCAACTCCGGCGCACACACATCACCACCGGTGACCACAACCTGAACCGAATCCAACCCCACCGGATCCACCGACGCCAACGCCGCCGGCGTCACGAACGCATGCGAGACCCGCTCCTGCGCCAACAACGACGCCAACTCCACCCCACCGAACACCAACGGCGGAGCAATCACCATCGTCGCCCCACCCGAAAACGCCAACACGAACTCGAGAATCGACGCATCGAAACTCGGCGAGGCAAACGCCAACACCCGAGACGACGGACCCACACCGAACCGAACCCGCTCCTCAGCAGCCAAGTTCCCCACACCACGATGAGTGACCACCACACCCTTGGGCACACCAGTGGACCCCGACGTATAAATCAGATACGCCGCATCATCGAGACGCAACACCCCCGAACGCTCGGCATCCAACACCGGAGCAGCCGACCGAAACGCCAGATCCGCCACCACATCCGGATCATCGAGCACCACCCACGACACCCCACCCACACCCGACACCGCACCCACATGAGCACCCAACGTCACACCCACCACAGCACCCGAATCGACCAACATGTGCTCGATCCGATCCACCGGATAATTCGGATCCACCGGCAAGAACGCACCACCGGCCTTCGCCACCGCCCACACCGCCACCACAGACTCCACCGACCGCGACAACGCCAACGCCACGAACGACCCCGGACCCACACCACACGACATCAACATCCGCGCCAACCGCGACGACGCCGCATCCAACTCACCGTACGAAAGCACCCGCGAACCCGACACCACCGCAACACCACCGACACCAGCCACACCCACTGCACCAGCCAACAACTCCGGCAACACCACACCCACCACAGACCGCGGACCACGAACCGGAGCCAGTCGAGCACGCTCGGCCGCGGACAGAATGTCCACGTCCCCGATCAGCAGCTCGGGTGCATCCGTGAGCGCGTCGAGAATCCGGACCACTCGGCGGCCGAATTGCGACATGCTCGCGGCGTCGAACAGTTCTGTGGCGTAATCGAAAACGACACCGACCGAATCGGACTCGTTGACGGTGACGACCAGATCCATGTCGACCCCGTCGTGCGGCAGAGCCGCGGGACCGAATCGAAGCGCAACCTGAGCCAACGGGCTGTGCGAGCCGGACCGAGACAGACCGAGCGCGTCGACGACGTCTTCGAACGACACGTCACCGTGTGCGAGTGCAGCGTCGAAATCGACCTCGGTCGAAGCGACGAAGTCGCCGAAAGACTGCCGTCCGTTCGGGTTGGTCCGCAGAACGACGGTTTCGCCGCTGTCGGCGGGCACGGCGATCGAGACGTCGTCGGTGTTGGCAAGGCGTGAAAGAAGCACGGCGAGAACGGATTCGAACACCACGAACGGCGTTGTCGACCGGTCGGCGGCCAGTTGTTCGACTGCGGCCCAGGACGTGGATCCGAGGGTGATTTCGTGCGATGCGCGAACATGGCCGATACGCGAAGGACGGACTCGATCGGTGGGGATGCCGATCAGGTCCGGAGAATCGGAGAGTCGATCCGTCCAGTAGGCGAGCTGAGCGGCGGCGCGTCGGCGTCGACGGCCTTCGTCGGCGCTGTCCGGATGTACTTCGGCGACAACGACATCGGGGGCGGCCGCAATGAATGCTTCGGCCATATCCACGAAACTCGAATGGTGCGCCGTGAGGTCGTCGTCGTCGTATCGGTTCGGGTTGGCCCTGAAATCGACGAATGTTCTTGCAGGTGAACCACTCTGGTACACGTTGACCAGAAGGTCCTCCACCGGCCCCGACGTGACGATGTTGAACTCGCCGACAATGGAACCGAGGTTGATCTGCTGGTGGAACAGCATCATGTTGACCATCGGCCCGGTGAGCTGCTTGTCGCTGCCCGAGGCCGCCAGCTCGCGCCGGATGTCCTCGATGCTGAACCGCTGGTGCCGAAGCGCGCCCATCAACTCGAGCTGGACCTGCTGTACCAGTTCACCGACGGTGGCGTCCTCTCGGACGTGCATCGGAATCGGTGCGACGTTGACCAGCATTCCGCCGGATCGGCGGAGCAACGCCGTGGTTCGGGCGGACACAGGAATGTTGACCAATACGTCGTCTCGTCCGGTCATTCGCGAGAGGTAGCAGCCGAACGCGGCGATGAACACCGCGGCCGAGGTTCCGCCCTTGGTGGAGTCGGAGTCTTCGAGAGCGGTGACGACGTCGGCGGGCAGAGCGATGCTGCGCAACTTGCTGGCGGCAATCGTGCGGCCGTCCGTGTTCGACAGAGTTGCTCCGTCGTGAATGTCGGCGGCGCGGGCGACCCAATATTCCTTGTCGGACTCGAAGCGTGTCGACGTCCGATACTCCTGATCGAGCTCGTACAGACGGCGCAACTCGGCCGCCTTGTTGGGCTCGGGTTCGGAGTGCTCGACGGCGGCTGTGTACAGCGCTGCGGTGCGGTTGACGAGGGTCATGGCACCGTAGCCGTCCAGGGCCACGTGGTGGATCTTGCTATACCAGAGGTTGCGCTCGTCCTCGACCTGAATGATCCAGCTCTCGACCAGCGGATCGTTCTCCATGTCGACCGGCTGCACGTAGTTGTGGTCGATCCAGCGCAGCGCCGAGGCCATGGGATCGTCTTCGCCGCGCAGGTCCAGGTAGTTCACGGATTGGTCGATGGAGTGATCGACCAGCTGAACGGCCTCTCCGTCGACTTCGGCCAGACGGAGGTAGGCGGACTGGAACTCGTGTCCGGCCTGAGCCGACGCTTCCTGCAGCACTGCTATGTCGAGGTTGCCTCGCAGGTCGACGTACTGGGCGATGCAGACTGCAACATCAGGGGCGAGCTGCTGAGCGAACCACATTCCCCGCTGGGCGGACGAGAGTGGGAAGCCGTTTTCGAAACCGGTGCCGGTCGGGGGCGTCTGAGACCCACCGGTTGTTGTTGCACGCATTCACTTGCCCTTCGGCGGCACGGTCGCGGTGGCGAAATCCGACGCCGAATTCATCGGCTCGAAGGTTTCGGTCCGGTTCGGGGTGTCGAGCCGCGGCGGCTGGTGCGCGCGATTGAGCAATTCTGGCTTCCGTTCTGGTCTGCGTTCGTGTCGGTTCACACACGCTCGATGTACTGAAAGGGCTCGTATTGCTTCGTCGCGCATCGCCGACCGGATTGAAACGGGGCGGCTCCCTGGTTCTACCGCTTCGACCGAACTGTGAGTTCGCAGGACGAGCGTGAGACGACGACCAATTGGATAAGTGTCTGCGACACGAGCTTCCCCTCCCCGAACAGGTGTCCGGCACGAACGCAACGTCGATGCCGACCCTTCGATCCCATTACAACGTGTGGCCGGAGCTGTCCAGCCCGTCCACCCACTGAAGCCGCACCCGAAAATCGGCCTCCAACACCTCCAGCGGCTTACAAAGATACAACATTGGCGGGAGCCTTTTGTGCAGTCGTCATAAGAAGCATCGACGACCGCTTCCAGCCTGTTACAGGAGTGACCGTGTTCGCCACTCGAACGTGCCCTATTCGATCGAACGAATGACTTCTCGAGAGGAAGGGGCGTCACGTCCCGGTATTTATCCGGCGCAGCGATCGGTAAAATGCCGCATTTACCGACTTCATGTTTGTTTGTGTGGCAACTCGCGCCGCCTGATCAGCAGGGTCGCACCGAGTGCACCGACAGCAGAAAGGCACAGGATCAGCTCTGATCCGAAGCCCAGCCGAGTGGCGACGGTGTGCGTTCGACGCAGTGCAACACTCGAAACGAGTACGTCGGGGGTGAACAGCGGCGTCTGTTGCAACACGGCGCCGTTGGGCGAGACTATCGCGCTGACCCCACTCGTCGCGGCCACCACGACAGTCCTTCCGTGTTCGACGGCTCGTACTCGCGACATCGCAAGTTGCTGGTAGGTCATTTCGGTGTCGCCGAAGGTCGCGTTGTTGGTGGGGATGGCAATGAATTCCGCGCCGGACCTGACCGATTCTTCGAGGGCGCGATCGAATGCGACCTCGTAGCACGTCGCTATTCCGGCGGCTATTCCCGCGGCGTGCACCACGCCGTTACCACTGCCGGGGACGAAATATCCCGCCCGGTCGGCATATTCCGAAAACAAACGGAAAAAGCTTCGGTAGGGCAAGTACTCGCCGAACGGTTGAATTATCTTCTTGTCGTGCCTCTCGCCGGGGCCGTCGTCACCGTTCCAGGCAATGACGGAATTCGAGTTCGTGCCATCGGCATTGACGAGCACCGTGCCCACGAGGATCGGCGCGCCGACCGCAACCGATGCTCGAGTGATGAGAGTCGCAGCATCGGGATTGCGCAACGGATCGATATCGGACGCGTTCTCCGGCCACACCACGAGATCCGGAGCCGGTTGTCTGCCCGCCTCGACATCGGCGGCCAGTGTCATGGTCTCCCGTACGTGATTGTCCAGAACTGCGCGGCGCTGTGCGTTGAAATCCAGACCCAATCGCGGAACGCTCCCCTGCACGGCCGCGATGGTGACCGTGCGTTCGCCGTCCTCCGCGTCGTTTGTGTGCAGGGTCGGTAGCAGAGCCAGCGCGAAGATGGACGCGACCGTCGTCGCGGCCACGGGAACGACGAAGGATCGCACAGTGCGCGGACGGCAGCTCGCCAGGATCAGCGCTGCCAGGCCGGTTCCGGTCAGGGCCACCCCGAAAGTGAGCAGCGGCGCGCCTCCCACGCTCGCCAACGGCAGCAACCAACCCTCGGGTTGCCCGAAAGCCAGCCGACCCCACGGGAAGCCGCCGAACGGAACACTCGACCGCAGCCATTCGGTCAGACTCCACGCCAACGCCAACGACAGTGGCCACCAGGCACTTCGCGCTGCAACCACACCGAGAACCCCGAACAATCCGACGAAGACGGACTCGGCGGCAGCCAACGCCAACCACGGCATCGGCCCCACGTACACACCGATCCACGGCAGCAGCGGAACGAAGAATCCGAGGCCGGCGGCATACCCGTAGCCGAAGCCTGCCTTCAGTGACACCGATCGTCGACCGCCGAAGCCGGTCAACACCAGCGCCAGTACCGCAATGCCGATCGGTGCCAGGAACCACAGGGTCCGAGGAGGGAAGCTTGCGAAGATCAGTACACCGGCACCGACCGACAGCAGGGTCGACACGGTGGCCCTGCGTAGACGATCACCCCGTGACGGCGTCGTCGCGACCGCCGGAACTCTGTCACTGTTCATGGATGACCTTGCCGCGATGCACGGTCATCGAACAACGCGGGCTTTCGGCCGACGCGTCGAGGCTGGGCAGCGGTGACACCCCGGCACGTGGGTCCGTCGACCAGCGTTGGACGCTGTCTTTGGGGGCCCGCACAACGAGTTCGTCGACGTCCCACACCGCGAAGGATGCAGGCGCACCCGGCACCAGCGTGCCCGCCACGCCATCTCGGACTCCGCCCGCGCGCCACGCTCCCCGCGTCGCTGCGGAGAACGCAGCTCGGGGTGAAACGGCACTGCCCGCCGTGTGGTGGTTGACGGCGGCCCTCGCCGTCGCCCATGGGTCGAGGCGCGTGACCGGTGCGTCGGAACCGAAAGCGAGGGCAACGCCGGCCGAGGCCAATCGGGCGAACGGATGGAGTGCGGAACCGCGTTCGGCACCGAGCCGTGCCGCATAGAGTCCTTCGGAACCGCCCCACAGTGAGTCGAACAGCGGTTGCACGCTGGCGATCACGCCCCACGAGGCCAGGAGATCGGACTGTTCCGGTGTCACCATCGACAGATGTTCGAGTCGGTGTCCGCATGCAGCAACGGCAGGTGTGCCGAGTTCGGCCACCACACGCGCGAAGGCAGTGACGGTGGCCGTGACCGCGGCGTCTCCGATGACGTGGAAGCCGGCTTGGACCCCGGCCGCGGTACAGGCCGAGATGTGCGCGGTGATCGCGTCGACGTCGAGGTAGGAGACTCCCGTTCCTGGGCCGTCGGCATAGCGAGACGACAACCATGCGGTTCGCGACCCCAGCGAGCCATCGACGAAGATGTCGCCTGCCAGGCCGTGCGCGCCGGTGTCTGCGAGCAGCTGCCGTGCCTGCTCGGCCGTGTCGACCGGCTCGCCCCAGTAGCCGCGCACTTCCACCCCGTGTGCGGTAGCCATCAGTTCACGGAAGTCGTCGATTCCCGACACGATCGGGCCCCCGCATTCGTGCACGGCGACGATTCCCTTGGCTGCTGCGTCGTCCAGCGCCGCCTTACGGGCCCGGGTGCGGGTGTCCGTGGTGAGCATGGCGCGAGCCGCCAGCCTCGCGAGGTGGTGTGCGTCGGCGGTGAGCGGGGACTGTGGCGAGAACCCCGTGGCGGTGTCGATACCGGACGCCGCCGCCCGCAACGGCGTCGAGACGGCAGCCGAGTGCGAATCGACTCGCGTGAGGTACACCGGCCGGCCCGGAGCTGCTGCATCGAGATCGGACGTCGTCGGTGACCGCCGTTCGATCCACTCCGATTCGTCCCAGCCGTGCCCCCACACCAGCGCGTCGGACGTCTTCGCTGCGAACTCGGCGAGTGCACGCATGCAGTCGTCGAGGGATCGGCAGTGAGACAGATCGAGTCCGATCAGGGACAACCCCAGATCGGTGACGTGTACGTGTGTGTCGACGAAAGCCGGTGCCACGAAGGAGCCGGCCAGGTCGGTGACGGGCACTCCGGGATGAAGCGCACGGCCGGTGCGATCCTCACCGATCCAACTGACGACTCCATCGGTCACGGCCATGGCGGTGGCGTCGGAGGCCATCGGACTGTAGATCCGTCCGCCGCAGAACAATTCGGTGGTCACGAACGACCAGTCTGCCCCTACCGATGCGGCTTCCGGAAATCCCCGGTCGGCCGATCGTCACGGTCCGCCTCGATCACCTGACCTTCGAGGACGAGTGCAGAACCCGCCGCCGATGACGCTGTGCCCGTGGTTTCGACGCGATCGTCGAGGATCTCGCCGTCGATGACGGTCGGACGCATGCGCCGCGTCGCAGTGGCGACCTGCGGCAGCCAACGCGCAGCCGCCCACATCACCGCCGGGCGCAACAGCCACCGAGTCGGCGGAATCAGCAGCAGCAAACCGATCACCGTGGTCACCAGGCCGGGGACGAACATCGCCACGGACCCCGCCGCGAACAGAGCGCCGTCGGCCACTGCGCCGCCGGCCGACCGCTCACCGCGCGATGCTCTCCGCAGACCGTCCAATACGCGTCTACCCTGCGATCGCACCAGCAGCGAGCCGATCAGCGATCCACCGATCAACAACACCACGGTCCACAGCACACCGAGCGCGCTCGAGACGGCGACCAGTGCGGCGACCTCGACGACGACATAAAGTACGAACAGAGCGAGCATGACGGTCCTTTCTTCGCTTCACCGGTACAACGCTCGAGCCGACGAAATCGCTCCCGAAGTGCCCTGTTTGCCGAGAAATTCTCAGGAACCCGGTCGTACGAGACCGGTCTCGTACGCCAGAACGACCGCTTGTACTCGGTCGCGCACGTCCAATTTCGTCAGAATCCGCCCGATGTGCGTCTTGATCGTCGCCTCGGACAGGTGCAGTACCGCCGCGATCTCGGCATTGGACAGACCGGTCGCCAAGTGCACCAGTACCTCCCGCTCACGACCGGTCAGTGCGTCGAGAACCGACGCATCGGTGGTCGAAACGGACTGGGCGACGAACCGCGAGAGCAGCCGCTTGGTGACCTTCGGTGAGACGACGGCATCGCCTGCGGCCACGCTGCGAATTGCGGATACCAAATCCTCTGGTGGTGTGTCCTTGAGCAGGAATCCACTTGCGCCCGCCCGAAGCGCTCCCAGGACATGCTCGTCGAGATCGAATGTCGTCATCACCAAAACCCTTGTATCGGAACCGGATTCAGTGATAGATCGAGTGGCGGACACACCGTCGATGCCGGGCATGCGGACGTCCATCAACACCACAGCCGGTGCCAGCCTGTCCACGGCCTCGATGGCACCGGCACCGTCGGATGCCTCACCGACCACTTCGATGTCGTCCTGGGCCTCGAGCACCATGTTCAATCCCATGCGCATGAGCTCTTGATCGTCAACGACGACAACGGTGATCGGCACCGATCCAACCTAGCTGTAAAAGGCACCTAGCCTTCACTCGATCGGCAGCGTCGCTCGCACGAGCCAGCTGCCGTGTGGAGTGCGGCCCGCATGCAGCGTGCCCTGCAGCACGGCCACCCGCTCCCGCATCCCGAGCAGTCCGTGTCCCCCGCCGTCCACGGATGAGACCGCGTCGGTGCCGGTGCCGTTGTCGGAGATCTCGACGGTGACAACATCTTCTTCCCGCACCACTTTGACGACGGCACGGGGTGCGTGGCCGGCGTGCCGCAGAACGTTGGTGAGCGATTCCTGCACCACACGGTGCACTCCCAGGCTGATTGCCGGGCTGATGTCGTCGAGATTTCCGGTCTGCTCCAGCTCGACGTACAACCCGGCGCGGCCCATCATCTCGACCAACCGGGCAAGGCCGGCTGTGCCGTAGTGAGGCATGTCGTCCGAGTCCGGGGAGGTGCGCATCAGCGCGACGGTTCGGCGCAGCTCTGCCAGCGCAAGCCGACCGGTCGCGGAAATGTTGGCCACAGCCTGCTCGGCGCGCTCGGGATTGCGCCGGATGGCGTACGAGGCGCCGTCGGCCTGAACCACCATGACACTGACGCTGTGGGCGATGACGTCGTGAAGTTCACGCGCGATGCGCGTACGTTCCGCGATCACGGCTTCCTCGGCGCGGCGGTCTCGGTCGTACTCGGCGACGACCAGTCGAGCCTGAGTCGCCTCGTCGTAGGCCCGCCGAGCACCGAGAAACTCTGCCGCGAGCCAGGACAGCGCGTAGAGAAGCGCACCGAACAACAGTGTCGTGAAGATCGGCTGGTCGAACAGCAGCATGGACGCTACCGAATACGCCGCGAGAGCAACGGCGTAGACGGCACCCTGAACTCGTCCTACGTACGCAACCAGGGTGTACAGCATGATCGGCAGGGCCAGCGTCGCCGGGTGACCGTTGACGGCGTCGCCCACCATGGCGCCCGCGATATCGCAGATGCCCGTGGCCACCAGAGTGAAAGCCGCGATCGACCGGGGAAAGCGTCGCCGCCATGCAACGGGTACCGCCAACACGACCGAGAACACGAGAAACAACGGCCCGTTCAGTCCATCGGCAGAACTGACGAACACCAAGATCTCGACGACGAACAGTCCTGCCGCCAGCAATGCATCGGCTACGAAGGGCTGCCCACGGAGCCACAGGCTGAAACGACGCATGTGATTGAGTTTGCCGTATGACTGCCGCGGACTGGGGACTGCTCATGGTGGCTGCGACAGCCGCTGGCTGGGTCGACGCCGTGGTCGGTGGAGGCGGCCTGATCCTGTTGCCCGCGATCCTGCTCGTGGCACCACAAATGACGCAGCAGGCGGCGCTCGCGACAAACAAGGCGACGGCGGTATTCGGTACCGTCGCCGCAGTCGTGACCTTCGCTCGGAAGGTCTCGCTGAACTGGACAGTCCTGGTCCCGGCCGGTGTCCTCGCCGCGGTGACCTCGGCGGCCGGTGCTGCCGCAGTCTCGCTGATCGACCGCGAGCTGTTCATCCCGATCATCATGGTCGTTCTCGTCGGCGTGGCAGTACTCGTGACGTGTCGCCCTACCATCGGTCGAACCGTGGCGTCGTCGCCGCCGACGCATCGCAAAGTTCTGATCGTCGTCGGTCTCGCGGCCGCGGGAATCGGTTTCTACGACGGAATCCTCGGGCCCGGAACCGGCACGTTTCTCATCATCGTGTTCGCCACGATGCTCGGAACGGAATTCGTGCGCAGTGCTGCAATGGCCAAGGTGATCAATGTCGGATCCAACGTCGGAGCCCTCGCGTTCTTCGCCGCCACCGGCAGCGTGTATTGGCAACTCGGAGCTGCCATGGCGGTGTGCAACGTGTTCGGGGCGGTGGTCGGGTCCAGAACAGCGGTCGCCAGAGGTGCCGGTTTCGTCAGAATTGTCCTGCTCGTCGTCGTGGTGGGGATGGTCCTCCGACTCGGGTGGCAGCAGTTCGGCTAGCGTCGGTGCAGTGACGAGACAACCGGATCGGTCGGTCGACGCCGACTTCCTCGCCCTGCCCCTGCGGGCCCTCGCGGATGCCGCACTGAGCACAGCGCGCTCGGCCGGTGCCACCCATGCCGATGTACGCGTGCAGCGATTGACGACACAGTCGATCTCGCTGCGCGACGGCTCGGTTCAGTCCTCGGTCGATGCCGGGGAGATCGGCCTCGCCGTGCGGGTCGTGGTCGACGGGACCTGGGGGTTCGCCTCCCATGCCGAACTCGGCACCGACGCAGCGTCCGAGACAGCCCGCAAGGCAGTCGAAGTGGCGACGGCGCTCCGTGCGCTCAATCGTGAACGGGTCGAGCTCGCGTACGAGCCTGTCTACTCGAATGCGACCTGGGTATCGGACTACGACATCGATCCGTTCGAGGTACCCACCGCCGACAAGGTAGGGCTGCTCGCGGAGTACTCGTCCCGCCTGGCCGCGTCGGACGGCGTCGACCACGTCACCGCGTCGGTGCTGCAGGTCAAAGAGCAGTCTTTCTACGCCGATCTGGCCGGCAGCAGCATCACTCAGCAGCGGGTGCGGCTGCATCCCCAGTTCGAGGCAACAACCGTCGACCGGTCCGTCGGTGCTTTCGAAACCATGCGTACCCTCGCGCCACCGGTGGGACGTGGTTGGGAATACCTCGGTGAAACCAGTACCTGGGACTGGGCCGACGAATTGGCCCGGATTCCCGAATGGCTGGCGGAGAAAGTGAAGGCACCGACCGTGGTGGCCGGACCGACCGACCTCGTCATCGACCCGACCAATCTGTGGTTGACCATTCACGAGTCCGTAGGTCATGCAACAGAATACGACCGAGCCATCGGTTACGAGGCAGCGTACGCAGGCACGTCTTTCGCAACGCCGGACCAGTTGGGGACGTTGCGGTACGGATCGCCCATCATGCATGTCACTGCCGATCGGACCGAAGTCAACGGCCTGGCCAGCATCGGTTACGACGACGACGGAGTGGCCTCGCAACGGTGGGATCTGGTCCGCGACGGGACACTCGTCGGCTATCAACTCGATCGCGTCTTCGCCCCTAGGCTCGGGCTGGAGCGGTCCAACGGGTGCGCATACGCAGACTCTCCTCATCACGTTCCGATCCAGCGCATGGCGAACGTGTCGCTGCAGCCGGACCCGAACACCGA
The DNA here is from genome assembly GCF_002258645.1 of Rhodococcus sp. 15-649-2-2. Taxonomy (NCBI): domain Bacteria; kingdom Bacillati; phylum Actinomycetota; class Actinomycetes; order Mycobacteriales; family Nocardiaceae; genus Rhodococcus; species Rhodococcus sp. 15-649-2-2. Next base: position 244,467 of record NZ_NPFM01000031.1, read on the forward strand.
CCGAACGACTGCCGACCTCATCGGTGCGGTGGAGGATGGCCTCTACGTCGTGGGCGACAAGTCCTGGTCGATCGACATGCAGCGGTACAACTTCCAGTTCACCGGTCAGCGCTTCTACCGCATTCGCAACGGCGTGCTCGACGGCCAAGTGCGCGACGTTGCGTATCAGGCGACCACCACCGAATTCTGGGGTTCGATGGATCTGCTCGGCGGACCGTCCACCTGGCGGCTCGGCGGTGCCTTCAACTGCGGCAAGGCGCAGCCCGGCCAGGTTGCCGCCGTCAGCCACGGTTGCCCGTCAGCACTGTTCCGCGGCGTCAACGTTCTCAACACCCGATCGGAGGCAGGTCGATGATCGCCGCACAACACGTGATCGAGCGCGCCCTCGCCTGCGCGAGCGTCGACGACACCATCGTGATCGTCACCGACTCCAGCGACGCAACACTGCGGTGGGCCGGGAACTCGATGACCACCAACGGAATCGCGACCTCGCGGCGCTGGGAGGTGGTCTCGATCGTGCGAGACTCGACATCCGTTCGAGTGGGCACTGTGTCGTCGACGAGTGTCGATCCGGACGACATCGAGGCCGTGGTACGCGCGAGTGAGGCGGCGGCGCGATCGGCGGAGCCCGCCGACGACGCGATGCCCTTGCTGCCTCGAGAGTCGGCCTCGGACCCGCAGGACTGGGACCGCCGAGCGCAACACACGTCGATCGATGTGTTCGGCTCCCTGGCAACGGAATTGAATGTCGGGTTCGACGGTCGCGATGCCCTGTACGGATTCGCCCAGCATCGGGTCGACAACGTCTGGCTCGGGACCTCGACCGGCCTGCGTCGTACTTTCACGCAGCCGACCGGATCGATCGAGATCAACGGCAAACGATCCGGGGCCAGCGCTTGGGTCGGTACCGGCACCACGGACTTTCGGGATGTGTCTGCCGAGAACATGTTGGACGAGCTCTCCACCCGGCTCGGCTGGGCGCAGAACACCGTCGAGCTTCCGGCAGGACGATACGAGACGCTGCTACCGCCGTCGGCCGTGGCGGATCTGATGATCTACCTGATGTGGACCATGGAGGGACGTGGTGCGCAGGAAGGCCGCACCGCGCTTTCGGGTGCAGGCGGAACGCGCGTGGGCGAGAAGCTCACCGCTCTGCCGCTGACGTTGTACTCGGACCCGCGCGCAGTCGGTCTCGAGTACGCGCCGTTCGTGGTGGCAGGATCGTCCAGCGATTCGGTGTCGGTGTTCGACAACGGCATGGACATCGAGCGGGTGGACTGGGTACGTGACGGATCGGTCTCTGCTCTGGCGTATCCGCGCGCATCGGCCGGCAAGTACGGAGCACCCGTCGCGGTGCCGGGTGAAAATCTCGTCATGACGGGCGGCACGGACGCAGACCTGGACGCGATGGTGGCCGACACCGAACGCGGATTGCTCCTGACGACACTCTGGTACATCCGTGAGGTCGATCCGACCTCACTGTTACTCACCGGACTGACCAGGGATGGCGTCTACGCCATCGAGAACGGTCGAATCACCGGTGCTGTGAACAACTTTCGGTTCAACGAAAGCCCGCTGGATCTGCTGCGTCGCGTCACCGAAGCGGGTGCAACGGAAGCGACACTGCCGCGCGAGTGGAAGGACTGGTTCACCCGCACGGCGATGCCGCCGCTGCGCATTCCCGATTTTCACATGTCCTCGGTCAGCGCCGCTCAGTGAGGTAGGTCCGGGCTACTTATCGGGGCCGGAGAGCTCGAGCGCGATGTTGTCCGGGTCGCGGAACTCCACGATGGACAGCCCGGGCCCTGCGTCCTTGATGCCTTCGTGGGCGATGCCGAGATCGTCGAGCGTTTTGACGGCGTCTTCGAGTGCGGCTCGCGTGTCCACGGTGAAGCTCAAGTGGTCGAGCCCGCAGCGGTCTTCACCGAAAGTGTCGTCGCTCGGTGCGACCGGACGCAGGCCGAGCAGTCCCCCGCCGAACTTGTAGATGACTCCACCGAACAGGAACCACAGCGCCTTCTTGGTCTCCTCGTCGGCGTCGGGATCCCAGGCGTATGCGACCTCGAAGCCGAACACCGAGTCGTAGAACGACCTCGATCGCTCGATGTCGCGAACGGTGAGACGGACGTGGTTGTAGTCGGTCACTGCGATAGGCACGTGATACTCCATTCCGGCAGCAGGGGAAGCTGCCTCGTGAAGCATTCGGAACCGCGCATGCGAGCGATGGTGCCGATGTGTCGATTTCAGGCTGCGGTGATCGACAGCCCGACCGAGCCGCTCTTTCCTCGACGCAGCACGCTGCCCTTCACGGTGAGCCAGCCCAGGATTCCGTACTTCGACGCGACAGCTGCGCGGGCCTTCGCGGTGCCGGTCGCGTCGAGAATCTCGGCGGTGGCGTCCACTGCGTCGCCCTGCGGATTGCCGCGCATGTCGCACGCCGCAATCGTCACCTGTGGGTTGCGGCGAATGCGTTTGACCTTCCACGAATCGGCAACCGTCCACATGAGTAGTCGGTCACCGTCGAGCGCACCCCACAGCGGCGTCGGCACCCCGGTGCCGTCCTTCTTGAACGTCGTCAGCAGTACGTACTTGCCCTTGGCAATGTCTTCGAACGTGGCGGCCATACCGCTCAGAGTACGTCGCTACTCCCCTTCGAGCTCGCCCTCGGTCTCGAGGTAGATCTGGCGCAACCCGTCGAGAACCTGCTCGTTCGGCTCGGCCCACAACTTCCGTTCCACCGCCTCGAGCAGGCGTTCGGCGATGCCGTGCAGTGCCCACGGATTCGACTGCTGCATGAACTTCTGGTTTTGCTCGTCGAGCACGTAGGTTTCGGCCAGCTTCTCGTACATCCAGTCCTGTACGACTCCCGTGGTGGCGTCGTAGCCGAACAGGTAGTCCACCGTGGCCGCCATCTCGAACGCGCCCTTGTAGCCGTGCCTGCGCATGGCTTCGAGCCACTTGGGGTTCACCACGCGCGCACGGAACACCCGGGCGGTCTCCTCCGAGAGGGTGCGGGTGCGTACCGATTCCGGACGCGTGCTGTCGCCGATGTATGCCTCGGGCGACTTTCCGGTCAGCGCGCGCACAGTCGCCACCATGCCGCCGTGGTACTGGAAGTAGTCGTCGGAATCGGCGATGTCGTGCTCGCGTGTATCGGTGTTCTTGGCGGCAACGGCGATGCGCTTGTACGCGGTGCGCATATCGTCCGACGCAGGGACGCCATCGAGGCCGCGGCCGTACGCGAAACCGCCCCATGTGGTGTAGACCTGAGCCAGGTCGTCGTCGCTACGCCAGGTCTTGCTGTCGATCAACTGAAGCAACCCGGCACCATAGGTACCCGGCTTGGATCCGAAAATTCTTGTTGTGGAGCGTCTTTCGTCACCGTGTTCAGCGAGATCGGCCTGCGCGTGTGCGCGGACGTAGTTCTGATCGGGCTCCTCGTCCAATGCGGCGACCATCCGTACCGCGTCGTCGAGCAGGGCGAGCACGTGGGGAAACGCGTCGCGGAAGAAGCCGCTGATCCGGACCGTGACGTCGATACGAGGACGACCGAGCTCGCCGAGATCGATCACCTCGAGCCGAGTGACCCGGCGTGACGCCTCGTCCCATACCGGCGACACGCCCAGCAGCGCGAAGACCTCGGCGATGTCGTCGCCGGAGGTCCGCATCGCAGACGTGCCCCACACCGACAGGCCCACCGACTTCGGCCACTCCCCGTGATCCTGACGGTATCGAGCGAGCAATGACTCCGCCATCGCCTGACCGGTCTCCCACGCCAGTTTCGACGGCACTGCCTTCGGGTCGACCGAATAGAAATTGCGCCCGGTAGGTAGGACATTGATCAGTCCGCGCAGCGGTGAACCGCTCGGCCCCGCCGCGATGAACCCGCCGTCGAGAGCGTGCAGCACTTGCTCGATCTCGCGTGCGGTTCCGCGCAGACGCGGTACCACCTCGGCGGCGGCGAACTTCAAGATCTCTGCGACCACGTCACCATGTTCGCCTGCAACGCGCTCGGCCTCGTCCGGATTCCACTGCGCGGCCTGCATGGCTGCGACCAGACCGTGCGCCACGGCCTCGATGCTGTCGACGCGCGTGCGTTCCTCGTCGCCGTCCTCGCTGAGCCCGAGAGCTTCGCGAAGTCCGGGGACCGTCTGCTCGCCTCCCCACATCTGCCGAGCACGCAGCATCGCCAGCACCAACTCGACCTCGGCATCGCCGACGGGCTCCTGGCCCAGGATGTGCAGCCCATCGCGGATCTGCACGTCCTTGATCTCGCACAGCCATCCGTCGACGTTGAGCAGCATGTCGTCGAACACTTCCTCGTCGGGGCGCTCCTCGAGCCCCAGATCCTTGTGCATCTGGGCCGCGGTCATGAGCGTCCAGATCTGCTGACGAATCGCGGGCAGCTTGGCTGGATCGAGCGCCGAGATATTCGCGTGCTCGTCGAGCAACTGCTCGAGCCTCGAGATGTCTCCGTAGCTCTCCGCGCGCGCCATCGGGGGAATGAGGTGATCGACGAGAGTGGCGTGTGCTCGGCGCTTGGCCTGCGTCCCCTCCCCCGGATCGTTGACCAGGAACGGATAGATCAGCGGCAGATCGCCGAGGGCCGCATCGGTTCCGCAGGAGGCGGACATGCCGAGCGTCTTACCCGGCAACCATTCGAGATTGCCGTGCTTGCCCAGATGAACCATCGCATCGGCACCGAAACCGCCGTCTGTCTCGGTAGCGGAAATCCATCGGTAGGCCGCCAGGTAGTGGTGGCTCGGTGGAAGATCCGGGTCGTGGTAGATCGCGACGGGCTTCTCCCCGAACCCGCGCGGCGGCTGAACCATGATGACCACATTGCCGAATTGCATTGCTGCGATGACGATCTCACCGTTCGGATCGGCAGAGCGATCGACATAGAGATCGCCCGGTGGCGGGCCCCAATGCTCGATCACGCCGTCGCGCAGATCAGACGGGAGCTGCTCGAACCAGGTGCGATACCGCGCCGCCGAGATGCGAATGGGGTTGCCCTCGAGCTGAGCGTCGGTGAGCCAGTTCGGATCCTGGCCACCGCGGGCAATCAGCGCGTGGATGAGTGCATCACCGTCGCGAGCAGCCAGACCGGGCACCGAATCCGGGCCGTCGAGCGGCCCGAGGTCGTAACCGGCAGTGCGCATGTCCGACATCAACGCGATGGCGCTGGCGGGAGTGTCGAGGCCGACGGCATTGCCGATGCGGGCATGTTTGGTGGGATACGCCGAGAACATCAGGGCGATTCGGCGGTCGGCGGCCGGGATGTGTCGTAGCCGTGCATGGCGAACGGCGATGCCGGCGACGCGCGCTGCTCGCTCGTGATCCGGAACGTACGTGGTCAGCCCGTCGTCGTCGATCTCCTTGAACGAGAACGGAACCGTGATGAGACGGCCGTCGAATTCCGGGACGGCAACCTGTGTGGCCACGTCCAGCGGCGACAGCCCGTCGTCGTTCTCGGACCACGTCGCGCGTGAGCTCGTGAGGCACAGACCCTGCAGGATCGGAACGTCGAGAGCCGCGAGTTCGGCGACGTCCCAGGCCTCGTCGTCGCCACCTGCCGACGCCCCGGCAGGTTTCGTCCCGCCCGCTGCAAGCACCGTCACGATCAGGGCATCGGCCGACTTCAGCGTCTCGAGCAGGTCTGACTCCGCCGTGCGCAACGACGCACAGTAGATCGGAAGGGCCGTGGCACCGGCGTTCTCGACCGCGGCGGCGAGGGCATCGATGTACGTGGTGTTTCCGGCCAGATGCTGGGCGCGGTAATAGAGGATCGCCACCGTCGGACCGTCGGAGTGCGGGGTGGAGTTCCGTTCGAGGTGCCCCCACGTCGGCAGGTGCCGCGGAGCATCGAAACCGTGACCGGTGAGCAACACGGTGTCGGAGAGGAAGTTGTACAGCTGGCGCAGGTTGTCCGACCCGCCCTCGGCCAGATAGTTGTGTGCTTGCGCGGCGACGTTGGCCGGCACCGTCGAGATCTCCATCAGATCCGCATCCGGTGCCTGCTCACCGCCGAGAACGACAACCGGAAGCCCGGTGGCGAGTACGGCGTCGATGCCCGCCTCCCACGAGCGGCGCGATCCGAGAATGCGCACGATGATCAGCTCGGCCGATTCGGCCATCGACGGGATGTCCTGCGCCAGAAGGCGAGATGGATTGCCCCAGGTGAAGTCGGCTCCACTGGCACGGGCACTGAGCAGATCTGTGTCCGACGTGGACAGCAACAAGAACACGGGTAACGCCCTCCTCGGGGGTTTTCGCGCCCCTGAACTAGGTGAATCTTCTCTTCGGTTCGTCGGCGAGAGGGTCTGACTCCGGCCCGTGCACCCGAAGTGCAGGGCCGTTACAGTGGCGCGACCGTACCGGATTCTCGCCGGTTTCCTCTCGGCCTGAGCCGTGTCGACAGAATGCTACCGGTGCGAGCGGCACATCGGTCCACCCGTCGCGCTTGTAGCCTGGTGAACATGAGTTCGCCTGACAGATCGGTGCCCGACGGCTGCCCAGGAGCGCTGACGACGCACCTCGCTGCGGACGGTCCGCTTGCGCGGATCAGGCTGCCGGGTGGCCTGGTGCTGCCGAAACAGATGCAGGTCCTGGCGCGGGCTGCAGAGGAACTGGGCGACGGGACGGTGGAGCTGACGTCCCGGGGCAACGTTCAGCTGCGGGCGGTCTCGGACCCGGTCGCCCTGGCGAGCAGGTTGGCCGAGGCCGGATTGCTACCGTCCGCAACGCACGAGCGGGTGCGCAACATCCTCGCCTCACCACTCTCGGGACGGGTCGGCGGTCTCACCGACGTGCGTGCGCTCGTCCGCGAGTTGGACGAAGGGCTCTGCGCGCGCCGCGACCTGGCCGAACTGCCCGGGCGAACGCTGTTCGCCCTCGACGACGGGCGCGGCGACATGGGCGGACTCGAACCGGATTTCGGTGCTTACGCCCAATCCGACGGGTCGTACGCGCTGCTGCTCGCAGGCCGGGACAGCGGAGTTCGAGTGGATCGAGACAGCGTGGTGCCGACGCTGCTGAACTGCGCCGCAGCCTTCGCGGAATTGCGAGAATCCGAATGGCGGTTGGCCGAAGTCGACAACGGCGTCGATCGAATCGTCGAACTGCTCGGGCTCTCTGCGGGCACTGCGCTGCCGTTGCCCACACCTGTCGAGGTACCACCGATCGGCTGGCTCGACCAGGACGACGGACTGGTGGCCCTGGCCGCAGGACTTGCCAACGGCGTTATCGGCGCACGACTGGCCGAGTTCCTCGCCGCCATCGACCGACCGGTGATCGTGACTCCGTGGAGGTCGCTGATCGTGTGCGATCTGGACGAGGAGCCCGCCGAACAAGTTGTCCGGGTGCTGGCCCCGATGGGCCTGATCTTCGACGCGGAATCACCGTGGATCCGGGTGAGCGCGTGTACCGGATCGCCGGGCTGTGCGAAGTCGTTGGCCGACGTCCGATCCGACCTGGAGGCGGCCGTCGACGCCCGGATGACTCCGCGTGACGAGCGGCAACACTGGTCCGGGTGCGAGCGGCGCTGTGGGCGACCGAAAGGTGAGGTCACCGACGTGATCGCGACAGGAATCGGCTACCAGGTGTCCTGAGCACCGGGAGACCGGCTTCCGGCCGAGGGGTCCCTCTCCCCTATCGTGACACGCATGCACGACTACGTCCGCGACGGCGCGGAGATCTATCGCCAGTCCTTCGCAACCATTCGAGCCGAAGCAGATCTGTCTCGATTCGCGCCGGATGTCGCCCAGGTCGTCGTACGCATGATCCACGCTGTCGGTGAGATCGACCTGACCGAGACGATCGGATTCACGCCCGACGTGGTGGGTTCCGCTCGAACCGCCCTGCGCGCAGGCGCACCGGTGCTGTGCGATGCCAACATGGTCGCCGCCGGCATCACTCGTCGCCGTCTTCCGGCCGACAACGAGGTTCTGTGCACCCTGTCCGATCCTCGGGTACCGGATTTGGCTCGGAGTATGGGCACCACGAGAACCGCTGCCGCGCTGGAGTTGTGGGGCGAGAAGCTCGGCGGCGCCGTCGTCGCCATCGGAAACGCGCCGACCGCACTGTTCCACCTGATGGAGATGCTCGCCGACGGAGCCCCGAAGCCCGCAGCCATCGTCGGCGGCCCGGTGGGATTCATCGGCGCAGCGGAGTCGAAAGAAGATCTGATCGCAGCCGACCTCGGCGTGGAGTATCTGGTCGTCCGAGGCAGACGTGGTGGCAGCCCCATCACCGTCGCCGCAGTCAATGCCATTGCGAGCGAACAGGAATGACCGCTGTCGGAAAATTGTGGGGAGTCGGCGTCGGCCCGGGTGACCCGGAGCTGTTGACCGTCAAGGCTGCTCGTGTGATCGCCGAGGCCGATGTTGTTGCATTCCACAGCGCTCGACACGGCCGCAGCATCTCGCGCGCCCTCGCGGCCGGGTACATGCGTGACGGTCAACTCGAGGAGCACCTGGTGTACCCGGTGACCACCGAGGCGACGGCTCATCCCGGTGGGTATCAAGGTGCGATCGACGAGTTCTACGAGTCCGCTGCTGCACGGCTCGCCGCTCATCTCGACGCCGGTCGGTCGGTTGCGCTTCTGGCCGAGGGCGATCCGCTGTTCTACAGCTCGTACATGCACATGCACAAACGCCTGGCGCACCGGTTCGAGGTCGAGGTGGTTCCCGGCGTGACCTCGGTCAGTGCTGCGTCGGCGGCGCTGGCAACTCCATTGGTGGAGCGCGACGAGGTGTTGACCGTCCTGCCCGGAACACTGCCTACCAACGAACTCACACGCCGACTACGCGGTACCGACGCCGCGGTCATCATGAAACTTGGGCGAACTTATCCGACAGTGCTCGACGCACTGGAACGATCGGGCAGACTGGACGAGGCGCGATACGTCGAGCGGGCCAGTACACCCGATCAACGCGTCCTCGATGCCGCCGACGCGGACGACGTCCCGTACTTCTCGATGATCGTGGTGCCGAGCCCCTCCAACCGAGCCGAAACACCCACCAGCACGGGCGAAGTGGTCGTCGTCGGCCTCGGTCCAGGCGACGAAGCATGGACGACGGACGAGGTGCGGGCCGAACTGGCCGCCGCCACCGATCTCGTCGGTTACATCACCTACATCGACCGGGTACCGCCGAGGCCCGGGCAGATACGGCACGCGAGCGACAACAAGGTCGAATCCGAACGTGCGGCGTTCGCCCTCGACCTCGCCAAACAAGGACGGCGAGTAGCCGTGGTGTCCTCGGGCGATCCGGGGGTCTTCGCGATGGCGACAGCGGTCATAGAGGTTGCAGCCGAACAACAGTGGAGTTCGGTGCCGGTACGAGTGGTACCGGGAATGACCGCCGCGAACGCCGTCGCGAGCCGGGTGGGAGCACCCCTCGGCCACGACTACGCCGTGATATCGCTCTCCGACCGACTCAAGCCATGGAACGTGGTGGCCGGGCGTCTGTCGGCGGTCGCCGCAGCCGACATGGCGATCGCGATCTACAATCCCGCTTCGAAGTCGAGAACCTGGCAGGTTGCAGCCATGAAAGATCTACTGCTCGAGCATCGTTCACCACAGACGCCGGTGGTGATCGGACGCGCGGTGGGCAGTGTGCAGGAATCGGTGCGCACTGTGACGCTCGGAGAACTCGACCCCGAGTCGATCGATATGCGGTGCCTGCTCATCATCGGATCCTCGATGACCACGGTGGTGGAGACCGGAAGCGGTCCGAAAGTCTTCACCTCCCGACGGTACCCGTCAGTAGACGCGTAACCGGTTCGTCAACCAGTCCACGGCGGAATCCACCTCGTACACGATCGGTGCCGAGGTCGGTGCCTCGGGACGGGCGATCATGAGGACCGGGATCGATGCTGCCCTCGCCGCATCGAGTTTGGCTCGAGTCATGTCGCCGCCGCTGTTCTTTGTGATCAACAGGTCGATTCGGTTGTCTGCGAGCACCTTCGACTCGTGGTCGATGTCGAACGGACCGCGACCGAGCTGCAGCGTCATGTGCGGTGGTACCGGACCGGTCGGAGGATCGATCGTCCTTACCAGAAACCACGAGTGATCGACCCTCGCAAAATGGTGAACGCCCTGCCTGCCTGTCGTGAGAAACACCCGGCTGCCGGGGGTGATCGCCGACGCCGCGTCGGGCAGCGAGGGAACCGTGGTCCACCGATCGCCTTCGCCCTCGGTCCACGGTGGCCGCGTCAGTACGAGGAGTGCGACTCCCGTTGCCTCGGTGGCATGCACGGCGTGCGCTCCGATGGTGGATGCGAACGGGTGTGTCGCGTCCACCACTACGTCGATCGCATTGTCTCGCAGCCACATCGCAAGGGCATCCGGTCCACCGAACCCGCCGATTCGGGTCCGACCGACGGGCAGTATCGGCTGTGTGACCCGCCCGGCCAGTGAGGTGACGCTGTCGACGTCCCGAACCCGATCCAGCGCCGCCGCGAGTGCCCGCGCCTCTGTGGTACCGCCGAGAATCAGAACCTTCACGGTTTGATCGCACTCCATTGAGTAACCGGTAAGTGTGGCCTCCACGTCGTGAACGCGCCCAACGGCTCACCGCGATAGATCTGGAATCTGCGGAGCTCTCCGCCGTACTTCGCCGCCGCGGTCAGCAACAACGAATCCGATTCTGCAGTCACCGAATTGGCGACCACACGCCCCCCTGTGCGCACCGCGTTCCAACACGCCTCGAGCATGTCGGCACCGGTCAATCCACCACCGATGAACACCGCGTCGGGCACCGCGTTCACGGCCGAGACGCCTCCGAAGCTCTCGGGTGCCGCGTTGTGCACGATGAGTCCCGGAACTCCCAGGTGCCGAGCGTTGCGCTCGATCTGATCACGCCGCGCCTGCGAACTCTCGAACGTCACTGCGCGGCAGGATCTGTCGGTACGCATCCATTCGATGGCAATGGTTCCTGATCCGCCTCCGATGTCCCACAACAGTTCTCCGGGCGCAGGTGCCAACGCGCTCAGGGTCAGTGCTCGAACCTCCTGCTTGGTCATCTGGCCGTCACCGGTGTATGCGGAATCGGCCAGGCCGGGTACGCGAGCGTGGCGGGGTGCGTCGGGATCTTTCACGCACTCCAGCGCAACGACGTTGAGCGGGTCGGTGCCCTCGAACGTCGAATCTCGCGCTCGACCGTGGACAATTCGTTCGGCCGGTCCGCCGAGCTGTTCGAGCACAGTCATCGCGGAGTCTCCGAACCCGTTGCCGGACAACAGCCCCGCCACCTCACCCGGTGTACTGCTCCCCCGACTCAACACGATCACTCGGCGACCGTCGGCCAAGTCCGGCAACAGTGTCTCGATCGGCGTGTTCACCAGAGACACCGTCGGGGTGTCCTGCAGTGCCCACCCCAGCCGCGCGCATGCCAACGACACGGAGGACGGTGCCGGGTGCATGCGCAGTCGCTCGGCACCGAACTCGCGCACCAACGTCACCCCGATGCCGTGGAACATCGGATCCCCGCTGGCCAACACACAGACGTTCGACGCCTCGTAGGCGTCGAGCATCGACCGCAGATTCGGTAGCAACGGGCTCGGCCACGTCCTGGTCTCGGTGCAATGCGGCCGGACACTCGCAATCTGGCGTACCGAACCGAACACCACATCGGCCTTCTCGACAGCCCCGCGGGAGGTCGCAGGCAGTCCGTCCCAGCCGTCCGCGCCGATTCCGACGACGACTATCGGCCGGGGCATCGGAACCGTCATCAGCGGGGCATCCTGCGCCAGAGCCATTGTGGCAGTAGACGCATGGCGAAGAAGACCGGGCGAAGAATGCCGGGGATCCACACGCTGTTCCGTCGTTTGTTCAGTGCAGACACCACGAGGTCGGCGACCTGATCAGGGGTACTCGACATCGGAGCCGGGTCCATTCCTTCGGTCATGGACCCGATGACGAACCCGGGGCGGGCGAGCAACAGGTGCACTCCGCTGCCGTGCAGCGAATCGCTCAGTCCGCTCGCGAATCCGTCGAGGCCGGCTTTCGCGGACCCGTACACATAGTTTGCGCGGCGCACTCGTACACCCGCCACCGACGAGAACACGATCAGGTCGCCGGTGCCCTGCGCCCGAAGAAGTGTCGCGGCGTGAGTGAGTACGGAGACCTGCGCCAGGAAGTCCGTGGTGATGACGTCGAGCGCATGCTGGGCGTCGTTCTCGGCGCGCGCCTGGTCGCCGAGGATGCCGAAGGCGAGAACCACGATGCCTATCGGACCGTGTTCTCGGGCCATCGCGCGCAGGAGTTCGGCGTGGGTGTCCATCGCGTTCGCGTCGAATTCGACAGTGTGGACTGCGCCCGCGCCTGCCCGTTGCACCCGGACTTGTTCTGCTGTCAGCTCATTGCTACGTCTCGCGGCCAGTACGACGGTTCGCCCCGGTGCCAGTCGGGTGGCCACCTCGAGCCCGATCTCGCTTCGTCCGCCCAACAGCAACAGCGTTCCGGGTGCGGGTTCTGCTCGTCTGCTCACGCCGATCAGTCTGGCCGATCGAACCCGGCTCGTGGCAGTCGGGGCACGTCACTACAGTCGGGTCATGGCCGCAACCCCCGCAGACGCGACTGCCCTCACCGACGACGCGCTCGAATTCCTCACCGAGCGGCATCTCGCCACACTGACGACGCTTCGACCGGACGGGACGCCGCACGTCGTTGCCGTCGGCTTCACGTACGACTCCGATGCTCGAATTGCGCGGGTCATCACCAACGACGTGTCACAGAAGGCGATCAACGCCGGCCGCGGTGCCTACGCCGCCGTCACTCAGATCGACGGCGCCCGCTGGCTGACCATGGAGGGACCGGCTTCGGTCCGCAGCGATCGAGATTCCGTCGTCGACGCCGAGAACCGTTACGCCAAGCGCTACCGCGTTCCGCGGGAGAATCCGACCCGAGTGGTCATCGAGATCCAGGTGCGACGGGTACTCGGGAGTCGTTCGCTACTCAGCCGCTGAAGCGCAGTCGGCTCCCGCGTCAGGCGAGGTCCGCCGGCCAGGGTAGGACGGTCAAGTCGGGCCATTCCGTCGTCCAGCGGGCGGCTTTGGCCTCGTACACATGCTGCATCGGCACGCGCGGATTGGGCCGCACGATTCCCGCGAACAGATCCTCGAAACCGTGTGGCGCGTAGACGACATCTCCACCGTCCGCATCGGTGGTGATTCCGAAACAGCATGTGGTGGAAACGAAATGGTCGATCGCGTCCTCGGTGCTGTGGAACGGTGGGATCCGACTGCCGAAGTGCTTCTCGTACCACAGATGTACGCGTGCTTCGTTGCGCACTTCGACGTCCACCCCGAGGTCGGCGAACAGTGAGGCCGCGGTCTCGATCACCTCGTTCTCGGCGCCGTAGGACAGATCGGAGTCGTCGAAGTAGAAGAAGTCGTAGTCACGAATGCCCGCCTGTGGATCTCGATCGGCCAGGTGGTTCCAGACAGTCTGGAAGAGGCCACCCGCCGTCAGGTACCACCCGGGAAGCCCGAGTTGCGGGGCACGTCGAAGTATCTCGGCCACAGCAGGATTGGCCCTTACGACCGACACGAACTCGGCCTCGCGCACAGTTGTCACACCGGGAGGACGGCCAGACCGTGGGGCCGAAGATTGACCGATTCACACCCGTCCGCGGTAACGACGACGATGTCTTCGATACGGGCACCCCACTGTCCTCGGAAGTAGATTCCCGGCTCGATGCTGAACGCCATCCCCTCGGTCAGGGTGATGTCGTTGCCGGAAACGATGTATGGCTCCTCGTGCACAGACAGTCCGATTCCGTGACCGGTGCGGTGCAGAAACGCCTCGCCCAGCCCGGCGTCCACCAGGACGTCGCGGGCAGCCGCATCGATGGACTGCGCCGTGACCCCCGGCACCACCGCGTCGACAGCTGCTTGCTGCGCCCGCTCCAGCACCGCGTAGAGGCCCGCGATCTCCGCTGTCGGCTCGCCGAGACTGTAGGTGCGGGTCGAGTCGGAGTTGTATCCCGGTGCAACGGGCCCGCCGATGTCGATCACGACGATGTCGCCTGCCTCCACGACACGATCGGACACCTCGTGATGCGGATCGGCACCGTGTGGGCCGGACCCGACGATGATGAATTCGGGTGCAGTGTGCCCCTCTTCGACGATGGCCGTGGCAATGTCTGCAGCGATCTGCGCTTCGGTTCGGCCCACGCGAAGCCATTCCCCCATACGGGCGTGCACTCGATCGATGGCGTACCCGGCTCGCCGTAACGCGTCGATCTCGGCCTCGTCCTTGACCATCCGAAGTTCGCGGAGCACATCCGTGGCCAGCACCGGCACAGTTCCGAACACCTCGGCCAGCGGCACGAAGTGCAGTGCGGGCATCGCGTCGGCGACGGCAGTCTTCGTTCCGGTCGAAACCGCCGCAGCCACCAGCGCGTACGGATCGACGCCGTCCACCCAATCGACGAGGTTCAGTGACAGATCCGCAGCCGCGGAATCGCCCAGCGCGGCCAGCTCGAGCCGCGGCACGACAATACTGGGAGTGCTGCCGTCGGCCGGCACGACCAGGGCGATGAGACGCTCGAACGAACTGGCCTTCGAGCCGATCAGATACTGCAGATCCGGGCCCGGCGTGATCAGCAGGGCATCCAATCCCGCATCCGATGTCAGACGCGCAGCTCGCGCGAGCCGCGACGCGTAGACGTCACTGGAGAAACGTGAGGAACTGACCGAAGAATCGACACTCATGCCTCCAGGCTAATGCCGTACGGCAAGATGAGCCCCATGACCGCCCCCGGAAAGTCGCCGTTGCTGCTCCTCGACGGTGCGAGCCTGTGGTTCAGGGCCTACTACGCACTGCCCGAGTCGATTACGGCCCCCGACGGACGACCCGTCAACGCAGTCCGTGGTTTTCTCGACATGATCTCGGCGCTGATCGCACGAACCGAACCCAGTCGGCTGGCCGTGTGCCTCGATCTGGACTGGCGGCCGCAGTTCCGAGTCGATCTCGTGCCGTCCTACAAGGCGCACCGTGTGGCCGAGGCTGCCCCGGAGGTCGCCGAGAGCGAAGAGGTTCCGGAGACATTGACTCCTCAGGTGGACATGATCATGGACGTTCTCGCCGCGCTGGGTATTGCGACCGCAGGCGCGGAGGGGCTGGAGGCAGACGACGTGCTGGGCACCTTGGCTGCGCGCGAGCGACAGGACCCGGTGGTCGTGGTCAGCGGGGACAGAGATCTGTTGCAGGTCGCGGCGGACGAACCGAACGAGGTTCGGGTGTTGTACGTGGGGCGAGGGTTGGCCAAGGCCGAATTGTTCGACCCCGCATTGGTTTCCGAACGCTACGGAGTTCCTCTGCACCGCGCGGGCGCGGCCTACGCCGAGCTCGCACTGCTCAGAGGCGACGCCTCGGACGGCCTGCCAGGAGTGAAGGGCATCGGGGAGAAGACGGCCTCTACCCTGATGCTCCAGTACGAGTCGGTCGCTGCATTGCGTGACGCGGCACTCGATCCGTCGTCGGACATGGCCAGGGGAATCCGGGCGAAGCTGGCCAACGCGAGCGACTACCTCGATGCGGCCCTTCCCGTCGTCCGAGTGGTCACCGACGCCGACGTCGTCTTGTCGAAGTCGGACGAGATCCCGGCCGAGCCCGCCGACGTCGACGCACTGAATGAACTTGCCGAGACCCTCGGAGTGGAAAACGCCGTTGCCCGCCTCGTCACTGCGATGGCGGCCACGGCGTCGAAGAACTGACAGGACGGTCGAGCAGATCTACTTTGGTAGCGAGACCTCGTAGTTGGCGTCGTCGTCCAGGAAAGTCAACGTCACCTTCTTGAACGCCCCGTCGACCGTCAGGGTGCAATCGACGCTTGCGCCCTTCTTCACCTCGATGTTCTGGGGGCACGACACCCCGGAGACATCGGACGCGCCGTAGGACTCGGTGACCACCTTACGGACGCCCTCTTGGGCGGCCGCAGTATCGAGCGTGGTCGAGCGGCCGAATGCCAAGAACGAGACCAGTGCGATCACCGCGACGACCGCAATGACGACACCCACGATGATCAACGGTTTCTTCGACTGCGATCCGGCCGGCCGGGGGCCCTGCTGACCGGGTACTTGCTGATTCGGATACTGCTGATTCGGGTTCCACGGCTGCTGCCCGTACTGGCCGGGACCGTACTGACCACCACCGAATTGCTGTGGGGCATAGGGATTCTGATAAGCCGGATCACCCGACGGCGGTGTGCCCGTCCCGGGATAGGGCGCGCCGTACTGCTGGCCGGCCGGGTACTGCGCGGTGGGATTCTGACCCGCCGAGGCCGGTGGATTCTGGCCTTCGGGAAACTGCCCCTGTGGGTATTGCCCCTGTGGGTACTGGCCCTGGGGATAACCGCCCTGTGGATACTGGCCCTGCGGGTACTGACCCTGGGGGTAGCCCGCTTGCGGATACTGGCCCTGCGGATACCCGGTCGGTGGGTACTGGCCCTGTGGGTACTGACCGCTCGGCTGCGGTGAATTCTGCCCGTACGCGCCCGGCGTGGACTCTCCGTACGGAGTGGTCGGCGCTACGGGCGGTTGCCCGTACTGGCCCCATGCGGATGGTGTCGGGGTCTGCGAATCCGGTGCAGGAGTGGAGCCTGCGGAATGACCAGGAGACGCAGGAGTGGAGCCTGCGGAACGACCAGGAGACGCAGGAGTGGAGCCTGCGGAATGACCAGGAGATTCGGGAGTATCTTTCGCGGCACCGTCCTGCTGGTCGGGTGTGCGCGACCAACTGTTGTCGGGGTCGGTCGGACCGTATGGGCCGCTCATCTCGCCTCCACTGAAATTTCGGATTCGTCGGGGGTACAGTAGCCCGACTGTACGACGTCCCGCTGTACCGACCCGGCAGTCCGATTCGCTGCGACTGCGTCGGGTTCATCTCTACCGGGCCACTCCATCACACCGCTCCTGTCACGCGGCGTCGACGGCGACCACGCCGCGGCGCAGGGCTGCGACGGCGCGCGCCGCCGTTCGCGACAGTTCCGGCTCCGGGGCCGCGAGCCGAACCTGATCGAGCAGATCTATCACCTGTCGGCACCACCGCACGAAGTCTCCACCCGAGAGAGCTTTGCCGTTGTCCCCGGCCGTGACGAGGGCGTCGACCAACGAGTGATCGGACGCCCACTTGTAGATGGCCTTCACGAAACCCATGTCGGGCTCTCTCGTCGGCGGGAGCTTGTGCCGAACTTCGTCCGAACGAAGCTCGTGCCACACCCGGACCGTCTCGGTGAGTGCATGTCGAATGGGACCCGTCGGACCGTGCGGGGTGATGTCCCCCTCCGACCTCGACTCGTAGACGACGGCCGAAACGACCGCTGCCAACTCGGCAGGTGACAGGCCCTGCCACAGACCACCGCGGAGGCATTCCGCCACGAGCAGGTCGGACTCCGAGTAGATCCGGCTCAACCTGGCACCGTCGTCGGTGACCTTGGGATCCTTACCCGGCGTCACGTACCCGCGGTCGGCGAGTAGAGCCAGGATGCGGTCGAAGGTGCGAGCAAGAGAGTTCGTCGTCGCCGATACTTTCTGACGCATCGTTTCGGTCTCGCGGGCAAGCCGGTTGTAGCGCTCACCGGTACGACCGAGTTCGTCACGATCGGGTCGTGCGTGCACCGGATGCGATCGAATGGCTCGGCGAAGGGTGGCCAGCTCCTTGTCGTCCGCTGCTGTCGACTTTCGTCGGATGCGGTCCGACGGCTGCGATATTCCGCGCGTGACCAGTGCTGCCGCGAGATCGCGCCGGGTCCTCGCGGTGCGATGGTCGACGAACCGCGGTAGCCGCATCGTTCCCAGTGACGTTGCCGGCGAGGGGAAGTCCGCTGCGGAGAGTCGACCCGCCCACTTGTCCTCGGTCAGCACCAGCGGACGCGGATCGGCCCGGTCGTCGTCCGGTTCCAGCACGACGGCAAGGCCGCTGCGGCGACCGGTCGGCACCGAGATCACATCGCCGCGGCGCAGGGCGCGCAGCGAATCGACAGCCTTGTCTCGTCGATCGGAGCGGCTCTGGCGTTCGAGGGTCTTCTCGCGATCTTTGAGTCGTTCGCGCAGCCGCGCATACTCGAAGTATTCGCCGTCGGGTCCGCCGAGGCGTGCACCGAGCGCGTCCAGCGTCTGCATGTTCTTCTCGATACCCCGGACCATGCCGACGACGGAGCGGTCGGCCTGGAACTGAGCGAAGGATCGCTCGAGCAGCAGACGCGAATCGGCTGCACCGAACTGCTCGATCAGGTTGATCGACATGTTGTACGCCGGCGCGAACGAACTGCGCAGCGGAAAAGTACGGGTCGACGCGAGCCCGGCGACTTCGGTCGGCTCGGTGCCCGGCTGCCACAGCACGACGGCATGGCCTTCGACGTCGATACCGCGGCGCCCGGCTCGACCGGTCAACTGGGTGTACTCCCCCGGGGTCAGCTCGGCGTGCGTTTCACCGTTGAACTTGACGAGCTTTTCCAGCACCACCGTTCGGGCCGGCATGTTGATGCCGAGCGCCAGCGTCTCGGTGGCGAACACCGCTCTGACCAGGCCCTTGACGAACAATTCCTCCACGGTGTGCCGAAAGACCGGCAACATACCGGCGTGATGGGCGGCGAAGCCACGCTCGAGTGCATCGCGCCACTCCCAGAAGCCCAGAACCTCCAGGTCTTCCCGCGGAAGTTCCGAGGTGTGCTTCTCGACGATGTACCGAATTTCTTCCGCCTGCTCGGGCGTCGTCAACACCAGACGCGAGCGCATGCATTGAGTGAGTGCACCGTCGCACCCGGCGCGACTGAAGATGAACGTGATCGCGGGGAGCAAACCCTCTTCGTCGAGTTTGGCGATCACATCGGGTCGGGCCAGCGGCCGGTTGTTGGCCCCGCTGCCCTGACCGCCACCGCGGCCTCCTCCGCCCCCTCGACCGCCCCGGCCTCGGCTGTGCGGCGCGTGCCAGCGGTCCATCGAGTCGAGAGACTGGCGCTGCTTGACGTGCCGAACGAGTTCGCGGTCGACCACGACCTTCTGGCTGCCGTCGGGTGACTGCGCCCTGGTGTCGAACAAGTCGAACAACCGGCGTCCCACCATGATGTGCTGAGAGAGAGGTACCGGTCGGTTCTCGTCCACCACGACGGTGGTGTCACCGCGAACCGTGCTCATCCACGCGCCGAACTCCTCGGCGTTGCTGACCGTGGCCGACAGACTCACCAGGCGAACATCGTCGGACAGGTGCAGGATGACCTCTTCCCACACTGCCCCCCGGAAGCGATCGGCCAGGTAGTGCACCTCGTCCATCACGACATGAGAGAGTCCGCGAAGCGCGTCCGACGATGCGTAGAGCATGTTTCGCAGAACCTCCGTCGTCATGATGACGATGGGGGCATCGGGGTTGATCGACGAATCTCCGGTGAGCAGGCCCACCGTGTCGCGGCCGTACCGTGCAGTCAGCTCGGCGAACTTCTGATTGCTGAGCGCCTTGATCGGTGTGGTGTAAAAGCACTTTCGCCCGGCTGCGAGGGCCAGGTGGACGGCGAACTCACCGATCACAGTCTTGCCTGCACCGGTAGGGGCACAGACCAGGACGCCGTGTCCGTTCTCCAACGCGGTACACGCATCGACCTGGAACCGATCGAGCGGGAAACCCAGTTCTGCCGAGAAGCGTTGCAGCTCAGTGGGCTTCGGACTCGGATGGACGTCCGTCGTAGTGTCCGTCATGCGCTGGTCCCCACGCATCGGCCGAGGTCAGATGGTGTCGTCGTACTGTGACTGGGTTCGGGTTGCAGCACCGAATCCGCTGGGCGGCGGTGTCGGAGCGACAGCGTGTGGGGACTCGATCGTACTTGCGCCTTCGATACGTGTTGCTTCGTCATCTGACACATCACCCCATTCGTCTCTTCTCTTGCGCAACTTACGCTTGTCGTGAATTCGCGCAATCTGCACTGCCATCTCGAAGAGGACCGTCAACGCCAACGCCAGCGCCAACATCGAGAACGGGTCCTGCCCCGGTGTCGCGATGGCGGCGAAGACGAACAGACCGAAGATCAGACCCCGACGCCACGCCTTGAGTCGTTCGTAGGTCAGCACGCCGACGAAATTCAGAGCAACCACGAGCAGTGGAATCTCGAAGCTGACACCGAAGATGATGAGGAGGTTGATCAAGAATCCGAAGTACTGATCGCCACTCAGTGCAGTGATCTGTACGTTGTCGCCGATCGACAGCAAGAAGTGCAGTCCCTTGGCCACCACGAAGTACGCCAGGATGGCACCGGTGACGAACAGTGCAGCCGCGCCGGTGACGAAGGAGACGGCGTATCGCCGTTCGTTGGCATACAGGCCAGGCGTGATGAACGCCCAGATCTGATAGAGCCAGATGGGGCAGGCAAGCACGACCCCGGCGGTGAACGCGACCTTGAATCGCAGCAGGAACTGATCGAACGGTCCGGTCGCGAGCAGTCGACATTGGTCGTCGTTGCTCAAGTTCGCGCGGAGGTTCGGATCGAGTGTGCAGTACGGACCTCGAAGAAGGTCACCGAGACTTTCGACGCCGAATATCGTGTGCGAGTACCAGAAGAACCCGAATGCCGTGGTGACGGCGACGGCAACGAGCGACCACAGGAGCCGCGTCCGCAGCTCGTACAGATGATCGACCAACGACATCGTGCCGTCGGGATTGACTCGGCGCTTGCTACGCCGCGGATCGAACGGAATGCGCATGGTGTTGTACGGTCAGCCTTCTTCGGTCGGCCGACGGCGCCGGGCCGTCACCGACAGCAGTGAACCTTCGGTGCCCACGTGGCACCGAAGGTGTGCTGAGCGGTCTGCGCTCAGGCAGACTTCGCGTCGTGCTGTGCGTCGACGTTCGTAGGGGCAACGGGCGCAGGCGGAGGCAGCTGAGCAGGCGCGGCCGGCTGCTGTGCCGTCGTGGTATCGGTGTCGGATTTGCCGTCGTTCTGCATTTCCTTCACCTCGCTCTTGAAGATGCGCAACGAGCGGCCGAGTCCACGAGCAGCGTCGGGCAGCTTCTTGGAACCGAACAGAATGATGACGACCACCGCAACGATCGCCCAGTGCCAGGGACTGGTGAATCCCATGTGAACCTCCTGAGATCAGATGAATCGAGCGTACCCGACTACGGGTGACACCTTCAGCAGCGGCGAGCAGCGGTTTGCCCTGCGTTCATGTCGTGACGGTGCCGTCTGCGCTGGTCGAGTCCAGCTCGGAGTACACGTCCAGCGCAGAACGTGCGCGTTCGCGGACGGAGTTCACCAAGGATTCAGGTGAAAGTACCGTGACGCCGCCGCCGAACCCGAGTGTCAGACGGGTCATCCACTGCAGAGTTGCAAATCGCATCGTCACCTCGATCGATCCGTCGGAATCGGCTGCGACCTGTGTCATCGGGTAGTAGTCCAGAATCCAGGTGTAGGTGGGCGACACCTTCAGTCGCGCCTGCGACAGTGAGGGATCGTCGTTGAAGATCTCGAAGGCGTCCTCGTCCTGAACCGACTCCGGCGGTGCAGCGGGCTCGTTCCGTTCGACAGCCGAGTCGATGCGGTCGAACCGGAAAAGTCGAACGCCCTCGGCTCCTCGGCACCACGCCTGCAGATAGCTGTTGTCGTCGACCACGACCGTCCTGATCGGGTCGACAGTTCGTTCGGTGACGACGTCTCGTGACGCGGAGTAATACGTCAGGTCCAATGCGTGCCGATTTCGCAAAGCAGATCGGACAGTGCTCGAGACTGCCCCCTCCTCGGTGCCGACGCTGTCGTGATCGGACGAGAGTGGCACGTTGGCCGCCGCGGAGCCCGCCGCGGTTTCGATCTTCGCGATCGCTCGCTGCGCGGCGGACGGATCGACCATGCCGGGCATCGACGTCAGCGATCGGAGCGCGACCAACAGGGCCGTGGCCTCGGTCGACGTCAGGCGTAGTGGACGATCGATCCCCGCGGAGAACGTCACGTCGATGCTCTCCTCGGAGAACGAGAGATCGATGAGGTCACCCGGCCCGTAGCCGGGTAGACCGCACATCCAGAGTTGGTTGAGATCGGCCATCAGCGTTGCCGTCGACACACCCAGCTCGCGCGCGGCCTCCTCGGCGCTCAACCCCGGATTCGCCATGAAGAACGGCACCATGTTGAGGAGCCTGGCCAAGCGGACCGACAGACGCGCGCTCATCGCTCGTTCTCCACGTCGGCTGCCGTCTGAAGAGTCGAGATCACATCGGCCCGCAATTCCGCGGGTTCGAGCACCACCGCATCAGCCCCGTGGCCCGCGATCAACCGCGAGATCCAATCCCAGGACCGCACGGGAACCTCGACGACCGTGCCGCTCCGGGTGCCCAGACTCTGCGCGCCCACGATCGTTCCCATCCGGCGAAGCTCCAGTGCCCTGCCATCGTGCAACCAGACTCGTGCTGTGCCCGACACCGAGGACGTCCCTGCTACGCGACGGACGATGTCCTGCAGGTCGATACCGTCGGGTTTGCGGACACTCTGCGGCGAGCCGAACGACTTGACCTCGTCACCGATGCGGGAGAGGCGGAAGGTTCGGGTGTCGTCTCGGTCCACGTCGTGTCCCACCAAATACCAGCGGCCGCGGAACGTCACGACACCCCACGGCTGGACGGTTCTGGTGGTGAACGGATCCGTCAACGACGGTCGGTGCTCGAACCGCACCGATTTGCCTTCGTCGATGGCGGCCAGCAGCGCACCGAGTGCAGGTTCGGAGCCCCTGGTCCGTGCGGGAACCGCGGTCACCGCCGCCGCGGACTCGTTCTGGTCGACCTGAATACCCGCGGCGCGAAGTTTGAGAAGCGCACTCTGAGCGGCCGACGTGAGTTCGGGCGATTCCCAGAGTTTGACGGCGACAGCGACAGCGGCCGACTCCTCGCTGGTGAGGTCGATGTCGGGCAGCTCGTATGCGTCGCGATTGATGCGGTAGCCCTCGACGCCGCCGAACCTGGTTGCGGCTCCGGTTTCCAAGGGAACGCCGAGGTCACGAAGTTCGTTCTTGTCCCGCTCGAACATTCGACTGAAAGCCTCGTGGCTGGACGAGTCGTCGTATCCGGCCACGCTGTCACGAATCCACTCCGCGGTGAGGAACTGACGCGTCGACAGCAGGCAGATGACAAGATTCATCAGGCGTTCGACTTTGGTGGTGGCCACGACTGTCGAGCCTAGTTGCTCAACTGGTGCCGGAGCGGTAGCGACCCGAGTCGTCGGAGCGGTAGCGACCCGAGCTGCCGTATATCCACCGGGCTTACATCGACGCGATCAGTCTCTCCACACGCTCGTCGACCGAACGGAACGGGTCCTTGCACAACACGGTTCGCTGCGCCTGGTCGTTGAGCTTGAGGTGCACCCAATCGACCGTGAAGTCGCGACCCGCCTCCTGCGCGGCGGTGATGAACTCACCTCGCAGTTTGGCCCGCGTGGTCTGCGGAGGGAGGTCGACCGCTTCGTCGATCTGCTCGTCCTCGGTGACTCGCTTGGCCAAGCCCTTGCGCTGTAGCAGGTCGAACACTCCACGCCCGCGTTTGATGTCGTGGTAGGCCAGGTCCAGTTGAGCGATCTTGGGATCGGAGAGCTCCATCGAGTACCGATCCTGGTAACGCTGGAACAGCTTGCGCTTGATGACCCAGTCGATCTCGGTATCCACCTTCGCGAAGTCCTGCGTCTCGATGGCATCGAGGGTCCGCCCCCAGAGGTCGACCACCTGCTCCACCTGAGTGTTCGGCTCCCGCGTCTTCAGGTGTTCGACGGCCCGGGCGTAGTACTCCCGCTGGATATCGAGGGCGCTGGCCTGC
Organism: Rhodococcus sp. 15-649-2-2; assembly: GCF_002258645.1. Taxonomy (NCBI): domain Bacteria; kingdom Bacillati; phylum Actinomycetota; class Actinomycetes; order Mycobacteriales; family Nocardiaceae; genus Rhodococcus; species Rhodococcus sp. 15-649-2-2. The sequence continues at coordinate 268,252 of NZ_NPFM01000031.1, forward strand.
CGTCCCCCCGCGAGCCTCACCGGGCGCCGTCCGGTGAGATCGTGGCTGACCTCGCGGATGGCGCGAATCGGATTGTCCAAAGCGAAGTCTCGGAAAGATACTCCTGCCTCGATCATTTCGAGGACGAGGGCCGCCGTTCCGACCTTGAGCATCGTCGAGGTCTCGGCCATATTCGAATCGCCCACGATCACGTGCAGCCTGCGGTACTTCTCGGCGTCGGCGTGGGGCTCGTCGCGAGTGTTGATGATCGGCCGCGACCGAGTGGTGGCAGAGGAGACGCCTTCCCAGATGTGCTCGGCACGCTGTGACAGGCAGAACGTGGCCGCTTTCGGCGTCTGCAGGACCTTGCCTGCGCCGCAGATCAATTGACGCGTGACCAGAAAGGGAAGCAGAACGTCCGAAATCCGAGAGAACTCCCCCGCTCGCTGTACCAGGAAGTTTTCGTGGCAGCCGTACGAGTTGCCGGCGGAGTCGGTGTTGTTCTTGAACAGGTAGATATCGCCGCCGATGCCTTCCTCGGCCAGGCGCTGCTCGGCGTCGATCAGCAGATCCTCGAGAACACGCTCGCCCGCCCGGTCGTGGGTGACCAACTGCAGCAGGCTGTCGCACTCGGCCGTCGCGTACTCGGGGTGCGAGCCGACATCGAGGTACAGGCGGGCACCGTTGCGAAGGAACACATTCGAGCTTCGCCCCCACGAGACCACCCGGCGGAACAAGTAGCGAGCCACTTCGTCCGGACTGAGGCGTCGATGTCCGTGGAAAGTACATGTGACACCGAACTCTGTCTCGATGCCCATAATTCGTCGCTGCACACTTCGACACTACAACGCAACCTGCGATTCGATGTGTCGGAGCGCCCCGATGTCGTCCGTCCGTGAAGATGCTGCCGCGCGTGCCTAGGCTGGGTGTCATGACACCCACGCCTACCTCTGTTTCGACGGCCGTTCATGCGTGGGACCTCTCGCTGGTGGCACGGAGTGCAGCGTTGCGGTCCAGCCGAGCGGATGCGGGCCTGCGCGCGCTGAGTAACGCGGCCGATCACGGTCGTCTGTGGCTCGGCGTTGCTGCTGTGCTCGTTGCCGCTGGTGGGCCTGCACGCCGAGGGGGTGTTCGTGGACTCGTGGCGCTCGCGGGCGCGAGTGCCAGCGCCAACGGTCTGCTCAAGCCGTTGTTCCCACGGACTCGTCCCGGTTCCGAGTCGGTGCCCGTGCTGCGTCAGGTACTGGCTCCACCGGTGTCCTCATCTTTTCCGTCCGGTCACTCGGCTTCTGCCGCGGCTTTCGTGACGGCCGTTGCCATCGAATCTCCGCTGGCAGGAATTGTTCTGGCACCCGTTGCGGCCGCTGTCTGCTACTCGCGTGTCCACGTCGGTGTGCACTGGCCCACCGACGTCATCGCAGGTGCCGCCCTCGGCTCGGCCATCGCGCTGTCCACCCGCCGATGGTGGGCTGTGCGTTCGGAAAAGCCCGCCGATCTGGGCTCACCGGTCGAGGTCCCGCCACTTCAGGGGGGACGGGGGCTGCTCGTGCTCGTCAACCCAGGGTCGGGTGATGGCTCCGAGTCGGTGCCCGAGGCGATCCGTCGCGCACTTCCCGAGGCAGATCTGTTCGTTCCGGATCCGGAACTTGATTTCAACGAGCAACTCGAACAACGAATTCGGGATACGTCGCCGCGGGCACTCGGCGTCTGCGGCGGCGACGGAACGGTGGTCAGCGTCGCCGCGTCGGCAGCGCGCAGCGGGTTGCCTCTCGCCGCGTTCCCCGGTGGCACTCTCAATCACTTCGCCCGTGACACCGGCCTGACCGCCGTCGAAGACACCGCAGCAGCCATCGAGGCGGGCACGGCCGAACTGGTCGATATTGCCCAGGTGGCCATCGACGGCCGCAGAGTGTCGTTCGTCAACACCGCTACCTTCGGCGGATATCCCGACTCGGTGCGGTTACGTCAGAAACTCCAGAGCCGAATCGGCAAATGGCCTGCGGCAGCCGTTGCGATGACGAGGGTACTGGCCGCCGCGGAGCCGCTGAACATCGAACTCGACGGCACCGGGCATTCGGTGTGGATGCTCTTCGTCGGCAACGGCAACTACGTGCCGACCGACCAAGTTCCCATGTCGCGCAGCAGCATTCACACCGGCACCCTGGACGTTCGTTTCCTTCCCTCCGAACCCAAGGCGTCGCGAACCAGATTGCTGTGGGCGACGGTGACGGGCACCCTGGGCTCCTCACCGGCCTACGTTCGCCGAGCAGTGAAGCAGCTGACGGTGGAGGTGGAAGGCGCTCCCGTTGCACTCGCCGCCGACGGCGAAGTGGTAGGCGACGGAACGTGGTTCGAGTTCACCAGTGACAAGAACGGCCTCGCGCTCTACCGGAAGCGGTAGGGCACGAGGCCGTCTGGGTGCGATCTGCGAACCAGCTACGAGGGACCCACCTCGGGCACACCGTCGACTGTGTCGGTGGTGGCCTGTACGGCTGGTGCCGAAGCCGGCAACATGTCCTCCAACGCAGCTCCTGCGATGCGTCGGAACGCGCGCCGAGGCCGACCTTGGTCCAGTACAGCCACTTCGAGCGCGGATACCTCGAGAACCTTCTTCTCGGGCTCACCGCCTGCAGCGGGCGGTACCGCGGGTCCCGCGGTGAGTGCATCCACCGCAACGCGCACCGCATCGGCCAGATCGAGTCCGGGACGGTAGGTGTCCTTCAACGCTGCGACGATGGGCTCGGTCGTTCCGCCCATGACGACGAAATCCTGTTCGTCGACGATGGACCCGTCGTAGGTGATGCGGTAGAGCTGCGTTGCCATCGGCTCGTCCTGATGCGAGACCTCCGCGACACAGATTTCCACTTCGTAAGGCTTGAGCTGCTCCGTGAAAATCGTGCCGAGCGCCTGTGCGTAAGTCTTGGCGAGCGACCTGCCGGTCACATCCCGGCGGTCGTAGGTGTACCCCTTGATGTCGGCATGCTGAATACCGGCTTTCCGGAGATTCTCGAACTCGTTGTACTTCCCCACGGCCGCGAAGCCGATCCGGTCGTACAGTTCGCTCACCTTGTGCAGCGCCGTCGAGCGATTCTCGGCCACGAACAGCACGCCGTCCGCGTAGGTCAGTGCGATGACGCTCCGGCCACGGCCGATTCCCTTGCGCGCCAATTCCGAACGATCGCGCATGATCTGCTCGGCTGATGCGTAGTACGGCATTGTCATGGTGCGCTACCCCCTTCGCTCACTTGCTGACCGGACCGGGTGTGATGCTCGGCACCGCCGGTGTGCGCGGCACTCTCGGTCCGCTCCGCGAGAACGGAATGCGCTGCGGCCGACACGCGGTCGTGTGCAACGTCGTCCGCGCCGACGCTCGTGATTGCCACTGCCGTCGGATAGATCCCTCGGGTGACGTCAGGTCCGCCTGTGGCGGAGTCGTCGTCGGCGGCGTCGTACAGCGATTCGACCGCTGCGCGAAGCGCTTCGTCCTCGGTCATTCCGGGGCGATAGAGCTTCTTGAGTGCCGACTTGGCGAACAGTGATCCCGACCCCACCGCGTGATAGCCCGAGCGCTCCTCGTAGCGCCCGCCGACCACGTCGTAGGACACGATGCGCCCGGCACTGTCCGGGTCCGAGATGTCGATGTCGAACCCGACCAGCAACGGGACGGCGGCCAATCCTTGCATTGCGGCACCGAGGTTGCTCCGCACCATCGACGACAGCTTGTTGGCCTTGCCGTTGAAGGTGAGTGGAACCCCTTCGATCTTCTCGTAGTGCTCCAGTTCGACCGCGAAGAGCCGTACGAGCTCGATCGCGATGCCTGCGGTTCCGGCAATGCCCGCAGCGGAGTACTCGTCGGTGACGTAGACCTTCTGCATGTCACGGTTGGCGATCAGATTGCCTTGAGTGGCGCGCCGATCACCAGCGATCAGGACCCCACCCGCGTAGGTGAGGGCGACGATCGTCGTCCCGTGCGGAGCGATGCCGGACTTGTCGGAGGTGCCGTTGGCAGCGTGGGACACCAGGTCTGCGGCCAGACCGCTCTCGGGCAACAGATGGGGGGCGTGCTGACGGAGGTAGTCGGAGAACGACGAACTGCTCGATCCGAGCGGGATCGTCATGCCGTCACCGGCCGACCGTGGGTCCGAACGATCCACCGTCACTGGCCGCCCTTCTGCACGTAGGCACGAACGAAGTCCTCGGCGTTCTCCTCGAGGACGTCGTCGATCTCGTCCAAGAGGTCGTCGGTCTCCTCGGCCAGCTTCTCGCGCCGCTCCTGCCCACCGGCTCCGGTGTCGCCTGGGACCTCATCGTCGTCGCCGCCGCCAGAGCGCCGTGTCTGCTCCTGTGCCATAGTCGCCGACCTCCTCCGTGTATCGAGAGAACACATCTACTGCACGTTCATCGATTCATCCGAGATGCACCGTTGTGGATGTGCAAGTGCAACCGAACGTTCCGCCGAAAGTGCACGGACCTTTACCCTACCGACAGACCGGCCGCGCGGGTCGTCGAGACACCATCGAATAGTCGGACTGCGTTGCCGGGTTCTCAGTTGGTGAGCTGATCGACGAGCTCGGCGGCACTGTCGACAGACTCGAGCAGCGCACCGACGTGCGATTTGGTACCGCGCAGCGGTTCGAGTGTCGGGATGCGTACCAGTGAGTCGCCACCCAGGTCGAAGATGACGGAATCCCAGCTCGCCGCAGCGATATCGGCCCCGAATTTGCGGAGGCACTCGCCGCGGAAGTAGGCCCTCGTATCCTCCGGCGGGTTGCCGACGGCATCGAGTACCTGCTGCTCCGTGACCAGTCGATCCATCGACCCACGAGCAACCAGCCGGTTGTACAGGCCTTTGTCGAGCCGAACGTCGGAGTACTGCAGGTCCACCAGATGAAGGCGCGGCGCCGACCAGCCCAGGCCCTCGCGCTGGCGGAAACCCTCCAGCAGACGCAGCTTCGCGGGCCAGTCCAGCAGGTGGGCGCATTCCATCGGATCGCGTTCGAGGAGGTCGAGCACCATGGCCCACTTGTCGAGCACGTCCAGGGCCCGCGCGTCGTCGCTCCCCTCGGCGGCCACGAATTTCGCGGCCCGCTGGTGGTAGATGCGCTGGAGCGCAAGCCCGGTCAGCTCGCGCCCGTCCGCGAGAGCCACTGCCTTGCGCAGAGTCGGATCGTGGCTGATCTGGTGGACGGCGGTCACCGGTCGGGCGAGCTGGAGATCGGACAGATCCACTCCGGCTTCGATGAGGTCGAGTACCAGCGCGGTGGTGCCCACCTTGAGGTAGGTCGACATCTCCGCGAGGTTCGCGTCGCCGATGATGCAATGCAGGCGGCGATACTTGTCCGCATCCGCGTGCGGTTCGTCGCGCGTGTTGATGATGCCGCGCTTGAGTGTGGTCTCGAGGCCGACCTCCACCTCGATGTAGTCGGCTCGCTGAGAGAGCTGGAACCCGGCCTCGTCGCCGGACTGGCCGATTCCGACGCGTCCCGATCCCGTGATCACCTGCCGCGATGCGAAGAACGGCGACAGACCGGCGATGACGGCCGAGAACGGCGTCTCGCGCGACATCAAGTAGTTCTCGTGAGTGCCGTACGACGCGCCCTTGCCGTCGACGTTGTTCTTGTACAGCTGCAACCGCGGGGCTCCTGGCACGCTGGAGGCGTGGCGAGCGGCGGCCTCCATGACGCGCTCCCCGGCCTTGTCCCAGATCACAGCGTCCAACGGATCCCGTACTTCCGGGGCCGAGTATTCGGGGTGAGCATGGTCGACGTACAGACGGGCACCGTTGGTGAGAATCATGTTGGCCGCGCCGATCTCGTCGGCATCGATGACCGGTGCAGGGCCGCTGAAGCGTCCGAGGTCGAAGCCACGGGCGTCACGTAGCGGCGACTCGACTTCGTAATCCCATCGTGTGCGCTTGGCCCGCGGTACCCCTGCAGCGGCCGCGTAGGCCAACACTGCCTGGGTGGACGTCAAGATCGGATTGGCGGTGGGTTCGGTGGGCGAAGAAATGCCGTACTCGACCTCGATACCGATGATGCGCTGCATGAGTCGAGCCTAGACGGCACGCAGACACAGAACGGGGCGCGCCCTGTGCGGACGCGCCCCGATGTTGTTCTGTGCAGGATCTACAGGTACTGGCCGGTGTTGGCCTCGGTGTCGATTGCCCGGCTCGCGCTGGCATTCTTACCGGTGACCAACGTGCGGATGTAGACGATCCGCTCGCCCTTCTTACCGGAAATTCGCGCCCAGTCGTCGGGATTCGTGGTGTTCGGCAGATCTTCGTTCTCGGCGAACTCGTCGACGATGGAGTCGAAGAGGTGCTGGATCCTCAAACCGGCGTTGCCGGTTTCGAGAACCGACTTGATGGCGTACTTCTTCGCGCGGTCCACGATGTTCTGAATCATGGCACCGGAGTTGAAGTCCTTGAAGTACAGAACTTCCTTGTCGCCGTTGGCATATGTCACCTCGAGGAAACGGTTGTCGTCGCTCTCGGCGTACATGCGCTCGACGACCCGGTCGATCATCCCTCGGATGCAGGCCGCGCGGTCACCACCGAACTCGGCGACATCGTCGGCATTGACCGGCAGCGAGTCGGTCAGGTACTTGGAGAAGATGTCCTGTGCCGATTCGGCGTCGGGACGCTCGATCTTGATCTTCACGTCCAGGCGACCGGGCCGCAGGATCGCGGGGTCGATCATGTCCTCTCGGTTGGAGGCACCGATCACGATGACGTTCTCGAGCCCCTCCACACCGTCGATCTCGGCGAGCAGCTGCGGAACGACCGTCGTCTCGACATCGGACGAGACACCCGAACCGCGGGTGCGGAAGATCGAGTCCATCTCGTCGAAGAACACGATGACCGGGGTGCCCTCGGACGCCTTCTCCCGTGCGCGCTGGAAGATCATGCGAATGTGACGCTCGGTCTCGCCGACGAACTTGTTGAGCAGTTCGGGACCCTTGATGTTGAGGAAGAACGACTTCGCTTCCTTGGCGTCCTGCCCGCGGGCCTCGGCGATCTTCTTGGCCAACGAGTTGGCAACCGCCTTGGCGATCAACGTCTTTCCGCACCCGGGAGGGCCGTAGAGCAGTACACCCTTGGGTGGACGCAGGGAGTACTCGCGAAACAGATCCTTGTGCAGGAACGGGAGTTCGACGGCGTCGCGAATCTGCTCGATCTGTCGACCGAGACCACCGATGTCCTCGTATCCCACGTCCGGCACCTCTTCGAGGACCAAGTCCTCCACCTCGGCCTTGGGGACACGCTCGAAGGCGTAGCCGGCCTTGGTGTCGACCAGGAGCGAATCGCCGGGACGGAGTTTGCGGGACGGTTCGTCCGGGTCGATGGGGCCGTCGTCGTTGACCATGTCGATCAGCGGCTTTGCCAGCCACACGACGCGCTCCTCGTCGGCGTGACCGACGACGAGAGCCCTCGATCCGTCGCCGAGAAGCTCACGCAGAGTGCTGATCTCACCGACCTGGTCGAAGGTGCAGGCCTCGACGATGGTCAACGCCTCGTTCAGCCGCACCGTCTGGCCCGGCGCAAGCGAGTCGGCTTCGATGTTGGGCGAGCACGTGAGGCGCATCTTTCGGCCGGACGTGAACACATCGACGGTTCCGTCGTCGAACACACTCAGCAGAACGCCGTAACCGCTCGGCGGTTGGCCGAGTCGGTCGACCTCCTCGCGAAGCGCGATGAGCTGTTGTCTGGCCTCTTTGAGGGTGTCCATCAGCTTGGTGTTGCGGAGCGAGAGCGAATCGACACGGCCTTCGAGCTCGCGTACCTGTTCGGGGGACTCCCCCAGTTGACGGCGCAGTGAAGCGGCTTCGGCTCGCACGGCGTCCAGTTCGGCTCTGGCCGCGGCCACATCCGGATTGTCTGTTGAGCTCATGAGCGACTCCTCCCAGTGACGATCTATCAACGCTACCGGCACCGGCCCGAATGTGCGGACCGACACCACGATCGGGCGTGCCTGCTGCATGCCTCGACTGCACACCAACCGAGGCCGGGGTCATGTTAGCCTCACCTGACCAAACGGTGGACGGACTACGGAAACAGGGGCTTCACCAGTGAAGATGCGCATATTCTCCGCCAGCGTCGCACTCACGGCGGCGGTGATGTCGGTGGCCGGGTGCAGCACCGCAGATGAATCCGATCACGCCGATCACAATTCGACGTCGGCCGCAGATTCTGTCGGCACGACGACCGACGTGCCTGCTGTTGCGGCACCGACCTCCGATGAACTCGAATCCTCGCTGCTGCAGCTGGTGGCACCGGACGTCGACGCGGCAACCAAAGCGGCCGCGGTCGAGAACGGTCAGGCGCGTCTGACGAACCTCGACACCATGACCGCCGCGCTGGCGAACTACGGCACGATCACGTTCGAGGTTGCCGAGCCGACTGTCGAGGGCGAGACGTCCACGGCCGACGTGGCGATCGCCACCCCACGAGGGACGGCAGCGCCCTCACCGCAGACCTGGGTCCTGATCGACGGCAAGTGGAAGCTCTCCGACGCCAGCACCTGCCAGATCCTTGCGATGGGGCAAGCACCCTGCGCCTGAAGTCCGGGCCCGCCAGTCGAGCGAGACCGCCGCGATCGGTCAGCCCTTACCGGACCGACGCTGCGGCTTGGGGGTGACGGTGCCCTCGGCGAGGCGTCGAACGCTCACGAGGAATGCCGTGTGCCCCTGCATACGGTGCTCGGGCCGAACCGCCAGTCCCACGACGTGCCAACCTCGGACCATCGACTCCCACGAACGGGGTTCGGTCCAGCATTCCTGTGCGCGTAGGGCTTCGACGACCTTGGACAGCTGCGTCACCGTGGCGACGTAGACCAACAGCACTCCGCCCGGAACGAGAGCCTTCGATACGGCAGGCAGTGCGTCCCAGGGAGCCAGCATGTCGAGAACCACCCGATCCACCTGCTCCCCCGGTCGATCGACACCGAACTGATCCACGTCGGCCACCGTCAGGTGCCAGTTGGACGGCCGCTCGCCGAAGAACGTCTCGACGTTCTTGATCGCGTAGTCGGCATGGTCCTGGCGGATCTCGTAGGAGATGACCGTTCCTTCCGTACCCACCGCACGCAGCAGCGAGCACGTCAGAGCGCCCGATCCGGCACCGGCCTCCAGAACGCGGGCTCCGGGGAACATGTCGCCCTCGTGGACGATCTGCGCTGCATCCTTGGGGTAGATGACCTGCGCGCCGCGCGGCATCGACAACACGTAGTCGGTCAACAGCGGCCGAAGCGCAAGGTACGGGGTGCCGTTGACGGAGGTCACGACGCTGCCCTCGTCGGCACCCAGCAACTTGTCGTGAGTGATTCCGCCTCGGTGGGTGTGGAATTCCTTGCCCGCCTCGAGCACCACCGTGTAGTGCCTGCCCTTGCCGTCGGTGAGCTGCACTCGATCTCCGACGCGGAACGGCCCACTGCGGGCGGGTCCGGTCGGAACCGGTGCGATGGAGTTCTCGTCCGCAGTCGGGACCTGGTCGAGTTCGATCTCGTCGACCGTGGCAGTGACCACATCGTCCGCACTCGGAACCGGGACATCGACGAGCGCGTCGACCTCGGGCCCGTCGGTCGACGCGGACGCGGAATCACCGGTGGACACAGCGGAACCTGCTTTCGTTGTTCGGTTCGACGATCTACCGGAGCGGGCAGGCGTCGGGGACGACTCGACGTGCCAGACTACGGCCTTGACCGAAGTTGTCGGACCAGCGGCATAGTCTCGCAGTCGTGAGTATTTCCGTGTCGACACCCATCGACTTGCCTCTACTCGACCTCGGCGACAGCGCGCGACCGCCGCTGGCGGTGCCGAGCCCCCGCAGCACGCCGGCGTTGTCGCCCTCCCGCGCAGGCGATTTCAAGCAGTGTCCTCTGCTCTACCGCTTTCGCGCGGTCGACCGCATTCCGGAGGTGTCCACCGAAGCTCAGGTCAAGGGAACTGTGGTGCATGCCGCACTGGAGGCTCTCTACGCGTTGCCTGCGCAGGACCGAGTGCCGACGACTGCGCGCGACCTGGTGGATCCGGCGTGGGAGCGAGTGGTTGCCCAGTCGCCCGCCATCGAGTCGTTGGTTCCGGCCGACGAGCGGACGGCTTTTCTCGATCGCGCTCGGGCTCTGGTCGCCGGATACTACGAACTCGAGGACCCTACTCACTTCGAGCCCGAGTCCTGCGAGCAACGGGTGGAGATCGATCTGGACGACGGCACGCCGCTTCGGGGATTCATCGATCGAATCGACGTCGCACCCAACGGCATGATCCGCGTCGTCGACTACAAAACCGGTCGGGCACCGCGGGAGTTCACCGAGTCCAAGGCGTTGTTCCAGATGAAGTTCTACGCCTTGATGATCATGCGCATGCGCGGAGTCGTTCCGGCGCAACTGAAATTGATGTATCTGGCCGACAAGCAGGAACTGACCTACGCTCCCGACGAAGACGAGCTGCGCAGGTTCGAGCGCATGCTGTCCGCCATCTGGAAAGCGATTCTGGCCGCAGGCGAGACCGGTGACTTTCGCGCCAAGAAAGGCGCACTGTGCAAGTGGTGCGACCACCAGGCCCTGTGTCCCGAGTTCGGCGGCACTCCTCCGCCGTACCCGGGTTGGCCGCAGGTCGCATCGGAACAGACGGAGCCCGAGCTGTGACCATTCCGGACGCCTTCTTCGTTCCCGCCGGTGTCGGCAAGGACGGCTTCGAGAGGGTCACGGCCACCGAGAACACCGTCAGTCTGTGGGCACCGACGATGCAGCACGGCGCTCCGCCGTCCGCTCTACTGGTCCGTGCACTCGAGCGCGTCGACGCTCGGGAGGACACCCGTATCAGTCGAGTCGCGGTCGACATACTCGGTCCGATTCCGGTCGCGGACATCGAGATTCGGGCATGGACGGAGCGCCCCGGGGGCAACGTCGAACTCGTTGTTGCCGAATTGTGGGCGGAAAGTTCGTCCGGCACTGTTCGGGCGGTGGCTCGCGGCAGCGCGTGGCGTATGCGCACCACACCGACGGAGGACGTCGAACACGTCGGCGACCCGGTGATGAAGCCGGTGGGAGACGGAGTCGACTACACCTTCGGGGGCACGTGGTCGTCGGGCTATCTCGACGCCGTCGAGTTCAAGATTCTCACCGGGCTCGGTGCCGATGGTCCCGGCGAGATCTGGGCCAGGCCCAAACCTGTTCTCGTCCAGGGTGAATCGATGACTCCGCTGGAGCGACTGTTCTCGATTGCGGACATCGCGAACGGAATCGGCGCGAAATTACCGATCGACGAATGGACCTTCTTGAACACCGACCTGACAGTGCACGTGTTCAGGGTGCCTCAGGGTGACTGGGTCGGAGTCTCGGCCGAAACCTCCACCGGTCCGGACGGAATCGCCATGTGTGCTGGCACTCTGAGCGACGAACTGGGTCCGGTCGGCCGAATCGCGCAGACGGTCCTGGTCCGGCGTCGCAACTGACGGCAGCGACCGATCAGGACGTGCGCGCTGTCACGACGGTGCCCTGAGCCACCGCGACAATCCGTTCCGTGTCCCCGTCGATCGAATACACGGTGCAGTGGCAGACAGCCTGGTTTCGGGTCGACGAGACCGCGTGCGCGCGGGCGATCAAATACTCGCCGGTTGCCGGCCTCGCGAAATCGACGGTGCAGTGAGCGGTCACCGCGTCGCCGCCGAGCGCGATTCCGCCGGCGAACGTCACGGCATTGTCGGCCAGATAGCTGATGACGCCACCGTGCACGAAGCCGTGTTGCTGTCGGAGCTCGGGTCGGTTACTAAGGCGAACCTCTACGATGCCACCGTCGGTGGAGACGAGTTGAGCCCGCCGGATCTAGAAGGCGCGGCACGACCTGATGTCGGACGCCAGGATAGCCTTTGCCCCCAACTCGGCGAGCTCGTCCATGACGTTGTTGTGAACTTTGCGAGAAACCATGGCGCGCACGGCAACCCAGTTGTCGTCGACCATCGGCGCCAGCGTGGGCGACTCGATGCCCGGGGTGATCTTGACGGCCTCGTCGAGAATCGACTTAGGGCAGTCGTAATCGAGCATCAGGTACTGCTGTGCGAATACGACGCCTTGCACGCGGGCGATGAGCTGCTTACGCGCGGAATCGGTACCCGGGGTGCCTGCGCGCTCGATGAGTACGCCCTCCGAATCGCAGAGCGATTCACCGAAGGCCACCAGGTTGTTCTGGCGCAGTGATCGGCCCGATTCGACGACGTCGGCAATGGCGTCGGCGACCCCGAGCTGGATGGAGATCTCCACCGCGCCGTCGAGGCGGATGACCGTGGCCTCCAACCCCCGCCGGGCCAAGTCCGCGCGCACCAGATTGGGGTAAGACGTGGCGATGCGGAGTCCGCCCAAGTCCTCGGGTGCCCATTCCTTGCCCGCGGGCGCCGCGTAGCGGAACGTCGAGCGGCCGAATCCGAGCGCCAAGCGCTCTTCGACGGCAGCACCCGAATCGAGGGCCAGGTCGCGGCCGGTAATGCCCAGATCCAACTGGCCGGATCCGACGTAGATCGCAATGTCCTTGGGGCGGAGGAAGAAGAACTCGACGCCGTTCGCTGGATCGAGAACCGTCAGGTCCTTCGAGTCGCTTCGGCGCCGATAGCCGGCCTCGCTGAGAATCTCTGCGGCGGACTCGGAGAGAGCGCCCTTGTTGGGTACGGCTACGCGCAGCATGGAGTTTTCCTTCTTCGGTGAGTTCGTGGGAGACATGCGGGTCCTCGACTCACAGATGTCGGTAGACGTCCTCGAGCTCGATGCCCCTGCCCACCATCATCACCTGGACCCAGTACAACAGCTGCGAGATTTCCTCGGCGAGCGCCTCGTCGCTTTCGTGCTCGGCTGCGATCCACACTTCGCCCGCTTCTTCGAGAACCTTCTTGCCCTGAAAATGAACTCCCGCATCCAACGCTGCGACGGTGCCCGAGCCCTCCGGGCGGGTCTTCGCGCGGTCGGTGAGCTCGGCGAACAGGGAATCGAAAGTCTTCACGGATTCGTATTCTTTCACGTCGGTATCCAGCGGAATCAATTCGGTCGAGATTCGAGGAATCAGGCTGCCCAGGCCCGCCGGACGTCGTCGGCGGTGAGACCGACAAGACCGTCACGAATGGTGTACCCAGGAGCCGGCGGCACGGCGATCTCCGAGGGAACCACCAGCACGGGGCATCCTGCAGTGTGCGCGGACAGTGAGCCCGTAGGCGAGTCCTCGACCGCGAGGCAGGCTCCAGCGTCCACGCCGAGCAGTGCGGCACCGCGCAGGTACGGCGCTGGATGCGGTTTACCGACCTCCACCTCGTCGCCGGTGACCGTGATGTCGAAGTATTCGCGGCCCAACGTGTCCAGAGCTCGCTCGACCAGACCGCGCTCGGTGTTGGTGACGAGCCCGGTGGACAGACCCATCTCGCGAACCAGAGCTAGCGCATCCTTGGCACCGGGCCGCCAGGGAATACCCTCGGCGAACAGGTCCCCGACACGGGTCGTCAGCCACTCACGACCCTCGGTCAGGTGCTCGTCGGTGACCTCGACCGATGCGTGTGCCAGGACCTTGCGTAATGCATCCCACATCGAATTTCCGAGGGTGCTCTCGCGCACTTCTGCGCTGAGTTCCGTCCCGAGATTTCGTGAGTACTCACCGATCGCGACGTCCCAGATCTTCTCGGAATCGAGCAGTGTGCCGTCCATGTCCCACAGGACACCCTGCAGGTGAATTCCACTAGACATTGAAGTACTTGGCCTCCGGGTGATGAAGTACGAACGCATCGGTCGACTGTTCGGGATGGAGCTGCAGCTCCTCGGAGAGCTTCACGCCGATTCTCTCGGGCTCGAGCAGAGCGGCGAGCTTGATCCGGTCTTCCAGATCGGGGCATGCCCCGTAGCCGAACGAGTAACGAGCACCGCGGTATTCGAGTTTGAAGTACCCCTCGGCCTCGGTGGGATCCTCCGCGGCGACCGATTTGCCGTCGGACAGTTTCAGTTCTTCGCGCACTCGACGATGCCAGTATTCGGCCAACGCCTCGGTGAGCTGGACACCGATTCCGTGCACCTCGAGATAGTCGCGGTACGAGTCGGCAGCGAACAGCTCGTTCGCGAAGTCGGCAATGGGCTGGCCCATTGTCACCAGGTTCATCGGCAGAACATCGACTTGGCCGGATTCTCGTGCAGCCGTACGCGACCGAACGAAATCCGAGATGCAGAGGAATCGGTCACGGTGCTGACGGGGGAACGTGAACCGGAAGCGTTCGGGTGCATCGGGTTCGGGCTCGGTGAGCACGACGACGTCGTCGCCCTCGGAGACCGCCGGGAAGTACCCGTACACCAGTGCGGCGTGTGCGAGTATGCCGTCGGTGCTCAGGCGATCCAGCCAATACCGCAGGCGCGGTTTGCCTTCCGATTCCACCAGGTCTTCGTAGGTGGCACCTTCACCCTTGCGAGCACCGCGCAGGCCCCATTGCCCGAGGAACAGCGCACGCTCGTCGAGCAGACCCGAGTAGTCGGCCAAGGACACGCCTCGGACGATGCGAGTACCCCAGAACGGCGGAACCGGGATGTCGATATCGGCTGCGACATCGGATCGTTCGGGCACGACGACCGGTGCCTCCGCAGCCTTGCGCTTCTCCGCGATGCGCTTGGACCGCTCATGGCGTTCCTTGCGCTCGGCGGCCTTGGCCTTCGCTTCGAGTGCCTCCGGACTGTCGGGAGCCGGACCCCCACCGCGTTTGGTGGTCATGATGGTGTCCATCAAACGCAGGCCCTCGAATGCGTCTCGCGCATAGTGGACGTCACCCTCGTACACATCTTGCAGATCGTTCTCGACGTACGACCGCGTCAACGCTGCTCCACCGAGCAGGACCGGGAACTGTTCCGCGACGCCCTTGGAGTTGAGTTCGATCAGGTTGTCCTTCATGACGACTGTCGACTTCACCAGCAGCCCGGACATCCCGATCACGTCGGCGCGCTTGTCTATCGCGGCTTCGAGGATGGTCGAAATCGGTTGCTTGATACCGAGATTGACGACCTCGTAGCCGTTGTTGCTCAGGATGATGTCGACGAGGTTCTTCCCGATGTCGTGGACGTCGCCCTTGACGGTACCGAGCACGATACGACCCTTGCCGTCGTCGTCGGTCGCCTCCATGTGCGGCTCCAGATACGCCACCGCAGCCTTCATCACCTCGGCGGAGGCAAGCACGAACGGCAACTGCATCTGACCGGAACCGAACAGCTCCCCCACGGTCTTCATGCCCGAGAGCAACGTCTCGTTGATGATCTCCAGCGGCGGCTTCTCGGTCATCGCGGCATCCAGATCGACGTCGAGACCGTTGCGTTCGCCGTCGACGATGCGGCGTTCGAGTCGCTCGAACAGTGGCAGGCGACCCAGTTCCTCAGCGCGAGATTCCCGGGCCGATGCTGCCGAGACGCCCTCGAACAGCTGCATCAGCTTCTGCAACGGGTCGTAGCCTTCGCGGCGGCGGTCGTACACCAGATCCAGAGCGGTCTCGCGCTGCTCGTCGGGAATCTTGTTCATCGGCAGGATCTTCGACGCGTGCACGATGGCGGTATCGAGGCCGGCCTGTGTGCACTCGTGCAGGAAGACCGAGTTCAGCACCTGGCGTGCAGCGGGATTGAGACCGAACGAGATGTTCGACAACCCGAGGGTGGTGTGCACCTTCGGATACTTCTCCTTGAGCTGCCGGATCGCCTCGATGGTCTCGATGCCGTCGCGTCGAACCTCTTCCTGGCCGGTGGAAATCGGGAAGGTGAGGGTGTCGACGATGATGTCCTCGTGGCGCAGGCCCCAGTTCTCGGTGATGTCGGTGATCAGGCGATCTGCGACACGCACCTTCCATTCGGCCGTACGGGCCTGGCCTTCCTCGTCGATGGTGAGGGCGACGACGGCGGCACCGTGTTCCTTGACCAGACGCATGATCTTCTGGAACCGCGAATCGGGCCCGTCGCCGTCCTCGTAGTTGACCGAGTTGACGGCGCTACGGCCGCCGAGGTGCTCCAGACCGGCTTCGAGTACGGCCGGTTCGGTGGAGTCGAGCATGATCGGCAGCGTCGACGCGGTCGCCAATCTGCTTGCGAGCGCGGCCATGTCGGCGGCACCGTCGCGGCCGACGTAGTCGACGTTGAGGTCCAACATGTGCGCCCCGTCGCGCGTCTGATCCTTGGCGATGTCGAGGCACTTCTCGTAGTCCTCGGCCAGCATCGCGTCGCGAAATGCCTTGGAGCCGTTGGAGTTGGTGCGCTCACCGATCATCAGGATGCTGGCGTCCTGCTCGAACGGAACGGCAGAGTAGAGCGAGGAGACACCCGGCTCCGGCGCGGGCAGGCGCTCGAGCTTCGTGGCTGAGTGCACCATGTCGGCAACCTGACGGATGTGCTCGGGGGTGGTTCCGCAGCAACCGCCGACCAGAGCCAGCCCGTACTCGTTGACGAAACCGCTCAGCGCCGTGGCCAGTTCGGGTGCGGTCAGCGGGTACTCCGCTCCCTTTGCACCCAACGTCGGCAGACCGGCATTGGGCATCACCGACACCGGCAGCCGCGAATGCTTGGACAGATGGCGCAGGTGCTCACTCATCTCGGCCGGACCGGTGGCGCAGTTGAGGCCGATCATGTCGATTCCGAGCGGTTCGAGCGCAGTGAGCGCTGCACCGATCTCGCTGCCGACGAGCATCGCACCCGTCGTCTCGACCGTCACGTGGGTGATGATCGGAATACGGACGCCCAGCCTGTCCATCGCGTGCTGGCTACCGATGATCGCGGCCTTGACCTGAAGCAAGTCCTGGCATGTCTCGACCAAAATGGCATCGGCTCCGCCGTCGATCATTCCCAGAGCGGCTTCGGTGTACGCGTCGCGCAGCCGGGCGAACGGAGCATGTCCGAGTGTAGGGAGCTTGGTCCCGGGGCCCATCGAACCCAGGACGTATCGGTCCATCCCGTCGCGGCCGGGGCCCATTTCGTCGGCGGTCTCGCGGGCGAGCCGGGTGCCTTTCTCGGCCAACTCGCGAATTCGATCCTCGATGTCGTAATCGGCCAAGTTGGGCAGGTTGCATCCGAACGTGTTCGTTTCCACGGCGTCCGCACCGGCTGCGAAGTACTCGCGGTGGATCTCGCGCAGCACGTCGGGCCGGGTGGCGTTCAGAATTTCGTTGCATCCCTCGAGACCGAGAAAATCGTCGAGAGTCAGGTCGGCGTCCTGGAGCATCGTGCCCATCGCTCCGTCGCCGATGACAACGCGACGTGAAATCGCATCGAGCAGACCGGGCTTGTGTTGATCGGGCATCACTACAGAGTAGTGGGCACCGCAGTTCCCTCGGGTCGTAGGCTGTCGTGGTGAGTCCCCGAAACCTCGATGGCCAGTCCCCGAACGACGACGTTACCGAAAATACGGACATTCCGGGTGCCGACTCGGCCGTGCCGCTCGACGCCGCGTTGATCGAGGCCGTCCACGACGCTGTGGCCAATGCCACAGACCTCGACGATCTCGACGAGGACATTCCCGAGTTACGCTCCCCCATCCTGGTGGCTGCTTTCGAGGGCTGGAACGACGCGGGCGATGCGGCGAGCGGTGCCGTCGAGCACCTCGAGCTGATCTGGGATGCCAGTCCTCTTGCCGAGCTGGACTCGGAGGACTACTACGACTACCAGGTCAACAGACCGACGGTTCGCCAGGTGGATGGTGTCACCCGTGAGATCGAGTGGCCGTCGACTCGGTTGTCGGTGTGTTCGCCTCCCGGCAGCGACCGTGACGTGGTGCTGCTGCGCGGCATCGAGCCGAACATGCGGTGGCGCAGCTTCTGCGACGACCTGCTCGAGTTCGTCGAACAGCTCGGCGTCGAGACCGTCGTCATCCTGGGAGCACTGCTGGCCGACACCCCGCACACCAGGCCCGTTCCGGTCACCGGCACCGCCTACAGCACCGAGTCGGCCGAACAGTTCAATCTCGAACAGACCCGATACGAGGGCCCGACGGGAATCACCGGCGTGTTGCAGGACGAATGCGTGAAGGCCGGCGTCCCTGCGGTGTCGTTCTGGGCCGCCGTGCCCCACTACGTCTCGCAGCCGCCGAATCCCAAGGCGACCGTTGCATTGCTGCAGCGGGTCGAGGACGTGCTCGACATCGAGGTACCGCTCGGCGAACTTCCCACCCAGGCCGAGGAGTGGGAAGAAGCGGTCAACGAGATGACGAAAGAGGACGAGGAGATCAGCGAATACGTGCGCAGCCTCGAAGAGCGCGGCGATGCCGAGGTCGACATGTCCGACGCTATAGCGAAGATCGACGGCGACGCCATTGCAGCCGAGTTCGAGAAGTACCTGAGGCGCCGCGGCCCCGGCAACTTCGGACTCTGACCCGAGCGCACACGATGAACCGGGGCTCGGTGAGGTATTTCTGATGCCGACGTAACGTCACCGCATCGGTGGCGTCACCCCGACACCGCAACCTCGTGGGTATGGCCAGCACACCACGATTTCTGCAAGGCGTCTTCTCCTTCTCCGGCAACGGCCTGGACAAGCCCGAGTTGATCGATCCCAGCTTGAGTTTCGTCGTGCCCGAGGGTGTGACGGCCCAACCGCTGTACTTCCGGGGTGGAAACTCCAGCGACGAACTCGTGGTCGTGACTCTGCTGCGCGACGGTAGCCCGATGCGCATCTTCCCGATGGGAGCCAAGAGCGGGGTCAACATCCCCCTCCGTGTGGTCGAGGACGTCGATCCGGACACCGTCCTCGAGTTGGTCGTCGCTGCCCCGGCCGGAACCACCGGAGAGGTCGTCGTCGATTTCGGTCTGGTGCTCGTCTGATGACTGCAGGCAAGCAGAGGCTGTTGGTGATCGGCAACGGAATGGCCGGTGCGAGAACGGTCGAGCAGATCCTCGAGCGTGACGGCAGCTCGTTGTTCGAGATCACGATGATCGGCGACGAGCCGTACGGCAACTACAACCGAATCATGCTTTCGCACGTGCTGTCCGGTGAGACCACCGTCGATGACGAGGATCTGATCCTCAATCCCATGAGTTGGTACAGCGACAACGGCGTGACACTGCACGTGGGCGATCGTGCCGTGTCGTTGGATCGATTCTCCAAGACCGTTGTGTGCGAGAGCGGTCGGTCCGTCGACTACGACGTGCTGATCATCGCAACGGGAAGCAACACGTTCTTCCCGAACATGGACGGTCTCCGCGAATCCGACGGCAGACTGGCACGCGGCGTGTTCGGCTTCCGGACCATCGCAGACACCAATGGCATGCTGCAGATGGCAGAGTCTCGCGACGACGTCTGCGCCGTCGTCATCGGCGGCGGACTGCTCGGACTCGAAGCCGCGTACGGTCTGCGGACCCAGGGGCTCGACGTGAACGTGGTGCACTCCCCCGGACACTTGATGAACCAGCAGCTCGACGAGCGCGGTGGACGAGTGCTGCGCAACAAGATCGAGTCGCTCGGGGTCGGAGTGCACACCTCGAAGAGAACCACCTCGGTGTTGCGTTCCGAGGACGGTGTCGTCACCGGCGTCGGGTTCAACGACGGCACCTCGCTTGCTGCGGACATGGTCGTCGTCACCGCCGGTATCCGCCCCAGTGTCGACTTCGCTCGCGCCGGCGGTTTGGTGATCGAACGAGGAATCGTGGTCGACGACCAATTACGTTGCGAGGACGAAGGTTCCATCTACGCCGTCGGTGAATGCTGCCAACATCGCGGCGAGGTCTACGGCCTCGTTGCGCCACTGTGGGAGCAGGCCGTCGTATTGGCCGACGTGCTCACGGGTGCGAATCCCACTGCGGCGTATCATGGTTCGCGTCTGACGACCAAGCTCAAGGTGGCCGGTGTCGACGTCGCCTCGATGGGGATCACTGCCCCCGAGCGCGACGACGACGAGTTCGTCCAGTTCTACGAGCCGCGCAGTGGCACGTACAAGTCTGTGATCGTGCGGGGCAACAAACTGGTCGGTGCCACTCTGCTGGGCGACATCTCCAAGGCCAACTTCCTGACTCAGGCATTCGACGAGAAAGTACCCCTGCCCGACGAGCGCATCAGCATGCTCTTCGATATGGGAACTCCCTCTGCGGCAACAGGAGCCGCGGAATTGGCCGACGACGTCCAGGTGTGCAACTGCAACGGTGTCACGAAGGGTGCCATCGTGGCCTGCGTGCACGCGGGTGCCAAGAATCTGAGCGACGTGACCGCGAAGACCCGCGCGGGCAAGGGGTGCGGCTCGTGCAAGGGGCTGGTGAAAGACATCATCGCGTGCGCAGCGGGCGGTGCCGTCGAAGCAGACCCCACCGCGGACTGGTACGTGCCGTGTATCCCGATGACGAAGCCGGAACTGATCGACGCCGTCCGAGCGCAGGATCTGCGGGCGGTGTCGCAGGTGTTCACAACGCTCGCGACCGACGGCCTCGAGGACGCCGCCGCCAAGATGCCGTTGGCGTCGTTGCTGCGGACCGTGTGGGGTCCGGATTGGGTGGACGAGCGCGGCGCGTTGTTCATCAACGATCGTGTGCACGCCAATATCCAACGGGACGGCACGTTCTCGGTGGTGCCGCAGATGAAGGGTGGCGTCACCACACCGGATCAGCTGCGAAAGATCGCCGACGTCGCAGACAAATACAGCGTTCCGCTGGTCAAGGTGACCGGCGGACAACGCATCGACCTGCTCGGCATCAAGAAGGAAGACCTGCCGAAGGTGTGGGGCGATCTGGACATGCCCTCGGGGTTCGCGTACGGCAAGAGCATGCGCACGGTGAAGACCTGCGTGGGCAGCGACTTCTGCCGCTTCGGCCTCGGCGACTCGACTGCTCTCGGTATCGCCCTCGAAGAGCGGTTCCAAGGCCTGGAGACTCCGGCGAAGTTGAAGCTCGCGGTAGCAGGCTGCCCTCGCAACTGTTCGGAGGCACTGTGCAAGGACTTCGGCGTCGTCTCGGTGGGCGAGGACAAGTGGGAGATCTACGTCGGAGGCGCGGCAGGCGCACACATTCGCAAGGGCGATCTACTGGCTGCCGTGACGGGGGCCGAGGAGGTTCTGACCGTGGCAGGCAGGTTCATTCAGCACTACCGCGAGAACGCCCAATGGCTCGAGCGAACGTACGCGTGGGTTCCGCGCCTCGGCCTGGAAGAACTGCAGAGCGTGCTGATCGACGACCGTGACGGCATCGTGGCCGGACTCGACGAGCGAATGCAGGCATCGGTGGACGGCTACGTCGACCCGTGGCAGGACCGCGCGGCACCCAGATCACCCGCGCAGTTCACCCCGTCGCTGCCACTGCTTCCGCTGCCACAGGTACCGGTCCGATGAGCGTGCCGGTGGGGGCGGTCGAGGACCTGACGCCCGGTGAGGGCAGGGCCTACGTGGTGGACGGCAAGCAGGTGGCTGTGTTCCTGCTCGGTGACGGTTCGGTGCGGGCGATGGACGCCATCTGCCCACACAAGGGCGGGCCACTGGCGGACGGTCAGATCGACGGATCCATCGTCGTCTGCCCACTCCATCAGTACACGTTCTCGCTCGACGACGGCTCCTGCCCCAGCGGCATCGACTCCGTGCGCACCTACCCCGCCGCAGTGGTGGACGGGAAAGTGACCGTCGAGCTCTAACCGGCACGGTTGAACGACCGAGACCCGTGGCCAGGGTCATTCCGCAGGCTCCACTCCTACCCCCTACCCTGTTCCAGTGAGCGATTCAGGTGAGGACGCACGGCTGGGCGCCGTGAACGCGTTCGTGGAGGAGGACCGTCTCGGTCTGTTCTCGTTCGCCGTTGCCGAGAAGCGATCCGAGTACCTGGCAGTCCTGCGGGCCTTCGACACCGCACGAGCCAATTACGTCGTCCTGCTGCACTCCGGAGACGTGGCCGACCTCATCGCCCGCAGCCCCGGTCGGCACGCCGCACTGACCACACTCGACATCGCGCCCCTCCTCGATCGGCTCCACGCCTGGGGCCTGCTCGAACGCAGCTACGACGGCACCCGCGCGGCGACCCTCGCCGAATACCGCAACCGTCACTTCGTCTACCAGTTCGGCCAGGCCGGCTACAAGGCGTACCGCGCGGTCGAGGACGTGCTCGGCGCCCGCCTGGACGACGCGTCACTGTCGCGGATGGTGTTGCCCGAGCTGCTGGCCGACATGCACGAGCTGGCCGAGGCGAACCGTCAGGCCGACGGCGATCGCATCTACCGCAAGCTGAGCAGACTCGATTCGACGCTGTCGGAGATGGCGACCCGCGCCGCACATTTCTACTTGGTGCTGGGCGATCTGGTGCGCACCACCGAAATCACTCCCGAGTCGTTTCTGGTCCACAAGGATGCGTTGCTGACGCACATGCGCGAGTTCAGCTCGGATCTCACCCGCTACGCCCCGAAGCTGGCGGAGGCGATCGCGCTCGTCGAGAGCACCGGCATCGAGGAGCTCGTCGAGCGCGCCGCGATCAGCGACGAACGAGTATTTCTCTCCGTCGACGAACGGCGAGCCGACTGGACCGACCGCTGGGCCGGCCTGTCGCACTGGTTCGTCGCGGCGGAGTCCGAACTCAGCGAGTCCGAGCGACTCCGCGAAGGCACGATGAGCGCGATTGCCGCCGTGCTGTCGCTCCTACGCCGCGTCACGGAGACCCGCAGGGGTGGCGTGAGCAGGGAAAGCCAATTGCGGCATCTGGCCGGTTGGTTCGCGGCCACGCCTACCGAGGACAGCGCACACGCCCTGTTTCACGCAGTGTTCGGTCTCGGCAGGCCCAGGCACCTGTCGATGGTGCATCCCGATGCCGACATCATCTCCACGTCCCGATCGTGGTGGGAGGCTCCACCGGTCGAGATTTCCCGCACCCTGGCCGAGACCGGCCGCACCCCGACTCCCGGCGTTCCGGGTCGGGTGCAGCGCAACGACGGCGGCATCAGGCGGCTTCGGGAGCAGCAACTGGACGCGCAGCGATCACGCAGTGCCGCAGCGCAGTCGCTTGCGTCGGCCGGAATCCACGACCGAATTCTGAACGAGCAGGAAACCGAGGTGCTGTTGAGCCTGCTGAACGCTGCACTCACGGCGCGGGTACGGGTGAGTGGGCGGACCTCCGACTCGTCCGGATCGGACAGCGGCGTGCGCTTGACGCTGAGTGACAGCGACCGTTCGACGATCGTGCGGACCAGCCGGGGACGCCTGCATCTGGACCGCCTGTCTCTCGATGTCAGTGAGGTCGCTCGCCGATGAGAGCTCGCGAAATCTCCACCCTCGCACTGGATTCCTACCAGCGGGCCGCCCGGGTCGCGCTGTCGAATCACCTGGTGACCACGACGTATCCCGATAGGATTGCGCTGCCTCTGCTGCGCAGATGGGCCACCGAGTTACGCGAGGACCTGCTCGAACTGTTCGGATATCGCCTCGAGGTCACCGAGACCACGGCACGTCTGTACCCGGTGATCGATCGGCTCGACGACAGTCAACCCGCCCGAACAGCCACCGACCGAATCTTCGACCGACGTAGATACGCGTATCTGGCACTGGCACTGGCGGCACTCGGCAGGGCGGGCAACCAGATCACCCTCTCCGAGCTTGCCGATCATGTTGCGGCAGAAGCAAGTCAAGTAGACGGAGTAGAGCTGACGACCGACCGAGCGAGCGACCGAGACGCATTCGTCGACGCGATCGGCTGGCTTGCGACCCGCGGTGCGATCGCATTGGCCGACGGTGACGCCACCGGTTGGGCGAACAATCCGTCCGCAGGCGAGGCCCTCTACGACATCGACCGGCCTGTCGTCGTCGCTCTCTTCCGGCCGCCTCGCGCCGTCCAGCATCTGCGATCGATTCGCGGTCTGTTGGCCGGCACGGACGCCGCGATCGATCTCGACGACTCCGATCAAGGACACACCGACTCCGGACGCGAAGCAGACCCGAAGGAAACGCTACGTGCAGTACGCCGATCGTTGGTCGAGCAACCGGTCGTCTACCTCGACGATCTCGACCCGGACGGCCGCACTGCCCTGGCCGCATCGCGCACCGTTGCCGACGTCGAGTTGCTGACCGGTCTCGTTGCCGAGCGCCGTTCCGAGGGGGTGGCACTCATCGACACCTCGGGTCGGCTGTCGGACCACCGCTTCCCCAGCACCGGAACCATTGCCCAGGTCGCGTTGTTGATCGCCGGTGAAATCTCGGACCGAGTGATCGATCCGGATGCACCCGCGCTGGCGACCTACCCCCTACCCGACGGTGACGCCCTGATCGAGCAGTTGGACAGTGCCATTCCCGACGGTGGGATCTTCGGTGATCTCGCCGAGTTCGGGTTCGGTTCCGACGCAACGACATTCGACAGTGTGGACGAGAAGAAGCTGTATCCGTTGATCGAGGACAGTTGGTTGACCACGGTCGTCGATGATCTCGTCGAACGTTTCGGCCGCACCTTCGCTGCTCAGTGGCAGAGCGATAGGGACGGCCTACGGCTGCGTGCACTGGCACTACTGCATCGACTTCGCCTGGTGCACTGCGTGTCCGGCGGCGCGCTGGTACTGCCGGTGATCGCGCGCTACCGAGACGTGATGGTCAGCGTGCGTGATCGGACCCCGCAGGACTCACTGTTCGGCAACGGACAATCCCCCAGCACCGATCCATCCGAAGTAGAGGCTTGAGTAGATGACCGCACACTCGACACGTTTTCGGCCGACACGAGCAGGGATCGTCAACCTGTGGGACTACCGCGATCAGGAATTCTCCTTCGCCGACGGTCGACTGGTGCTGCGTGGGCCCAACGGATCCGGGAAGACCAAAGCGCTCGAAGTACTGTTTCCCTTCGTCCTCGACGGGCGCATCGAACCGCGCCGACTCAATCCGTTCGCCGGTGAAGAGCGAACGATGAAGTCCAACCTGCTCTACCGAGGGCAGGAAAGCGCTCACTCGTACGTGTGGATGGAGTTCGGCCGCGGCCCGCGTGCGGACCCCGAATCGGTGACCGTCGGCATCGGCATGCGGGCCAGCCGTCAGAACGACAAGGTGACCCGCTGGTACTTCGTTGCCGACGGCCGAGTTGGCGTCGACTTCTCGTTGTTGGGCTCCGACGACCGGCCGTTGACGAAGAAGCAGTTGGCCGAACAACTCGGCAGCGACGCCATCACCGATCGTCCGGTTGACTACCGCGCCGCGATCGATGCCCGGATGTTCGGGCTCGGCGCGCAACGTTACGACCAGTTGATCAATCTGATTCTGACACTTCGCCGTCCGCAGTTGGCCAAGAATCTCGATCCGAAGGGACTGTCCCAGGCGCTGACCGACGGTCTGCGTCCTCTCGACGAGCAACTGGTGCTCGAGGCCGCACGATCCTTCAGCGACATGGAGGAGGTGGGACGTGCGTTGGAGGGGCTGGCGCAAGCCGATCAGGCAGCCAGGAACTTCGTCTCGGTCTACTCCAAATACCTTCGGGTGCAAACTCGTTCGGATGTCGAGCAAGTCTCGCGCCGGCTCGAGACCGTAACCCACGCGACCACTGCACACTTCGCGGCGTCGGCGCTGAAGGACCGTCGACTGGTGGAGCGGGCGGTCGCCGAAACGCGATTCGACGAGGCCGAGCGCGCGCTGGATCAGGCCGTCGCAGACCGCGAAACACTGCAGCGCTCGAGCGCGTACGAGGGCAAGCAGCAACTGGACGACCTGGCCGAATCTGCGGCAAAGCTGGAAGTGTCGACGGCGCAGCAGGCCGACCGGGCACGCAAAGCGCAAGCAGAACTGGAACAGCGCACCGCCGAGGCCGCTCGGGCGGACGCCGCACTCCGGGATTCCGTCGCCGGGGCGACCCGCGCGGAGGAAGAGCTGCAGACTGCGGCCGAGGACGCGGGCATCGTGTGGACACCGCTGCCGGGTACGGCTCGCAGTGACCAGATCAGTACCGCTCTTCGCGGGCACGCCGAGGAGCGGGACGGTGACGTGCGCGCGGTTCGTGAGGCGCTGGCAACCGTCGAGAAGGCGTCCACGGAACGTGCTCGCGCGGAGAAGGCTGCAACGAAGGCGCGCGACTTGCTGGAGGCAGCGGCGGCAGCGGTCACCGAGGCCGAGGCGACCGTGGATCTCGAGAAGGCGCAGTTCGCTTCGGGACTGCGGACCTGGTGGTCGAACAACTCGGCGCTGTACTCCTCCGCGGGCATCACCTCCGCTGTGTTCGACGCCCTCGACGCGGCGTTGGCAGGCATCGGCGACGACGACGCCCCGAGCCTGGAATCGGTGCTCGCCGAGCAGACCGCAGACGGTATCGACGCAATTCGTGCCCGGCAGGCACAGGCACGCGTCGACGTGTCCACGCGCTCGGTCGAACTGAATGCGCTGCGCGACGAACTGTCTTTGGTTCGAGCCGAACACGACGACGCCCCACCGCCGTTCGCTGCGCGGACCGACAGCCGTGCAGATATCTCGGGCGCACCGCTGTGGCAGCTGGTTCGATTTTCCGACGCGGTGTCCCCTGCCGACGCGGCGGGGATCGAATCCGCGTTGCAGGCCGCCAATGTGCTCGACGGTTGGATCCACCCGACCGCGGACTTCCCCGCCGACGCAGACTCGGAGCAGTATCTGGTGCCGCTACCGGAGGCCTCGAGGCCTTCCGGGGCAACGTTGGCGTCCGTTCTGGAACCGGAACCCGGAACGGCCGTACCGGCGTCCCGAGTCCTGGATTTGCTCGAATCCGTTGCATTGCAGCAGGAGCCGAACGATCGATCGGGCGGCGCTGTCGCGGTAAGTGTCGACGGCCGATACTGGCAGGGTGTGCAGCGGGGTCGACACGCGAAACCGGACGCCGAGTACATCGGTGCCACGGCGCGGGCTCGCCGGCGGGAGCAGCGCATCGCCGAACTCGGCAGCGCGATCGATACGGCAACGGCCGCGCTCGAGACCGCGACGGCCGACGAGCTGGCGGCACGCGAGCGGGTGCAGGCTCTGGGCGCGGCCGCCAAACAACTCCCCCGTGTCTCGTCCATCGTGAAGGCACAACGCGCTGTCACGGCCGCCGCTGGAGCGCTGCGCACCTCGAAGGACGGTTCCGTAGCCGCCGACCGCGAATTCGATCAGGCGATCGCGGATCTGTCCGCGAAGGAGAAGCAACTGCGCACCGTCGCCGTCGCCCATCGCACCCCTCACATCGGACGCGATGTCGATGCCCTTGCCGCAGCGATTCGCCATTTCGAGCACCAGGGCGCGGTGGTCATCCGCAAGCGCAGCGACCACACGCGCGAGAGCGAGCGGGCCCGCGAAGCCACCAACCGCCTCGAGGAAGCGACCGGTCTGGCCGAGGAGCTCGCCGAGGAAGCCGCGATAGCCGACGAGAACTACCGGCAACAGGTGCAACGCCTCGAGCTCCTGAGCGAGAAGCTCGGTGCTACCGCCGAACAGATCGACACCGATCTCGAGAACGCACGCGAACGCATCGAGAAATGCCGCGTCGAGCAACGGGCAGCCCGAAAAGCGGACAAGGAAGCCGGCGAAGCGATCGGCAAGGCCGAGGGTGCCTGCAACACGGCACTCGAAACCCTGCGCGCCGCGGTCACCGAAACCCTGACCGATGCGGTGCGGCTCGCGCCGTACGCCCGCAAGGATCTGCTCGCCATCCTCGGCGTCCACGAGACGTACGCGTGGCCGGCCAGTGACTCGGCGTGGCTGACGGTCGAACAGATCCTGTATCGAGTTCAGCAGGCCGACGGCCCGGACGACGTCGATCCGGTGCTTCCACCGGTGGTGAGCGCGTTGCATTCGGCACTCGACGCGGCGACGGCGTCGGTGAAAGTGAGTGACTCGAGCCGGAAGTCGACCCGAACGGCGCTGACGAGTGCGCTGCAGGAGTTCGACTCGCAACTGGCCGCATCGGGTCAGGACTACCGTCTGCAGTGGGATGCGCCGGACGGTTTGACGGTGGTACGAGTGCAGGACGAGCAGGGCTATTCGTCGGTCGGAGACTTCGCCGACCGAATCGGTTCGGCCAGGGCCGACCAGGAACTGTTGCTGACCGAGCAGGAGCGCCGGATTCTCGAGGATGCCCTGCTGACCGGTCTGGCGCAGCAGATCCACGAGCGCACTGTCGACGCCCGCGAGCTGATCGCTCAGATGTCCGCCGAGATGAAGCAACGCCGGATGTCCTCGGGCAACACGATCGGCGTGCACTGGGTGCTCGCGGACAACCTCGACGACGGGGCGCGGGCGGTGTCCAAACTGCTGGACCGCGACGCCTCGGCGCTGAACCAGGACGACCTGGCCGCGATGCGCGCCCACTTCGCGTCGGAGATCAGGATTGCCCGTGCCGCACATCCGGAACGGTCGTACCCCGAGATCCTTTCTGCGACACTGGACTATCGCCGTTGGCGGGTGTTCGCCTTCACGCTCATCAGTGGGGACGGAAACGAGGATCGCCTGACCGTCGCCCGGCACAGTGCGCTCTCCGGCGGCGAGCAATCTGTGTCGCTGCACCTGCCGCTGTTCGCGGCAGCGCACGTGATGCTCTCGTCCGCCGATCCGCACTCCCCTCGTCTGCTCGCTCTCGACGAGGCGTTCGCCGGTGTCGACGACAACGGCCGCAGCGAATTGTTGGGCCTGAGTGTGCAATTCGACCTCGACCTGTTCATGACCGGCTACGACCTGTGGATCACCTACGCGGACGTCCCCGGTTGCGCGCACTACGACCTGGCGCATTCGACGGCCGAGAACACCGTCAGTGCAGCGCTTCTGGTGTGGGAGAACGGCGAACTGTTCGCCGAACACGACGGCACCGACCTCGCGGCCGCACTCGGATCACCGTTGACGCGCCGTGTGCCGACCCGAACCGAAGGCGGGCTGGAGTTTGTCCAGTAACGGCGAATGGCGGGGCAGCGCGGAATTGTCTGCGCTGCTGGATGCTGCGCGAAAGAAGTTGGAGTCCAACTGGCTTCGGGTCGGTGGCAACATCACCGTCGATCTGAGCGATGCCCCGGAGTTGTGGCGTCTGTGCAGCGCCATCTCTCGGTCCAACTCCAGTCTGCATTCTCGGGCGCGGAGCACCAAGCTCGACCTCGAGCGGTTCGACGCGTGGCTGAGCCATCCGCTCAATGGTGGCGCCGGATTGATCGACACTCTCACCGAGCAGGCCCCGTTGCAGGACAAGAAGCGCATCGCTGCGGACAAGGCTCAGATGCGGGCGGACGCTCTGGATCGAGCCAGGGAGGTACTCGGCGGTGGTACCGATCGCGAGTGGATCGAGTACTGGATCGCATCGTTGCTCAATCAGGACGGCACGCTCGGCGGCCGCGTCGCCGTCGATGCACTGGCGGTGGCAACGCAGGTCCTGGCCCTGCTTCCGGTGGACGGGATGTCGCTCACCGAGCTGGCGGAACTGGCCACCGGTGATACCAAGGCCCTCGCGGGCGGTGGAGCTGCGAAGCTCGTCCTCGACGCACTGTCGCTGCGCGAGAACGTGCCTCGACCCGTCGACCCGGTGGGCATCAGGGCGCTGTGGGAGACGGCCGGGGTGTCGGTCGACGCACTGTCGAGTCGGGTCCTGGTTCTCGGCTACCGCGTCGACGAGAACCACACGGTGGCTCGTTGGCTCAACGACGCAGCGGACGAGGGCGTGCCTTTTCCCGTCACCGTGGACATGCTCGCGCGTGGCCCGCTCACGAACAGCTCGTCGAGAGTGTTCGTCTGCGAGAACATCGCTGTGCTCGCTGCTGCAGCCCGAACTCTCGGCTCGAGCAGCGCAAGCGTGATCTGCACCGACGGCCAGCCGTCGGCCGCGGTGCATCGGCTGCTGGCTTCGCGCGCTCCCGACACCGCAATCCAGTGGCGTGCCGACTTCGACTGGGCCGGACTGCACATGGTGAAACGAGCCGTGGATCGATACGGCGCGTCACCGTGGCGAATGGATGTCGATTCCTACCGGCACGGACTGGATGCGCGGAATTCGGAACCACTGAAGGGACATCCCACGGACAGTCCGTGGGACCCGGAACTGGCTGCCGCACTCCGTGATTCGGGTCGTGCGGTCATGGAAGAACGACTGATCCCGGATCTGCTGGCGGATCTACGCCTGGGGCCCGCGAACTAACGCAGCGGCACTCCGAGCAGCGCGTCGACGGCATCGGCGAAGGCACCGGGTGCACCTGCATCCGATCCACCCCGCTCGACTGCAAAACTAGCCCACGCGTCGAGAGCGTCGAGCGCCTTGGGTGTGTCGAGGTCGTCGGCCAGGTGCTGCCGGAGCCGGTTGATCACGTCGTCGGCCGACGCCGCCGCCTCGAGCGCCGCTGCCCGACGCCACAGCGCGAGCCGGGTGTGAGCCCGTTCGAGGACCTCGTCGGACCACGGTCGATCCTGCCGGTAGTGACCCGCCAACAGCCCGAGACGCACAGCGGCCGGATCGACGTTCTCGGCGCGGAGCTTGGAGACGAACACCAGGTTGCCGCGGCTCTTGGACATCTTCTCGCCGTCCAGCCCGATCATTCCCGTGTGCACGTAGTGGCGGGCGAAGCGGGGATCGCCGGTCGCAGCCTCGGCGTGGGCCGCAGAGAATTCGTGGTGCGGGAAGATGAGATCGCTTCCGCCGCCCTGGATGTCGAAGCCGGTTCCGATGCGATTGAGTGCGATTGCAGCACACTCGATGTGCCAACCCGGTCGGCCGGGGCCCCACGGCGACGGCCACGACGGTTCGCCGGGACGCACCGCGCGCCACAACAATGCGTCGAGTGAATTTCGCTTGCCTGCGCGATCTGGATCGCCACCGCGCTCGGCGAAGAACGTGTCCATCGTGGGGCGGTCGTATCCGGACTCGTAGCCGAATTGCTCGGTGGCGTCGGCGCGGAAGTACACGTCGGGGTACTCGGCGTCGTCGACGACGTAGGCGGCCTTGGACGCAACCAACTTCTCCACCAGTTCGACGACCTCGTCGACGGACTCGACGGCCCCGATGTAGTCGCGAGGAGGGATCACCCGCAGAGCTTCCATGTCGGCGCGGAAGAGCTCGATCTCGCGTGCCCCCAGGTCGCGCCAGTCCTCACCGTCGCGATCGGCACGCTCGAACAGCGGATCGTCGACATCGGTGACGTTCTGCACGTAGTGCACGTCGACACCGGCATCCCGCCACAACCGGTTGATCAGGTCGAACGTCAGGTATGTCGCTGCGTGTCCCAGATGGGTGGCGTCGTACGGGGTGATGCCGCAGACGTACATGCGGGCGGTCGAACCCGGGGTGACGGGACGGACCTGGCGGTCGGCGGTGTCGAACAATCGAAGCGCTGGACCCTGTCCTGGGATTGTCGGGATCTCCGGGCTGGACCAAGAATGCATGCAGCCGAGCCTATCCGAGCCCGATCAGAAGGCGGGCCACGGTATGGGTCTGCTCGAACGAGGCTCCGGCATGACCGGGCGTGCAATGAGCTCCTGCGCCCGATCGAGAACTGCGATGGCTTCGGTCAGCGTGATCTTGTCCACCAGACGCGGGGCGGTGACGGCGTCGAAGGTCTCGACGAACCGAACGACGTCGTTCATCAATGCGTCGTCCACCGCCTGGCCGGCCCATCCCCACAGCACCGTGCGCAACTTGTTCTCAGCGTGCAGGCAGATGCCGTGATCGACCCCGTACACGTATCCGTCGAGCCCTTCGAGCGCGTGTCCGCCTTTGCGGTCGGCGTTGTTGAGGATCACGTCGAGGACTGCCATCCGCTGCAGACGCGGATCGTCGGCGTGGATCAGCGCGATCTCTTCTCCGTCGCCGTCGTACGCCTGCAGCACCGGAATCCATCCTGCGGGTACCAGATCGGGTCGACAGATGTCGACGAGATCGACCCGTCCTTCGGCGTGAACCTCGGGTGTGTCGATCCACTTCTGCACCATTCCGGGCCCGAACGGCCCGTCGCGCAGAACCGTCGGAGGTATGACACCCCAGCCGAGCGACTCGGATATCTCGTAGGACGCAACCTCGCGGCCGGCGAGAGTGCCGTCGGGGAAGTCCCATAGCGGCACCTCCCCGCGAACGGGCTTGTAGACGCACCGGACAGACGAATCGCCCTCGCCCGCTTCGCACACCAACGTGGCGTTGCTGGCCGAGACCACCCGCCCGACGATCGTGAGCTCGCCGGTCTCCATCGTTTCGCGGCCCTCGAACGGAGGCGGGTCGACGGTCAAGACTCGTCGACCTCGGTCACTGGTCCGAACGTCGCACCGCGGCGATATCCGTTGGTTCTGATGCAGACGTGTCCCTCGGGTGCCAACGGCTGTCCGCACAACGGGCACGGCGCGCGACCCGCTGCGATCACGCGCTCGGATCGGACCGCGAATTCGCGGGCCTGAACCGGAGTCAGGAACACTCGGACTGCATCGGGGCCTTCGTCGGTGTCGTCGAGTACGACGGATTCGTCCACCTCGACCTCACTGACAGCAAGCAGTTCCACCACGACTGCATTGGCATCGGCGTCCCAGCCGAGTCCCATCGTGCCGACACGAAATTCGGTGTCGATCGGTGTCAGAAGCGGGCTGGTGTCCACCGTGTCCGTTTCCTCGGCCGGCACATCGGCTCCGAATCTGCGGTGCACTTCCTCGAGCAGAAGTCCCACCCGGTCGGCCAGGACCTGAACCTGCTGCTTTTCCAGCGCGACCGACACCACTCGTGCGTCGTGCACCGCTTGCAGAAAGAACGTTCGGTCGCCCGGTTCACCAACGGTCCCGGCAACGAAACGATCAGGGGTGCGAAAAACGTGTATTGCGCGCGGCATTGCACCTCCTAACGACTCGAACTACTCCGCGTGGCACATCGCGGAACCTTCATTATCGGCCACAGATCGACCACGGACGGTATTGCTTGCTCTCCAGCCTGCCACCGATGGGGGCTTCGGTGCCGAATCGCCCGCCTCAGCTGCCGGCTCCACCGCCGACTACCGCGTCGGAAGAGCTCGAATTGTCCGATTCCGACGTGTCGGGCTCCTCGGCTTTCGGCACGAATGCACTGAGATCGGACCCGGTGTCGTTGGTCCGCAGAACGAACGGCCGCATCGAGGTGTATCGAACGACACTGATCGACGCCGGGTCGGCGACGATGCGCTGAAAGGAGTCCAGGTGGGCACCCATCGCGTCCGACAGCACCGACTTGATGACATCGCCGTGTGAGCATGCCACCCACAGCACGTCCCGGCCGTGCTGCGCAGCCAACCGGGCGTCGTGCTCGCGCACGGCCTGCACCGCGCGCTGCTGCACCGTCGCCAGGCCTTCGCCGTCGGGAAACACAGCTGCCGATGGATGCTGCTGAACCACCTTCCACAGGGGCTCTGCCAGTAATTCCTTGATCGTCCGGCCGGTCCATTGTCCGTAGTCCACTTCCACCAGACGGTCCTCGACCACCGGCGACATGCCGAGCCTGGCCGCCAAGGGCTCCACTGTCTGCTCACACCGGAGCAACGGCGAACGGACGATCTCGGCGACCGGAAGCTCACCGAGGCGGTCCGCGACCGCCTGCGCCTGCTCGCGCCCACGGTCGTCGAGTTCGATGCCGGCACTGCGACCTGCGAGAGTGCCCGCGGTATTCGAGGTCGATCGGCCGTGCCGAAGCAAGATGACTGTCATTGCTCTGAGCCTAGTGGGGCTCAGGTAGCCGATACGACCCCGCCGGCCAGCAAACCGAGCACCACGACGCCGAGCACGATGCGGTATCCGACGAACCAGTACAGCGAATGGTTCGCGACGAATTTGAGCAGCCAGGCAATCGAGGCATAGCCGAGGCCGAAGGCGATGACGGTTGCCACCAGCAATTGTGGGCCGGACGCGGCCAGTCCCGTGCCGACCGGTTCGAAGGCGTCGGGCAGCGAGAACAATCCGGAGGCGGTCACCGCCGGAATGGCGAGTAGAAACGAGAATCGCACTGCTGCCTCGCGTTCGAGGCCGAGGAACAGGCCGGCGCTGGTCGTCGCGCCGGAGCGAGACACTCCGGGAATCAATGCCAGACACTGCGCCAGACCCATCACGATGCCGTCGCGGGTGGTCAACTTCTCGATCGGGCGTTCCTTGCGACCGACCTTCTCCGCGACCGCGATGACGATGGCGAACGCGATGAGCATGAACGCGATGAGATACAGGTTGCGGGCACCGGTTCGGATCTGATCCTTGAACAGCAATCCGAGAACGCCGATGGGAATGGTGGCGATGATCACGTACCAGCCCATCCGGTAATCGAGACCGCGTTCGTCCGTCTTCGACAGTCCGACGAACCAGGCTTTGACGATCCTGACGATGTCGCGCCAGAAGAACAGCAGCACAGCAGCTTCGGTGCCGAGCTGAGTCACGGCGGTGAACGAGGCACCCGCGTCCTCGTTCCAGAACACTCCGGACACGATGCGGAGGTGGCCCGACGACGAAATAGGTAGGAATTCCGTCAGGCCCTGCACTGCACCGAGAATGATCGCCTGCAGCCACGTCATGTCGATCATGCGGCACCCCCCTCCGACATCGACATCTCCGTTACGGAAGCGGATGGACTGTTCGTTACCGTTGCGCGGCCGACGGCACGCCCCCTGAATTCGCGATTCACGGGCACGACCGTACCCGGCGAGGCAGGTTCGTACCGAGCCGAGCGACGCGGCGCGGCACATTCACAGACAGCGGCCGGGCGCACTACTGTGCACTGGCGGCAGTGCAGTTGGACACCGACGATCACACGTAAAAGGACATTCGGCACATATGAAGCAGAGATCGGTCGGCACCAGCGGACTCCGAGTCTCCAGACTCGGCCTCGGCACCCTCGGCTGGGGCAGCGGAACCGACGGTGACGATGCCGCAGCACAGCTGTCGGCGTTCGCCGAGGCCGGCGGCACCCTGGTCGATACGTCACCGGCGTACGGGGACGGTCGTGCGCAGCGAGTACTCGCCGAGTTGCTCGACGACGTGGTCCCCCGGCACGAACTGGTGATCAGCAGTGCAGCGGGACTGAACCCGCGCCACGGCCGGTACGACGTCGACTGCTCACGACGTGGTCTCCTCGGACAGCTGGATGCCACGCTGCGAGAGCTCGGAACGGACTATCTCGACTTGTGGCAGGTCGCGGCCTGGGACCCGATGACGCCTGTCGACGAGGTCGCGGCGACGCTCGACTATGCCGTCACCAGCGGACGGGTGCGCTACACCGGTGCCCGCGGCTACCTCGGCTGGCAGTTGGCAACGGCAGCGGGAGCAGCCGATACCGGTCGGATCGTGGCCACGCAGGCAGAATACTCCCTGCTTGCCCGCGGGATCGAGGACGAGTTGGTTCCCGCAGCACATCACCACGGCATCGGCGTCCTGGCCGCAATTCCCCTCGCGGGCGGCGTGCTGACGGGCAAGTACCGCAACGGAATTCCTGCAGACTCGCGCGGTGCCGACGAGTTGCACGCCGAATCCGTGCTGTCCTACCTGACCGATTCTGCTGTCAGCATCGTCGACGCTGCCGTCACCGCTGCCGACGGGCTCGCGACCTCTCCCCTCGTCGTGGCGCTCGCATGGGCTCGGGATCGTCCGGGTGTGAGCAGCGCGATCGTGGGTGCCCGCGATCTTGCCCAGCTGATGGGCGCATTGATGGCCGAAGAACTCGAACTGCCGGCGGCCATTGCGTCCGCCCTGGACGACGTCAGCGCCTGATCGGTCGCGTCGTTCTCACCGAGAAACTTCGGGGGCGACCAGAAACATCGGACAGGCTAACCTTCGGTGGTGATCGTCGAACGCCTAACGGCCGTGCTTGTCGTCGCCGCACTGTCGGCCGCCTGCTCCGTGACCACGCCCGACGCCGGGCCCACCGGCACATTCGGCCCCCGCACCGCCGTCGTCGAAGACCCGAATCCGGAACCGGTCGCCGAGAACCCGGCGGCGGTGCTACCCGCCACCGTGACCGGATTCGACGGCGTCGCCGTCACGGTGACCGACAACAGCCGCATCGTCGCTGCCGACCAGTACGGCACGTTGGCCGAGACGGTCTTCGCACTGGGACTCGGTGACAAACTGGTCGGACGCGACACATCGGCGGCGTTTCCGGCGGCACAGGACGTGCCCGATGTCACTCCCACCGGCCACTCGTTGAGCGCCGAGGGAATCCTGGCGCTCTCGCCCACCGTCGTACTCACCGACACCAGCATCGGTCCGCGCGCAGTGCAGGACCAGATCCGAGCCGCGGGCATCCCCGTCGTGTACTTCGACCCGACCCGAACGTTGACCGGGGTCGCCGACCAGATCGAAGCCGTCGCCGCCGCACTCGGGGTACCCGACGCCGGCCGCGCGCTCGCCGAACGTGCGAACGCCGAGATCGACGAAGCTGCCGACGACACCCCGACATCGGACGTACCGCTGAAGATCGCGTTTCTGTACATGCGTGGTCCGGCGATCAAGATGCTCGCCGGACCCGGCTCGGGAGCCGACGCGCTGATCGAGGCGCTCGGGGCGACGGACGCGGGTGTCCAATCCGGTCTGACCGAACAATTCGTACCGGTGACGAGCGAGGCACTCATCGCCGCGGCACCCGACGTCATCCTGATGATGACAAAAGGACTGCAGTCGATCGGCGGTATCGAGGGACTCGAGCAGATTCCAGGAATCGCACAGACCCCGGCCGGTCGAGAACGCCGCGTGGTGGACATGGACGACGGCACCATTCTCAGTTTCGGCCCCAACACCGGCAAGGTGCTGCGAGCACTGTCCGCAGCCGTGTACGACCCGCCGTCATGACCGAGGCATCACCGATCGGGGCGCGAACGGACACACGCCGGGTCGTCGTGACGTTCGGCGTATCGGTCGTGGCGTTGGTTGCCCTGGCGCTGATCTCTGCCGTCGTCGGGCAAGTGCCGACGTCGCCGTTGGAAGTGCTGGGAAGCCTCGCCCATCGGGCCGGTCTCGACATCGGTCCGATGCCCGCTCACCCCAGCGGCGAGGTGACGTTGTGGCAGGTCCGATTTCCTCGATTGACCCTCGCAGTGTTCGTCGGCGCGTGTCTCGGGTGCGCGGGCGCACTGCTGCAGGGTGTGTTCGCGAATCCTCTGGCCGAGCCAGGCGTTGTGGGAGTGTCCTCTGGGGCAGCCGTCGGTGCCAGTTCGGTCATCGTCCTCGGTGGTAGCTTCGCCGGGGTCTGGAGCGTGGCTCTGGCCGCGTTCGTCGGCGGGCTGATCACCACGATCGCGGTGTATTTCCTGGCGCGCAACGCCGGCCGCACCGAGGTGGTGACCCTCATCCTCACCGGCGTCGCAGTCAATGCCTTCGCAGGCGGTGTGATCGCGTTCTTCACCTTCGTCGCCAGTCCCGCTGCCAGGGATCAGATCGTGTTCTGGCAACTGGGGTCCTTGGCGGGCGCAACGTGGCAGTCGGTGGCTGTGGTCGCCCCACTGGCGGTACTCGGGATCGCAGCCTCGCTGGTGATCGCTCGCCGACTCGATCTGTTGGCGCTCGGGGAGAACGTGGCGCGTCATCTCGGAGTGAACGTCGAACGTCTCAGACAATTCGCCATCGTGATCGTCGCCCTGCTCGTGGCATCCGGTGTCGCGTTCACCGGAATAATCCTGTTCGTGGGCCTGGTCGTTCCGCATGCGATGCGGATGGTGCTCGGCCCATTGCATCGCGTCCTCATTCCGGCCAGCGCGCTCGCGGGAGCCATCGTGTTGCTCGCTGCCGACCTCGTCACGCGCACCCTCGTCGCGAACGTCGACCTCCCCCTTGGCATGGTGACCTCCCTGGCCGGGGCGCCGTTCTTCTTCTGGCTGCTTCGTCGCACTCGCGCTCGGCAAGGCGGTTGGGCATGATGCGGCGATTCGGCCGGGTTCGCAACGACATCCCTACTGCCCCGACGACGGGCTCGAACACGATCGTCGCTCGCGGAGTCAGCGCGCGGCTGGGCGAGAGAACGGTGCTCGACGACGTCCACCTCGACGTCGTCGCCGGCGAGATTCTGGCGCTCGTAGGACCCAACGGCGCGGGAAAGTCGACGCTGCTCTCCGTCCTGTCGGGTGACACCGAGCCCGGTACCGGATCGGTGGTGGTGGCGTCGCAATCACCGACCCCACTCGGAACCCAGCCGTACCGGTCCCTCGATCTGGCCAGAAGACGCGCGGTGCTGCCGCAGCACCACACTGTCGGATTCGCGTTCACGGCCGAACAGATAGTCCGGATGGGCCGTGCCCCCTGGGTGGGAACGGCCGAGGCACGCAACGACGATCTTCGGGTCCGATCCGCGATGGCTGCATGCGACGTCTCGGGCTTTGCACGTCGGCCGTTCGCGTCGTTGTCCGGGGGTGAACAGGCTCGGGTTGCGCTGGCACGGGTGATCGCGCAGGACACCGCGACGATCATGCTCGACGAGCCCACCGCTGCGCTCGACCTCGGACATCAGGAGTCCGTCATGGCTGTGGTGCGCTCCCTCGCAGCCGCGGGCCGCGCCGTCGTCGTCGTGTTGCACGATCTGGGTCTCGCAGCGGCGTACGCCGATCGCGTTGCGATACTCGACTCGGGTTCACTCGTTGCCGTCGGTCCGCCGCGACAGGTGCTGACCTCGGAGCTGCTCGCTCGCGTGTACGGACACCCCGTCGACGTCTTCGATCACCCCGACACCGGTGAACAACTCGTCGTTCCCCGTCGAGTCAGAAACCCTCGAGCACGGAGTTGACACGATTGAAGAAGGCTCGGACTGCCGTCGTGTCTCGCTGTGACGCATCGGACAGCTGCTGTGCATGTGCGACCGCGTCACGCACGACGCCGATGATGCTGCGTTCGTCGGTCAGATCGATCTCGGTGACCGAGTGTTCGGAAACCGCTTCGACCTCGGACCGATCCGGCACCGGGGATCGTACGTCGGCTCGGTAGATCTCCACGTACAGCGTGCTGCGGTGCACTCTGAACGCGAACGCCCGACCGTCGTCGGTGTGCCCGAAACCGTTCGCATGCGTTCCGGCATTCACTTCTTCGACGACGAAGTGTGCTTCTTCGGATTCCACGTCCACTCCCATGTCGTGCACTCACCTCGGACGATCACGCTACCGCCTCGCCCGGCACGGCCGGGGACACCCGATCCGGCACGGTCGATTTCACCGGGATCGTCGCACGCTGGTACAGATGTGGCATCGCCACAACAGGGCAGTGCCACCAAGGAAGTAGGTTCGGTTCCATGCGAACACCGTCGGCTCGTACGCTTCGAGCGGCAGTTGCATCCGCACTCGCCGTGGTCACAGTGTTGTCGGTGAGCGGGTGTTCGAGCGACGACGAGAATTCCGACGAGATATCGGTCGAACCGCAGCCACCGGCCCAATCCCCCGCAGCGGCTGTGACTCCTGCCGGAATCGTCACCGACTTTGCGCCCGTCAGCGCGCTCACCTTCGATCCTGTCACCCGGACGCTCGTTGCGCTGACCGACTCATCGACTTCGGTGAGTCTGGTCGGCACCGACGCGGCGGCGCAGACGCGTGTGATCGACCTGGGCTCTGTCGGAGCAGAACTGGTTGCCGGTCGGGATTCGACCGTCCTGGTTCCCCTGAACGGTTCGGTGGCAAGGATCGACGTCGCTGACGGGCAGCGCACCGATCTGGCCGTCGAATCGAATGCCCTGTCGGCTGCCGACCTGCCCGACGGCACCACTGCCGTCGGCGACGACACCGGCACGATCCGCGTCCTGGACGCGAGCGGACAGGTGACCCGGACGGTCTCCGGGGGCAGTGTCACCTCTGCCGATGCGCTGGCCAGTACGCCGAAGGGCGTCTCGGTTCTCGATCGCAGACAGACGTCGGTGACCGATCTGAATCTGGACGACGGCACCCTCGGAGTGGCTCTGCGGGCCGGCGAAGGTGCTGCGGAAATGACCAGCGACGAATTCGGGCGGCTTCTGGTCACCGATTCGACCGGCACGGAGTTGCTCGTCTTCACCTCGCACGACCTGCTCATGCGGCAACGGTTTCCGGTCGGGTCGAAGCCCTGGGCTATCGCCTACGATGAACAGTCCGGCGTCGCGTGGGTGACACTGCCCGCCCTCAACGAAGTGGTCGGATACACACTCGATACCGGAATTCCCGTCGAGACCGAGCGGTTGGCCACCGTGCGGCAGCCTGACTCGATTGCCGTCGACGACAACACCGGCGACCTGTACATCGGATCGGCAACCGGCGACGGGCTGCAGCGCATCCCTTCCGCGGGTCGTCAAGGAGGCACGTGAACGCACACGAGAGTTCGACACCGGGCCGAGCCAAGATGCCCATCGGATGGGAAGTGTCCCCATCCGACGATTGGGAGTACGTTCCGCTGCGGCTGCCCCCGGACGTCACTCGGGTCACGGCGTCGATGAGGCTGGCGATCCAAGCGGAGTTCGGCGGCTGGGAACTGTCGCGGGTTCGGCTGTACACCGACGGCAGCCGGCGTGTTCTGCTCAAGCGGAAGAAGACTGCGCATCACATCCCGGAGCCCGGAATCTGATCGTCACAGCAGTACTGTTCGACCGCAGTGGAAGTTCGACCTCAACATGTCTACCGAGCCGGATCGATCGGAAAGAAGACCGTGGGAGACCGTCTGTACCGCGCGCTGTTGCGCCTGATGTTCCTCGTGCCACCGGAACGGATTCACCACCTGGCGTTCGGTGTACTCCGCGCGGTGGCTGTCGTACCGCCGCTGCGCCATCTGGCCGGGAAGTTGTTCGTGGCCGACGACCCGCGCCTGCGCTCGACGGTGTTCGGCGTCGACTTCCCAGCTCCGCTCGGTCTCGCGGCCGGCTTCGACAAGAACGCCGACGGCATCGATTCCTGGGAACCCATCGGATTCGGGTTCGCCGAGATCGGCACCGTGACAGCGCAGGGCCAGCCCGGTAATCCGACCCCTCGACTGTTCCGGTTGCCCCTCGATCGCGCCATCGTCAACCGCATGGGTTTCAACAACCACGGTGCAGAACATGCCGCTCAGCGATTGCGCTCGAGGCGCACCCGCATCCCGATCGGTGCCAACATCGGCAAGACGAAGATCGTGGAGCCCGCCGATGCTGCTGCGGACTACACCGCCAGCGCTCGTTTGCTGGGGCCGCTGGCGGATTTCGTCGTGGTCAACGTGAGCTCTCCCAACACCCCGGGGCTCCGTGACCTGCAGGCCGTCGAATCACTGCGACCGATCCTGGCGGCGGTGCAGTCGGTGGTGTCCGTGCCGGTGCTGGTCAAGATTGCCCCTGACCTCTCCGACGAGGATATCGACGCCGTGGCCGACCTAGCCGTCGAACTCGGTCTCGACGGCATCGTGGCCACCAATACGACGATCTCGCGCGCAGGCCTGCGCAGCGATGCGGAAATGGTTGCCGGAATGGGAGCTGGAGGCCTGTCCGGCGCACCGCTGGCAGAGCGGTCACTCGAGGTGCTGCGTCGTCTCTACCGCCGAGTGGGTACGCAGCTGACGTTGATCTCGGTCGGGGGAATCGAGACCGAGGCGCAGGCCTGGGAGCGGATCACCGCAGGCGCTTCCCTGGTGCAGGGCTATACAGGGTTCATCTACGGCGGCCCGCTGTGGATCAAGGGCATTCACCGGGGACTGTCGGCGCGCCTGGAACAGAACGGGTTCGCCACGATCGCCGACGCCGTGGGTTCGGCGAACAGGCCCTGATCCCCTTGTGCGCGTTTTGCGTAGCTGGAGCTACGCAAAACGCGCACGACAGGGCCGAGGTCAGGCCTCGTACGTGCCGGTGATGACCGCACGGCCGATGGCGTGCGAGAACAAATTGAAGCCGAGGTAGGCCGGGGTGGCCGTCTCGTCCACTTCGAGTCGCTCGACGTCCACCGCATGGACGGCGATGAAGTACCGGTGCGGTCCGTGACCCGCCGGCGGAGCCGCTCCGATGTAGCGGAACAGGCCCGCGTCGTTCTTCAGCGTCACCGCGGTGCTGGGCACTCCGGTGCCGCCGTCGTCGCCTGCGCCCGACACCAGTGACGTCGTCTCGACGGGGATGTTCGCCACTGCCCAGTGCCAGAATCCGGACGCAGTGGGAGCGTCGGGATCGTAGACGGTGACAGCGAAGCTCTTGGTTCCCTCGGGGAAGCCGGACCAGGACAGCTGCGGAGAGTTGTCGTGCCCACCGGCTCCCATGATTCCGCTGACCTGCTGAGCGGCCAACGCCTGGCCGTCCTCGACGTCCTCGGACGTCAACTCGAAGGACGGTAGGTCCGGAAGCGAGTCGTATGGGTTGTACGCCACGATGGTTCCTTTCGTGTCAGCTGTGCATCAAGAAGTGTTCCAGTACCTGTGTACCGAACTCCAACGACTCCACGGGTACTCGTTCGTCGATGCCGTGAAACAACGCCGCGAAATCCAGCTCCGGTGGCAGCTTCAACGGAGCGAAGCCGAAGCAGCGAATACCGATGCGCGCGAACGCCTTTGCATCGGTACCCCCGGACAGCATGTACGGAACAGTTCGGCCGTTCGGATCGTGCGCGAGGACGGCCTCGTTCATCGCGTCGACGAGGTCACCGTCGAAGGTGGTCTCGTAGGGTTCGAGCTTGGTGATCCATTCCCGTTCGACGTTGGGGCCGATCAACTCGTCGACCTCCTTCTCGAAGGCCGCCTGCCGCCCGGGCAGCACCCGGCAATCCACTACCGCCGTCGCGGTCTGCGGAATCACGTTGGCCTTGTATCCGGCCGAGAGCATCGTGGGGTTCGCGGTGTCACGCAGAGTCGCTCCGACGATGCGCGCGATGCTGCCGAGCTTGAGCAGGGTGCCGTCGATATCCGGCGAGGTGGGGTCGAAGTCGAGGCCGGACTCCTCGGAGACCGCGTGCAGGAACTGGGACACCGATTCGGTGAGGACCAACGGAAACGTGTGATTGCCGAGTTTGGCGACGGCCTCGGCCAGGTACGTCACGGCGTTGTCGTCGTGCAGGAACGATCCGTGGCCGGCGCGGGCCTTGGCGGTGAGCCGCATCCACGCCAGGCTCTTCTCCGCCGTCTCGACCATGTAGAGCCGCTTCTCGGTGCCGTCCGGGCGAGCGACGGTCAGCGAGAACCCGCCGACTTCGCCGACTGCCTCGGTGACGCCCTCGAACAGGTCGGGTCGATTGTCGACCAGCCAATGCGATCCGTACTTGCCACCCGCCTCCTCGTCGGCGAGGAACGCGAAGAGGATGTCGCGCGGCGGCACGGTTCCGTTCGATTTGAATTGCCGGGCCAGCGCAAGGGCCATACCGACCATGTCCTTCATGTCGACCGCACCACGACCCCACACGTACCCGTCCTCGACGGCGCCGGAGAACGGGTGCACGCTCCAGTCGGCCGGCTCGGCCGGTACGACGTCCAGGTGGCCGTGGACCAGTAGTGCACCGCGCGAGGAGTCCGCTCCGCGCAACCAGGCGAACACGTTGCCACGGCCGGGAGCACCGGATTCGACGTACTCGGTCTCGTACCCCACCTCCTCGAGCTTGCTCGCCACCCACTCGGCGCATTCCTTCTCGCCGACCGTGGTCTCGAGTTCTCCTGTGTTCGACGTATCGAATCGAATGAGGGAACTGACCAGATCCACGACTTCGTCGAGGGCGACGGTGGGGTTGTCGGTGGTGCGATGTCCGGGGTTGCTCACTTCGTTGGGCACACCGTTGTTCCTACCACCAGAATCCGCTGTGGGCACCACCGGCGAACGCCTTCGGACATGAACTGACGTGCGGATTTGGGTTATCGGGAACCCGTCGGATAATCTAACGCAGCGCACAGCGGCCGGTTGTGAATGCAAGGTTGAAACGTGCGACACGAGTCGCGCTGGTCCGAGTGGCGGAATGGCAGACGCGCTAGCTTGAGGTGCTAGTGTCCTATTAACGGACGTGGGGGTTCAAGTCCCCCCTCGGACACCGTCTGAAAGATGTAGGCAGACAAAGATTTTCAAAGATCTGAGTTGAGACAGACGAAACGGACCCTGATTCTTCGGAATCGGGGTCTTTTTCGTTCTCCACTCGCCTCGTTCGGCTCGACCGGGCAGATGCTAGGAGATTGACGATGGACTCGATCGACCCCACCGATCTGGAGACGTGCCTGCGGGTGCTGCAGCAGGCCGCCGAATTGGACAAGAATCATCCTGATTCCATTGCCGTTCAACGTGCCTCCGGTGCCATGTTCAAAGATCTCAAGCGTGCCCGACGCGTCGCCGCGCGCAATGCCGTCAATGCCGCCGATCGTGCTGTCGTCGCTGCAACCGCAACCGGATCGCCGGACCGCATCGACGACGAGACTGCGGGTCTTTCGCTCACCTCGCGCGCCGAGGGCGACATCGCGGGCACGCTGATCAAGGCTCGCCCCTGCTACATCTGCAAGCAGCGCTACACCGATGTCGACTCGTTCTACCACCAGCTGTGCCCGGAGTGCGCGGCGCTCAATCGCGGTAAGCGCAACGCGCGGACGGACCTGTCCGGACGACGCGCGTTGTTGACCGGAGGTCGGGCGAAGATCGGGATGTACATCGCGCTTCGACTGCTTCGGGACGGTGCACACACGACCATCACCACCCGCTTCCCCAACGATGCGGTTCGGCGATTCGCTGCGATGGACGACAGCGACCAGTGGCTGCATCGTCTTCGCGTCGTCGGGATCGATTTGCGTGATCCGGCTCAGGTTGTGGCCCTTGCCGATTCGGTTGCTGCGGAGGGACCGCTGGACATTCTGATCAACAATGCCGCACAGACCGTCAAGCGCTCCCCCGGTTCGTACAGCGCACTGGCCGACGCCGAGGCCGAGCCTCTGCCGGCCGCCTTGGCCGACGGGGCGGGCCCGGAGCGCATCACGTTCGGCAAGACCAGTGATGCCCACCCCGCGTCGCTCGCG
Source organism: Rhodococcus sp. 15-649-2-2 (assembly GCF_002258645.1). Taxonomy (NCBI): domain Bacteria; kingdom Bacillati; phylum Actinomycetota; class Actinomycetes; order Mycobacteriales; family Nocardiaceae; genus Rhodococcus; species Rhodococcus sp. 15-649-2-2. The sequence continues at coordinate 312,943 of NZ_NPFM01000031.1, forward strand.
AGTTCGCTGCCGGCAACGGCGCTCGGCGGGCAGCCGGCCGCAGTGCTGAGTGCGGACGACGTGGCCTCGCTCGCCATGGTCGCGGGCTCGGTGACGGCCGAGCGAATCGAGAGTGGGCTCGCTATCGACGCAGGCGGTCTGGTGCCCGACCTGGCCGAGACGAACAGCTGGATCCACACAGTCGAGCAGGTCGACCCGGTCGAGTTGCTCGAAGTGCAGCTGTGCAATTCCGTTGCCCCGTTCATTCTCGTGTCGCGTCTGCGTCCGGCAATGGAGGCCTCGGATGCGCGACGCAAGTACGTCGTCAACGTCTCGGCGATGGAGGGCCAGTTCGGCCGCGCATACAAGGGACCGGGCCATCCCCACACCAACATGGCGAAGGCCGCGCTGAACATGCTGACGCGAACCAGCGCGAAGGAGATGCTCGAGAGCGGGATTCTGATGACCGCCGTCGACACCGGCTGGATCACCGACGAGCGTCCGCACCCCACCAAGATGAGGCTGGCCGACGAGGGATTCCACGCTCCGCTCGACCTGGTGGACGGTGCGGCTCGGGTGTACGACCCCATCGTGCAGGGAGAGCTCGGAAACGATCTGTACGGCTCCTTCCTCAAGGACTACCAACCGTCACCGTGGTGATGTCGGCCTTCGACTGTGGAGTAATTTCGGTGTGCGTGCCCCAGGGCGAAGACGGGCTGCGATACTCGAAAAGCCGTTACGTGTGAGCGATCGGCCCTTCTTCACGCACCGATAGGCGGTCACCATGGGCGAGGACGTCGAGCGTCGCAAGTTCACCAGGCAGGATCGACACGAGTTTCGTCAGAAAGTTCAGGACTGTCTCGACGCCTTGGCAATCATGCTGGCCGACGAGACCTTCCACGTCGGTGAGCCGCAGATCGGCATGGAGATCGAGCTCAATCTCGTCGACGACGACATGGCACCTTCGATGGCCAACGCCGCCGTGCTCGACGCCATCGCCGACCCCGACTACCAAACCGAACTCGGCCAGTTCAACATCGAGATCAACGTCGATCCTCGGCCGTTGCGTGGTGCCTCCATCGCAGAACTGGAAGAGGACCTGCGGCGCTCGCTGAACGCAGCGGACGAACGCGCCCGCACCTCGGGTAGTCGTCTCGCCATGATCGGCATGCTCCCGACCTTGGACGAAGAACACTTTCAGCACCGCTGGCTGTCGGCCAATCCTCGCTACGACCTACTCAACCAACAGATCTTCGCCGCTCGCGGCGAGGACATCGAACTGAAGATCGGTGGTGTTCGACTGCCCGGTGCCGCCGCTACCGAGGACCTGGACATCGTCACCGACACCATCCTTCCCGAGGCTGCGTGCACCTCCGTTCAGTTGCATCTGCAGGTCGCGCCCGACGAGTTCGCGTCGTATTGGAATGCGGCGCAAGCACTCTCGGGAGTTCAGGTGGCCCTTGGCGCCAACTCGCCGTTCTTCGCCGGCCGCGCGCTGTGGCACGAAACTCGCATTCCGCTGTTCGAGCAGGCCACCGATACCCGCCCCCAGGAGCTGAAGAATCAAGGTGTGCGGCCACGGGTGTGGTTCGGCGAACGATGGATCACGTCGATCTTCGATCTGTTCGAGGAGAATTCCCGCTACTTTCCGGCGTTGCTGCCCGTGTGCAGCGACGAGGACCCCAAGGCAGCTCTGGCCGAGGGAAAGACGCCGTCGCTGTCCGAGCTGCGCATGCACAACGGAACCGTCTACCGGTGGAATCGTCCGATCTACGACCGGTCCGGCGACGGTCACCACATCCGGCTCGAGAACCGCGTCCTCCCGGCCGGACCGTCGGTGGTGGATACCCTCGCCGATGCCGCGTTCTACTACGGCACGGTGCGAGCACTGGCGGATGCCGATCGACCGTTGTGGTCGCAGATGTCGTTCGACGCTGCGGAGGAGAACGTGCACTCCGCCGCACGCGGCGGCTTCGATTCGATGCTGTACTGGCCCGAGGTCGGCTGGGTGAGTCCGCAAGAACTGGTGTTGCGTCGGCTGCTGCCGATGGCCGATGCCGGATTGGCCGCCTACGGAGTGGACACGGCCGTGCGCGACCGGTACCTCGGCGTGATCGAGGCCCGTTGCCTGGCAAAGCAGTCCGGGTCGGTCTGGCAACGAAACTCGGTCGTCGCCCGCGAACGTGCAGGCGACAAGCGGGATCGAGCTCTCGCCGGAATGCTGGGCGACTACGTCACGCAGATGAACTCCGGAGAGCCCGTACACACCTGGACCAACTGACGGCGCTTCGACTCGGTGAGGCAACCGCGTTAGTGTCGCTGCTATGAACTCGCCTGCTTCGGACTCGACCATCGGCCCCGATCGCACCTACGACATCGTCGTCTACGGAGCCACCGGCTTCGTCGGGAAACTGACGGCGAAGTACCTTGCCGAGCACGCTCCGGCCGGCACACGCATCGCTCTGGCCGGTCGTTCGACCGCACGGGTACATGCTGCGCAGAAGGAACTCGGACCGAAGGCCGCACACTGGTCCGCACTGGAAGCCGACGCCACCGATATCGCGTCGCTGGACGCCATGGCCCGGTCCACCAAGGTCGTCATCACCACGGTCGGCCCTTACGCGAAGTACGGTTTGGCGCTGGCAACGGCCTGCGCCGAAGCCGGCACGGACTACGTCGACCTCACCGGCGAGGTCCTGTTCGCCCGCGAGAGCATCGACGCCAATCACGAGATCGCCCAGCGCACCGGAGCACGGATCGTCCACTCGTGTGGATTCGATTCCGTTCCGTCCGACATCGGAGTACATGCCCTGTACGAGGCCGTCACGGCCGACAACGCAGGCGAACTCACCGACACGACGCTGGTGGTCACCTCGATGTCCGGTGGAGTCAGCGGCGGCACCATCGACTCGCTGCGAGGACAGATCGAGGCGATGAAGAAGGACAAGCGGGCACGACGGATCGCCGCTCGACCGTACTCACTCAGCCCGGACCGAGGCCTGGAGCCGCAGCTCGGCCGTCAACTCGACACCGTCCTGATCGACGGTAAGAAGATCGACCCGAGCCTCCGCGGATGGAAGGCACCGTTCGTGATGGCCTCGTACAACACACGCGTCGTCCGGCGCAGCAATGCACTTCGTGATTGGGCATACGGCAAACAGTTCCGCTACAGCGAAGTGATGAGCGTCGGGTCGTCGTTCGCCAGTCCGGTACTCGCCGGAGCGCTCTCGGCAGGGCTGTTCGTCGGAGTGTCCGCCATGACGGTATTGCCGGGTAAGGTCCTCGACCGTATCTTGCCCAAGCCAGGAACCGGTCCAAGCGAGAAGGCCCGCGAGAAGGGCCATTTCACCGTCGACCTGTACACCCTCACCACCTCGGGTGCTCGCTACCGGGCTCGGGTCAAGGCGTCGGGCGACCCCGGCTACAAGGCAACCGCGGTGATGCTCGGGGAATCGGCGCTGGCGCTGGTGCTCGGTGGGGATGCATTGCCGAAGGCCAGTGGCGTTCTGACTCCGGCCACCGCGATCGGCGACGTTCTCATCGACCGTCTCAACGCGGCCGGGATGGAGATCTGGGCCAAGCGGAACTGATGTCGGGAACAGCAGTCCCATCGGCACGGGGCCTGCCCCCGTGAGTGCATGGCTCGCAGCGACACTGCCGGTGGCGACCATCGCTGCCGAGTCGGTCGGTGCCCTCGGTACCGCAGTCGGCAGGCTGCGGGGTGTTCTCGGACCGTCCCCCGCCGGCGCGGGCCCGACCGCGTCGGCGGAGCGGATAGCGGCATCGTTCATGAGTGACTCGATGCTGCGCCTCGACGGCGCACCGGTGCAGCCGTTCGCAGATCTGTCCGGCTTCTTCCTCGCGTCCGACGGCTGGGTGAGAACTCACGCGAACTATCCGCACCACCGGACCGCGCTACTCGAGACAGTCGGTCTCGACGATGGTTGCGGCACAGATGAATTCGCGGCGCGGGTGGCGGGTATCGCCGCTGCAGAGCTCGAATGGTCGTGCGCACAGAACGGCGCTCTGGCAGTGCAGGTCCGCACCGAAGACCAGTGGTCCGCTGAGCCTGCAGGAACAGCGGCCGGGCCAGGTCCGGTGATCGCGCGTTCGGACGACACGGGCTCTGCCGCGTATCGAGTTCCCGAATTCCGAGGGACTACGGCTGCTCCGCTGGCCGGAGTGCGGGTACTGGACCTGACCCGCGTCATCGCCGGACCGGTGGCCACCCGCGCGCTCGCCCTGTTCGGTGCCGAGGTGCTTCGCGTCGATCCGCCCCACCGCCCCGAAATCACCTGGCAGCACATGGAAAATGGGCAGGGGAAGCATTCGGCGACGGTGGACATGAGCACGCATGAAGGACGTGCCGTGATGAACCGACTGCTCGAATTCGCCGATGTCCTGGTTACCGGGTACCGCCCGGGCGCTCTCGAGCGGTTCGGACTCGAACACCGAGCGGACGTCCTGCACGGACGGGTCAGTGCCTGGGGTACTCGCGGACCATGGTCGGGACGGCGTGGCTTCGACAGTCTCGTCCAGGCTGCCACCGGCATCTCGGTACTCGAAGGTAGTGGTGGAGAACTCGGGCGCCTGCCGGCCCAGGCGCTGGACCACGCGAGCGGGTACCTGCTCGCTGCTGGAATCGTCTCGGAGGTGGCCGATCGTGCATCCGGATTCGGGTCGGCCGCCACCGTCGAAGTGTCCCTGGCCCGGACGGCCGCCTGGTTGCTCGAATCACCCGGACGGGATCCCGATCACGGTCCGGCCGAGACCCCGACACCGGACTGTGTGGTCACGAACGGTCGCGTCACAGCAGCGCGTCCGGTGTTCGACGACTACGCCGACTACCCGTTTCCAGCACGCCCATGGGGAGCCGACGAGGCGCTCTGGTTGTGACGTGCCATCTGTCTCGTCAGGGCCAGGTTCTCGTCAGGGTCGTCCGGCCAAAGCCGATGCCTCGGTGTAGAGCTCCTTGGCTTCCTCTGTCGAATCCACCTGCGGCGGAGACCCGTCGAGCGGTTGCGTGGCGGATTCGCGCAGGAAACCGACTGCGATGAGTCCGATGACGCCGCTCACGATGAGGTAGTAGGCAGGAATCATCGGACTGCCGGTTGCACTGACCAGGGCCGACGTGACCAGGGGCGTCGTTCCGCCGAAGATGGAGACCGACAGATTGAACCCGATCGAGAGCGCTGCGTAGCGAATCCGGGTGGGAAACAGGGCAGGTAGCGTCGATGCGCTCGGTGCCGCGAAACACGCCAGTACGAGGCCGAGCAGGAGGCACGCGATCAGCGGCCCGACCCATCCGCTGCCACGTAGTAGAAGAAAGCACGGTACGGCCAGAACGATCTGTCCGACGGCACCGAACACGAATACCGGCTTGCGTCCGATCCTGTCGGTGAGTCTGCCCACGAGCACGATGATGCTCACCACGACGATCATCGCCGAAAGTACGAGCAAGTCGGCACTGAGCTGACTACGTCCGACAACTTCGGTGAAGTACGTCGGAAGATACGACGTCACCATGTAATTGGTCACGTTGTACAACAGCACGATTCCCATGCAGATCAGCAGAGCTCGCCAGTGATCGGTGAAGATCTTTCCCACCGACCTCCGTGCACTCTCCTGCGCTTTCACCTTGCTGTCGTGTTCGTCGAGTTGCTTACGGAATGCGGGAGTGTCCTCGAGCTTGAGACGTAGATACAGCCCGATGAGCCCCATCGGGCCGGCAACGAAGAACGGTATGCGCCAGCCCCATTCGACCATCGAGGCCTCGCCCAGCACCGCGTTGAGGATCGTCACCAGGCCGGAGCCCATTGCGTACCCGACGAAGGTGCCGAAGTCGAGCCAACTACCGAGGAAGCCACGCCGTTTGTCCGGGGAGTACTCGGCAATGAAGGTCGTGGCACCGCCGTACTCACCGCCGGTGGAGAAGCCTTGAACCAAGCGTGCGACGAGAAGGAGGATCGGTGCCCAGATTCCGATGGTCGCGTAGCTGGGGATGAGTCCGACGGCCAGGGTGCCGATGGCCATCATGATCATCGTGGCGGCGAGCACCTTCTGCCGTCCGATTCGGTCCCCCAACGGGCCGAAGAACAGGCCGCCCAGTGGCCGAACCACGAACGCTGCGGCGAACGTGGCGAACGTCGAGATGAGCTGAACCGCGGGCGTGGCGTCGGGGTAGAACACCTTGCCCAGGGTCGCCGCCAGGTAGCCGTAGACACCGAAGTCGAACCACTCCATCGTGTTGCCGAGGGCCGCAGCCGACACCGCGCGTTTGAGCATCGGTTGATCGACGACGGTGATGCTCTCCTCCGACAGCGCCGGCTTTCTCCGCATCCGATGGGAGAACGCGTCCCGTCGGAGGAGTTGGACATGCCGATGTCCCCATCGCGATTGTCGGGGTGACGACTCGGGAGATTCTGGACCTTGCGCAACCGTCATTGCTGCAACGTTAGCCAGGGGAATGACCGCAGATCAAACAACCAACACGACAAAAAGCGACATCGGTCCAGGTTTCACCAGGTCGGTGGTCGAAAGATCCGTTTTGCCTGGCCCCCTTGACAATTGGGGCAATACGGTCGATCCGGACATCGAGGGACCAGGTGGACCGTCGCCCCTCGGCCCGGTACTGGCACGATGGACTCGTGCCGAACCACAACTACGGACTCACAGTGAACTGGACGGGCAACCGCGGCGAGGGCACCTCGGGCGCCTCCTGCTACGACCGCGACCACGTTGTCTCGGCTCCAGGGAAACCCGACCTCGCTGCAAGTTCCGATCCCAGCTCCCGCGGAGATGCAGAGCGCTGGAATCCCGAGGAGCTCCTCGTGGCCTCGCTGTCGAGTTGCCACATGCTCTGGTACCTCGGACTGGCCGCCGCGTCTGGCGTGACCGTCACCGGCTACGTCGACTCCCCCACCGGGGTGATGACGGAGCACTCCGACGGGTCCGGGCAGTTCGTCGAAGTCACCCTGGCCCCGGTCGTGAGCGTGGCCGACCCGTCGATGGTGGCCCGCGCCGAGAAACTGCACGCATCCGCGTCGTCGAAGTGCTTCATCGCACGTTCGGTCAATTTTCCGGTTCGCCACACCCCGACCACGCAGGTGGCCGCATGACGGTGCCACTGATCGTCGACGTCGACACCGGGATCGACGACTCGCTCGCCCTGCTCTATCTGCTCGCCAGCGAGGATGCCGAGATCCTCGGTATCGCATCCACCGCGGGCAATGTGCCGGTGAACCAAGTGGCGGCGAACAATCTGGCCTGGCTCGACCTGTGTCGCGCGAGTGATGTCGAGGTTTCCCTCGGTGCGCAGGTGCCGCTCGTGGCACCGCTGATGACCACCGAGGACACTCATGGGCCGCAGGGCATCGGCTACGCGGAACTACCGGTCTCGTCGCGGTCGCTGTCGGAGCGAGACGCCACCACGATGTGGATCGAGCTGGTCCGGTCGCGTCCGGGCGAGATCACCGGTCTCGTCACCGGTCCACTGACCAATCTCGCGCTGGCGATCCGGCGTGACCCCGAGCTTCCTCGACTGTTGAAGCGTCTGGTGCTGATGGGCGGAGCCTTCCAACACCAGGGCAACACCACACCTACCAGCGAATGGAACATCGCGGTGGACCCGGAGGCAGCCGCGGAGGTGTTCGCAGCCTTCTCCGGACTACCTGCAGAGCGCCGCCCCATCGTCTGTGCGCTCGACATCACCGAGACCATCGAGATGACGCCGGAACATGTTCGGCGGCTTGCCGATCGGGCTGGAAGCTCTCCGGGCGAGGTGATCTCGCCCGACGATGCACCAGGTGTTCGGTCGACCGCGTCGAATCCGATCGTGCGGCACTTCTCCGACGCGGTGCGGTTCTACATGGAATTTCATCGCGATCACGATCAAGGATTCCTGGCGCACATGCACGATCCGTTCGCGGCCGCTGTCGCGCTGGACGCGGATATCGCCACCTACCGACACGCGACCGTCGACGTCGAACTCGTCGGAACCCTCACGCGCGGAACCACAGTCGCGGACTGGCGCGGAATGTGGGGCAGGGACGCGAACGTCGCGATCGCGACGCACACCGATCCGGAGGCGTTCTTCGACCGCCTGATCGATCGTGTCGGAGCTCTCGCCGCCCGGCTCTATCCCGCGACGCCGGCGGCCGACGCAGATTCAGGAATCGAACGCGTCGAGTAGCTCCTGCGCCGCGAGCGCGGCGGTCAGGGAACCGTCGCGCACCCGGGCCTCGACGTCGCTACGGATGGCCTTGACGGAGGGATTCTGCGCCAGCCGGCGCAGCAGCTGATCGTTGACCATCGTCCACGTCCAATCGACCTGCTGCTTGCGACGCTTCTCTGCGAATTCGCCTGCGTCACTGAGCACTTGCTGATGGCGCAGCACTGTATCCCAGTACTCGTCGAGCCCGGTGCCCTCGATGGCACTCATCGTCAACACCGGGGGCTTCCAGATCGCATCGTGCGGATAGATCAGCCGCAGCGCGCCCGCCAACTCCCGCGCCGCGTTCTTCGCGTCGGTCGCGTGCTTGCCGTCGGCCTTGTTGACGGCCACCAGATCGGCGAGTTCGAGAACGCCCTTCTTGATGCCCTGCAACTGATCTCCGGTGCGCGCAAGCGTGAGGAACGTGAAGCAGTCGACCATGTTGGCCACCGTCACCTCCGACTGTCCGACGCCCACCGTCTCGACCAGGATCACGTCGAAACCGGCTGCTTCGAGCAGGACGATGGTCTCTCGGGTCGCACGTGCGACCCCGCCCAGGGTTCCCGACGTCGGAGACGGCCGAATGTACGCGTTCTCCTGCACCGCCAATCGCGACATCCGGGTCTTGTCACCCAGGATCGAACCACCGGTCCGCGTCGACGACGGATCGACCGCCAGCACCGCGACCCGGTGCCCCTTCTCGATCAACCGCATACCGAGCGCGTCGATGAACGTCGATTTACCGACCCCCGGCACTCCGGTGATGCCGACCCGGTGAGAGCCACCTGCGTCGGGCAACACGCGAAGGAGCAGTTGCTGCGCCAGATCTCGATGATCCGATCGAGTCGACTCGACCAGCGTGATGGCACGCGCCAGGCCGGATCGCTCGTTCGCTCGGACCGACTCGGCCACCGCATCGATGTCGATGGTTCGGCCTCTCGGCGACGCTGCACCGGTCGAGGAACTCGTGTTGTCGTTCGGAGAACCCATACTCAGGCGTTGGCCTCGCGTGGTGCGTGCCCGAGCGCGACGGACAGCTTCTCCACCAGCCCGATCGCGGCGTCGGCGATAACGGTGCCCGGAGGGAAGATCGCCGCGGCGCCCGCCGCGTAGAGCTCGTCGAAATCGCCGGGTGGGATGACGCCACCGACGACGATCATGATGTCGCCGCGGCCGACGTCGGCCAAGGCCTGACGCAAGGCGGGCACCAGTGTCAGATGGCCTGCCGCCAGGGACGACACGCCGACCACGTGGACGTCGTTGTCGGCGGCCTGGCGGGCCACCTCCTCCGGCGTCTGGAACAGTGGGCCGACGTCGACGTCGAAGCCGATGTCCGCGAACGCCGTTGCGATGACCTTCTGGCCACGGTCGTGCCCGTCCTGACCCATCTTGCACACCAGCACACGGGGCCGACGGCCCTCGTCCTCGGCGAACTGCTCGACCAGCCCGGTGGCGCGGGTGATGTTCTCGGATTTACCTGCCTCGTCGCGGTACACACCACTGATTGTCCGGATTTCCGCCTGATGGCGCCCGTAGACCTTCTCGAGCGCATCGGAGATTTCGCCGACGGTGGCCATCTTGCGCGCGGCGTCGATGGCGAGAGCGAGCAGATTGTTCTCCATTCCCGGCTGATCCGAGGCCGCGGCCCGGGTCAGATTCGCCAGTGCTGCCTCGACTTCGGCCGTGTCGCGCTCGGCACGAAGGCGTTCGAGCTTCTCGATCTGCTCACGGCGGACCTTCGAGTTCTCGACCTTGAGCACCTCGATGGTGTCGGGCTCGTCGGGCACGTACTTGTTGACGCCCACCAGCGGCTGTCGGCCGGAGTCGATGCGAGCCTGGGTGCGGGCCGCCGCCTCCTCGATGCGCAGCTTGGGAATTCCTTCGCCGATGGCCTGGGCCATACCGCCCGCTTCCTCGACCTCGGCGATATGTGCCCGAGCCCGATTCGCGAGTTGGTGGGTGAGCCATTCGACGTAATGCGAGCCGCCCCACGGATCGATCGGGCGCACGGTGTTGGATTCCTGAGCGATGAGCAGCTGGGTGTTGCGTGCGATGCGGGCCGAGAAGTCCGTCGGCAGCGCCAGTGCTTCGTCGAGCGCATTGGTATGTAGGGACTGGGTGTGGCCCTGGGTAGCGGCCATGGCTTCGACGCAGGTACGCGCGACGTTGTTGAAGACGTCCTGTGCGGTCAACGACCAACCCGATGTCTGCGAATGAGTGCGCAGCGAACGGGATTTGGCGCTCTTGGGCTCGAATTGTTGGACGAGTTCGGCCCACAGCAGGCGCCCGGCGCGGAGCTTGGCGACCTCCATGAAGAAGTTCATTCCGATGGCCCAGAAGAACGACAGTCGCGGTGCGAACGTATCGATGTCCATACCTGCATCGAGGCCGGCGCGGATGTACTCGACACCGTCCGCGAGGGTGTAGGCCAGTTCGAGATCGGCTGTGGCACCGGCTTCTTGGATGTGGTAGCCGGAGATGGAGATCGAGTTGTACTTCGGCATCTTCTCGCTGGTGTACGCGAAGATGTCCGAGATGATGCGCATCGATGGCTTCGGCGGATAGATGTAGGTGTTGCGCACCATGAACTCTTTGAGGATGTCGTTCTGGATGGTGCCGGCGAGTTTCTCCGGCCCGACGCCCTGCTCCTCCGCGGCGGCGACGTACAGCGCCAGGATCGGCAGCACCGCTCCGTTCATCGTCATCGACACCGAGACGCTACCGAGGTCGATGCCATCGAACAGCTGACGCATGTCGTAGATGGAATCGATTGCGACACCGGCCATTCCGACGTCACCCTGCACGCGCGGATGATCCGAGTCGTACCCGCGGTGGGTGGCCAGGTCGAACGCCACCGACAGGCCTTTCTGGCCGGCCGCGAGGTTGCGGCGGTAGAAGGCGTTGGACTCGGCCGCGGTGGAGAATCCGGCGTACTGACGAATGGTCCACGGCTGGTTGACATACATCGTGGGATACGGCCCGCGGAGGAACGGCGGGGCGCCCGGATAGCTGTGCAGCGGATAGCCCTCGGCCTCCGCGGCGTCACGATCTGCCTCGGTGAACACCGGCTTGACGTCGATGCCCTCGGGGGTGGACCACACCACCTGCTCGGGAGTGTAGAAATTGGCCTTCGCACCCTGCTCCACATGAGCGGCAACGTCCTCGGCCGACGGCGGCGACGGCGTCGGCTCGTCGGGGTCGACCAGGGGCACGTCGGCGAAACTGCCGATGGTGTGCGAGATTCGGTTCTCGTCGGTCGTCACTTCGAGGCTCCCAGGGTGTCGAGAAGTTCGGTCAGCACGGCGATGGCATCGACCTTCGCGGTCAGGAATCCATCGGGGCGCGACGTGCCCTCGATGCCGGCGAAGATCTTCTCGGGTCCGGCGAGCAGAACCCGCGAAACACCAGCGGCGCGTGCTGCATCCACGGCAGTGGATGCCTCGTCGGCGTACCGCTTGTCGGTGCCGCACACCACTGCGACGGAGGCTCGAGAGGTCCCGACCGATCCGGCGATTCCGTCCACGGTCAGTGGACCTGGATTGACGGCCTCGATTCCGCCCGATGCCAACAGATTCGATGCGAACGTCGTTCGGACGTTGTGTTCGGCGACGCTTCCCAGCGGTATCAGGAGCACGGTGGGCCGCGAATCATGCTCGGCCAGAAAGGCATCCGACCGATCCCGAAGCGCCTCGAAGGCTCTGCCGTACCGGTGCACCGCCGAGCCCTGCTGCGCGGTCTGCTCGGGGCTCAGTGGAGCCTCGGCCAGATTGGGAAATTCGTTGACACCGGTCAGTGGGGTGAGCCGGTGGGCGATGTCGGAATCTCGCTCCGCACGGGTCTTCTCGATCGCCGCCACGAGTGAACCGTCGTCGACGGCGGCGCGGAATCCACCCGACGCTTCGACGGTCCGGAAGAACTCCCAGGCCTTCGCGGCGACCGCGGCCGTCAGCTCCTCGATGTACCAGGACCCCGCGCCGGGATCCAGCACCCGTCCCAGATGGGCTTCTTCGAGCAGCAGCAATTGGGTGTTCCTGGCGATGCGGGCCGCGAAGGTCTTCGACACCCCCGCCGCGCCGCCGTTCAGCGCTGCATCGAACGGCAGCACCGTCACCGAATCCGCGCCGCCCACCCCGGCACCGAAGGACGCGAGTGTGGTGCGCAGCATGTTCACCCACGGATCTCGTTGAGACATCATTGCTTCCGAGGTCACCGCATGCTGTGGAGCATCACCGGCGTCCGGGGATCCGCACACCTGCGCAACGCGCGCCCACAGTGTGCGCGCGGCCCTGAACTTGGCGATGGTCTGAAACTGATCGTCGGTGGCGGCGAACCGGAATTCGATCTGGCGCAGAGCATCCGTGATGCCGACGCCTGCGTTCGTCATGGAGCGGACGTACTCGAGGCCTGCGGCAATCGACGCACCGAGTTCCTGCGCGTCGCCGGCTCCGAGATTGTGGAAGACGGTGCCGTCGACGGTGATCGCGCGAACGGTCTCGGCGCGACCGATCGACTCGTGGACCAGCTCGAGTGCCTCGGTCATCTCGATCGTCGCGGTGCCCCCCAACTGCGCAGTGAGGGTGGACACTCCGAGTCGGATATCGACTGCGGCGCGATCGTCGATGTCGGCCGAGTCGAGAATCGAGAACAACGAGGCTGCCGCGGCGGATACGTCCTCGCGCGCATCGATCGTCAGCGGTGCGAGCTCGAGGAACACCCCGCGCAAAGCCTCCGGCAGCACGGCCGGGTCGACGCCGTGGCCGCCGACCGCCAACCACAGGGCGCTGGTGCCGTTGGACAGCGAGTCGAGAATCTGGGTGTTGAGAACGGACGCGTCACCGTCGGCTGCGTCACGGGCAGTCGAGCCGTGCCGAGTGCACACCTTCCAGCCCGCATTGACGTCGCGGTGGGGATCGCGACCACGTACGTACGGAAACTGGCCCGGTAGCGGACCTTCCGGTCGCTCGTCGAACGCTGTGTACAACGGGGAGACCGTGATCCCGTCGTAGGTCGTGGAATCGAGAAGATGTTCGGGATCGGCGGGCAGATCGGCCACCTCGACCCTGCGAGATTTGGCCAACACACCGGCCACTGACTTCTGCCAGGCCGCATGAGCACTGCGTGCGGCATCTTCGTGCGACGCGATGGACACGTGTGCTGCTCCCTCGGTTCGGCGGGCAGTTCTACACCCGACTTGAAGTGATGCTAACCCCACTTCATTGCAGGTTATCGTGAGGATCACCTCACGTTCGGTCGTACCGCTCGGTCGTCGAACTCCGAGATGGCGAAGGTGTCACCTTGCGCCGGTACGCTGGCCTCTCGTGACCCGGCACTTGCGCGACCTCCGACTGATCGCGCTGCTGGCGGTGATCGTCGTCTTCGCCCTCGTGGCCGTGTTCGCTCCCCATCCGAGTGTCGAAGAGATTCGCCAGTGGGGAACAGCCGTCGGGCCTGCGTTCCCGCTCGCTTTCTTCGCCGTGCACGCGATCGTGACCATCGCGCCGGTCCCGAGAACCCTGTTCACACTCAGTGCCGGAGTTCTGTTCGGGCCGCTGACCGGCCTGGCCGTCACTATCGGAGCGTCGACGGTCAGCGCAATCCTGGCTCTGTTGCTGGTCCGCGCGATCGGACGCGAGGCCGTGGCAGCTCGAATGTCCCATTCGGCCCTGGACTCGGTCGACGACAGCCTTCGCCGGAGAGGCTGGCTCGCCGTCGGCTCCCTGCGTTTGATCGCCCCGGTGCCGTTCTCGTTGGTGAACTACGCCTGCGGTGTATCGGCGGTGCGTCTCGTGCCGTTCGCCGTGGCGACCGCGATCGGCATGCTGCCGGGCACTCTCGGGATCGTCGTGATCGGCGGCGCCATCGGAGGTGAGACGCATCCGGTGCTGCTGGTGCTGTCCGCGGTCTGCATCGCGATCGGACTGAGCGGCCTGGTGGTGGATTGGCGGCTCTCGCGCGGCTCGAAGTCGGAGCGTGTTCCTGCCGGCAGTCAGCAGGGCGGGAGCCTTGACTCCGATGAATCAAGCCTTGAAGCTTGACTGTTCCAAATCAACGACCTAGCCTTGTCCAATGTTCGTTCTGACCGTGGACCAACGTCGAAGTAGACGTGATATCGATCGGGTGCCCGAACTGCTCGACCGGTATCGCGACCACGGGCTGATCCGTCCTTTCGATCGCACGGCAGGAGACGAAGTCCAAGCCGTGTGCGAGGACGCCGCCACCGTCGTCTCCATCGCGCTCGAACTGGTATCCACACCACAATGGAGCGTAGGAATCGGCATCGGTTCCGTAGAGCTTCCACTACCGGAAACCACGCGAGCCGGACGTGGTCCGGCTTTCGAGGCAGCTCGAGACGCTGTGACCAGAGCCAAGGGAACCCCCGCCGCGCTTGCCGTCTCCGGCCCCGAGCCCACTGCCGCCGAAGATGCGGAGACGGCATTCACCCTTGTTGCCCTCCTGATCGGCCGCCGATCGGACAACGGCCGCGAAGCGGTTGCACTCATGGAGGACGGGTTGTCGCAGACCGACGCGGCAGAGCGGTTGAAGATCAGCAAACAAGCTATGTCGCAACGACTCTCCGTCGCCGGCTGGCAGGTGGAGAACGCGGGCCGCACCCTGGCGACTCGATTGCTCGACACCGCGAACACGACGGGAAGCCATCGGCCATGATCGTTGCCACCCTGGTGCTACTGGCACTGACCGCAGGCGCCGCCACCATCCCCGCCGGCACCGGAATTCGCCGATGGTTGCCCACCGCCGCCGCGTCGAGTCTGCTCGCGGCAGCGGCGATCCTGGCCACGGTGGCCGGACCGGCCTACGGTCTCGGCCACGCCATCGGAGTGGTCCTCACCGTCCTCGCTGCGGCCCTGGGCGGAACAGCGATGGTACCCACCGTGTTTCGCGTCGCACGACGACAAAGCGACTCGACCGGAGACGATCCGGTCGAGCCGCTTCGTGGTGGACTGACCATCGGCATCCTCGAACGCGTGGCCGTTGCCGTGTCGATCCTCGCCGGTTGGCCGGAAGGGATCGCCATCGTGCTCGCAGTCAAGGGACTCGCGCGCTATCCCGAGCTGCGCGAATCCCATGCCTCCGAACAGTTCATCATCGGCACCTTCGCCAGCGTGCTGTGGGCCCTGGCCGCTGCCGGTGTAGGAACCGCCCTGTTCAACTGATCACCGAAAATCTCAGCGCTGTTCCGGCTCCGCCTCGGGCGACGCCGAGAGGGCACCGACGTCGAAGCCCTTCGAGAGTTCCGGAGACGCAGCCAACGACGTGTCGACCGGCTTGCGCGCCACTGCTTCTGCAGCCTTGACCGCCTCGGCGACCGCCGGATCGGTCTTGGTCTCGAACCATTCGGCTACCTCGTCCGAGTCGTCCTCGGGCTTGGGCTCGTTGCCCGCCGACTCGTTGGGCTCGTAGCGGAACACCCCGTCCTCGCCGGGAGCACCGAGTGTCTTGGCGAAGCCCTTGAGCGCATCGCCGAAATCGCTCGGGATCATCCACACCTTGTTGGCGTCGCCCTGAGCCATCTGCGGCAGCGTCTGCATGTACTGGTACGCGAGCAACTCGGGCGTGGGCTTGCCGGCCTTGATCGCACCGAACACCTTCTCGATCGCCTTGGCCTGACCCTGAGCTTCGAGGTACTTCGCGGCACGGTCACCCTGCGCTCGCAGGATGCGCGACTGCCGCTCACCCTCGGCGGTGAGAATCGCTGCCTGCTTGCCACCCTCGGCTGCAAGAATTCGACTCTGCTTGTCACCCTCGGCTGTCTTGATCGCCGATTCACGATGTCCTTCGGCAGTGAGGATGGTCGCTCGCTTCTCGCGATCGGCCTTCATCTGCTTCTCCATCGACTCCTGAATCGAGGGCGGCGGATCGATGCTCTTGAGCTCCACTCGGGCCACTCGCAGGCCCCATCGGCCGGTCGCCTCGTCCAGCACGACGCGGAGTTGACCGTTGATCGAATCACGCGACGTGAGCGTCTCTTCCAGCGTCATTCCACCGACGACGTTGC
This sequence comes from Rhodococcus sp. 15-649-2-2, assembly GCF_002258645.1. Taxonomy (NCBI): domain Bacteria; kingdom Bacillati; phylum Actinomycetota; class Actinomycetes; order Mycobacteriales; family Nocardiaceae; genus Rhodococcus; species Rhodococcus sp. 15-649-2-2. The sequence goes on from NZ_NPFM01000031.1 coordinate 329,148, forward strand.
GCAGCGTGGTGGTCGTCAACTGCTCGACGCCGACGATGTAATTGTTGATCTCGTACACGGCCGATTGCGGATTGGTCACCTGGAAGTAGACGACGGTGTCGATCGACACGGTCAGGTTGTCCTTGGTGATCACCGGCTGCGGGGGAAACGACACGACCCGCTCGCGCAGGTCGACCTTGGCACGAATGCGGTCGACGAACGGTACGAGGACCGTGAGCTGACCGGACACGGTGCGCGTGTAGCGACCGAGTCGCTCGATCACGGCTGCCTCGGCTTGCGGGACGATCGAGATGGACTTGGCCATCAGCACCGCGACGAACACGACGATGACAGCCAGTGCGATGAGTGCTTCCACTGGCTACGGTCCCTTCCATACGACGGCGGTAGCGCCGTCTATTTCCATCACGGTCACGGTGGTACCCGGGGCATAGACCTCGGTCTCGTCGAGTGGACGAGCGGTCCACACCTCACCACCGAGCTTGATCTGGCCTTCGTGCGCAGTGACCTGCTCGAGCACCACGGCACTCTTGCCGGTGAGTGCCGCCATGCCCATCGGGGTATCGGGCGGATTCGCGAAGCGCCGCAACAGAATCGGTCGCAACCCGAGAACCAGCGCCAGAGACAGGACACCGAAGACGATCGCATCGGCCCACACCGGGAAATCCGTGAGAGCAGAGACACCGGCAGTACCCAGGGCACCGCCGGCAATCATCAGAAGGAAGAAGTCACCCGTCAGTGCCTCGGCACCGGCGAGCACCACTGCCGCTATGAGCCAAATGATCGCTGCCACAGCCTCCATCCAATCACGAATCGGACATCCGGCGGTGGAGTGAAGCCTGCGGAACGGCCTGACCTGGGCGTTCAGCAGTACAGAGCGTTCACTCGGTCACGAAGTCGACCAATTGTTCGACCGCTCCGATCAACGGTGCCTCGAGGTCACGAAAGCTCGACACCGACGAATACACCCGACGCCATCCCTCCCGCGGACTCCCCCACCCCAGCTCTCGGCAGATTCCGGTCTTCCAATCCTCGCCCCGCGGGATCTTCGGCCAGACATCGATACCGACAGCAGCAGGCTTGACCGCCTCCCAGACGTCGATGAACGGATGCCCGGTGACCAGCACGTGCTCGCCCAGCGACCTCGTCAACTTCGACTCCTTGGAGCCGGTCACCAAATGGTCCACCAGCACTCCGACGCGCCGGCCGGGGCCTGGACCGAAATCAGCCAATCGCTCCCCCAGGTTGTCCAGACCTTCCAGGTGCTCGACGACCACTCCCTCCACTCGAAGATCGTGGCCCCACACACTTTCCACGAGGGCCGCGTCGTGCACCCCTTCGACCCAGATCCGGCTCGTGCGGGCCGTTCGTGCCCGCAGTCCCTCGACTTTGGTGGACCCGGAGGCAGAGCGCGTCTGCTGCGGTGTCGCAGCGGCGGGCTTCGGGCGGACCAGAGTCACCCGACGGCCGTCGATCAGGAACGCGGCTTCGCGCAGGGCGAACAGACGCGTGGTACGGGCACCGTCCTCGAGTCGGACGAAGTCTCCGTCATAAGTGCGCTCGAATCCGACCACCGCACCGCAGTAACCGGTTCCGGCGTCTTCGACGACCAGTCCGCGCTCGGCCGGAACTTCCGGCGCCGGCACCTTCCGCATCCGACTGTGCCCTTTGAGAATGTCTCCGCCGTACATGTCGTTCACGGCGGTCAACGCTAGCGACACCGGCGTCCCGAGCACGGTTCGCCACGCCGACCTATGCTCGTGAGTCGTGTGTTCTTCGAGTGCGAGTCTTGCCCTGTGGGCCAGTTCCTGGCTGGCTGGTGCCAGCTCACCGGACGACGTCATCGACGCCATGTCCGAGTGGGCTCCGATGCATCTGGTGGGTGCGGGCGATGCGGGTGCGGCCGCGAGCTTCGGACTGCAGCATCCCGGTTACGTCGAGGGCATCGCAGGCCTGCTGCAGGCGATCAGGGCCACCGCAGGGGCAGAGATGCGGTCTGCAGTCGGAGACGACCGGGTCAGACTCGTTCTGCCTGCCCCAGGCGCAGTCAGCGGACTGCCGGCGAACACGGACTTCTCGCGCGCCGCCCTGAACGCCGGGCAGGCCGTGATAGTCGGTGCCTCGGGCAACCACGGGATCGGAGTGGTGCCGATCGTCGAGGGACCGGATGTGTTGCGCTGGACCGTGTATTCGATAGTCGTTCCCGAGCACGGCCATCGGGAACAAGGCTTGGGCGAGGCCGAATACGAGATGCGCGAGGCCGTTCGCGGCGCGGCGGACGCTCTCGCCCAGATGCAGTCGCTCCCCACCCGAACCCTGCAATCCGATCCACGCGCCCGCATCGCCGCACTGATCGCCGACGCGGCCCGGCATCGCTACCCCGCCGAGATGTCGGACAGGGCATTCCGGGTACTCGAATCGGCAGACCGGGTTGCGGCCATTCTGACCGTCGCGGCGGGGTCTGCTCCGTCGGAAGCCCCCACCGCGACAGCTGCTGCGGCGCGCGAGGAGTTGGTTCGGCCGCTGTGGGCTGCTGTCCGTACTGCCCGCACCATCGCGGTCGCGACGAGCATCGAAGCGGGGATGCACTCCGCTTGATTCCCGTCGGTCGTTCGATCGGCGACTATCGGGAAGCGGCCCCGGCAGGACGAGCCGGCCGGGTCGGTTGCTCGCAGCAGCCGACGGCGCAGCGATTTCCGTCCAGCGTCGAGCCGTAGCCCGGCACGCGTCCGAGCCCGCGGCAGTCGACACCGAGGCGGTACTCGTCGACGAGCTCGCGAATCATCTTGGAAAAACGCACATCCGACCCGGGGGTTCCAGCGCGGGCGAAGGCCATCCCGAGTTCGCGAGCCTTCTCCTCGGCCTCGGTGTCCAGATCCCACACGACCTCGAGATGGTCGGACACGAATCCGATCGGACACACGATCACCGACTCGACCGACCGAGCCGAGAGCGCTTCGAGATGGTCACAGATGTCGGGGTCCAGCCACGGAACCTGTGGCGGTCCCGATCGGGACTGCCACACCAGGTCGTAGTCCTCGACACCGGACGCGGCCGCAACGAGCCTCGAGGCCTCGGCTACCTGCCGGCTGTAGAGGTGACCGCCGTCTTCGGGCGGGCCCGCATTGGCGTCCGCGGCAGAGGGAATGGAGTGCGCGGTGAACACCAGGCGTGCACCGGCGCGGTGCTGCTCGGGCAGTGAGGCTCGCGCCGATGCGACGGCATCGGTGAAAGCGTCGACCATCAGTGGGTGGTCGTAGTACTGCCGGATCTTGAGCAGGTGCGGTGCACCGTCGCCCACTGCGTCGCGGGCTCGGGCGATGTCCTCGTGATACTGCCTGCACCCGGAGTAGCCGCCCCATGCCGACGTCGGGAACACCAAGGCGTTGCCGATTCCGTCCGACTTCATGGTCGCCACGGTGTCCTCGATCATCGGATGCCAGTTGCGGTTTCCGAAGTAGATCGGCAGATCGATTCCAGCCGAATCGAATTCGGCCTGCAATGCAGAGATGATGTTTCGATTGAGCTCGTTGATCGGGGAGACACCCCCGAAATGCATGTAGTGCTCGACGACGGCGTCGAGACGCTCGGGCGGAACACCGCGTCCGCGAGTGACGTTCTCGAGAAACGGGCGAACGTCGGCAGGCTTTTCCGGTCCGCCGAACGAGAGCACCAACAGTGCGTCGAAATCTCCAGGGGTGGTCATGAATCCATTGTGCCCCTGCCGCAGCAGGGCTGCGGCAGGGGCACAATCGGTCGACGAAACCTACGGTGAGCGAGCCCACGTCGGACTCCACTCACCGCGGCGTCACATGTTTTCGGGCAGGTACGTGTTGTGGCTCGCTCCACCGTCGACGTACACGATGGATCCGGTGGTGCCGGGCAGCCAATCCGACAGGAGCGCAACGATGGACTTGGCGACAACAGTGGGGTCGTTGACATCCCAGCCGATCGGGGCAGCACCGTCCCAGTACACGTTCAGCTGGTCCATCTTGGCCGCATCACCGGTTGCGGTACCCGCAATCGCCTTGGCGGCGAGAGTCCTGATCGGCCCTGCGGCAACAAGATTGGAGCGGATACGCTTGGCTGCGCCCACTTCCCGTGCCACGTAACGGTTCACCGACTCGAGGGCAGCCTTGGCCACACCCATCCAGTTGTAGTACGGCATCGAGGTGCGCGGATCGAAGTCCATTCCGACGATCGAGCCACCCTCGTTCATGACCGGGAGCACGGCGCGCGCGAGCGACGCGTAACTCCACGCAGAGATCTCGAATGCCCTCGCGGCATCGGGGCCGGGGCCGTCGAGGAACGGCTTGGCGTCCGGTCCCATCAGGGTGCGGGGTGCGAAGGCGATGGAGTGCAGGACCCCGTCGATGCCCTCGGGGGCCACTTCGCGTACTCGATCCGCCAGCGCGGCGAGGTGCTCCTCGTTGGTGGCGTCGAGCTCGATCGCCGGGGGCACCTCCTTGGGGAGGCGCTGCGCGATCCGGTCGATGAGCCGGAGCCGATCGAAGCCGGTGATGATCACCTTGGCACCCTGCTCCTGCGCCATGGCTGCGGCGTGAAACGCGATCGACGCGTCGGTGATGATGCCGGTGATCAGAATGGTCTTGCCTTCGAGCAATCCGCCCATAGTGCTGTTTTCCTTAATTCGGAGGTGTACGTCTATCGAAACCGTTGTGCGAGTGGGACTTCAGTGCCCCATACCCATACCGCCGTCGACGGGGATGACCGCGCCGGATACGTACGACGAGTCCGGTCCCGCGAGGAAGCTCACGACGGCCGCGACGTCCTCGGGCTGACCGAGACGTTGAAGGGGGATGAATTCCTTTGCCTTGCCGCGCAGGTCGTCCGAGAGCTCTGCGGTCATGTCGGTTTCGATGAACCCCGGGGACACGACATTCGCCGTGATGGACCGCGAACCCAGTTCCCTCGTGATCGACCGAGCCATGCCGATGACGCCCGCCTTGGACGCCGCGTAATTGATCTGCCCCGGTCCACCGGCCATGGCCACGACCGAACTCAGGAAGATCATCCGGCCCCAGCGTGCGCGCAGCATGGCGCGGTTGGCGCGCTTGGCGACGCGGAAGGCTCCGGTGAGGTTTGCATCGATGACCCGCTGGAACTGATCCTCGGTCATCCGCATCAGCAACGTGTCGTCGGTGATGCCCGCGTTGGCCACCAGCACCTCGACGGGACCCTGCTTCTCCTCGACCTCCTTGAAGGCTGCGTCGACCGAGTCGGTGTCGGTGACGTCGCAGACGACTCCTAACAGACCGTCGGGCGCTCCCGATCCGCGGTGGGTGACGGCCACCTTGTGTCCGTCGGCTTGAAGCCGTTGGGCGATGGCCAGACCGATACCCCGGTTACCTCCGGTGACGAGTACCGATCGCGCGATGAAGTCAGGTGTGGACATGCCTAGCAACCTATCTGTTCGTCCTGGAATGACAAAGCGAAACTTACTGGTGAGTAATAACAGCGATCACGGCAATCGTTGTCGCATCACCAAAGCCGAACCCAACCCCGTCGAGATGAACAGGACACCGAGAATCAACCACGGACGCGACGCGTCTCCGCGAGTGATCTCGAAACCGATCTGCTCCTCGAGAGTGTCGTACACGTCGCGCAGGTCCTCGAGCGACGACGCGGTGAAGAAGCTGCCGCCGGAGAGAGTCGCGATCTCGCGCAGGGACGGATCGTCTACGGGTACCGGCACTCTTTCGACCCCACCCTCGTCCTCGATTTCGACCGAGCCGTAGCTCGTGCCGAACGAGATGGTGGAGATCGGCACGCCTTTGTCCTTGGCTGCCCGCGCCGCGGTGTACCCGCCGCGTGGGTCGTCGAGGTTCTGCGGAACGGTCTGCTTGCCGTCCGAGAGCAGCACGATGCGCGCCGGAGGTGCCGCGTCGCCGCCGCCGAGGATCGCTCCGAGAGTGTCGATCGACTGCAGCGACGTGAAGATCGCCTCACCGGTGGCCGTTCGCTCGCTGAGCTGCAGCTTGTCGATGGCGGACTTGGTGGCTTCGCGGTTGGCCGTGGGCGATACCAGTACGGACGCGGTGCCCGCGAATGCGACCAACCCGAGGTTGATTCCTGGCGTCAGACCGTCGGCGAAGGACTTCGCGGCTTCCTGAGCAGCGGCCAATCGGGTCGGCTCGACGTCGGTGGCCTCCATCGACAGCGAGACGTCGATGACGAGCATGACGGTGGCCCGGTTGCGTGGGACGCGCTCGTCCGCCGTAGGACCCGCCATCGCGACCGTCAGAAACAGCAGACCGACCAGCACCAGAGCGGTGGGTAGGTGTCGCAGTCGGTTCGGGCGGGCGGGCGCGACCGACTCGAGCAGCTCCATGTTGGAGAAGCGAAGAACGTGCTTCTGCTTGCGCCGTTGGACCCAGATGTAGCCGACAGTGAGCGCGATGACGACGACGAGAAACCCGAGCCACCACGGGGAAGCGAAATCGGTCAGGCTCATCGCGTACCGGTCCGAGCAGTATTGGTGAAACCGGATCCGATGGTGTGTCTGCGCGCAGTGACGAAGCGGACGACGTCGGCGATCCAATCACCGTCGGTACGCATTGTCAGACGGGGCGCTCCGCAGCGCCGTAGCGCCTTCTCCACGTCGTCGCGGTGCGCTGCCGCGGCACGGGCGAAGTCTGCTCGCAGCCGAGGCGTCGTGCTGAATTCGCGGGTGCGGCCGGACTCCGGATCGTGCAGCACGACGTCGCCGACGTCGGGTAGTTCGAGGTCACGCGGGTCGAGTACTTCGACGGCCAGCACGTCGTGTCTGGCCGAGATGGCGCGAAGGGATCGTTCCCAGTCGATGGGCCCGAGAAAGTCACTGATCACCACCGCCATCCCGCGGCGTCGCTCCGGCCGCCGCAGAGCTTCGATGGCCGCCCGAAGATCGCCGCGTACCCCGTCCTCGGCCGAGGGCGTCGTGGCGATCGCACGCAGCATCGACTGGGTGTGTACGCGACCACCTCGTGCCGGAATGCGAGTGGTGCTGGCACCGGTGGCCACCACCGCGCCGATTCGATTACCACCGCCGCCCGACAGATGTGTGATTGCGGCCGAAGCCGCAACGGCCAGATCCCGTTTCTCGCACCCGGTGGTGCCGAAGTCGAGGCTGGCCGACAGGTCGACCACGAGCCAGGTCTCGAGTTCACGATCGGCCACGGACTGGCGCACGTGCGGATGCGTCGTGCGCGCCGTGACCGACCAATCCATCTGGCGAACGTCGTCGCCGGGCTGGTACTCCCTGGCGTCGCCTGGCTCGGAACCGGGACCTGGAATCAGCCCGAGATGGTCCCCGTGCAGTACCCCGTCCAGCCGTCGGCGCACCGTCAGTTCCAAGGTTCGCAACGCTGCAGCCAACTTCGGATCACGAAGCTCACCCGAGCGGAAGGACGGCGGCCGAGAAACGCCGGTACTGCCGGCAGTCACGGGAGCGGTGTCGGATCCGCTCACTGACCCGGCGTACCGATCGACGATCCGTCACCCGACGGCTTCTGCAGCGATGGTGCCGGCTGACCGTACTGACCGCCGCCCTGCGGAGGCTGCTGAGGTCCTGGCTGCTGCGATTGCGGCTGTATCTGTCCCTGTCCGGGAAATTGGCCCGGAGCGGGGAACTGGCCGGGAGCGGGATACTGCCCCTGGGCCGGATATTGCCCCTGCGGCCCGGCTTGACGGCCGTAGAAGTGCGGGCCGTCCGGACCGGCTCCGTTGCTCTGCGGCACCGGAACCGCCTGCGGCGACACCTGCGGCAAACCGACGGTCTGCAGCACTCGAGAGATGACCGTCTCGGGAGTCACCTCGTCCGCGAGGGCGTCGTAGGACAACACGAGCCGGTGCCGAAGCACGTCGGGAATGACCTCGAGCACGTCCTGCGGCACCACGTAGTCGCGTCCACGGAGCAGAGCGAGAGCCCTCGACGCCGCGATGATTCCGAGCGTTGCGCGCGGTGATGCACCGTAGGCGATCCAGCTGGCCACGTCGTCCAGGCCGAACTGCTCGGGCGTACGTGTGGCAGCGATGACCCGAACGACGTAGTCGACGAGCGCATGGTGCACGAACACCGAGCTGGCCAGATTCTGCAGCCGAACCAACTCGACCGGGTCGAGGATCTGCTTGGGCTCGGGTGCCTTGATGCCCATGCGATAGACGATCTCGCGTTCTTCCTCGACCGTCGGGTAGTCGACGACGATCTTGAACAGGAATCTGTCGCGCTGAGCCTCGGGAAGGGGGTACACGCCCTCGTTCTCGATGGGGTTCTGCGTTGCCATCACCAGGAACGGATCGGGCATCGGGAAGGTCCGGCCACCGATGGTGACATGACGCTCCGCCATGACCTCGAGCAACGCGGACTGCACCTTGGCCGGTGCCCGGTTGATCTCGTCGGCCAAGACGAAGTTCGCGACGACTGGGCCGAGTTCGGTGTCGAACTCCTCCCGGCCCTGACGGTAGATCCGGGTTCCGACGAGGTCGGTCGGAACCAGGTCGGGAGTGAACTGGACTCGCGAGAACGAGCCGCCCACAACGCGCGCGAACGTCTCGACGGCAAGTGTCTTGGCTACGCCCGGGACGCCCTCGAGCAGTACGTGTCCGCGGGCGAGTAATCCGACCAGAATGCGTTCGACCAGGCGATCCTGACCGACGATGACGCGTTTGACCTCGTACACGGCCTTCTCGAGAAGCTGGACGTCCTCGGCCAGGCCTGGGCTGTCCACCCGCTTCGGCTCCCCACCCTGTGGATCACGAGTCGAGGTCTCGACGTGAGCCGACTCCTCGTCGTTCGAAATCCGGCCGTCACGTGATGTCACCAAGAATTCACCGCTTTCAGTCGATCATCGTCGGGCGCGTGTCGATACCGCCGCGATCAACTATTCCAGGTGATCGCCGAGCGCGCCGAAAGGCACCCCCGCAGCGTGGCCGGAGTGGAGCCTGCGGAACGACTCGAGAGGCCGGAGTGGAGCCTGATCGTGCTCAGGACACCATGCGCACTGCGTAGGGAGTCATGCCGCTGTATCGCACGTCGGACACCTTGACCACCGAACCCGACTGTGGGGCTTCGAGCATCTTGCCGTCGCCGAGGTAGAGCGCAACATGCTGGCTGGCGTTCGGGCCGTAGAAGATCATGTCGCCGCGCTTCATGTCCGAGGACGGCACTTGCTTGCCTGCGGTGTACTGATACCCGGTGTAGTGGGGCAACGAGATGCCGAGGCCGGCAAAGGCGTAGATCATCAGGCCGGAGCAGTCGAACCCGACCTTGTTGTAATCGCCGTAGCTGTCCGCGACGCCGCCGTCCCTGATGCCCTTGGTCGGACCGTTCTCGTCGCCGCCGCCCCAGGAATACGGCACTCCCAGTTGGCTCATTCCGCGGTCGATCGCCAGCTCGACGGCCGCGCTTCCGGTCACCGACGGCGTGGTGGACGTCTTCGGTTTGGTCGGTGTCTTCGGCTTGGTAGGCGTGGTGGTGGTCGAGCTGTCCGTGTCGGTCGTCGCGCTCGAATCGTCGTCCACGTCCACGTGCGAGCGCTGGCCCTCTGCGATGGCCGCTGCGCGCTGCTGCGCCGCGAGGTTGGCCGACACGCGGGCAGCTGCCTGCACAGCAGCTTCCTTCGCTGCGGCGGTGGCGGCCGCGATGGCCGCATCCTCGGCTGCCTTCTGGGCTTCCCAGTCGCCGTAGGCCGCGCGCTGACCCTGCAGGCCAGCGACATTGCTGCGCGCCGAATCGAGCTCGGTCTGGGCAGCGTCACGCTGAGACTCGATCGCTGCTTTCTGATCGGCCTCGGCCTGCAGAGCAGCTTGTGCCTCGGCGATGGCCTGCTCGGCCTCGGCTTTCTTGGCCTCGGCTTCCGACGCCGCTGCATCTGCCTGCTGCTTCGAGTCCCGCGCCGCGGAGTCGCGATTCGCCTGTTCGGTCCGGGCCCGCTGGAGCCCGTCGAGCACCGCATTCTGGCTGTTGGACAGCACCTTGAGTACTTGGGCGCGATCCAAGACGTCGTCCGGTCCGCTCGAACCCAGGAAGGAGGCCATCGACGCAACACCGGAGCCCTGGGTGTAGCTGGACTTCGCGAATTCGTCGAATTTGCGTTGGGCTGCCTGAATTTGGGTGCCGGCATCGGCAAGTGCCTGTTGTGCTGCACCGACGACCGCGGCAGCGACGTCCGCTGCGTCGCGCGCATTCTGCAGATCCACGAGGGCCTTGTTGACGCCCTCCCGCTTCGAGGCAACCTCGTCGTCGAGTCGAGCGAGTTGCTGGTTGGCCGACGCGATCGCATCGATGAGCTGACCGACCTGGCCCAGGCGCGAATCGACAGCACTTCCGGCGGCAGCGAGGTCGCTGTCGGATGGGTTCGGCGGTGGCGGCGGCACGGCGGCGGCAACTCCGGGAAGGGTTGCCATCAACGCGATGACGAGGCCGGTGCCTACCAACACGAATCGGGTACGGACGAGCGCTTTACGGCGGGTGGCGCGGACTGGACGTCGGCTCACGAATATCTCCCTCGGGTCCGGCATTCAGTCAGGTCCGAGTCGAACCGTCGTGCCGCCGACGCGCTTGCCGTTCCCACCCCGATCGCAGGTGACGGTGAGCGCTATCGCCGGGCGGGAAAGAAGCACGCAGCGACACGACAGGTGCGAACCACGTCAGTCACACCCGAAGCAGTGGCCTCCCGAGTTCCCCACGGACGACACTCTGCCTTCTGCGACACTCCTTCCCCAGCAGTGCCAATGGCACCGTACGACACTTTGCACCCTAAAGAAACTCCAGTCCCAAATGACACATTTGTAATTCCACCAGGCACAACGCCGTGAACTCGGGGTTTGCCGGAAACAATTTTTCCGACTTTTTCCTGCGGCACGGTCACGCGATCACGGCCGGATCCAGGGTGTGGGGTGTCAGTCACCCGAACGACGCGTCGACGCGTCGTGTCAATTCTCGCCGGAGTCGCGATTCGCGCTCTCGGGTGCTGTCGCCCGAGCCCGGAATCTGCGGGCCTTGACAACTGCAGTCAGAGTGGCGACGGCAGCTACGACGACGACGAGTCCACCGGTGAGCAGACCCCACGGCGTCTGATCCTCGACGAGTGTGTCCACGAAATTGTCGGCCGCGACGATGTGGTTACCGGTGTAGGTGCGATCTTGACCGGCTTCGAGGGTGACCCGGCTGATCGAGTCGCTGAACGTGCCCACCTGCCCGGGGCTCAGGACCAGCACGGTGCCACCCTCGCGTGCACCGACAGCGGTGGCGAGGTCGCGCAGCTGCGAGTCGTGACGCGGTTCGTTCGGCACGATCACGATGCTCAGATCGATCCCATGGTCTTCTGCGCGAGCCACAGCTGCGGACAACGCTGATTCCTCGTCGGCGGGCGCACTCACGCCGGTCTCGCGGACCGTGGCGACGATGCTGTCGACGTCCAGACCTGCCGGAATATCGGTGGCAAGTGGGGAAACGGCGTGAATCGGTTCAGGCATCTCTCGTCCAGTCGGTAGGAACCAGTCGCGTGAAACCCTACGTCACAGTGCTCTCGATACCCGGGAGGCGTGCAACTCCGAGGCAGCAACTGAGGCCGCCCTTCATTGCGTCGCTCGAAACAGTACGTGAGGATTGTGACGCGGGTCGTTCTGTCGGCATCCGCCGAGAAACGGACCCGCACGTTTTCACAGGACAAGCGTACTGTTAGACTTCCATCGAGACGCTGCCCGAGCGTCCGCAGGCAATTCGTACGCTGGATGCCATGCCGAGACACACGGACAACGCCTCGCTTCAACCGTCGACACAGCCCCGTCGGCGGTGTGCCTCATAGACGAGTGGAGCTGAAGTGACCGCAAGTAATGATTCATTCGGTGCAAAGGGCACCCTCGAAGTCGGAGAGAACTCGTACGAGATCTTCCGACTGTCGGCTTTGCCCGGTGCCGAGAAATTGCCCTATGCACTGAAGGTCCTCGCGGAGAATCTCCTTCGCACCGAGGACGGTGCCAACATCACCGCCGACCACATTCGTTCGATTGCCTCGTGGGATCCGTCCGCGGAGCCGAGCTTCGAAATCCAGTTCACCCCTGCACGCGTCATCATGCAGGACTTCACCGGCGTTCCGTGCATCGTCGACCTCGCCACGATGCGTGAAGCCGTCACCACCCTGGGCGGCGACCCCAACAAGGTCAACCCCCTCTCCCCCGCCGACATGGTCATCGACCACTCGGTCATCCTCGACGTCTTCGGTCGCGCCGATGCTCTCGAGCGCAACGTCGACCTCGAGTACGAGCGCAACGGTGAGCGCTACCAGTTCCTGCGTTGGGGACAGGGCGCGTTCGACGACTTCAAGGTCGTCCCCCCGGGCATGGGCATCGTGCACCAGGTGAACATCGAGTACCTCGCGCCGACGATCATGACCCGCAAGGGCCAGGCCTACCCCGACACCTGCGTCGGCACCGACTCGCACACCACGATGGTCAACGGCCTCGGTGTGCTGGGCTGGGGCGTCGGCGGCATCGAAGCCGAGGCGGCCATGCTCGGCCAGCCCGTCTCGATGCTCATCCCCCGCGTCGTCGGCTTCAAGCTCTCCGGTGAGATCCAGCCCGGAGTCACCGCGACCGACGTGGTGCTCACCGCAACCGAGATGCTGCGCAAGCACGGCGTCGTCGGTAAGTTCGTCGAGTTCTACGGCGAGGGCGTGGCCGAGGTTCCGCTCGCGAACCGCGCCACCCTGGGCAACATGAGCCCGGAGTTCGGTTCCACCGCAGCGATCTTCCCGATCGACGAGGAAACCATCAACTACCTGCGCCTCACCGGCCGCAGCGACGAGCAGCTCGCGCTCGTCGAGGCGTACGCCAAGGAACAGGGCATGTGGCACGACCCGAAGAACGAGGCCGTGTACTCCGAGTACATCGAGCTCGACCTCAACACGGTCGTTCCGTCCATTGCGGGACCGAAGCGACCGCAGGACCGAATTCTGTTGTCCGAGTCCAAGGTTGCGTTCCGCAAGGACATCCACAACTACGTCGAGGAGAACCACCCGAAGCACGAGGGTGACAGCAAGCTCGACGAGGCCCTCGACGAATCGTTCCCGGCAAGCGACTCCGCTTCGCTGAGCTTCGCCGAAGAGGATTCCGTCGACGTTCGTTCTGCCGCATACGGTTCCGAAGGTCGTCCGAGCAAGCCGATCCGGGTCACCACCGACGAGGCAGGCGAGTTCGTCCTCGATCACGGTGCCGTCGTGGTCGCAGGCATCACCTCCTGCACCAACACCTCGAACCCCTCGGTCATGCTCGGCGCAGCACTGCTCGCCCGCAACGCCGTCGAGAAGGGCTTGTCCACCAAGCCGTGGGTCAAGACCAACATGGCCCCCGGCTCGCAGGTCGTCACCGACTACTACGAGAAGGCCGGCCTCTGGCCCTACCTCGAGAAGCTCGGCTACTACCTCGGTGGTTACGGCTGCACCACGTGCATCGGTAACACCGGCCCGTTGCTCGAGCCGATCTCGAAGGCGATCAACGACAACGATCTCTCGGTCACCGCTGTGCTGTCGGGCAACCGAAACTTCGAAGGTCGCATCTCCCCCGACGTCAAGATGAACTACCTGGCTTCGCCGCCGCTGGTCATCGCCTACGGCCTCGCGGGCACGATGGACTTCGACTTCGAGACCGACGCACTCGGCGAGGACCACGAGGGCAACCCCGTGTACCTCAAGGACATCTGGCCGTCCTCGCAGGAGATCGAAGACACCATCAAGTCGTCGATCAGCCGGGACATGTTCAGCAAGTCCTACGAGACCATCTTCGCCGGCGACAGCCGCTGGCAGAACCTGTCCACCCCCGAGGGCGACACGTTCGAGTGGGATCCCAAGTCGACGTACGTGCGCAAGCCTCCGTACTTCGACGGCATGACGATGGACCCGGCTCCGGTCGAGGACATCAAGGGTGCACGCGTGCTGGCCCTGCTCGGCGATTCGGTCACCACCGACCACATCAGCCCGGCAGGTCCCATCAAGGCGGGCACGCCGGCCGCGCAGTACCTCGATTCCCACGGGGTCGAGCGCAAGGACTACAACTCGCTCGGATCGCGCCGCGGTAACCACGAGGTCATGATTCGCGGAACCTTCGCGAACATCCGTCTGAAGAACCAGCTGCTCGACGACGTCTCGGGTGGCTACACCCGCGACTTCACCCTCGACGGTGGACCGCAGTCGTTCATCTACGACGCGTCGCAGAACTACCAGAAGGCCGGCATTCCGCTGGTCGTACTGGGCGGCAAGGAGTACGGATCGGGAAGCTCCCGTGACTGGGCGGCCAAGGGCACCTCGCTCCTCGGCGTCAAGGCCGTCATCACCGAGTCGTTCGAGCGCATCCACCGCTCCAACCTCATCGGCATGGGCGTCGTTCCCCTGCAGTTCCCGGCCGGTGAGAGCGCATCGTCGCTCAAGCTCGACGGAACCGAGACGTTCGACATCGTCGGCGTCGAAAAGCTGAACGAGGGCACCACCCCGAAGACGATGGCAGTGACCGCGACCAAGGAAGACGGAACCAAGGTCGAGTTCGACGCCGTGGTCCGTATCGATACCCCCGGTGAAGCGGACTACTACCGCAACGGCGGAATCCTGCAGTACGTCCTGCGCAACATGATCAGAGGCTAGTCACACGGCACTCTGACACGCCACGCACAGCGATGGGCCCGGAACTCGATACGTGTTTCGGGCCCATCGCCGTATCGGTACGGGCCCCTTCATCGAAAGTAGGAGTTTCACACGTGCCCAAGGTCAGCGAAGACCACCTGGCCGCTCGACGCAGCGAAATACTCGACGGTGCGCGCAAGTGCTTCGGAGAGTTCGGCTACGAGGGCGCGACGGTGCGACGCCTCGAGGAGGCGACGGGCCTCTCGCGCGGAGCCATCTTCCACCACTTCAAGGACAAGGACGGTCTCTTCCTCGCGTTGGCGCAGGAGGATGCTCGTCGCATGGCAGAGGTCGCGGCGGCGCAGGGTCTGGTTCAGGTGATGCGAGACATGCTGGCCCAGCCCGAGCAGTTCGAGTGGCTCGGAACGCGGCTCGAGATCACCCGACGGCTTCGAACCGACGCCGACTTCCGAACCAGCTGGGCCGAACGGTCGGCAGAGCTCACCGACGCGACCCTGGGCCGACTGGAACGGCAGAAGACGGCAGGAAAACTGCGTGACGACGTGCCCAACGATGTCCTGGCCGATTACCTGGACCTCGTGCTGGACGGTCTGGTCGCCCGAATCGCGTCAGGGCAGGGAGGGTCCAATCTTTCGGCCATTCTGGATCTGGTCGAAGAATCGGTCCGCAGGCAGGACTGAGCGGGATGTCCCGGGCGAGCCGGCCTGCGGGTCAGGCCAGCTGGATCAGTTCCAGGTATTCCTGCGACCAATGATCCTCGGTGCCGTCGGGAAGGAGGATCACTCGTTCGGGTGAGAGTGCCTCGGCGGCACCCGGATCGTGAGTCACCAGCACCACTGCACCCTTGTAGCTGCGTAGCGCGTCGAGGACCTGCTCGCGCGAGATCGGGTCGAGGTTGTTGGTCGGCTCGTCGAGCAGCAGCACGTTCGCGGCCGAGGACACCAGTCCGGCGAGTGCTAGACGGGTCTTCTCACCGCCCGAGAGTGTTCCTGCCGGCTGCTCGAGCTGGGGCCCGGTGAACATGAAGGCACCGAGAAGCGATCTGAGCTCCTGCTCGCCGGTGTCGGGTGCCGCATGCCGGATGTTCTCCCACACCGACGCGTGATCGTCGAGGGTGTCGTGCTCCTGGGCGAAGTAGCCCACACGCATGCCGTGGCCCGGCTCGATCTCGCCGGTGTCGGCTTTCTCGGTGCCCGCGAGGATCCGCAGCAGCGTCGTCTTGCCCGCACCGTTGAGCCCGAGCACGACAACTCGACTTCCTCGGTCGATGGCCAGGTCGACGCCGGCAAAGATCTCCAGCGACCCGTACATCTTGGTGAGGTTCTTGGCCATCAACGGTGTCTTGCCGCACGGAGCCGGCTCGGGAAAGCGAATGTGCGCAACCTTGTCGGATACGCGCTCCGCATCGAGGTTGGCCATCAGCTTGTCTGCGCGCTTCGCCATGTTCTGTGCCGCAACGGCTTTCGTCGCCTTGGCCCCCATCTTGGCGGCCTGGACGCGTAGTGCGCCCGCCTTCTTCTCGGCGTTGGCGCGCTCGCGACGACGCCGTTGCTCGTCCGTGGCCCGAGCGTCGAGGTACTTCTTCCAGTTCATGTTGTAGATGTCGGCCTCACCGCGCACGGCATCGAGGAACCACACCCGATTCACCACATCACCGAGCAGTTCGACATCGTGGCTGATGACGATGAGCCCGCCCTCGTGGTTCTGCAGGAATCCCCGCAGCCACGTGATGGAGTCCGCGTCGAGGTGGTTGGTCGGCTCGTCGAGCAGCAACGTGGTGTTCGAGCGCCCGCCACTGCCATCGGACGCGGCGAACAGAATGCGAGCCAGTTCGACGCGTCGGCGCTGACCACCGGACAGGGTCCGCAATGGTTGACCGAGGATGCGGTCGGCCAAGCCGAGGCTGTTGCAGATGCGAGCTGCTTCGCTCTCGGCTTCGTAACCACCGAGCGAAGCGAATCGCTCTTCGAGCTCGCCGTACTTGCGGACGGCCTTGTCGAGCAACGCCTCGTCGGCCACCTCGGCCATCAGCGCCTGCTGCTTCTCCATACTGTGCAGCAGAGTGTCCAGGCCCCGGGCCGAGAGCACTCGATCCTTGGCCAGCACATCGAGGTCGCCTTCTTTGGGATCCTGCGGAAGGTAACCGAGCTCTCCGGTGCGCACGACCTCGCCTGCATACGGCTCACCCTCGCCTGCCAGGATGCGCAGAGTGGTGGTCTTGCCTGCACCGTTACGGCCCACCAACCCGATGCGGTCGCCTGCCTGTACACGGAGCGCGGGCCCCTCGGTGGACAGAAGGGTCCGCACACCGGCACGAACTTCCAGGTCGGTGGCGGTGATCACGCGTGAGCTCCTAGCGATTGCCGAACAAGATCGTTGCCCGTCGACCGACGAGCGAACACAGGTGCGCCGAACGACGGCACAGCAAACTCCCATTTTAGCTCAGCATTCACGTGCCCTCACCCAGGAACGACGGTGACACCGGTAACGTCTGGTCGATGACCGACGCCTCCGAAACAGTCACCCAACGCAGCGCACCGATTCCCGACCTCACCGGGCGTACCGCACTCGTCACCGGCGGCAGCCGGGGCATCGGCAAGGCAATCGCCGCAGAGCTGCTCGCTCGCGGCGCGAATGTCGCCATCACCGCACGTAAGCGCGAACCTCTCGTGGCGGCAGCAGCAGAACTGGGTGACTCCGTGCTTGCACTGGACGGCAATGCAGGCGATCCGGACCATCGACGCGACGCCGTGGCGCAGACCGTGGAGACCTTCGGTTCGCTGGACATCCTGGTGAACAACACCGGTATCAATCCCGTCTACGGCTCGCTGATGGATGCCGATCTGACCGGCGTGAGCAAGATCTTCGATACGAACGTCGTCGGCACCCTCGGCTTCGTCCAGCAGGCATTTCACGCCTGGATGGGACAGCACGGCGGCGCGATCGTCAACATTGCCAGCGTGGCAGGCATTCGCTCCACCGGCGTGATCGCGGCTTACGGTGCGTCCAAAGCCGCCCTGATACGGCTCACCGAGGAGCTTGCCTGGCAACTGGGTCCCAAGATCCGAGTGAATGCCGTGGCACCGGGCGTCGTGAAGACCAAATTCGCCGAGGCCCTCGTCGCCAACGGCGAAGACGCGGCGGCCGCCGGCTACCCGATGAAGCGTCTCGGAAACCCGGAGGATGTGGCGGCGCTTGTCGCCTTCCTGGTGTCGGATGCGTCGTCCTGGATCACCGGCGAAACCGTGCGGGTGGACGGTGGTCTGCTCGCCACCGGCGGAATGTGAACGATTTCTCGGCCGACGTCGCGGTGGTGGGTCTGGGTCCCGCAGGAAGAGCAGTCGCTCACCGCTGTTCCGCGGCGGGCCTGGACGTGCTGGCCCTCGATCCACACCCGTCGCGTACGTGGACGCCGACGTACTCGGCCTGGGCGGACGAACTGCCATCGTGGCTACCCGAGACCGCAGTCGCCTCGACCGCGCTCGAGCCCGCGGTGTGGACCGACCGCCATCGGACCATCGATCGCACGTACTGCGTGCTGGATACATCTGCGCTGCAGAGCACTCTGGCTCTCGATCGAGTGCAGGTGCTCGCTGGAACGGCCGTCGACGTCACCGGTTCCCGCGTGACCACGTCCGACGGGACGATCATCGACGCTGGTCACGTCGTCGATGCCCGAGGGACGTTCGATTCGCGTGACCTCGCGCAGCAGACCGCATACGGCATCGTCGTCGAACGTCGACGCGCCGAACCGATCCTCGAGGGCACCGACGCCTGGTTCATGGATTGGCGCACCGACAACGGCGCGTCGCCCGGCGAAGCTCCCAGCTTTCTGTATGCCGTGGCGCTCGATGACGATCGTGTCCTGCTCGAGGAGACCTGTCTCGTCGGTCGACCTGCGCTCGGCTTGGATGTTCTCCGTACGCGATTGCACCACCGGCTGTCTCAGCGCAATCTCGAACCCACTGGGCACGAGGCCGTCGAGCGAGTCCGCTTCTCGGTCGAACCGCCGCCGCGTTCGCGAGTACACACCGGACGAGGAGGTCCTGTGCTCTTCGGATCCCGGTCCAACCTGATGCACCCTGCCACTGGGTACAGCGTCGCGGCATCGCTGGCTTCCGCGGACCACTTGGTAGAGAGGTTCCGCGACGGCGGTCATCCGCGACGAAGCCGTGCGGTGCACATCTGGACGGTCCAGAAGCTGCGCAATCTCGGCCTCCGCACCGCGCTCGGTCTGGAACCGGAGATGGTGCCCCAGTTCTTCTCCAGTTTCTTCTCGCTCCCGGTCGAACTCCAGCGTTCTTATCTCTCCGGACACGACGACGCAATCGGCACGATGACCGCAATGCTGAAGATGTTTCCCACGCTTCCGGCCTCGGCCAGGGTCGCAATCGCGCGCACGATAGCTCGACCGCTGCACAGAGCCTGACTTTCCTGCCAACGGTCGACACGCGGGTGCTCGGTCGGCGATCATGGACAGATGCGCAGCATATGGAAGGGCTCGATCGCCTTCGGACTGGTCAATGTTCCGGTGAAGGTCTACTCGGCCACCGAGCAGCACGATATTCGGTTCCATCAGGTGCACGCGAAGGACGGCGGTCGGATCAAGTACGACCGCATCTGTCAGGAATGCGGAAAGTCGGTACAGTTCGCCGACATCGACAAGGCCTACGACTCCCCCGACGGCGAACGTGTGATTCTCACCGACGACGACTTCGACAAACTTCCGGCGGCCGAGAAGCACGAGATTCCGGTTCTCGAATTCGTACCGACCGAGCAGATCGATCCGATTCTCTACGACAAGAGCTACTTCCTCGAGCCGGACTCCGCGTCACCGAAGGCGTACGTTCTGCTGCGAGAGACGCTGGAAGAAACCGAACGCACTGCGCTCGTTCATTTCACGCTGCGGCAGAAGACCCGATTGGCCGCGCTGCGGGTGCGTGACGACGTGTTGGTGATTCAGACGCTGCTGTGGCCGGATGAAGTCAGAGCAGCCGAGTTCCCGTCACTCGAGGATGCACCGTCGGCGCGTCCGCAAGAGGTGAAAATGGCCACGTCACTGGTGGAGAGCATGTCCTCGGAGTTCGACCCCACCGAGTACACCGACGACTACCAGATCGAGCTGCGCAAGCTGATCGACGAGACCCTCGCCAACGGGGGCGAGAAGGTCGTCCACACCGAGGCCGAGAAAGACGACGACGGTGAGGACGCCGAGGTCGTCGATCTGGTCGCAGCGCTACAGCGCAGTGTCGAGGCGGCCGGAAAGAATGCGAAGTCGGGATCGTCGTCGACCTCGACTCCCGCCAAGAAGGCACCCGCAAAGAAAGCGGCAGCGAAGAAGGCCCCGGCCAAGAAAACTGCAGCGAAGAAGTCTGCACCCGCCAAGTCCGCGGAGTCGAAAACCGACGAAGCGAAAGGTGCCTGACCGAGCGGAACCGTCGTGGGATCAGACGGTGAAGCCGAGTGCCCTGAGCTGCTCGCGGCCGTCGTCGGTGATCTTGTCCGGACCCCACGGCGGCATCCACACCCAGTTGATCTTCAAGTCCGCGGCCAGTCCGCTGCGCACAAGAGCGCCGCGGGCCTGATCCTCGATGACATCGGTCAGCGGGCACGCCGCCGAGGTCAACGTCATGTCGACCGTGACGATGTCGTCGGCGTCGATCTTGATGTCGTACACCAGACCCAGATCGACGACATTGATTCCGAGCTCGGGATCGACGACGTCACGCATGGCCTCTTCGAGGTCTTCGAGCACCTTGATCTCGTCGGCGGTCAATGCCACCGGCGTGGCTTCGGCCGGCGTCGTCTCTGTTGCATCGGTCATGATTGTTGTCCTCCGGAAAGTGCCGACTGGGCGGTCTCGCCCGTCGTAGCTGTCGAATCTGCGTCCACTACTTGAACAACCGCATCCTTGAAAGCCATCCAACCCAGCAACGCGCACTTCACGCGAGCCGGATACTTGGCCACACCGGCGAACGCAATGCCATCGCCGATGACGTCCTCGTCACCCTCGACGGTACCTCTGCTGCCGACCATGTCGCTGAACGCGTCGACCGTCTTCAGCGCATCGACCACACTCAGACCGACGACCTGATCGGTGAGAACCGACGTCGCTGCCTGACTGATCGAGCATCCCTGGCCGTCGTACGAGACGTCCGCAACGGTGCCGTTGTCCACGTGAACCCGCAGAGTGACCTCGTCGCCACACGTGGGGTTGACGTGGTGTACCTCTGCACCGAACGGCTCGCGCAGTCCGCGACCGTGCGGGTGCTTGTAGTGATCGAGGATCACTTCCTGATACATCTGTTCCATCCGCATCTAGAGTTCCCCTCCCCCGCCCTGGTCGGTGGTTCCGAAGAACGATTGCGCGCGGCGGATCGCCTGTGCGAGAACCTGTACTTCCTCGAGCGTGTTGTACAACGCGAACGAGGCGCGCGCTGTCGCGGCCACACCGAACCGTCGATGCAGCGGCCACGCGCAGTGATGACCGACGCGAATGGCGACACCCTCGTCGTCCAGGATCTGTCCGAGGTCGTGGGCGTGGATACCGTCGACGACGAACGACACCGCGGAACCACGGTCGACATTCTCTGTCGGGCCGATCACGCGTACCCCGTCGATCTTCGCGAACTCGGCGAGAGTTGCTGCGACCAAGGCCTTCTCGTGCGCGGCGATGACGTCGATACCGATGTTCTCCAGATACCGCACGGCTGCGCCCAGTCCGACGACCTGCGAGGTCATCGGCACCCCGGCCTCGAATCGTTGCGGAGGCGCGGCGAACGTCGTCTTCTCCATGGTGACGGTCTCGATCATCGAGCCGCCGGTGATGAAGGGAGGCATCGCCTCGAGGAGTGCAGCCTTGCCGTACAACACGCCGACTCCCGAGGGACCGAGCATCTTGTGACCCGAGAACGCGGCGTAGTCGACGTCGAGATGGTGGAAATCGACCTTCATGTGCGGCACCGACTGGCACGCGTCGAGAACGACGAGCGCGCCCACAGCCCTGGCCCGACGCACCAATTCCTCGACCGGAGCAACGGCACCGGTCACATTGGACTGGTGCGTGAACGCGAGAACCTTGACGGCCGAGGACAATTCGAGTGAATCGAGGTCGATACGGCCGTCGTCGGTCACGCCGTACCACCGCAGCGTTGCACCGGTGCGGGCCGCAAGCTCTTGCCACGGAACGAGATTGGCGTGATGTTCGAGTTCGGTGACGACGATCTCGTCCCCGGGTCCGAGGTGGCGATCGAAGCGTTGATCGGCCAGGACGTACGTCACGAGGTTGAGCGACTCGGTCGCGTTCTTGGTGAAGACGATCTCGTCGACGTCTGCACCGACGAACGTGGCGATGGCCGCCCTGGCTCCCTCGTACGCGTCGGTGGCTTCCTCGGCCAGCTGATGCGCCCCGCGGTGCACAGCGGCATTGCACGTGGTGAGGAACTCGCGTTCGGCGTCGAGTACCTGCACCGGCCGCTGCGAGGTGGCACCGGAATCCAGGTACACCAACGGCTTTCCGTCACGGACGGTGCGCGAAAGGATGGGGAAATCGCGGCGAACGGCAGCGACATCGAACGATGCCGCCACCGCTACAGCTGCCGGCGCAGCCATGCTCATGCTCCGGTAGTCGCGGCCTGGGTGTAGCCGGCGTATCCGTTGGCTTCGAGCTCGTCTGCCAGCTCGGCACCGCCGGACTTCACGATCTCACCGTTGACGAAGACGTGCACGAAATCGGGCTTGATGTAGCGCAGGATGCGGGTGTAGTGCGTGATCAGCAGCACTCCGCCGTCCTCGCGTTCCTTGTACTTGTTGACGCCCTCGGACACCACGCGCAGCGCGTCGACGTCGAGACCGGAATCGGTCTCGTCCAGGATCGCAATCTTGGGCTTGAGCAGTCCCAGCTGCAGGATCTCGTGACGCTTCTTCTCGCCACCGGAGAACCCTTCGTTGACGTTGCGCTCGAGGAAGTTGGCCTCGATCTCCAGTTCGCTCATGGCGGTCTTGGCTTCCTTGACCCAGTGCCGCAACTTGGGAGCTTCGCCGCGTACTGCGGTGGCGGCGGTGCGCAGGAAGTTCGACATCGAGACTCCCGGCACCTCCACCGGGTACTGCATAGCCAGGAACAGGCCGGCGCGGGCGCGCTCGTCGACGCTCATCTCCAGGACGTCTTCACCGTCGAGGGTGATCGTGCCGGAGGTGACGGTGTATTTCGGATGGCCTGCAATGGCGTACGACAAGGTGGACTTGCCGGAACCGTTGGGCCCCATGATCGCGTGCGTCTCGCCGGACTTCACGGTCAGATCGACACCCTTGAGGATGTTGATCGGCTCGGCGGACGAGTCGGTGTTGGCGACGCTGACGTGCAGGTCGCGGATTTCGAGTGTGGACATCACAGTTCCTTTGTGCAGTCGAGAGTAGTTCGGGTGGACCTACGCGCCGGCGACGGCGAGTTCGGTCTCGATGGCGGCGTCGAGACGCTCGCGTACGGCGGGGACCGGAATCTTGTCGATGATCTCGTGGAAGAAACCGCGGACGACGAGTCGACGAGCGACCTCCTCCGAGATGCCGCGAGCACGCAGGTAGAACAGCTGCTCGTCGTCGAAGCGACCGGTCGCACTCGCGTGCCCGGCTCCGACGATCTCGCCGGTTTCGATTTCCAGGTTCGGCACCGAGTCGGCGCGAGCGCCGTCGGTGAGCACCAGGTTTCGGTTCAGCTCGTACGTCTCGGTGCCCTCGGCCTCGGCACGAATCAGAACATCGCCGATCCAGACGGTGTGCGCGTCGACGGTGCCGGGTCCGGTTTCGCCCTGCAGCGCGCCCTTGTACATGACATTGGACTTGCAGTGCGGTGCCGAGTGGTCGACGAGCAGTCGCTGCTCGAGGTGCTGGCCTGCGTCGGCGAAGTACACACCGAGTAGGTTCGCATCGCCGCCGGGCGCGCTGTACCGCACTGTCGGGCTGATGCGGACCAGATCGCCGCCGAGACTGACGTTGTAGTGCCGCAACACGGAGTCGCGACCGAGCAGCGCGTGATGCGCAGCCACGTGTACGGCGTCGGACTGCCAATCCTGGATCAGCACGACGTGCAGTTGCGAGCTGTCGCCCAGAACGAACTCGATGTTCTCGGCGTACGTTCCGCTCCCGCGCTGATCGATCACGACGGTCGCACGAGCGAACGTGCCCAGCGCAATCTGCACGTGCCCGTACGCAACGTGTTCCGCGCCGGGGCCGTCGATGGTGATCTCGATTGGATCGGCCACCTCCACCTCGTTCGGCACGGTGACGACAGTGGCCTCGGAGAAGGCCGAGAATGCCTGAGCTGCAATGCGATCGGCCGGTACTCCGGCCTTGCCGAGGCGCTCGTCATCGCGTCCGACGGTTTCCACGACCACCGAGTCCGGCGCCCCGACGGTGACCTGAGCGGCCCCGTCGGCGACGGCGGAACCGTCGTGCAGTCCGCGAAGACGACGCAGTGGCGTGAAGCGCCACAGCTCGTCACGGCCCGACGGCACCTCGAACGCGTTCACGTCGTACGACGTGAACTGAGCGCCCTTGTTCGCGACGAGCTTCGACTTGTCTTCCTTGGCGGAATCGGGGTTCTCGGATGCCACGGCACCCATGACTCCGGTGAGGGGGTTGTTCACTTATCCGACCGACCCTTCCATCTGCAACTCGATGAGCCGGTTGAGCTCGAGCGCGTATTCCATCGGCAGTTCGCGAGCGATCGGCTCGACGAATCCGCGGACGACCATCGCCATCGCCTCGTCCTCGGTCATGCCGCGGCTCATCAGGTAGAACAGCTGATCGTCGCTGACCTTCGAGACCGTGGCCTCGTGACCCATCGACACGTCGTCCTCACGGATGTCGACGTACGGGTACGTGTCCGAACGGCTGATCGTGTCGACGAGCAACGCGTCGCACTTGACCGTCGAGCGCGAACCGTGCGCACCCTTGTTGATCTGGATCAGACCGCGGTACGACGTCCGGCCACCACCACGGGCGACGGACTTGCTGACGATGTTCGACGACGTGTGCGGAGCGAGGTGCAGCATCTTCGAGCCGGTGTCCTGGTGCTGGTCCGGGCCGGCGAACGCGACCGAGAGAACCTCGCCCTTGGCGTATTCGCCGGTCATCCACACAGCGGGGTACTTCATGGTGACCTTGGAGCCGATGTTGCCATCGACCCACTCCATCGTCGCGCCTGCTTCTGCCTTGGCGCGCTTGGTGACCAGGTTGTAGACGTTGTTCGACCAGTTCTGAATGGTCGTGTAACGGCAACGGCCACCCTTCTTGACGATGATCTCGACCACGGCGGAGTGCAGCGAATCCGACTTGTAGATCGGGGCGGTGCAGCCCTCGACGTAGTGCACGTATGCACCCTCGTCGACGATGATCAGCGTCCGCTCGAACTGACCCATGTTCTCGGTGTTGATCCGGAAGTAGGCCTGCAGTGGGATGTCCACGTGGACGCCCGGCGGGATGTAGATGAACGACCCACCGGACCACACCGCGGTGTTCAGTGCGGAGAACTTGTTGTCGCCTGCGGGGATGACGGTGCCGAAGTACTCGCGGAACAGCTCCGGCTGCTCCTTGAGGGCGGTGTCGGTGTCGAGGAACAACACTCCCTGAGCCTCGAGGTCCTCACGGATCGAGTGGTAGACGACCTCGGACTCGTACTGGGCGGCGACACCGGAGACGAGGCGCTGCTTCTCCGCCTCGGGGATGCCGAGCTTGTCGTACGTGTTCTTGATGTCCTCGGGCAGGTCTTCCCACGTTGCAGCCTGCTTCTCGCTGGAGCGCACGAAGTACTTGATGTTGTCGAAATCGATGCCGTCGAGGTCGGAACCCCAATTCGGCATCGGCTTGCGCTCGAACGTCTTGAGCGCCTTGAGGCGCGCCTCGAGCATCCACTCGGGCTCGCTCTTCTTCTGCGAGATGTCGCGGACGACGGCCTCGGAGAGACCGCGCTTGGCGCTTTCACCGGCTACGTCCGAGTCGGCCCAGCCGTATCCGTAGGTGCCGAGCGAGGCGATGGTCTCGTCCTGGGTCAGCGGCGCGGTGGGTGTCACCTGGTCTGGTGTGACGGTCATGCGGGCTCCTTCCGGAGGCTTGGGCGTTCTCCGACACGGGGCTGCGCGTCGGGAGTCTTCTTGTCGGAACTATCGGTGTTCGAGTACCGCGTCGGTGACAGCGGTACGTGCGTCGTGCAGGCGCAGTTGCCGTTGGCGATGGTCGCCAAACGCTGCACATGTGTGCCGAGAATCTCTGCGAACGCGGACTGTTCCGCTTCGCACAACTCCGGAAACTCCGAGGCGACGTGCGATACCGGGCAGTGGTGCTGGCAGATCTGCACGCCGTTACCCACCTGGCGCGTGGTGGCTGAGAACCCGGCCGCGCTGAACGCATCGGCGATTCGCTCTGCCGCATCCTCCACGGAGTGCGCATCGGACCCCGATGCCGGTTCGACATCGGCCACGATGGTGTTCACGCGTTGCCGGGCGAACGTCTCGATGGCCGCGTCCCCGCCGATCTTGCGGAGCTGCCGCATTGCGGCACCGGCGAGATCGTCGTAGGTGTGACCGAGGCGGTTACGTCCGGCGGCCGTGAGCTGAAAGTACTTGGCCGGTCGACCACGGCCACGCTGCCGCGCCCCTGCCGGGGTGGTGATGCGAGCCTCGCCGGCATCGATGAGCGCATCGAGATGACGTCGGACCCCTGCCGCACTCAATCCCAGCCGCGTGCCGATGTCGGAGGCCGTGATGGGGCCCTCTTCCAGCAGTAGAGTGACCACTGCACCCCTGGTCTGTCCTTCGGGGAGCGAGGCCTGTCGAACCGACGGCGCGCCTGCGCCGGCGGCCGAGGAATCGACACTCCCCGGACGCGCGAACGTGCTTTCGGTTGTTTTCACAACACCAGTGTGACGGAATTGTATTGCCTGGTCCACCAAGGGTGCCCTATGCCGGTCTCGATCCTCGCACCGTCTCGGTCGGGAGGACGGTGCGGGCGTCGGACATGAGCACAGCTACGCTCCCACTGTGTCATCGACCGACAGTGAGCAGAGTTCCGAAGGCTCACGATTCACGGGCAGAGCACGTCGGCCGACCGGTACCGACGACTCGAGATGGGCGCTCGGACAGATTCTCCACCGATACGTGGTGGCCCCCGCACGCCGAGTGATCGGACTCGAACCCACTCCGCCGGGTGGCGTGGTGGCCACCCTGCACGGCGACGAGCAGGAGGCGCCCGGGCTGAACCCGGCGGAAACGGTTCAGCTCAGGAACATCCGCCGTTTCGGTGCCGCGGGCGCACTGCTGATGGCGATCGGCGCCCTCGGCGCAGGCGCGCAGCCGGTGCTGCAGAATCCCGTCTTCGGCGTTCGATTCCTCAGCCTGCCGTCCCGCATGGCCACCTCTGCCCTGACGGTCACGATGACCGGCACCGTCATCGTGGTGATCGCCTGGTTGCTGTTGGGCAGGTTCGCCCTCGGTCGGACGCGATCCGGCACCATTCCGCGGCGACTCACCAGATCGCAGATGGACCGCACGCTGCTGCTGTGGATTCTGCCGCTGTGTGTTGCGCCACCGATGTTCTCGCGTGACGTCTATTCGTATCTTGCGCAGAGCGAGATCACCGCGCGCGGGCTCGACCCCTACGAAGTCGGCCCCCAGACTGCGCTCGGTGCGGACAATGTGCTGACCCGCACCGTTCCGAACATCTGGCGCGAAACTCCGGCGCCCTACGGTCCGCTGTTTCTGTGGATGGGCCGCGGAATCACCTACCTGACCGGTGAGAACATCGTCGCCGGCATCTTTCTGCATCGCCTCCTCGCGCTGGCGGGCGTCGCGCTGATCGTCTGGGCTCTGCCGCGTCTGGCCCGGCGCTGCGGGGTGGCCTCGGTGAGTGCGCTCTGGCTCGGTGCCGCCAATCCGCTGCTGCTGTTCCATCTGGTTGCCGGAATTCACAACGAGGCCCTGATGATCGGCCTCATGCTCGCGGGCACCGAGCTCGCGCTTCGGGCCGTCGAACACTCAGGAGCTATGCGGAGGACCGATGTCGCCTTCCTCGTCGGCGGAGCGGCGTTGATTGCGCTGTCGTCGACGATCAAGATCCCTTCTCTGATCGCGCTCGGCTTCGTGGGAATGGCGCTGTCGAGGCGGTGGGGCGGGACCCTCCGATCCGTGGTGTACGTGGCAGTCCTCCTCGGCACGATCGCCGTCGCGGTCCAAGTCGCCGTCAGCCTGGGTAGCGGACTCGGATTCGGTTGGATCAACACTCTCGGGACAGCAGGCGTCGTACGCAGCTGGATGTCCATACCCACGATTCTCGGCCTGGGCACCGGATTCGTGGGAGTGCTGCTCGGCCTCGGCGACCACACCACCGCCGTGTTGGGTCTCACTCGTCCTATCGCGGCCGTCGTCGCCGCCGTCATCGTCGTCCGCATGCTGGTCGCGGTTCTGCGGGGTCGACTGCATCCGGTCGGCGCACTCGGCGTGGCTCTGGGCGCGGTCGTACTGCTGTTTCCGGTGGTACAACCCTGGTATCTGTTGTGGGCGGTGATTCCGCTGGCCGCCTGGGCCACCACGCCGTCGTTCCGGCGACCTGCGATCGCCTTCTCGTCTCTGGTCAGCGTCATCCTGATGCCGAACGGCAGTGAGTACTTGCCGTTTCAGATCGTGCAGGCCGCGGTGATGACGATCCTGACCATCGCAGTGTTGTATCTGCTGACCCGAAACCGTATGCCGTGGCCCACACGCACCGGACCACCGGCACGCGACCGCGGGGCCGACGAATACGCTGAGTCCTCGTGATCTCCGGGACGTCGAAAGCGGCGCAACCTGTCGTACAGCTGAGCGACGTGCGCAAGTCGTACGACGGCGTCACCGCTGTCGACGGCCTCAGCCTCGATATCGGCCCCGGCGAGGTCCTGGCGCTCCTCGGCCCGAACGGTGCGGGCAAGACCACCACCGTCGAAATGTGCGAAGGCTTCGTCGTCCCCGACAGTGGCTCGGTCCGCGTCCTGGGGCTCGACCCCATCGCAGAGTCGGCGCAGCTGAGGCCGCGTATCGGCGTCATGCTCCAGGGCGGCGGCGCGTATCCCGGTTCCAAAGCCGGTGAGATGCTCGAGCTCGTTGCGTCGTACTCGGCCGATCCGCACGACCCGGCGTGGCTGCTCGACTGCCTCGGTCTGACCGCGGCTGTTCGCACCCCGTATCGGCGCCTCTCCGGCGGACAGCAGCAGCGACTCGCGCTGGCCTGCGCCATCGTCGGGCGTCCCGAACTGGTGTTTCTCGACGAACCGACTGCTGGTCTCGACGCGCAGGCCCGGCTGCTGGTGTGGGAGCTGATCGACGCATTGCGGCGCGACGGTGTGGGCGTGCTGCTCACGACGCATCTCATGGACGAGGCCGAGCAGCTGGCGGATCGGCTGACGATCATCGACAACGGTCGCGTCGTGGCGTCGGGTTCGCCGTCGGAACTGACCAAACAGGGTGCCGAGGGCCAACTGCGCTTCACCGCTCCCCCTGGTCTCGAACTCTCGATGCTCGACGCGTCTCTCCCCCCGGGGTACGTACCGTCGGAACCGACGCCCGGGTCCTACGTGGTGTCGGGTGTGATCGAGCCGCAGATACTGGTGATCGTCACGTCCTGGTGCGCCCAGCAGGACGTCCTGGCCACCGAGTTGCAGGTCGATCAGCGCCGTCTCGAGGACGTGTTCCTCGAACTGACCGGTAGAGAATTGAGGAAGTGACGGTGCGCAGAGAAGCCCGGCTCGCCGACAACCGATTCGAGACAGGTCTGTTCGCGCCTCGTCCACAACCGGCCTCGGCATCGCGAATGCTGTTCGCGCAGACCCGCCTCGAACTGAAGTTGCTGCTACGCAACGGCGAACAGTTGCTGCTTACGATGTTCATCCCGATCACGTTGCTGATCGGTCTCACGCTGCTACCGTTCGGCGCACTGGGCGACGACCGAGTTGCCCAGGTGGTGCCTGCCGTGATGATGGTGGCCATCATGTCGACGGCGTTCACCGGCCAAGCCATCGCGGTCGGTTTCGACCGCCGCTACGGCGCGCTGAAACGGCTCGGTGCAACACCGCTTCCGCGCTGGGGAATCATCGGCGGCAAATCCGCCGCCGTGGTGATCGTCGTGATCCTGCAGTCGATTCTGCTCGGCTCCATCGGCGTCGGCCTCGGTTGGCGCCCGACCGCCACGGGCCTGTTGCTCGGTGCCGTGATCATCGCTCTGGGCACCGTCACGTTCGCGTCCATGGGATTGCTGCTCGGCGGCACGCTGCGGGCGGAGATCGTGTTGGCGCTGGCGAACATCGCCTGGTTCGTGATGCTCGGCATCGGCAGCGTGGTATTCGTCGACGATCAAATTCCCCAGGGCGTGCAGAACGTTGCTCGCATCGTTCCGTCCGGAGCGCTCGGTGAGGCACTGAGCCGAGGCGTCTCGTCGTCCTTCGACGTTTTCGGTGTGGTCGTGCTGCTGGTGTGGGCAGCGGTGTGCAGCACTCTCGCCGTCCGCACGTTCAAGTTCACCTGAACCAGCGGGTTGCCCCAACGACGCTGTGTAGTTGATCGGCGTTTACCATCGTGGGGTGCTGTACAGAGCGTTCTTGCGCGTCGTCGACCTTCTGCCACTGCCGTCGCTTCGTGTGCAGCGAATTCTGGCGTTCATCGCGATACTGACCCAGGGCGGTATCGCCGTCACCGGTGCCGTCGTCCGAGTGACCGGCTCCGGTCTCGGGTGTCCCACCTGGCCGCAATGCTTCCCCGGTAGCTTCACACCGGTCGGTGTGTCCGAGGTCCCCGTGCTGCATCAGGCCGTGGAGTTCGGCAATCGCCTACTCGCGTTCGTCGTCGTCATTTCCGCTGCAGCAGTAGTACTGGCAGTCGTGCGCGCTCGTCGGCGCCGAGAGGTGCTGTTCTTTGCGTGGTTGATGCCCCTCGGCACCGTCGTGCAGGCAGTGATCGGCGGATTCACCGTGCTGACGGGACTGCTGTGGTGGACGGTCGCCATTCACCTCGTCGTCTCGATGGCCATGGTCTGGCTGGCCACATTGCTGTACGCCAAGGTGGGCGAGAGCGACGCGGTATCCGAATCGACCCCTACCGTCCCGGCCGCGCTGCGCGCTCTCGTCGGACTCTCCGGGGTCGCCCTGACCGGTGTACTGATCGCGGGCACGATGGTCACCGGCGCCGGCCCACACGCCGGTGACAAGAGCATCGAGGAGCCCGTACCGCGCCTCGGAATCGAGATCGTGACGCTGGTCCACGCACATTCGCAATTCTTGGTCGGTTACCTCGCCCTGCTCGTCGGGCTGGGATTTGCTCTGTACGCGGTTCGTGCGCCGCACGCGGTGAAGGTCCGCCTCCACGTGTTGATCGCCCTGGTGCTGGCTCAGTCGCTGATCGGACTGGTGCAGTACTTCACCGGCGTTCCGGCAGTGCTCGTGGCGTTTCACGTCGCCGGAGCGGGAGCGTGCACTGCTGCGACTGCGGCCGTCTGGGCTGCCTGCCGCACTCGTGGCCCACTAGCGACGGATGACATGGAGACGGTAGAGGACGCCGCAGTCCACTCGTGACGAGCGGTGCGGCTTCGAACAGAGTGGAGGGGCAGCCGACCTCCCCCTCAGATGGCCGACTGCCCCTCCACTGACTTCGACGCACCGGGTTCCGAGATGGTTCCCGCCCGATCGAACAAATTTCGGAAGGTTTTTCGCTCAGACGATCGCCTGGTTGCGGGCCTTCGGGAACTTCTTCTGACGGGCGACCCAGCCGGCCATCTTCTCGTAGTGTCCCGGTGCCGGATTGACGGAGCTGACCAGCTCACGATCCCATTCGGCCTCGGTCAGTTCGTCGAGATCGTCGACGATCGCCCGAGCGATGGCGTGGGTGGCAACCACCTGGTCACCGAGAACTCCGTCGGCACCGACCATGGTGAGTCGGGTTCCGGCGCGACCTATGGGCTGAATCACGACCTGAGCAGAATTGCCATGATCGGCGAGGAAACTCTTCACTGCTGCGAGTGTTCCCTTGGGAACGTCGTTCGACTCGTTCTTCTCGATGCCCGCACTGTCGATTTCGGTAGCCATGCCGACACGATACCGAGGCCGTCCACCTCGCCTGCGTCGACCCAACGAGTCGTTACTGATCGGTAACTTCAACCGCGCGTGTGCATCGACCGAATCTGTGCCCGCGGCTGCCCTCGGTCCGTGTAGAACGGTGTTCATGCGCGCGATTCGAATAGACAACACCGGCGGACCCGAGGTCATGAAGGGGGTCGATCTCCCCGTACCGACCCCAGGACCCACCCAGCTCCTGGTCCGGACGGACGCCATCGGCATCAACTACATCGACACCTACTTCCGCCGCGGCCTGTACCCGCGCGCGTTGCCGTACGTTCCCGGCGACGAAGGGTCAGGGGTGATCGATCAAATCGGCTCGGACGTCATCGACTTCGCTCCAGGAGATCGCGTCGCCTGGGCCGCAGCACCCGGTAGCTACGCCGATTACGTACTGGTCGACGCCTCGTCGGCCATCGCGGTTCCCGACGGCGTCCCTGCCGATCAAGCCGCGTCGGCGCTGTTGCAAGGCATGACAGCGCACTATCTGATCGAATCCACGTACCCCGCCCAACAGGGTGACACCGTGCTGGTGCACGCGGGCGCAGGTGGCGTCGGACTGATGTTGACGCAGATGGCGGTGGCTAAGGGCGTGAACGTGATCACCACGGTCTCCACGGATGCAAAGGCCGAGCGGTCGACGCAGGCCGGTGCCGCCCATGTGTTGCGATACGACGAGAACATCGCCGCCCGCGTACGCGAGATCACCTCGGGTGAAGGCGTGCATGCGGTGTACGACGGCGTCGGTGCAGATACGTTCGAGGCAAGTCTTGCGTCACTTCGGATCAGGGGCACGCTTGCCCTGTTCGGTGCCGCCAGCGGGCCGGTGCCACCCCTGGATCCGCAGCGTCTCAACGGTGCGGGTTCGCTGTTCCTCACCAGGCCCACGCTCGCGCATCACATACGGGACCGAGCCGAACTGGAGTGGCGGGCCGGTGACGTGTTCGCAGCGATGGCGAATGGAACGCTCACGGTCCAGGTAGGTGCACGCTATGCACTCGAGGACGCGGCGCAGGCCCATATCGATCTCGAGTCACGCAAGACGACCGGATCCATCGTTCTGGTTCCCTGATCCGACTCTCGGCGGACGCTCGCTCAGGAGAAGATCTGGGCGAGCGTGTGCCAGCCGAGCACCGAGTCCACGGCAAGGCCACAGAACACCAGGGCCAGGTACTCGTTGGAAAGGATGAACAACTTCAGCGGTTTGACCGGAGTTCCGGCTCGAACTCCCGCGTACAGGCGATGAGCGACGACGAGGAACCATGCTCCGGAAGCCATGGCGACGACGGCATAGATGACGCCCGAGCCCGGTGCCAGGGCCAGCGTGGCAGCCACGGTCGCCCATGCGTAGAGCACGATGTGCTTGGTGACCTTGGTTTCCGAGGCGACTGCCGGCAGCATCGGCACGTTCGCGGCCTGATAGTCCTCTTTGTAGCGCAACATCAGCGCCCAGGTGTGCGGTGGTGTCCACAGGAAGATGACCAGGAACATCACCAGCGCCTGCCAGCCGATCGTTCCTGTCACAGCGGACCAGCCGATCATCACCGGCATGCATCCGGCCGCGCCGCCCCACACCACGTTCTGTGAGGTGCGCCGCTTGAGGATCAGGGTGTAGACGAAGATGTAGAAACAGATCGTCACGACCGCGAGCACGCCGCTGAGCAGGTTCGTGGTGGCCCACAACCAGAAGAACGAGAACACACCGAGCACGAGCCCGAAGACCAGAGCGTGCGACACCGGCATGGCACCGCGGGCGAGCGGGCGCTTCTCGGTGCGCTTCATGACCTTGTCGATGTCGGCGTCGACCACCATGTTCAGGGTGTTCGCACTGGCCGCAGCCAGCATGCCACCGAAGAGCGTGGTGAGGATCAGCCATGGATCGACGTGACCGCGGTCGGCCAACAGCATCGCGGGGATGGTTGTCACCAGAAGGAGTTCGATGACGCGAGGCTTCGTCAGCGCGACGTACGCGAGGAGGAGAGCGAACGCTCGACGCGGGGCGGACGTCACCGGTGCGGCCTGCGCGGACTCACCCTGATCGTCGGCTCCGAATCCGGGGCCGCCGGCGAATCCGTGTCCGCCCGGCTGCTGCCCAATTCGCACTGCGTCTCCTTGCACGACTGTCATTCTCTGGCGCTGGGCCACTTGCTCGCGCGCCACCGGCACACGGGTTCACTCTGCACGACGACCATGGACGCCAGCGCGCACGTCAGGTCGCCACGATCCGGAAAACCTGGCTCCGAATCCGACGCACATGCACCTACTACAGACGATGGTAGACGGCAGGGTTTGCACCTCCAATTCGCAGGGCACCCAAAGTGGGGAAATATGTCGTCTGCGAGTAACCCGCGTGCAATCGGCCGGGGGAAGGCACGACAGTAGGGTCGGACAGAACTAGGCTGGTGGAGGACGTCCTTCGGCACCGACCATGTGCGCGCTCAACGCAGGCGCACGGCAGTCGCGGCCGAGCGACGAATTCCACAGAGCCACAACTCGAACGAATGTCAGGAGATTTCTGCTCGTGTCGATCACAGACGATATTGACGTCCTCACCACGGCGCACCACCCGAGCGACTGGACGGACCTGGACACCCGAGCGGTCGACACCGTTCGTGTTCTGGCAGCGGACGCAGTACAGAAGGTCGGCAACGGCCACCCCGGAACCGCGATGAGCCTGGCTCCCCTCGCCTACACCCTCTTTCAGCGCACCATGCGCCACGATCCCACCGATACGCACTGGATCGGGCGCGACCGGTTCGTCCTCTCGTGTGGACACTCGAGCCTGACGCTCTACCTGCAGCTGTACTTGGGCGGCTTCGGTCTCGAGCTCGCCGATATCGAGGCGCTGCGTACCTACAAGTCGAAGACTCCCGGACATCCCGAGTTCCGTCACACCGACGGCGTCGAGATCACCACCGGCCCGCTCGGTCAGGGACTCGCCTCCGCCGTCGGCATGGCAATGGCGGCTCGCCGCGAGCGCGGACTGTTCGATCCCGAGCCCGCCCTCGGTGAGAGCCCGTTCGATCACTTCATCTACGTGATCGCCTCCGACGGCGACATCGAAGAAGGCGTCACGTCCGAGGCTTCGTCCCTCGCGGGCACTCAGCAGCTCGGCAACCTGATCCTGTTCTACGACGACAACAAGATCTCGATCGAGCACTCGACCGATATCGCTCTCTCCGAGAACACGGCTGCCCGTTACGAGGCCTACGGCTGGCACGTGCAGGTGGTCGAGGGCGGCGAGAACGTCACCGCGATCGAAGAGGCCATCGAAGCGGCCAAGGCCGTCACCGACAAGCCGTCGATCATCGTGCTGCGCACCATCATCGGCTTCCCGGCCCCCACCATGATGAACACCGGCGCCGTCCACGGAGCTGCACTCGGCGACGAAGAGATCGCCAAGGTCAAGCAGGCACTCGACTTCGACCCCGCCAAGACCTTCGAGGTCACCGACGAGGTGATCGGGCACACCCGCAAGCTGCAGGAACGTGGCCGTGCGGCCCATACCGAGTGGACCACCCAGTTCGACGCCTGGGCTGCACGCGAGCCCGAGCGCAAGAAGCTGCTGGATCGCCTGACACAGGGCACGTTGCCCGAGAACTGGACCGACGTTCTTCCCACCTGGGAGCCCGGCAGCAAGGCCGTCGCGACACGTGCGGCGTCGGGCGAGGTCCTCAATGCCGTCGGACCTGTTCTTCCCGAACTGTGGGGTGGCTCCGCCGACCTCGCAGGCAGCAACAACACCACCATCAAGGGTGCCAAGTCCTTCGGCCCCACGTCGATCTCCACCGACGACTGGGACGCCGAGCCCTACGGCCGCACGCTGCACTTCGGCATTCGTGAGCACGCGATGGGTGCCATCCTGTCGGGCATCGTCATGCACGGACCGACCCGTGCCTACGGCGGAACGTTCATGCAGTTCAGCGACTACATGCGGCCTGCCGTTCGGCTCGCATCCCTGATGGACATCGATCCCATCTACGTGTGGACCCACGATTCCATCGGCCTCGGCGAGGACGGCCCGACGCACCAGCCGGTCGAGCACCTCGCCGCACTGCGGGCGATCCCCAACCTGTCGGTCGTGCGTCCGGGTGACGCCAACGAAACCGCCTTCGCCTGGCAGGCAGTGCTGGCCAAATCCAGCAGCAGCGGACCCGTCGGTCTCGCCCTGACGCGTCAGGGCATCCCGATCCTCGACGGCACCAGCTTCGAGGGCGTCTCGAAGGGTGGATACATCCTCGTCGAGTCCTCCAAGGCGACACCGGACGTCGTGTTGATCGGTACCGGCTCGGAGCTGCAGTATGCAGTGGAAGCGCAGAAGCAGCTCGAGGCCCAGGGCATTGCTGCCCGCGTCGTCTCGATGCCGTGTGTCGAGTGGTTCGAGAGCCAGGATCAGAACTACCGCGACCAGGTCATCCCCCCGACCGTCAAGGCGCGCGTGTCGATCGAAGCAGGCATCGCCATGCCGTGGTGGAAGATCGTCGGCGGTTTCGGCGAAATCATCTCGCTCGAGCACTACGGCGAATCTGCCGATGCTGCAACACTTTTCCGTGAGTTCGGCTTCACCGCCGAGGCCGTCACCGCAGCCGCTCAGCGCTCCATCACCAACGTGAAGGGATAATCCATGACCCAGAACAAGAATCTCGCAGAGCTCTCCGCAGCAGGCATCTCGGTATGGCTGGACGACCTCTCTCGTGACCGCATCCGTTCGGGCAACCTGAAGGACCTCATCGACACCAAGAGCGTCGTGGGCGTCACGACCAACCCGTCGATCTTCCAGGCCGCCCTGAGCAAGGGCGACGCCTACGACGAGCAGGTCACCAAGCTGGCCGGCGAAGGTGCCGACGTCGAGACCACGATCCGCACCGTCACCACGGACGATGTCCGTGAGGCGTGCGACATCCTGATGCCCCAGTACGAGGCCAGTGCAGGCGTCGACGGACGCGTATCCATCGAGGTCGATCCCCGTATGGCCCACGACGCGGACAAGACGTACGAGCAGGCCGTCGAACTCTGGAAGATCGTCGACCGACCCAATCTGCTGATCAAGATTCCGGCGACCGAAGAAGGCATCCCTGCCATCGCCAAGGTGGTCGGTGAAGGTATCAGCGTCAACGTGACGCTCATCTTCTCCGTCGAGCGGTACGAGCTGGTGATGAACGCCTACCTCGAAGGTCTGGAGGCCGCGCGCGCTGCCGGTCACGACCTCGACAAGATCCACTCGGTGGCATCGTTCTTCGTCTCCCGTGTCGACAGCGAGATCGATTCCAGGCTCGACGCGATCGGTACGCCGGACGCCGAAGAGCTCAAGGGCAAAGCCGCTCTGGCCAACGCTCGTCTCGCCTACGTGGCGTACCAGCAGGTCTTCGAGGTCGCTCCTCGGTTCCGCGAGCTCGTCGGTAGCGGCGCGCGTCCGCAACGGCCGCTGTGGGCCTCGACGGGCGTCAAGTCCGACGCCTACCCCGACACGATGTACGTCACCGAGTTGGTATCTCCCAACACCGTGAACACCATGCCGGAGAAGACGATGGACGCGGTTGCCGATCACGGCGAGATCGTCGGCGACACCGTCTCGGGCAAGGGACCGGAATCGCAGGAGATCTTCGATCGCATCTCGGCTCTCGGGATCGACATCACCGATGTCTTCCTGACGTTGGAGAACGAAGGCGTGCAGAAGTTCGAGTCGGCCTGGAACGAATTGCTCGAGGCCACCGGAGAGCAGCTGCGCCAAGCGGGTCAGAAGAGCTGACCGACTGTGCCCACCGCAGAAACCGAACCTCTCCATTCAGCGGACTGGCTCAACCCACTCCGCGACGCGCGAGACAAGCGGCTCCCCCGCATTGCGGGCCCGTGCAGCATGGTCATCTTCGGGGTGACCGGCGATCTCGCTCGTAAGAAGCTCATGCCTGCGGTGTACGACCTGGCGAACCGGGGGCTACTACCCCCCGGTTTCGCCTTGGTCGGGTTCGCGCGGCGGGAATGGCAGAACCAGGATTTCGCACAGATCGTGCACGATTCCGTTCGTGATCACGCGCGAACTCCGTTCAGCGAAGAGGTATGGAACACCCTCGCCGAGGGGTTCCGATTCGTTCAAGGTTCGTTCGACGACGACGACGCCTTCGACGAGCTCTCACGAACTCTGACCGAGCTGGACGAAACCCGCGGCACCGGGGGCAACCACGCCTTCTACCTGTCCATCCCGCCCAGCGCGTTTCCCGTTGTGCTCGAACAACTGTCGCGTTCCGGCCTGGCTCAGAGCCAGGACGGGAATTGGCGACGGGTGGTCATCGAGAAGCCGTTCGGCCACGACCTGCAGAGTGCGAAAGAACTCAATGCGATCGTGAATCGAGTGTTTCCCGAGGACACCGTGTTCCGCATCGATCACTACCTGGGCAAGGAGACAGTGCAGAACATTCTGGCACTGCGCTTCGCGAACCAGTTGTTCGATCCGATCTGGAATGCGCACTACGTCGACCACGTTCAGATCACGATGGCCGAGGACATCGGATTGGGCGGTCGCGCAGGGTATTACGACGGCATCGGTGCGGCCCGCGACGTCATCCAGAATCACCTTCTCCAGCTACTCGCCATCACGGCGATGGAGGAGCCGGTGAGCTTCAACCCCAAGGAGCTGCAGTCCGAGAAGATCAAGGTGCTGTCGGCTACGAAACTCGCCGAGCCGCTCGATCGGACGTCCGCCCGCGGTCAGTACTCCGCGGGGTGGCAGGGCAGCCAGAAGGTGAAGGGGCTCAAGGAGGAAGAGGGTTTCGACTCCGAGTCCAACACCGAAACCTACGCGGCCATCACCCTCGAGGTCGACACTCGACGATGGGGTGGAGTGCCGTTCTATCTCCGCACCGGCAAGGCACTCGGGCGTCGAGTCACCGAGATCGCGATGGTGTTCAAGCGCGCACCACACCTCCCCTTCGACGCCACGATGACCGAGGAGCTCGGCCAGAATGCGCTGGTCATTCGAGTTCAGCCGGACGAGGGTGTGACCATGCGGTTCGGCTCCAAGGTTCCCGGATCGGGCATGCAGGTGCGCGACGTCAGCATGGACTTCAGCTACGGCCAGGCATTCACGGAATCCTCGCCGGAAGCGTACGAGCGTCTCATTCTCGACGTGTTGCTCGGGGAGCCGTCGCTCTTCCCCGTCAACGCCGAGGTCGAACTGTCGTGGAAGATTCTCGATCCGATTCTCGACTTCTGGGCCTCGGGCGGTACGGCGGAACCGTACGAGGCCGGCACCTGGGGTCCCTCCTCGGGTGACGAGATGATGCAGCGCACCGGACGCGAATGGAGAATGCCGTGATTGTCGACATCCCCGCCACGACGACGGCCGAGGTCGGCAAGAAGTTGGTGGAGGTTCGCGAGGCAGGCGGCGCGGTGACCATCGGCCGCGTGTTGACCTTGATCGTCGCCAGTCGCGATCCGGCGAAGGCCGAACGGGCGATCGACGCAGCGAACGAAGCGAGCCGCGAGCATCCGTGCCGCGTGATCGTGCTCATCCACGGCGACCGATCGGCCGAGTCGAGTCTCGACGCACAGATCCGCGTCGGGGGTGACGCCGGTGCGTCGGAGGTCGTGGTGCTGCGTCTCAACGGCGAACTCGCCGATCACGAGCACAGTGTGGTCATCCCGTTCCTGCTGCCCGACACTCCGATCGTGGCGTGGTGGCCGGACGAAGCACCCGCCGTTCCAGCAAAGGATCCGTTGGGACGCTTGGCAATTCGACGAATCACCGATGCCACGAATTCGCCCGACACCACAGCTGCGATCAAGGGACGGCTGAGCAGCTACACCGAGGGCGACACCGATCTCTCCTGGAGTCGCATCACGTACTGGCGCGGCCTGTTGGCCACGGCCCTGGACCAGGCTCCGTTCGAGGCCGTCGTCTCGGCAACGGTGTCGGGACTGGCAGAGGAGCCGGCACTCGACATCTTGGCCGGTTGGCTTGCCGCGAAACTCGACGTGCCGGTGTATCGCCGCGCGGGTGAGCTGAAAGTGGAGCTGATCAGAGAGAGCACCAGTATCTCGCTGACGCGTCCGCAGACCGGGAAGAC
Organism: Rhodococcus sp. 15-649-2-2; assembly: GCF_002258645.1. Taxonomy (NCBI): domain Bacteria; kingdom Bacillati; phylum Actinomycetota; class Actinomycetes; order Mycobacteriales; family Nocardiaceae; genus Rhodococcus; species Rhodococcus sp. 15-649-2-2. The sequence continues at coordinate 368,972 of NZ_NPFM01000031.1, forward strand.
CGCAACGTTACGGCGCACCGGGCAGCCCGACGCCGAAGTCGCACTGGCACGGCGCAACACGCGAGAGTGCCTGGCCGAGGAACTGCGCCGACTCGACACCGACGAGATCTACGAGCTTGCCCTGCACGGACTGTCGAAAGTGAGCTATGAGTAAGACATCGGTCCTTCAGTACCTGGACGCGCAGGCTTTGGTCGATGCCGCGCGATCTCGTTTCGTCGAGGTCGTCACCGCCGCGCAGGCCGAGCGAGGCTCGGCTTCGGTGGTGCTCACCGGCGGTGGCACGGGTATCGCATTACTGGAGGCGCTGCGCCACGATTCCGGATCCATCGATTGGGGCAAGGTCGACATCTTCTTCGGCGACGAGCGCTTCCTGCCCTCGGGTGACCCAGAGCGCAACGAGGTGCAGGCCGCCGAGGCACTGCTCGACCACGTCGACGTTCATCCTGATCGTGTCTTTCGAATGGCTGCGTCCGACGGGCCACACGGAAGCGATCCCGAGGTGGCCGCAGCGACGTATGCGCAGATCCTGCATTCTCGCTCCGAGGGAGAGCCGACACCTGCATTCGACATCCACCTGTTGGGTATGGGAGGCGAGGGTCATATCAACTCGCTGTTCCCCCATACGGATGCCGTGCGTGAAGAGCATCGCTATGTCGTTGCGGTCGAGGACTCCCCCAAGCCTCCACCGGTTCGCATCACGCTCACGCTGCCCGCGGTTCGCCGCGCACAGCACGTGTGGCTGCTCGTATCGGGAGCGAACAAGGCCGACGCTGTCGCAGCCGCGGTAGGTGGGGCCGATTCGGACGAGGTCCCGTCGGCCGGCGCACTGGGTACCGAGGCAACCGTGTGGTTCCTCGACTCCGGCGCAGCCTCCAAGCTGGACGCTGTCTGATCCCACCCGACTAGTCGGTCTCGGCAACGTCGGGGTCCCGTCCCATCCGCTCGCCGTCGTAGTAGCCGGCGTCCCAGGCTCGTCCTGGTTCCGGGTGACCGATCCGCCTATCGCTGGTGCGGTAGGCGGATCCGTCGCGCCAGGCATCGGTGTCGTTTCTGCACTGCCTCATACCTCGTTGGACGCGATCCGCCGGCGGCCGGTTCCGCGAAGCGCGAGCCCGCTACACACGGTCAGAACATCCACGCGAACAGCGACCCGAGCGGAATGACGGTCCATACCATCGCGTATGCCAGGCCGAACGCGTGTGCGATTCCCACGGCCACCACGACGGTCGTCCACGCCCACACGGTGACCCGTGCAGACTCGGTGCGGTCGTGTACGTCCGCCACCGTCCGTATGGCAAGCGACCAGAACCCGATCCACAGCACCCACGCCGCAACGGCCACCAGTTGCGTCCCGAACAGGTGCAGCATGTTCGGTTCGGACTCCGCCACGACGGACCATGCTGCGGCACCGGAGAACAGTCCCAGTATCGGTGCACCGATCGCGCAACCCACAGTGCCGAGAACCCGTAACCGGAACCGTCTTTCGGACACTCGCACCTGCGTCGATATCGTCATGGACAACACTGTGCTCGACGACATCGACGTGGCGCGCGAGTAGAACTACTCGATCGAGGTGCGCCGACTACTCACGCGCTAGCCGCTGTTACGCAGTGCCGTCGCGAGGCCGTTCATCGTCAGCAGGATGCCGCGCTTGACGCGTTCGTCGTCGTCACCGTTGCGATAGCGTCGCAACATCTCGACCTGCATCTGATTCAGCGGTTCCAGGTAGGGGAATCGGTTGTGCACCGAGCGCTCGAGCGACGGGTTGTCTTCCAACAGACGACTGTGGCCGGTGATCTTCAGATACATCCGGACGGTCGTGGTGTGTTCGGCCTCGATCATGCCGAAGATCCGCGCCCGTAGGTCTGTGTCGGGCACCAGTTCGGCGTACCGGGCCGCGATCCCCAGATCGGACTTGGCCATTACCTGCGCGAGGTTGGACAAGACGGTCTGGAAGAACGGCCACTTGCGGTACAGATCCGACAGCACCTCGAGTTTACCGTCGTCGTCGCCTACCCACTCCTCGAACGCAGACCCGGTGCCGTACCAACCGGGCAGCATGACGCGGCACTGACTCCACGACATCACCCATGGGATCGCTCGGAGGTCGTACACCGAGTTCGTGGGCTTCCGTGACGCAGGCCGAGAGCCGATGTTGAGCTCACCGACCTCGGCGACCGGAGTCGAGGTGCGGAAGTACTCGACGAATCCGGGCTCCTCGTGCACCAGACGGCCGTATGCCGCGCGGGCTTTCGCGGCGAGATCGTCCAGAATGTCGTAGGCAGCCTCCGCGCCGTCACCCAGGCCCTCGACATCGAGGAGAGTCGATTCCAGGGTTCCCGCAACGAGGGATTCGAGGTTGCGACGCGCCATGGACGGTTCGGCGTACTTCGCCGCGATGATCTCACCCTGCTCGGTGAGTCGCAGCGATCCCTGCACTACTCCGGGCGGCTGCGCCAGAATGGCGTCGTAGCTGGGACCGCCGCCGCGGCCGACCGTCCCGCCGCGACCGTGGAAGAGCCGCAAGCGAATACCCGTTTTGCGTGATGCCTCGAGCAGATCCAGCTCGGCGCGATACAAGGCCCAGTTGGCTGCGAGATACCCGCCGTCCTTGTTCGAGTCCGAATACCCGAGCATGACTTCCTGATTCATTCCGCGCCCGGCCACCAGAGCGCGGTAGATCGGAACGTCGAGGGTGGCGAGCAACGTCGCTGCGCCCTGCTGAAGATCCTCGATGGTCTCGAACAGCGGCACCACACCCACCGTGGACGTAGGCGACGCCCCGTCGGTGCCGGGGTCGAAGATGCCGGCTTCTTTGAGCAGCAAGGCAGCCTCGAGCATGTCACTGACCGACTGACACATGCTGATGATGTAGTTCTGGATCGTGTCGGGTCCCAGGTGGTCGATGGCTTCCTTGGCTGCCCTGACGATGCCCAATTCTTTGGTTGCGAGTTCACTGAGCTGCGCATTGGGGCCGATGAGCGGGCGCCGAGTGGCGAGTTCCTGCGACAGTACGGAGACCCGTTCATCCTCCCCGAGGGACATGTAGTCCGGGTGTACACCGGCCCACGCCAGCAGCTCGGCGACCACTTCCTCGTGGGTCTCGGAGTTCTGCCGCATGTCCAGAGCCTGTAGATGGAATCCGAACGTCTCGACCGATTGCCTGAGCCGGAGCAGGCGATCGTCGGCGATCAATCCGTCTCCGTCGGCCCGCAGGGCGCGATCGATGACGTCGAGGTCGTCGAGAATGTCTTGTGGACCGTCGTATTTCTCCGCCCCGAGGTCGATGCCGGACACCGGAACCGCGTCGAGCACAGCACGAGCGGTGGCAGTCAGCCTGGCCCGGATGCCGACGACGGCTACCCGGTACGGCTCGTCCGCCCGCCGATCGTCCGGTTCCGCCGATGCACCGGCCAGAGCAATGAGCTCCTCGGTCACATCCACCAGACGCGCAGACATGGACAGTTCCTTCTCGAGCGCCACCAGTTCGTCCAGATAGTGCTCGAAGGCGACGTAGCCCGCCTGGTGCGTCGCGGTGTGCACCACTTCTCCGGTGACGTTCGGGTTGCCGTCTCGATCGCCGCCGATCCACGATCCCGGGCGAAGGATGGGGCGGGGCAGCAGGTCGTCCTCGGGCCACCGTGCCCGCAGCGCTGCGCGCACATCAGCATTGAGGGCCGGCATGACGTCGAACAGCGAGGACTCGAAATAGCGAAGACCGACTTCGATTTCATCCTGAATTCGCAAGCGCGACAACCGAATCAGAGCGGTCTCCCACAGGGTCAGCACTTGCCGGCGAATCTGCACGTCGATGACGGCCAATTCCTTCGTCGCGCTCGCAGCCTTGCCCTCGAGAGCTGCGGTGGCCACATCGCGCCGGCGCATCAGTTCGGTGATCTTCGACTGCACGTCGAAGACGGTCCGTCGGCGTGTTTCGGTGGGATGGGCGGTGATGACAGGAGCCACCAACGCATCGGTCAACGCCGCGGCCACCTGCTCGCGCGTCGGGGCCGCAGCATCGATTTTCAGCCATGTTGCGTCGAGACTGCTGTTCTGCGGCGGATCCTCGCGATCGAGGTGGATCGCACGACGGCGTTCGCGGTGCAGATCCTCGGCGAGGTTGGCCAGGAGCGAGAAATGGCTGAAGGCTCTGATGAGCGGAACCGCTTGCGCCACTTCCACATCGGTGTACCGACCGACCGAGTCGTCACGCTCGATCTCGGACCTGCGTACCGCGAAGGATTCGACTCGCGCCGCTTCGATCAGCTCGAAAACGTCGTCGCCCTCGTGCTCACGAATGATCTCACCCAGGATGCCGCCGAGATAGCGGATGTCCTCACGGAGAGGCTCGGTCAACTCTCGACCCTGAGCTGTCGGTGGGACGAAGGCTGGGGAACCGACTGACTCGTAGGAGGATTCGCTCATCCACCCAGTATCGTCGTTTCGTCACCAACTCGCACTCGGAGCCGAAGTGGATCAGGTGTACTTGATCTCCAGGCCGATTCCGAGGATCGCGATGAGCCAGATCAGGCCGGTGAACACTGTCAGACGATCCAGGTTCTTCTCGACGACCGTGGAACCGGACAGGCTGGACTGCACTCCGCCACCGAACAGACTGGACAATCCGCCACCCTTGCCGCGATGCAGCAGGATCAGCAAGATCAACGCCAGACTGGTGATGACCAGCAGAATATCCAGAAACAGATCCATGTCCACCTCAAACTCGATTCGATGCCTCCAGCAGCCTACCTGGCCCCACGAACGGCTTCGGACACCCCGCCGAAGCGAGGTGTCCGAAAATCGTTCGGTCGGCGTTGCCGACGACCGATCAGGGCAGGGGTCCACCTGCGGCGATAGCCGACAGCGTGGCGAATTCGTCCGCCTTGAGCGACGCTCCCCCGACCAGGGCACCGTCGACATCGGGCTGGCCGACGATCTCGCCGACGTTCTTGGCGTTGACCGAGCCGCCGTACAGCACCCGCACACCCGCCGCGACCTCGTCCGAGGACAGCGCCTTCAGTTCCTCGCGAATCGCCCCGCACACTTCCTGGGCGTCCGATGCCGACGCGACCCGACCGGTGCCGATCGCCCACACCGGTTCGTAGGCGATGACGACCTTGGAGATGTCGTCGGCCGACAGGCCGCTGAGCGAACCACGCAACTGGGCCACGTTGTAGGCCACGTGCTCGCCGGCCTCGCGGATGTTCAGTCCCTCACCGATGCAGACGATGGGAGTGAGGCCGTTCTTCAGCGCCGCCTTCGTCTTGGCCAGCACGACGGCGTCGTCCTCGCTGTGCAGAGTGCGCCGTTCGGAGTGACCCACCACGACGAAGGTGCATCCCAACTTGGCCAGCATCGAACCGCTGATCTCGCCGGTGAACGCTCCCTTGTCCTCGGACGACACGTCTTGCGCACCGTAGGTGAGCAGCAGTTTGTCGCCCTCGACCAGTGTCTGCACACTACGAATGTCGGTGAACGGAGGGATCACCGTCACGTCGACCTTGTCGAAGTACTTCTCGGGCAACGAGAAAGCGATCTTCTGCACCAGCGAAATGGCTTCGAGGTGGTTGAGGTTCATCTTCCAGTTGCCCGCGATGAGCGGCTTACGTGCCATGCGTCATGCCTCCAGGACCGATAGACCGGGGAGCTGCTTGCCTTCGAGGTACTCGAGGGATGCACCGCCTCCGGTGGAGATGTGCGAGAAGCCGTCGTCGGGCAATCCGAGGGTGCGCACGGCCGCCGCGGAGTCGCCGCCGCCGACCACGCTGAACGCGCCCTTCTCGGTGGCTCCGATGATCGCTTCCGCAATGCCCTTGGTGCCGGCCGAGAACTTGTCGAACTCGAACACGCCGGCCGGTCCGTTCCAGAAGACGGTCTTGGCGTTCGAGAGCACGACCGCAAAACGACTGACCGAGTCCGGACCGATGTCCAGACCCATCCAGCCATCCGGAATCTCGGAGGCCTTCACGGTCTTCGCCTCGGCATCCGCCGCGAACTTGTCTCCCACGACGATGTCGACAGGGAGGTGGATCACGTCACCGAAGCGCTCGAGCAAATCCTTGCAGACTCCGATCTGATCCTCCTGAAGAAGCGAGTTTCCGACCGAATAACCCTGTGCCGCAAGGAAGGTGAAGGCCATGCCGCCGCCGATCACCAGGGTGTCGACCTTGGGAGCCAACGCCTCGATGACGCCGAGCTTGTCCGAGACCTTGGAGCCGCCGAGCACCACCGCGTACGGACGTGCCGCATCCTCGGTGAGCTTGGCCAGCACCTCGACCTCGGCAGCGACGAGGGTGCCCGCGTAATGCGGCAGCAACTGCGCCACGTCGTAGACCGACGCCTGCTTGCGGTGCACGACGCCGAATCCGTCGGAGACGAATGCCGCGTCGTCGCCGGCCAGCGCGACGAGCTCACGAGCCAGAGCAGCTCGCTCGGACTCGTCCTTGCTGGTCTCGCGCGGATCGAAGCGAATGTTCTCGAGCAGCAGCACGTCGCCGTCGGTCAGGCCCTCGGCGCGAGCCTCGGCGTCCTGACCCACCACGTCGCCTGCGAGCTGAACGTGGCGTCCGAGCAGCTCGCCGAGCTTCGCTGCGACCGGAGCCAGGCTGTACTTCGCGTCGGGCTTGCCGTCGGGACGACCGAGATGGGCGGTGACGATGACCTTGGCACCCGCCTCGACCAGTGCTCGAAGAGTCGGGATCGACGCCTGGATACGGCCGGGATCGGTGATCGTGCCGTCCTCGAGCGGGACGTTGAAGTCCGATCGCACGAGGACGCCACGGCCTTCGACACCGGCATCGAGCAGATCCTGCAGTGTCTTGACAGCCATCGGTGTCAGAGGGACTTGCCGACGAGACCGATGAGGTCGGCGAGGCGGTTGGAGTAGCCCCACTCGTTGTCGTACCAGGAGACGATCTTGACCTGGTCGTCGATGACCTTCGTCAGCGGCGCGTCGAAGATCGACGAGTGCGGGTCGGTGACGATGTCCGAGGACACGATCGGATCGGTGTTGTACTTCAGGATGCCCTTCAGCGGGCCTTCGGCAGCTGCCTTCATCGCGGCGTTGATGTCGTCCGCGCTGGCCTTCTTCTTCAGCAGAGCGGTCAGGTCGGTGACCGAGCCGGTGGGGATCGGCACCCGAAGTGCGTAGCCGTCGAGCTTGCCGAGCAGCTGCGGGAGAACCAGGCCGATAGCCTTGGCTGCACCGGTACCGGTGGGGACGACGTTCAGCGCTGCAGCGCGAGCGCGACGCAGGTCGCTGTGCGGGCCGTCCTGCAGGTTCTGATCCTGCGTGTACGCGTGGATCGTGGTCATCAGGCCCGAGACGATGCCGAACTCGTCGTCGAGAACCTTGGCGATGGGGCCGAGGCAGTTGGTGGTGCACGACGCGTTGGAGATGATGTTCTGGCTGCCGTCGTACTTGTCGTCGTTGACGCCCATCACGATGGTGATGTCCTCGCCCTTGGCGGGCGCGGAGATGATGACCTTCTTGGCACCGGCGTCGATGTGGCCCTGTGCCTTCGCAGCGTCGGTGAAGATGCCGGTCGATTCGACGACGACGTCGACGCCCAGGTCACCCCACGGAAGTGCGGACGGGCCCTCGCGCAGCGACAGCGCCTTGATCTTCTGTCCGCCGACGACGATGGTGTCCTCGCCCTCGAGCGAGACATCGTGCGGCAAGCGGCCCAGGATCGAGTCGTACTTGAGCAGGTGTGCGAGCGATGCGTTGTCGGTCAGGTCGTTGACAGCAACGATTTCGATGTCGGTGGTACCGAGCGCCCTCTGCGCGTCGACAGCCCTGAAGAAGTTACGCCCGATGCGGCCGAAGCCGTTGACGCCTACCCGGATCGTCACTGTTCGCTCCTAAAAGTTGTGAAAACAGATGTCTGGTCATGCCTGCATGCGGGGTGCCACACGCGGTTCCCACCCTAGTGTGCGCGCAGGCAGAGCGCGCGCATCACTCGTCGGAGGCGGTCAGGCCTCGTCGAGCAGTTCTGCGGTGACCGCGGACTCGGTGTCCGGAATGCCGGTTTCCTTCGCCTTGCGGTCGGCCATGGACAGCAGCCGTCGGATTCGGCCCGCCACCGCGTCCTTCGTCATCGGCGGGTCGGCCAACTGCCCGAGTTCTTCCAAGGAAGCCTGGCGATGCTGTACTCGGAGCGAACCCGCAGCAGCAAGATGATCTGGCACGTCCTCACCGAGGATGTTCAGGGCTCGCTCGACCCGCGCTGCGGCGGCAACGGCCGCCCGCGCCGAGCGCCGGAGGTTGGCGTCGTCGAAATTGGCGAGTCGGTTCGCCGTGGCTCGCACCTCGCGCCGCATTCGACGTTCTTCCCAGACGAGCCTGGTGTCCTGTGCTCCCATGCGGGTGAGAAGCGCTCCGATCGCCTCGCCGTCGCGCACCACCACTCGATCGGTTCCGCGCACCTCGCGGGCCTTCGCGGCCACTCCGAGTCGGCGGGCCGCTCCGACGAGCGCCAGAGCTGCTTCCGGTCCTGGGCAGCTGATCTCGAGCGCCGAGGATCGGCCCGGCTCGGTGAGCGAGCCGTGTGCGAGGAACGCACCGCGCCACGCTGCTTCGGAATCCCCCACCGTGCCACCGACCACCTGGGCGGGCAGGCCACGAACCGGGCGCCCGCGCAGATCCAGCAGTCCGGTCTGGCGAGCCAGGGCCTCCCCGTCCTTGGCCACCCGGACCACGTAACGCGAGGTCTTGCGCAGTCCGCCGGCACCGAGCATGTGCACGTCGGAGGAGTAGCCGTACAGCTCGAAGATCTCGCGACGCAGCCGCCTCGCGATGGACCCGAGATCCACTTCCGCCTCGACCACCACCCGACCGGCCACGATGTGCAATCCACCGGCGAATCGCAGGAGCGCGGACACCTCTGCCTTGCGGCAACTGACCTGACTGACGGTGAGCCTGCTCAGCTCGTCCTTGACCTCCGCTGTCATGGCCACGAAGTGATCCCCTCTCTGCCTGCAGCAGTCGATGCAGTGCCGCCGGTGGGCGTCACGATGGAGCCGAGAGCTGCAGCAAGCTTTCCGTAATGATGTGCGTGAGTGCCGTTTTCGGCAACATCGACGTAAACGACCTCGGCACCGAGCCGGGCCGCTGCCCGCGCTACGTGTTCGCGGTTGCTGCCCTCCGGGACCGAGGCGGAATCGACCAACACGTAGTCGATTCCCAAATCAGGTGCGTGTTGGGAGAGTACGTGGACATGGCGCTCGGCGGAGAATCCGGTGGTCTCCCCCAGCTCCGGCGCCAGGTTCAGCACGAGCACTTTCGGCGCGGAAGTACGTGCCAGGGCGGCCAGCTGATCCGGCACCAGAACGTGTGGAATGACACTCGAGAACCAGGATCCGGGACCGAGCACCACCAGATCGGCCTCGTCGATCGCCGCGAGGGCATCTGCCGAGGCAGGCGGGTCGGGTGGCAGCAACCGCACGCGCCGAACCTTGCCGGGGGTCGTCGCAACCGCCACCTGTCCGCGAATGACGCGGCTGACTCGGGGGTCGTCCTCGAGGCCGGAGACGTCCGCTTCGATGTCGAGTGCGATGGGCGACATCGGCAGCACTCGGCCGTCGATTCCGAGCATCCGCACCATCTCGTCGAGTGCAGCGATGGGGTCACCGAGCACCTCGGTGAGTCCGGCGAGGATGAGGTTGCCCACCGAGTGTCCGGCCAGCGCACCGGTACCCCCGAACCGATGCTGCAGCACATCGGTCCACAGCTGCGTTCGTTCGTCGGAGCGCGCCAGCGCAGCCAGCGCCATACGTAGATCTCCGGGAGGAATGACGCCGAGCTCGGCCCGCAGACGCCCCGACGATCCTCCGTCGTCGGCGACTGTGACGATGGCGGTGACGTCGTGGCCGAGCAGCCTGGCCGCGGACAGGGTGGCGTACAGACCGTGACCGCCCCCGAGGGCGACGATCTTCGGGCCCGGTTCCTGCGTTGCGGTGCCGGTTTCGCTCATTCGCGACCCAGATCGCGATGCAGCACGCGCACGGACACATCACCCTGCTCGGCGAGAATGCCGGCCAACGCTTCGGTCATCGCAACACTTCGATGCTTACCTCCGGTGCAGCCGACGGCTACCGTCATGTACCTCTTGCCTTCCCGCACGTATCCCTCGATCGTCAAATTCAGCAGGTGCGTGTACGTCTGCAGATAGTCGCGGGCTCCGTCCTGTCCCAAGACGTAATCGCGTACGTCTGCGTCCTGTCCCGTGTGGTCGCGGAGCTCGGGCACCCAATGTGGATTGGGCAGAAAGCGGACGTCGCAGACCAGATCGGCGTCCATCGGCAAGCCGTACTTGAAGCCGAACGACTGCACGGTGACGCCGACGCCGCTGGTGTTCGCGTCACCGAACACCGTCTCGATCTTGCGCCTGAGCTGGTGCACCGACAGCGACGTGGTGTCGACCGTCAGATCGGCCGCAGCCTTGACCTGGGCGAGCCGCAGGCGTTCCGCAGTGATGCCCTCGGTCAGCGTTCCGTCCTGACCGTCGTTCTGCAACGGATGGCTGCGCCGATTGGACTCGAATCTGCGAATGAGCACGGCGTCGGACGCGTCCAGGAACAGCACTCGGTTGCGCACACCCTTGGAGTCGAGCTCTTGGACAACCCAGCCCAGATCCCCTGTGAACAGCCGGCTTCGGACGTCCATCACCAGTGCGAGTCGCTCGATGCGGGGCTGGGATTCCAGTCCGAGGTCGACCATCTTCGAGATGAGCTCGGGGGGCAGGTTGTCCGCGACGTACCAGCCGAGGTCCTCGAGAATCTTGGCTGCGGTGCGCAGCCCTGCGCCGGAGACGCCGGTGACCAACGCCACCTCTATCCCGTCATGCCGCGATTCCGCCTCGGAAGGCGGTTCGAGATGCTCGTCGGATGGCGGATGTCTCTGTGTCTGGTGTTCGCTCACTACGAAGCCTGTCCCGCCGATTCCACGCGCGGCGCAATCGCATGTTCCGTCGTGTTCTCGCCCGATGTCGTTGCAGTTGCGTTGCCATCATCGCCTACATCGGCCTCGTCCGTGTCCGAACCGAGCGCCGCCAGCACCGACTTCGCGGTGGTCTCACCGATTCCCGGCACCTCGACGATCTCCGCGACCGTCGCGCGCTTGAGATTGGCTACCGAACCGAAGTGTGCGACCAGGGCCGTTCGCCGCGATTCACCGAGTCCACGGACCGAATCCAGTGCCGAGGCCGTCATCCGACGGGACCGCTTGCTGCGGTGGAACGTGATCGCGAATCGGTGTGCCTCGTCGCGAACTCGCTGCAGCAGATAGAGGGACTCGCTCGTTCGCGGCAGGATGACCGGGTCCTCCTCGCCCGGCACCCACACCTCTTCGAGTCGCTTGGCGAGACCGACCACCGCCACATCGGTCACGCCCAATTCGTCCAGCACAGCTGCGGCTGCGGCCACCTGAGGGGCACCGCCGTCCACGACGAACAGGTTCGGTGGGTAGGCGAACTTTCGAGGTCTGCCGGTCTGGGGATCGAGCGCGGCTTCCGGAGCCAGATCGCCTCCGCTCGCTTCGGTCGACCCATCGGCGGAGTGTCGGAGGAATCGACGCCGAGTCACCTCGGCAATGCTGGCGACGTCATCGGAGTGTCCGTCACCGGCCGCTTCCTTGATCGCGTAGTGGCGGTAGTCGCTCTTGCGAGGCAGCCCGTCCTCGAAGACGACGAGAGATGCCACCACATCGGTTCCCTGTACATGGGAGATGTCGATGCACTCGATGCGCAGCGGTGCCGAATCGAGATCGAGAGCTTCCTGAATCCCCTGCAGCGCAGCGGATCTCGATGTGAAATCTCCCGCTCGCTTCAGCTTGTGTTGCTGCAGGGCCTCCTTGGCGTTGCGCTCGACGGTCTCGGCCAACGCCTTCTTGTCGCCGCGCTGAGGAACGCGCAGGGTCACGTTGGACCCTCGAAGCTCGCTGAGCCACGTCTGGACCTCGTCGGCGTTGTCCGGCAGAACGGGCACCAGCACTTCGCGCGGAACTGCATTGGAACCGCCGTCGTCGCCACCCGGCGCCTGCGCAGTCAGCGCGGCCTGCTCGCCGTAGAACTGGGTGAGAAACTGCTCGACCAGTGCGGGCAGATCTGCCTCGTCCTGCCGTTCGATCACTTCGCCTGCCTTCTCCACCACCCAGCCGCGCTGTCCGCGAACCCGGCCCCCGCGAACGTGGAACACCTGGACGGCAGCTTCGAGGGCATCGGTGGCGAACGCGACGAGGTCGGCGTCGGTACCGTCGCCGAGCACCACCGCCTGCTTCTCCAATGCTCGACGCAGTGCGCCGACGTCGTCGCGCAGGCGCGCTGCGGTCTCGAAGTCCAAGTCCTCGGATGCCGCCTGCATCTTCTTCTCGAGCTGCCGCACGAGCTTGTCGGTCTTACCGGCCAGAAAGTCGCAGAAATCCTCGACGGTGCGGCGGTGCTCCTCCGCGCTGACCCGGCCCACGCACGGTGCCGAACATTTGTCGATGTACCCCAGCAGGCAGGGTCTGCCGATCTGATTGTGCCGCTTGAACACTCCGGTCGAGCACGTGCGCGCGGGGAACACCCGGAGCAACAGGTCCAGCGTCTCGCGAATCGCCCATGCATGGGCGTACGGGCCGAAGTAGCGCACACCCTTGCGGCGGGGTCCGCGGTACACGAACAGACGTGGGTATTCCTCGTTCATCGTCACCGCGAGCATCGGATAGCTCTTGTCGTCGCGGTAGCGGACGTTGAATCGCGGATCGAATTCCTTGATCCAGTTGTACTCGAGCTGCAGTGCCTCTACCTCGGTGGTGACGACCGTCCATTCGACCGACGCCGCGGTGGTGACCATCTGGCGGGTACGAGGATGCAGCGAGGCGACGTCGGCAAAGTAGGAATTGAGCCGACTGCGGAGGCTTTTGGCCTTACCCACGTAGACGACGCGACCGTGGGGATCTCGAAATTTGTACACACCCGGCTCCACCGGAATGGTTCCGGTGGCCGGGCGGTAGGTAGCGGGGTCGGACACGGCATCCACGTTAGCCGTCGGGTCCGACGTTCTCCGCATCCGCAGCTCAGGTGTGGTGCATGCCCTGCTACGTCAGTCCTGCTAGGTCAGTCCTGATCGACCGCGTCGGTCGGAACGGATGCGGCGGGTGCGTATTTACGTTCGAGTGTCCGGAATTTCCGCACTGCGGCGACCGCGTGCTCACGATCGTTGGACTGGATGGCCATCACGTTGATGAACTCGTCGTCGGGGATGTCGACGCGCGCCCACATCGCCCCGTCGGGAAAGGACAGTCCGCGCACCAGATCCCACTCGATCAGGCGCTCCGAGAGCAGATTACGTACCGCGACACCTGCGGGTCCGACGCGGATTCGCGGGCGGGTCAGCACCAGCGCCAAGCCGCCGAGCAATACTCCGATTCCCGCCATCGCGAGTTGGTCGGCGGTCCGGAAGTACACCCCGGTCGGAGACACCCGGAGCAGGACGGCGACGGTCGAATGCGCCACGACGAGCAACACTGCCGCCGCGATGGCGTAGCGCGCAGACTTGCGGGACTTCACCTGCATGTCCCACTGCGGGGTCGGTTCGCCGTCGGTCACGTGAACTCCTGGTTCGTCCAAGGTTGACGCAGATGCTTCAGAGTCAGTGCCGTGTCGATTGCGGCTGCAGTGGCCTGAGCGCCCTTGTCCTCGAACGAGCCGGGCAGGCCGGCACGGTCGAGCGCCTGCTGCTCGTCGTTGGTGGTGAGCACCCCGTTGGTGACCGGAGTGCCCTCGTCCAGCGATACTCGCGTCAAGCCGGCCGTGACGGCATCGCACACGTACTCGAAATGCGGTGTACCGCCGCGGATGACGACGCCGAGCGCCACGACGGCATCGTGGTTGCGGGCGAGCGCCTGGGCGACCACGGGCAGCTCGATGGCACCGGCGACGCGGATGACCGTGACGTCCCGCACTCCCGCCGACTCTGCCTTGCGCAACGCACCGTCGAGCAGCGCCTCGGAAATCGTTCGATGCCACTGGCCGGCCACGATCGCCAGCTTCAGGTCGTTCGCACCGGCGAGCTGGAGGGTGGGTTCGCCGTCGCCGCTCATGAGGTGACTCCGTTCTCGAAATCGTCGAGACCGGTGAGGTCGTGGCCCATGCGGTCGCGTTTGGTGCGCAGGTACGTGAGGTTCTCGGCGTTGGCGCGCAACGGCATCGGTACCCGCTCGGTCACGTGCAGGCCGTATCCGTCGAGCCCGACTCGCTTGGCCGGATTGTTGGTGAGCAGACGCATCGACGACACACCGAGGTCGACGAGGATCTGAGCACCGATTCCGTAGTCGCGGGAGTCGGCGGGCAAGCCCAGCTGCAGGTTGGCGTCGACCGTGTCGGAGCCGGCGTCCTGGAGCTGATAGGCCTGCAGTTTGTGCAGCAGTCCGATTCCGCGGCCCTCGTGTCCGCGCATGTACAGGACGATTCCGCGTTCCTCGGCGGCGACCATTTCGAGAGCGGCGTCCAGTTGCGGTCCGCAGTCGCAGCGCAGCGAACCGAAGACGTCACCGGTGAGGCATTCGGAGTGCACACGAACGAGTACGTCGTTGCCGTCACCGTCGGGTCCGGCGATGTCGCCGCGCACGAGCGCAACGTGTTCGACCTCGTCGTAGATGCTCTGGTAGCCGACCGCACGGAAGGTGCCGTGGCTGGTAGGGATTCGGGCGTCAGCGACGCGGAGGACGTGCTTTTCGTGCTTGCGCCGCCATGCGATCAGGTCTGCGATCGAGATGAGCGCGAGGTCGTGCTCGTCGGCGAACACGCGCAGTTCGTCGGTCTGGGCCATCGCGCCTTCGTCCTTCTGGCTGACGATTTCGCAGATGACGCCTGCGGGCCGCAGATCGGCCATGCGGGCCAGATCGACGGCGGCCTCGGTGTGGCCGGGGCGACGCAGCACTCCGCCGTCCTTGGCGCGCAGCGGTACGACATGGCCGGGGCGGGTGAAATCGCCGGCTCCGGTGTCGGGGTCGGCGAGCAGTCGCATCGTGGCTGCGCGGTCGGAGGCCGAGATCCCGGTTCCGATTCCCTCGCGGGCATCGACGGTGACCGTGTACGCGGTTCCGTGCTTGTCCTGGTTGGTGGCGAACATCGGCGGCAGGCCGAGTCGGTCGCAGTCCTCACCGGACAGCGGAACACAGAGATAGCCGGAGGTGTAGCGGACCATGAAGGCAACCAGCTCCGGGGTGGCCTTCTCGGCGGCGAAAATCAGATCGCCTTCGTTTTCGCGGTCCTCGTCGTCGACGACCACCACGGCTTTGCCCGCAGCGATGTCCGCAACTGCGCGCTCGATACTGTCGAACCTGGTCACGAAAGTGCGCTCCATAGGTCTCGGGCCTGGCTCAGCACCCTTGGAATGTCTCCGATGCACCGTTACCTGCGTGCACTTCAACAGTACTTACTGTGCGTCGATCGACTGCAGCCGCTCCACGTACTTGGCGATGACATCGACTTCGAGGTTGACCGGTGAGCCGACCTCGGCCTTGCCGAGCGTGGTCAGATCGAGGGTGGTGGGTATCAGCGAGATCTCGAACCAGTGCGAACCGTCGTCAACACCCAGTCCGGACACGGTCAGCGACACTCCGTCGACGGTGATCGAGCCCTTTTCCACGACGTAGCGCGCGACCGAGGTAGGCATGGTGATGCGCACGACGGTCCAGTTCTCGGACGGCGAGCGGCCCGCCACGGTTCCGGTTCCGTCGACGTGGCCCTGGACGAGGTGCCCACCGAGCCTGCTGCCGAGTGCCGCGGCGCGTTCGAGGTTGACGCGGCTGCCGACGTCGAGGGCACCCAGGCTCGATCGGTTCAACGTCTCCTGCATGACATCGGCGGTGAAGCCGCCGTCCGGCAGTACCTCCACGACGGTCAGACACACCCCGTTGACCGCAATGGAGTCCCCATGGCCTGCATCGGAGGTCACCACCGGGCCGCGGACGGTGAAACGAGCGGCGTCGGGCAGTTCGTCCTTGGCCACGATCTCGCCCAGTTCTTCGACGATTCCGGTGAACATCTAATTCGCTCCTTCGGGCACGACGCCGATCAGTATGTCGTTGCCGATCATGGTGACTGTCTCCGTGCGGAACCGAATTGCGTCGGCAATTGTTCCGATGCCTGCATTCTCCACCGCCGCAGGTCCGCTGCCCAACACGGCCGGGGCGACGTATGCCACGACGCGGTCGATCAGCCCGGCAGCGAGAAATGCTCCGGCCAACGTCGGACCGCCTTCGATCTGGACATCGGTGTGTTCGCCGAGAGCCTCGATCACCGCCGCCGGATCGTGTGTGTCGAGAAACACCGTGGGTGCCTCCGACCCGCGAATCGCGGCGTTCGCCGGTATCTGCCGCGATCCGACGACGACGCGCACGGGCTGGTGGAGCGCAAGGGACCCGTCGAGTCGTCGGGCGGTCAGCCGCGGGTCGTCGGCCAGCACGGTCCCGGTTCCCACGACGATGGCGTCGAGCTTGGCCCGCTCGGCGTGCACGTGCGCGCGCGCCTCGGGACCGGTGATCCACTGACTCGTACCGTCCGCGGCGGCGCTGCGTCCGTCGAGAGTCGCGGCATATTTCCAGGTCACGTGTGGCCGCCCGGTGCGTTGCTTGTGCAGCCATGCCCGCAGCGGACCCTGCCGTACCTCGCGTTCCCCGATCCCCTGCTCGACGCGAATGCCCGCGCCGCGCAGAGTCTCGGCTCCGCCTGATGCGAGCGGGTTCGGATCGGCGACGGCGTGCACGACCGTCGCGATGCCGGCCTCGATCAGTGCCTGCGAACAGGGCCCGGTACGACCGGTGTGGTCACAGGGCTCGAGGGTCACCACCGCAGTGCCGCCGCGAGCTCGATCCCCGGCCTCGGCCAGGGCGACGATCTCGGCATGCGGTCCGCCGGGTGGACGCGTGGATCCGACACCCACGACCGTTCCGCGGGCATCGAGAATGACGGCACCGACCGCAGGGTTCGGAGCACTGATACCCCGGGCGGACTCGGAGGCCTCGATGGCGAGGTTCATGGCGTCGGTGATCGACACCGCCCCGCTGTCGACGCTCATGCGACTGCGCCCGGGTTGCCCATCAGGACAGGTGGTGCGATGCGTGGGCGGCCCGGGTGCGAAGGTCACGCACGGCGGCGGCGGGATCGGCGGTGTCGTAGACGGCCGAACCGGCGACGAAGCAGTCGATTCCGGCTTCGGCGGCTTGCTCGATCGTGTCGGAATTGATTCCGCCGTCGATCTCGACCACCAGTCGCAGATCACCTGAATCGACAAGTGCGCGAACAGCTTTCGCCTTCGAGAGCACCTCGGGCATGAACGACTGCCCGCCGAAGCCTGGCTCCACGCTCATCACCAGCAGGGTGTCGAAGTCACGCAAGATCTCGAGGTACGGCTCGATCGGCGTGCCGGGCTTGACCGACAGGCCGGCTTTTGCGCCCGCTGCGCGGATGTCACGCGCCACTGCGGACGGGTCGTCGGTCGCCTCGGCGTGAAAGGTGACGTTGTACGCCCCGGCCTCGGCGTAGGGCGGGGCCCAGCGCGCCGGATCCTCGATCATCAGGTGGCAGTCGAGGGGGATGTTCGTCGCTTTCAGCAGACTCTTCACGACCGGAAGCCCGAGGGTGAGGTTGGGAACGAAGTGCGCGTCCATGACGTCGACGTGCAGCCAATCAGCTCCGGACACCGCCTCGGCTTCGGCGGCGAGCCGTGCGAAATCGGCGGACAGAATGGAGGGGGCAATCATCGGGGAAACCACGATTGACGAGCCTAGCCGAGCGGTATGGTGCGCCCATGGCCACCATCGACTCCGCAACGGCGATGATCGCCGAACTGCCCGGGGTCACCGTGGGCGTCCGGTACGGGCGTTCGTCGTGGGCGGTCGGCAAGAACGTGTTCGCGTGGATTCGCCCGTTCAGCAAAGCCGACCTGAAACGGTTCGGCGACCGGACCCCGCCCCGGGGGCCGATCCTCGCCGTTCGTACCGCGGACCTGCACGAGAAGGAGGCCATCCTCGCTGCACATCCGCGGGCGTGCTTCACCATCTCGCACTTCGACGGGTTCGCCGCGGTGCTGGTGGATCTCGACAACACCGACGACGGCGAACTACGGGAACTGCTGATCGACGGGTGGCTCGTCTACGCCCCGAAGAACGTCGCCGAGACGTTCCTGGCGGGCGGCTGATCCTGCCGCCGTCCGGTCACATCGGTTTGCGTAGCGCCGCCATGAACATCGCATCGGTGCCGTGTCGGTGTGGCCACAGTTGCACGGACGTACCGTCGCCCAGCTTCGGCACGCCCGGCACGAGTTCGCGTGTATCGAGCGGCTCGACGCCGAATCGGCGGACCGCGTCGGCGACGACAGCCGTCGTTTCGGACAGATGCGGCGAGCACGTCGAATAGAGCACCACGCCACCGGGGCGAACCAGGTCGATCGCCGCTGCCAGCAACTCTTTCTGCAGCGTCACCAGGGCCGCGACGTCGGACGGCAGTCGCCGCCAGCGCGCCTCGGGCCGACGACGTAGGGCGCCGAGCCCGGTGCACGGCGCGTCCACGAGCACGCGGTCGTAGCCACCGTCGAGTCCGGATTGCCTGCCGTCGACGGTGTGCACCGTCACCGGAAGGTCCTTGGTCGTCTTGGACACCAGATCGGCGCGGTGCGGCGTCGGCTCGACGGCATCGACTGTGGCACCGTCGATCTCGGCGATGGCACCGAGCAGCGCAGCTTTGCCTCCCGGGCCGGCGCACAGATCCAGCCATCGACCACCGTCCGCACCGACGAGTGGTGCCAGGGTGAGTGCCCGTCCGACGAGTTGACTGCCCTCGTCCTGAACTCCGGCCAGCCCGTCGCGTACGGCGTCGAGCTTGCCGGGATCGCCGCCGTCGAGGTGCACGGCGTACGGGGAATAAGGTCCTTCCTCTCCCCCGGTGATCAGCGCCAGTTCTTCGGCCGAGATCTCTCCGGGCCGAGCGACCAGGTGAACCGAGGGCCGTGCGTCGTCGGCTTCGAGCACGGCAGCGAGTTCACCGGCATCGGCACCGAGTGCGTCGGCGAAAGCCTGCGCGATCCACTTGGGATGTGCGTACTCGAAGGCAAGGTGGCCGACCGGATCGGACGCTGCTGATGGCGCCAGCTCGTCGACCCACTGCGCCGCCGTGCGTTCGGACACGCGCCGCAGCACCGCATTGACGAAACCAGCCTTGCCGGTGCCGAATTCGGACCGGGCCAGATCCACCGACGTGGCGACGGCCGCGTGTGGTGCCACCCGGGTCCGGAGCAGCTGGTAGGAGCCGAGCCGCAGAATGTCGAGCAGAGGCCCGTCTATTTCCGCGGCAGGCCGCCCGGCCGCGTGGGCGATCACCGCGTCGAGCACCCCACGTGCGCGGGACGCGCCGTACGCGAGTTCGGTGGCCAGCGCGGCATCGCGCGAGTCCAGCTTCCGCTCTCGCAGCAAGCCGGGCAGCACCAGGTTGGCGTAGGCATCACGCTCGCGGACCGCCTTCAGTACGTCACGGGCCGCGCGGCGTGCCGGATCGATCGCATCGATTGCGCGGGGCCCAGCGCCCTGCGGAGGCCGGTTTCCTTTGGGACCACGGGCTCCTGGCGACTTCTTCACGAACTTTCTCGGCTGACCGGACTCGCGCTTACGGGGCCTGTCGGGTTCTGTCATCGCGCTACCGCCGTATCGTCCAGCCGAGCGCCGCGCGCCCAGTCGAGTGCCTTCATGACCTTCTTGCCCTGGGGTTGGATATCTCCGAGAACGAGTGCAGTCGTGCCTGTTCCGATGTGCACACCGGATTTGCGTACCTCGATCGCGCCGGGAGGCAACGTATCGGGCACCAGCTGTACCGGGGCGATCTTGACGCGGAGTTCACCGATCGTCGTCCATGCCCCCGGTGCCGGGGTGACCGACCTGATGTGCCGATCGATGTAGGCGGCGGATCGGTTCCAGTCGATGCGCGCCGCGTCGACGGTGACCTTGCTCGCGTACGAAACACCGTCGTCGGGTTGCGGATGGGCGCCTGCGGTTCCGTCTTCTATTGCGTCGAGGGTTGCGTTCAGCAGCTCGGCTCCGCTCGATGCGAGTCTGGTGAGCAGGTCACCCGTGGTGTCGGTCGAGCGAATTCTCTCGGTGACGACGCCGAGCACCGGGCCGGTATCCATCCCCGCATCGAGCAGGAACGTGGAAGCCCCGGTGATTTCGTCGCCTGCGGCGATGGCGGCCTGTACGGGCGCGGCACCGCGCCATGCGGGCAGCAGCGAGAAGTGCAGGTTGATCCAGCCGAAGCGAGGAATGTCGAGGACCGGCTGAGGCAGTAGCGCGCCGTATGCGACAACCGGGCAGACATCGGGTGCGAAGTCGATCAGCTGCGAGACGAAATCCGGGTCCGACGGCTTCGCGGGCGTGAACACCGGAATGCCGTGTTCGTCGGCCAGCAGGCCGACCGGGGAGCGAACGGTCTTCCGCCCTCGACCGGATGCGGCGTCGGGCCGGGTCACCACGGCGATCACCTCGTGGCGTTCGGACTCCAGCAACCTTCGCAGCGATGGGACTGCGGGGTCCGGTGTTCCGGCAAAGACGACGCGCACTGTAGGCAACTCCCTGGGATGGACGAAACGATCTCGGGTGCCCATCCTAGGGAGTGCCTGGAGCTGCGGACGATTCCGCACCCAGCGGTCATGTCGCGTCGGGAGCGTCGACCGTCTCGTCTGGCTGGGCGTCGTTCGGCCCGTCCTCCGCGAGGATGCGGTACATGGACTTCCGCGCCTCGACGAGGATGTCGGCGGCCTGTTCGACCTGTCGGGACGTGCCGACTCCGGCCACCTGGCCGGCCGCACCCATCAACTGTCCGATGAGCGCGCGCAGATCCCGTGCGTCGAAACCGACCGAATCGGCGACGTCGTCCCACGGACTGCCCAGGTCCTCGCGATGCTGCTCGATGTGCGATCTCCCCTCATCGGTGAGAGCTGCCGTCTTGCGTCCGGCCACCTTGTCGATGAGAACCAGGCCCTCGTCCTCGAGCTGAGACAGAGCCGGATAGATCGAGCCGGGGCTCGGCTTCCAGGTGCCGTTGCTCTTGTCGGCGATCTGTTGGATGAGCTCGTATCCGTGCATCGGACGCTCCTCGAGCAGCAGCAGGATTGCCGCACGCACATCTCCGCGTCGACCTCGCCCTCCTCGGCCCCGACCTCGGCCGAAATCTGCATTCGGTCCGAAGCCACCTGCCCCGAAACCGCCGGGACCGAAACCGGGCCGCATGCCCTCGCGGCCGCGTCCGAACCCACCTCCTGCACCGCGCCTGCCGCGTTCACCGTGCCCTCTCTTTCCGCGCCCTCGCTCTCGATGACCGCCCTCGTCCACCGGGACGTCATCGTCGGCCTGGGCAACCCACATCTGAAACGGTGCGCCGCGCATGTGCGCGCGTCCGCCTCCACTGCCTGCGAACGGCCCCATCCGGGGGCCTCCGCGGCGTCCGAATTCGTGTGCGAATCCTTCGAATGCGTAGTTCATGTCGTTCTCCTCTGTATCGATTGACATTTCGACGATATATCGGCAATACAGTTTCCGCAAGATCCCGAGGCCGATTCCTTCTTTTCGGCTCCGATGAGCCCATGGACAACAGCCACCTCTCGGTACGATGAATCGGCCGGTCCGAGCCACCGATCACAGCGACCGGCGGGGCGGCGCGCGCTCACGAACGAGGGGGGCCGCATGGCCGGATCAGCGGGGCGACGGGTTGTCGTCGTGCTCGGCTGCGTTCTCGCCGTCGTCCTCCTGGTCGGATCCGGCGTTCTCGGCCACCGCACCTCGGTGCTGATCGACGACGTCGCACAACTCACAGGCGGAATCGCCGCGACGGTCGTCTGCGGCCGGACCGCCAGGAGTCGGACGGGTTCCGAACGCCAGTGGCGCGTGCTGATGGCCGCGGGAATGGCGTGCTGGAGCGCAGGCATGGCGGTATGGGCCTTCTACCGATCCGTGCTCGACATGCCGCTGCCGACCGCATCGGTCGCAGACGTCGGGTTCTTCCTCTTCCCCGTCTTCGCCGTTCCCGCTTTGTTCGCCTTCGTGGGAGTGTCGCCCCGACGAGCGGCCGCAGGTGCCCGCCACGTCTGGCTGATGTCGCTGCTCGACGGTGCAGTCGTCGTGGGATCACTCTTCGTTCTGTCATGGGCCACCGTGCTCGGTGCGGTCGTGCACTCGTCGGAGTCCGAACCCATCGAGTTCCTCGTGGCCGTCATGTACCCCATCACCGACCTGGTTCTCGTCGCCATGATCGTGCTGCTCATCGCGATTCCGACCATCGCGGCTCGATACAGGTCACAGCTCACCCTGCTCGGGGCAGGGATCCTGATGCTGGCGATCTCGGACAGCATCTACGCGTACCTGGTCGCAATCGGAGCAGAGTTCATGCCCGTCCTGACGGACGGCGGATTCATCGCCGGCACCGCGCTCATCGCGCTCGCAGCCGCCACACCGAGAACCGTCGACAACGGCCCTTCGACGTACAGCCCTTCGACGTACGGCCCTTCGACGTACGGCCAGGAACCCACTTCGTTTGCCGGCACGGACAGCATCGCCGGTGAACGAACGCAGATGCTGCTGCCCTACGCACTGATGGGTGCCATCGGCATCGTGCTGGCGGTTCTGCGTGTGCTGACCGGCACCCTCGACTCGACGGTCATCGTGCTCGGGGTTGCGGTGGTGCTGCTCTCGCTCGTCCGACAGATGATCACCTTGATACAGAACGACAACCTGCTCCGTAGCTTGACTCTGGCTCGGGACGAGCTGACCTACCGCGCGCACCACGACGGACTGACCGGACTACTCAATCGATCGTCGTTCGACGAACACCTGCGCGCGGCGGTGAACGACGCCCGAGCGGGCCGGAATAGCGCAATCCTGCTGCTGATCGACCTGGACAACTTCAAGAGTGTCAACGACCGATTCGGGCACGGCGGCGGCGACGAACTGTTGATCGAACTTGCACGCCGACTCGACAGATGCGTGGTCGAGGGAGTGGTAGCGCGTTTCGGCGGCGACGAGTTCACCGCCTTGGTCCACGCCGACCTCGACACCGGGCGCACCACAGCGGTGCGCATCGCCGAAGCTATGCGCACTCCCCATGAAATCGACGGGCATCCGGTCTCGGTCGGCGCGTGCGTCGGTGTCGTGCAGATAGGCCGCACAACCGGCGTCGACCCCGACGACACCGCACCACGAACCACCGGTGTCGACGAGGACGAGCTGATGCGGCTCGCCGATCGCGCGATGTATCGGGCCAAACGCGAGGGGAAAGCCGGTGTCTACGGCTACGACGCCGTGGGCACGCTCAGCCGAGTACCGATGGACATCGATCAGGACAACCTGGGCACCAAACCGAAAATGGTTGCAGGAGAACCAGATCCGGCACGATTGATGGGACCGCCGACAAGAACGTAGGCACCTGTGGCCGGGATGGACTCCAAATTGGTCAGGTTCTCCAAACTGATCCGACGCCTGTCGTAGAGCTTGACCGACACCGGGTAGGTCTCGTCGTTGCCCAGATCGGGCCCGAAGGTATCCGTGCCGAGCGCGCCTCGATCTGCGAGCTTGCCCGTGTCGATCAGCCACTGAGCCGCCTCCGCAGAGAAACCGGGTTGGTGTGTCACACCGTCCGCGTCTGCGTTGGCGTAAGCGTCGGTGCCCCAACGCGACGACCATCCGGTCCACGCAATGACGGCCGCCCCCGCCGGAATTGGTCCATGCATGGCCTCCCAGCTCTGCAGATCTGCGACCGTGACGGCGTAATCTGCGTCGGCCGCCGCCTGCTCGCGGATATCGATCTTCACCGCGGGCAGAAACAGGTCTTGCGGATCGAGTTGGTCGGCCGTCAGTCCACCCTCCTGAAAATGCGCGGGAGCTCCCCAATGGGTTCCGGTGTGCTCCCCTTCCTTGACGTACTGGAGGTAGAACCCGTCCTCGGCGACAGTGAACGCCGTCTCGAGAGTGAACTCCGGATCGCCGGGAAAGATCGGAGTGAGAGCTGGATCGTTGACGTGCGACAGAGAGACGATCTGCAGCAGGCGATCCAACGGAAAGGCAGGCCCGGCAGGCTGCGCCGAGCCGGTACCGGGCAGGGCGTCGGCGGTGGCAGGCGCAACCAGCCTTGCCCCCACCAGCACTGCCACACCTGTTGTCACTCGGCGAAAAAGCTGCCTTCTCTTCATGTCCCCGACCCCACCTCTCGTCAGCGCCCCATGCGCCTCCCCGACGCAACCTTAAGCCCTGCCGAACCCCGATGGAGCGTCAACCGATACGAATCGGATCTATCTGAATCCGCACTCCCGCACCGAGTTTCTTGGCACTGCGAGATGCCTGCGCAGCGGACAACGCCCGAGCCAGTGCCGCCCCGGTACTGCGGGGTACGCGTATCAGCAGCCGCTGCACATCACCGGAAAGCCCGTCCTCTCCGCTACTTGCAGGAGGGCGTTGGCCGTCCGGCAGATCGACCGGTCCGAGCACTTCCACTGCCTCGGGCAGGTCTGCACTCTCGACCAGCGCAGTGATCGCGTCGGTGGTGCCGTCGATCGCCGCAACGTGCACGGCCGGCGGAAAGCGAACCTCCACACGCTCGTCCAGCTGACTCCTCGCGTGCCACAACGGATCCCAGCGAACCAGAGCCTGCACGGTAGGTATTTCGGATTCGGCCACGACGACCACACGGCCACCGTCCGAACCCGGCCGCACCATGGCTGCGGCCGTCATCCACCGACGCAGCGTCTCCTCCGCGGCGCGCAGATCCGCGCGGCCGAGCAGTGCCCAGCCGTCGAGCAGCAACGCCGCGCCGTAGCCGCCTTCGACCGTCGGCTCGGCACCCACCGTGGACACCACGAGCCCGGCCCCGGGACGGACCGAGTCGAGTACTGTCGCGCCGCCCGAATTGTGCACGGGAACACCAGGAAAGGCCCGCCCCAGTTCCTCGGCGGTTCGACCCGCACCGATCACGACTGCACGTAGGTTGCGCGATCCGCAGACCGTGCACCGATGCGCAGCGTCGGCGATTCCGCACCACGAACACGTCGGGCTGCTGGCACCGTCGCTGCCCGCGGCCGAGGGCAGCGCCAGCGGGCCGTTGCATCGACGACACCGCGCCGGATTCCGGCACTTCGCGCACGCCAGTGACGGCACATAGCCCGCACGCGGAACCTGCACCAGCACAGGTGCGTCGGCCTTCAACGCTGCCCGAGCAGCCTCGAAGGCAATCGCCGGTAATCGTGCCACGCGAGCCGCTGGATCCCGCGCCAGAGCGTGGTCCGAATCGGCCAGCGCAACCACGTGAGGTTGACGCTCTCGGATCAGCTCACGCGGAGCCACCAGGTCGTGGGCCCAGCCGGAGTCGACGAGCGCTTCGGCCTCCGCCGTACGCGAGTGTCCACCGATCACCACCGCCGCCCCGGCGACGTGAGCACGGAGCAACGCCACCTCGCGCGCGTGCGGATACGGGGACCGAGGCTCGGCAAAACTGTTGTCGCCGTCGTCCCAGATCGCGATCATGCCGAGTGTCGACACCGGAGCGAAGACGGCACTACGCGTGCCGACGACGACGACAGGTCCCGATCGCAGACACCGTAGCCACTGCCGATACCGCTTGGCCGGACCCAGTCCGGCCGACAGCGCCACAACATGCTCGGCCCCGAGCAACCCCGTGCATGCCGCCTCCAGGCGATCGAGGTCGCGCTGATCGGGCACTACGACCACCGCGGACCTACCGCCTGCCACCGTCACCGCGGCCGCCTCGGCCAGACGAATCGACCATTGCTCGCCGGGCAGCGCCTGCCACACGGCTCGCGGAAGGCGACCGGACGCCAAGGCGTCGAGGAAATTCGGGCCATGGGTATAGGCGGACCATGCCACGCGGTCGACGGCAGGCTCGCTCGGAGGATCGACGACGGGTGTGGCTTCCGCTTCCACCCTCGCGTGGCGGGCCGGTACGGCCAGACGCAGCACGTCCGCTCGTGTGCCGGCGTAGCGATCTGCAACCACCTCAGCGAGCTCCGCGATTTCGGGAGTCAGAACCTGCTCCGCGGACACCACCCGTTCGAGCCATCCGAGTCTGCCGTCATGGTCGGTCTCGGCCAGCCTGGCCACCACGAAACCGTCGACCAAACGGCCCGCGAACCGCACTCGAACGCGGACGCCGGGTTGCGCATCCGCACCGAACTCCTCGGGTACGAGGTAATCGAATTCGCGGTCCAGATGCGCAAGCGGCAACATCGGGAGAATGCGAGCGATGGGAAGACTCGACGCCGCTACCCGTGCCGAGACCGCCACCGCACCTCCTTCTCGACTTCTTCCGACCTCGATCGACCTGGATGAACCGAGCCGGTGCGAGGGGAGGTACGTACTGGACCGTCTTCGCCCTGTCTACAGACCGGCCGCATCCCGGAGCTTGTCGGCCCGATCGGTGGACTCCCACGGCAGATCGATATCGGTGCGGCCGAAGTGGCCGTACGCCGCGGTGGGAGCATAGATCGGCCGCAGCAGATCCAGGTCGCGGATGATGGCGCCGGGGCGCAGGTCGAACACCTCGCTGATCGCCGCGCGGATCTTCACAGGATCGGTCTTCTCCGTGCCGAAGGTCTCGACGAACAGACCGACCGGCGCAGCCTTGCCGATCGCGTACGCCACCTGGACCTCGATGCGATCGGCGAGGCCGGCCGCGACGGCATTCTTGGCGACCCACCGCATCGCGTAGGCGGCGCTGCGATCGACCTTCGACGGATCTTTACCGGAGAACGCTCCGCCGCCGTGCCGCGCCATGCCGCCGTAGGTGTCGACGATGATCTTGCGTCCGGTCAATCCGGCGTCACCCATCGGGCCACCGAGCACGAACTTGCCAGTGGGATTGACCAACAGGCGCACGTCGGAGGTGTCGAGGGTCGGCACGTTCAGCTCGGCCAGAACCGAACCCAGAACCTTCTCGCGAATGTCGGGCGTGAGCAGGTTGTCGAGGTCGATGTCGGCCGCATGCTGAGTCGAGATCACCACGGTGTCCAGACGAACAGCGTTGTCGCCGTCGTACTCGATCGTCACCTGAGTCTTGCCGTCCGGGCGCAGGTACGGCAGCACTCCACTCTTGCGAACCTCGGTCAGCCGCCGTGCGAGACGGTGGGCCAACGCGATCGGCAACGGCATCAGCTCGGGCGTGTCGGTGTTGGCGTACCCGAACATCAGGCCCTGGTCCCCCGCGCCCTGCCGGTCGATCTCGTCGTCGGACAGCCCTTCGACGCGAGCCTCGTGAGAATGGTCGACGCCCTGAGCAATTTCCGGAGACTGCGCACCGATGGCGACGTTCACCCCGCACGAGTTACCGTCGAAACCCTTTGCCGACGAGTCGTATCCGATCTCGAGGACCTTCTCGCGCACGATCTTCGGGATGTCGGCATACGCTGTGGTGTTGACCTCACCCGCAACATGAACCTGCCCGGTTGTGACCAACGTCTCGACGGCGACCCGGGCACGCGGATCCTCCGTGAGCAGAGCATCGAGAATCGAATCGCTGATGGCGTCACAGATCTTGTCGGGATGACCCTCTGTAACGGACTCGCTGGTGAAAAGCCGACTACCGGACGTGCTCACGGACTTCCTCTCGACGCATGTTCCTGCCCGACCCGGCGCCGTGCGCCGGTCGGGCACTCCACGAAAATTGACGTTCCCTCGGTGTTATCGCCCCTGCCGGAACGCGGCAAACCTGATTTCTACGATCGGTACAGCAGGTGCCCAGCACAGTAGCCGGGACGACATCGCTCGTGCACCCTTGGCATCATCGGGGATTCGAAGTCGGTCGAGGGCTCCTCGTATCGAGCATCTGCACCACCGAATCCAGGACGCGGCTCGCGAGGAGGGCTTTCGAGCCCTCTCCCAATGCAGCCTCGGAACCATCGGCTCCGAGCAACCAACCATCGTTGTGGTCCACCTCGAATGCCTTGCCGTCACCGACCGCGTTCACCACGAGCAGATCGCAGCCCTTGCGTTCGAGCTTGGCCCGCGCGTATGTCAGCACATCGCCGTCTGCGTCGCCTGTCTCCGCGGCGAACCCGACGATGACGGTCGATGTTTCGATGTCGCCGTCTCGTCGAGCTGCGACCAGGCCGGCGAGTATGTCGTCGTTACGGATCAACGGGATCGAGGACGGCTCGTTCGCGCCCTTCTTGATCTTGCTTCCCGCGATGGACTCGGGGCGGAAATCCGCAACCGCGGCCGCCATGACCACTGCATCGACGCCGACGGCATGTTTGCGAACAGCGTCCTGCATGTCCGAGGCGGTCTTGACGTTCACCACGTCGACTGCAGCCGGCGCGTCGAGGTCGCTGGTGTATCCAGCAACCAAGGTCACCTGGGCACCGCGCTGCGCGGCGACCCTGGCCAGCGCATATCCCTGCTTGCCCGAACTCCGATTACCCAGAAAACGAACCGGGTCCAGGGGCTCACGGGTGCCTCCGGCGGACACCAGAACACGACGCCCCTCGAGATCTCGTGGCAGCGCATCGGCTCTCTCGCTCACGAGCATCGACAGTGCGAATATCTCGTCCGGTTCCGGAAGCCGCCCCGAACCGGTGTCGCGTCCGGTCAACCGCCCGGACGCCGGCTCGATCACGTGTGTGCCACGCGATCGAAGCGTGGCGACGTTGGCGACAGTGGCCGGGTGCTCCCACATCTCGGTGTGCATCGCCGGTGCGAGAACAACCGGGCAGCGGGCAGTGAGAAGAGTTGCGGTGAGCAGGTCGTCCGCACGCCCTCCTGCTATCCGGGCCATCAGGTCCGCGGTGGCCGGTGCCACGACGACGAGGTCCGCCTCCTGGCCCAGACGCACGTGAGGAACTTCCGGAACGTCCGCGAAGACGCCGGTGTGCACAGGTTGGCCGGAGAGTGCCTCGAACGTCGCACGTCCGACGAACTCGAGCGCGGATTCGGTCGGAATCACTCGAACCCGATGCCCGCTCTCGGTGAAGCTGCGAATGAGCGAACAACTCTTGTAGGCGGCGATACCTCCGCCTACTCCGACGACGACATGCAAGTCAGATGTCCTCTGTGAGGTTCTTATTCGCCTTCGGTGTGCTCGAGGAGATCTGCATGGATCTCTCGCAGTGCGATCGACAGCGGCTTCTCCTGCAGGCCTGGCTCGACCAGGGGTCCCACGTACTCGAGGATGCCGTCACCGAGCTGGTTGTAGTAGTCGTTGATCTGGCGTGCGCGCTTGGCTGCGTAGATGACCAATGCGTACTTGGACGAGGTGCGGGCAAGCAACTCGTCGATGGGCGGATTCGTGATGCCGAGCGGCGTGTCGTAGGCCGGCAGAGCGCTGCGTCCGTCGAAGTCGGAAACGGCCGCTGAAATGCTGCTCACTGATGATCTCCTGAAATTGCATCGTTGGTGCTACGAACTAGCTGGTCGGGGCCTCGTGCGCCGTGGGAATGGTCAGCTGTTGCCGACCGACGACCTACCGACCAACAAGGATACCAACTGTTCGCACGAATGGTCGACATCGGTATTGACAACCACTGTGTCGAACTCGTCCTGCGCGGCCAATTCCACCCGCGCTGTCTCCAGTCGACGCTCCGTGGCCGCGC
The DNA here is from genome assembly GCF_002258645.1 of Rhodococcus sp. 15-649-2-2. Lineage (NCBI taxonomy): Bacteria > Bacillati > Actinomycetota > Actinomycetes > Mycobacteriales > Nocardiaceae > Rhodococcus > Rhodococcus sp. 15-649-2-2. The sequence continues at coordinate 398,589 of NZ_NPFM01000031.1, forward strand.
TTTCCTCGGTCGCGCGTCCGACCAACCGGGAGACGAGGTCTTCCCATGTGGGCGGAGCCATGAAGACCAGTAGAGCCTCTGGTTTGGACACGCGCACCGCCCGGGCACCCGCCAGGTCGAGCTCGAGCAGAACCGGACTGCCCGCCTCGAGAGCGGCCTCGACGGGCGCGGCCGGAGTGCCGGACCGCTGCAGGCCACCGTGGATGCTCGCCCACTCGAGCAGCTCGCCGTCGGCGATCATCCGGTCGAACTCGTCGGCGGAGACGAAGTGATAATCCTGTCCGTCGGTCTCTCCGGGTCGGGGTGACCGAGTCGTGACCGACACGCTGAACACGAGCTCGGGCAACGCCGCGCGCACGAGCCGAACAACACTGGACTTGCCGACGCCCGAGGGACCGGAGAGCACCACCAATCGACCCCGCTCGTTCGATGGGGCCGATGAAGTCGCAGTGTCAGCCACTGTGGTCAGGCCTCGAAATCGAACTTCGTCAGCAGCGCCTTGCGCTGCCGATCTCCGAGACCACGAAGGCGACGCGTCGGTGCGATCTCCAATTCCGTCATCAGCTCCGCGGCCTTGACCTTGCCTACCTTGGGCAACGCCTCGAGCAACGCGGACACCTTCATCTTTCCGAGAATCTCGTCCGTCTCGGCATCTTTGAGCACCTGCTTGAGATCGGTGCCGCGACGCTTGAGTCGCTCCTTGAGCTCGGCGCGCGCTTTCCGTGCGATCGCTGCCTTCTCGAGGGCAGCGGCACGCTGCTCGGGGGTCAACTGGGGAAGGGCCACTGTCGGTTCCTCCGTCTTCTCGTTCTGGGTGGTACGACGCATACGATCGCTGTCGGAACGTCGACCATCGGTGTACCACTGCCACGGACCGGTCATCGGCGATCTGCACTGTTCGTCGGCAGCGCTAGCGACCGTACCGACGACTCGCGTTCACCGCTAACTCGCCCCCGAGTGCCGGAGCGCAGCAGCGTCGACTATGCGAGACCGGCTTCGATCTCGTCGCGCAACCGCGTCGCCGCGTCGCGTAATGCCGTCACCGACGGGCCTGCGGCCAGGACACCCCGAGACGAGTTGGGCAGCAACAGCTCACGCGAATCACGGAAGATCTCCGCGAGATCGGCCACCGTCGCTCCCTGCGCTCCCAGACCCGGCGCGAGGATCGGTCCGGTGTAATCCGACAGATCGAGACCGTGGTCACGCGTCGCACCGACGACCAAGCCCACTGTGTCGGCATCGACGCGATTACGCGTCGCCGCCGCGTCGACGATCGACTGAGCCACCGACCCACCGTTCGACGTTGCCGCCTGCTGCAGATCCGAGCCTTCCGCATTCGAGGTACGGGCCAGCACGAACAGCCCGCGCTGGTGTCGCACTGCTCGGTCGACGGTCTCCCCCAGCGAGTCGAAGCCCAGGTACGGCGACACCGTGACAGCATCCGACGACAACGGTGAATCGGGCTCGAGCCAGGCCTGCGCGTATGCATCCATCGTCGTGCCGATATCGCCGCGCTTGGCATCGGCGATCACCAGGGTGCCGGCGTCGCGCAACACACTGACGGTGCGCTCGAGAACCGCATACCCCGCGGATCCGTATGCCTCGAAGAACGCCACCTGCGGCTTGACGATCGCGACTTCGCCGACGAACGCCTCGACGCACAGCTCGGCGAACACCTCGAGACCGTCGGCCGAGCGCGGCAACTCCCAGGCGTCGAGCAGGGCTGGATGTGGATCGATGCCGACGCAGAGCCGACCGCGCGCACTCACCGCCGAACGCAACCGATCCGACCAACCGAGATGACTCATGGCACGACCAGACCTTCCTTCAGTCCCGCATGCAGGTCCTGGAGCGAGCGAACACCGATTCCACCGGCGATACCGGCCTCGATGCCCTGCACTGCCGCCGACGCACCCTGCACCGTGGTGATGCACGGGATGTTCTGTGCCACTGCCGCGCTGCGAATCTCGTACCCGTCGACGCGGGGGCCGGAGTTGCCGTACGGGGTATTGATCACCATCGCGATGTCGCCGGCCAGGATGCGGTCGACGATGGTCTGCTCGCCCTCCGGGACGTCCTCGCCCGACTGCTTGTACACCTGCTCGCACTTGATTCCGTTGCGACGCAGCACATCTGCGGTGCCTTCGGTTGCCAGGACGGTGAATCCGAGATCCGCGAGCCGCTTCACCGGGAAGATCAGCGAGCGCTTGTCCTTGTTCGCCACCGATACGAACACCGCGCCACCTGCGGGCAACGATCCGTATGCGGCGGTCTGGCTCTTGGCAAAGGCGGTACCGAAATCGAAGTCGATTCCCATCACCTCACCGGTGGACTTCATCTCGGGGCTGAGCAGAGTGTCGACGCCGGTGCCGTCCGCGCGGCGGAACCTGTTGAACGGCAACACCGCTTCCTTGACGGCGATGGGAGCTCCGGCCGGGACGGTGCCACCGTCTCCGGTCTCCGGCAGGATTCCCGCAGTCCGAAGTTCGGCGATGCTCTCCCCCAACATCACCCGTGCACAGGCCTTCGCCAGCTGCACGGCGGTTGCCTTCGACACGAACGGCACCGTCCGGCTCGCACGGGGGTTGGCTTCGAGGACGTACAGAATGTCGTCCTTGAGCGCGTACTGCACGTTCAGCAGGCCCTGAACACCGATTCCCTTCGCGAGGGCTTCGGTGGATCGCCGCACGTTCTCGAGGTCGGTCTTGCCGAGTGTGATGGGCGGCAGCGCGCACGCCGAGTCGCCGGAGTGGATGCCGGCCTCCTCGATGTGCTCCATGATGCCGCCGATGTACACCTCGGTGCCGTCGCACAGCGCGTCGACGTCGATCTCGACAGCATCTTCGAGGAAGCGGTCGACCAGAACCGGGCGATCGTCCGAGATCTCCGTCGCGTTGGAGATGTACGTCGCGAGAGACGCCTCGTCGTACACGATTTCCATCCCGCGTCCGCCGAGTACGTACGACGGACGGACCAGTACCGGGTAGCCGATACCCGACGCGATCTCGCGGGCCCCGTCGAACGTGGTCGCCGTGCCGTACTTGGCAGCGGGCAGCCCGGCCGCGTCGAGGACCTTGCCGAACTCACCACGGTCCTCGGCGAGATCGATGGCCTCGGGGGATGTTCCGACGATAGGAACGCCCGCGGCCTTCAGCCGCTTCGCCAGGCCCAGCGGAGTCTGGCCGCCCAGCTGCACGATCACCCCGCGCACCGTTCCTGAGGCGGCCTCGGCCCGGTACACCTCGAGAACGTCCTCGAAGGTCAGCGGCTCGAAGTACAGGCGATCGGCGGTGTCGTAGTCGGTGGAGACGGTCTCGGGGTTGCAGTTGACCATGACCGTCTCGTAGCCGGCCTCGGACAGCGTCAGCGCCGCGTGCACACAGCTGTAGTCGAATTCGATGCCCTGACCGATACGGTTGGGACCGGATCCGAGGATCAGGACCTTGGGCCGGTCCGGCTGCGGGGCAACCTCGGTCTCGGCTTCGGGGTCGAGCTCGTAGGTGCCGTAGTGGTACGGGGTCTTGGCCTCGAACTCCGCCGCACAGGTGTCGACGGTCTTGTACACCGGGTGCACGCCGAGCTCGTCACGCAGCGCACGCACACCGTCCTCGCCGTCGAGTTCGGGTCGCAACGCGGCGATCTGGCGGTCGGACAGCCCGTGGTACTTCGCCTGTCGCAACAGCGCCTCGTCGAACTCGGCCGCCTCGCGAACCTGGACGCCGAGTTCGTGGATCTGTTGGAACTGATCGAGGAACCACGGATCGATCTTGGTCGCCTCGAAGAGCTGCTCGAGAGTGGCACCCATCGCGAACGCCTTCTCGATTCCGTACATCCGACCGTCCTGAGGAACGGACAGGTCCTTCAGCAGCGCGTCGAGGCTCTCTGCCTCGACCTCGGGGCCGGTCCAGTACCCCGCGCGCTTGGTTTCGAGCGAGCGCATCACCTTGCCGAACGCCTCGGTGAAGTTGCGGCCGATGGACATCGCCTCACCGACGGACTTCATCGTCGTGGTCAGCGTGCCGTCGGCTCCGGGGAACTTCTCGAACGCGAACCGCGGTGCCTTGACGACCACGTAATCCAGGGTCGGCTCGAAGCACGCCGGGGTCTCGCGGGTGATGTCGTTGACGATCTCGTCGAGGGTGTAGCCGATCGCCAGCTTGGCGGCCATCTTCGCGATCGGGTAACCGGTGGCCTTCGACGCCAGCGCCGACGAGCGCGACACGCGTGGATTCATCTCGATGACAACGAGTCGGCCGTCGGCCGGATCCATCGCGAACTGGATGTTGCAGCCGCCGGTGTCGACGCCCACCTCACGCAGGATGTCGATGGAGAGATCGCGCATCTTCTGGTACTCGCGGTCGGTCAGCGTCATCGCGGGTGCGACGGTCACCGAGTCGCCGGTGTGCACGCCGACCGGGTCCACGTTCTCGATGGAACAGACGATGACCACGTTGTCGCGGCCGTCGCGCATGAGCTCGAGCTCGTATTCCTTCCAACCGAGGATGGACTCCTCGATGAGGACGTTCGCGGTGGGCGAGGCCGCCAGGCCGCCGCCCGCGATCCGGGTCAGGTCCTCGTCGTTGTAGGCCAACCCCGATCCGAGACCGCCCATGGTGAACGACGGACGCACGACAACCGGGAAGCCGAGCTCGGCAACGGTCTCGCGCACTTCGTCCATCGTGTAGCAGACAGCCGACTTGGCGGACTCGCCACCGACCTTGGCGACGATGTCCTTGAACTTCTGTCGATCCTCACCGCGCTGGATCGCGTCGAAATCGGCACCGATCAGCTCGACACCGTACTTGGTGAGAATGCCCTGATCGTGCAGTGCGACGGCGGCGTTGAGGGCCGTCTGTCCACCGAGGGTGGCGAGCACAGCTTGGATGGGGTGCCCCTGCTCGGCCTCGCGGGCGAAGATCTTCTCGATGAACTCCGCCGTGATGGGCTCGACGTAGGTGGCGTCGGCGAACTCGGGATCGGTCATGATCGTCGCCGGGTTGGAGTTGACGAGGCTGACGCGGAGGCCTTCCTCGCGCAGCACTCGGCAGGCCTGGGTGCCGGAGTAGTCGAACTCGCAGGCCTGACCGATGACGATCGGGCCCGATCCGATGACCAGGACGTGGTTCAGGTCTGTGCGGCGTGGCATTACTTCTTCTCCTGAAGGACGCTGGTGAAACGGTCGAAGAGGTAGGCGGCGTCGTGCGGACCGGCCGCGGCCTCGGGGTGGTACTGCACGGAGAAGGCGCTCCCGTCGATCAGTTCGACGCCTTCGACGGTGCCGTCGTTGGCGCACGTGTGGCTGATCCGGGCGCGACCGAAGTCGGTGTCGAACTCCTCACCTGCTTCGCCTTCGAGTGCGAATCCGTGGTTCTGTGCAGTGATCGCGATGCGGCCGGTGGTGTGTTCGATCACCGGGATGTTCATGCCGCGGTGCCCGAACTTCATCTTGTAAGTGCCGCGTCCGAGTGCCCGCCCGAAGATCTGGTTGCCGAAGCAGATGCCGAACAGGGGCAGCTTCCGCTCGAGCACTTCTCTGGTCAACACGACGCTGGTGTCGGCCGTGGCCGGGTCGCCCGGTCCGTTGGACAGGAAGACACCGTCCGGGTTCAGCTCCAGAACCTGCTCGATAGTGGTGTTCGACGGCACCACGTGCACGCGGATACCGCGCTCGGCGAACATCCGCGGAGTATTGGTCTTGATACCGAGATCGACTGCGACGACGGTGAATCGAGCGTCGCCGGACGGCTCGATGGTGTAGCCGGCCCCCGTGGTCACTTCACCGGCGAGATCGGCACCGAGCATCGACGGCTGACCGACCACCTGCTCGAGCATCTCGTCCGAGGTGCCGAGCGCGTCGCCCGAGAACACTCCCGCTCGCATCGAGCCGCGGGTACGCAGGTGCCGGACCAGAGCGCGCGTGTCGATTCCGGCGATGCCCACGACATTCTGCGCCTCGAGCTGATCCTGCAGCGTCCCGGTCGAGCGCCAACTCGAGGTGCGGCGGGCCGGATCTCGGACCACGTACCCTGCGACCCAGATCTTGTTGGGATCCTGGGCGCTGGCGGCTTCACCGTCCTCCTGGTTCCAGCCGGTGTTGCCGATCTGCGGCGCAGTCGCAACGACGATCTGTCGGTGGTAGCTCGGGTCGGTGAGTGTCTCCTGGTACCCCGTCATTCCGGTGCAGAACACGGCCTCGCCGAGGGTGCGCCCCTGTGCGCCGAATGTGGTGCCGCGGAATGTCCGGCCGTCCTCCAGAACAAGAACTGCGCTGCTCACGCGGTTTCCTCCTTGGTTTCTCCGGTGGAACTCGCTGTCCACACCGGGTAGATCTGCTTGTCGTCGGCCCGGAAGCCGGTATCTATCTCGGTCCCCGTCGGAAGCTCCCAGCGGATGACAAGGAGCCCGTCCTTGGTCATGACCTTGCCCGCCAACCCGCGTTCGGTGCGGATCGCGCGAATCGATTCCGCCGGAATCCAGATGGGAGATTCGCCGTTCCGATCGAGAAGAATTCCCTTCTCGTATCGGGAGAGTTCACCGGTGGCGCGGTGGCCGATGTCGCCGACGGCGATCCGGTCCTGCCAGCTCGGCGCGATGGTGCTGCCGACGTACAGGCCGGTGGTCGGCTCGATGTGCGTGGCACCCAGATCGTCGGGCACGGCCGGGAATTCACCGATTCGATCTTCCTGACGCTTCTGCCGTCCTCGCCAACCCCAGAAGATCAGCGCGATCATCAGCGCCCAGAACAGAATGAATCCGATGACGATCAGAACTCTGTCCACCGCTCTACTCCCCTGCTCTGTTCGCCACTGAGCCTCTGTTTGCTACGGCGCCTCTGTTTGCTACGGCGCCTCTGTTTGCTACTGCACCGTCGCGGACTGTGATTCGTCCGCGCAACACGGTCGTGGTCACCTTCGAGGAAAAGGTCATGTCCTCGAACGGCGTGTTGTGCGCGACGCTGGCCAACTTCTTGCCCGATACCGTCCAGCTCGCGCCCGGATCGACCACGGTGAGGTTGGCGATCTCGCCCACCTCGATCGGCCGGCCCTGGTCGGCCAATCCCACGATCTGCGCGGGACGCTCGCTCATCACTCGCGCCACACCCCGCCAATCGAGCAGGCCGGTTGTCACCATCGTGTCGACCACGATGGACAGTGCGGTCTCCAGTCCGAGCATGCCGGGACGTGCGATCGAGAATTCGCAGCATTTGTCCTGCTCTGCGTGGGGCGCGTGATCGGTTGCCACACAATCGATCACGCCGTCCGCGAGGCCCCGACGGAGGGCGTCGACATCGGACTTCTCGCGCAGTGGTGGATTCACCTTGTTGATCGCGTCGTACGTTTCCAGACGCGAGTCGTCGAGCAACAGATGGTGCGGGGTGACCTCGGCGGTGATCGAAATGCCCTGTCCGCGTGCCCACTTCATCAACTCGACGGTGCCCGCGGTGGACGCATGGCAGATGTGCACCCGTGCACCCGCGTCTCGGGCGAGCAGGGCGTCGCGCGCGACGATCGATTCCTCGGCCGCGCGTGGCCAACCGGCCAGTCCGAGCCGCGCGGCGGTGGGCCCCTCGTGTGCGACGGCACCGACGGTGAGCCGTGGCTCCTCGGCGTGCTGAGCGATGAGTACGCCGAGCGAGCTCGAGTACTCCAACGCCCGACGCATGATCAGCGGATCGTCGACGCAGTGTCCGTCGTCGGAGAACATCTTCACGCGGCCGATTCCCGCGGCCATCGTGGCCATCTCGGCGAGTTGCTTGCCCTTCAACCCGACGGTGATCGCTCCGACCGGGTGGACGTCGACGAGCCCGACTTCCTGTCCGCGGCGCCACACATGGTCGGTCACGACCACCGAATCGGCAACCGGATCGGTGTTCGCCATGGCGAACACCGCGGTGTAACCGCCCAGAGCGGCAGCGGCCGAACCGGATTCGATCGTCTCCGTGTCCTCACGGCCCGGCTCGCGCAGATGAGTGTGCATGTCGACGAATCCGGGCAGCAGAATGTGGCCGCGGGCTTCGATCACCTGCGCGCCGTCGGCATCGAGGTCGGCACCGATCGCGGCGATTTCCTCGCCGTGGATCAGCACGTCGGTTTCGGAGCCCTCGCCGTACAGCAGGACGCCTCGCAGCAGAACCGAGGACGTGGATGCGGTCATGAAGCGCCCCCGTCCGAACCGACCAGCAATCGGAACAGCACTGCCATCCGCACGTGAACTCCATTCGTAACCTGTTGCAAGACTGCAGTTTTGGGAGAATCTGCGACCGACGACGCAATCTCCATACCGCGCAGCATCGGACCGGGGTGCAGCACGACGGCATGATCGGGCAGCAGCTCGAGCCGGCGCTGTGAGAGCCCGTACGTGATGGAGTACTCCCGAGCCGAGGGGAAGAACCCGCCGTTCATCCGTTCTGCTTGGACGCGCAGCATCAGCACGGCGTCCAATCCGGGCAGTTCGGCGTCGATGTCGTGTGACACCCGCACCGGCCAGCCGGTCACTCCGACGGGAAGCAGAGTCGGTGGCGCGATCAGCACCACCTCGGCACCGAGCTTGGCCAGCAGGATCGCGTTCGAGCGCGCCACCCGGCTGTGCAGGATGTCGCCGACGATCGCGACTCGTCGGCCGGCGATGTCGCCGAGACGTTGACGAACCGTCAGAGCGTCGAGCAGGGCCTGGGTGGGATGTTCGTGCGTACCGTCGCCCGCGTTGATGACGGCAGGACCTCCACCTGATCCTTGGTCGGCAGTCCACTGAGCGATCTGGTGAGCGGCACCGGATGCCGGGTGTCGAACGATGAGGGCGTCGGCTCCGGCAGCGCGCAACGTCATCGCGGTGTCACGGAGCGACTCCCCCTTCGACACCGATGAACTGCTGGCGCTGACGTTGATGACGTCGGCACTCATCCACTTGCCGGCCACCTCGAACGAGACGCGAGTGCGCGTCGAGTTCTCGAAGAAGACCGTCATGATCGTGCGGCCGCGCAGCGTCGGCAGCTTCTTGACCTCGCGGCCGAGCAGCGCTTGCTCGAAGCGTTCGGCTTCGTCGAGAAGTTCGGTGGCCGAGTCGACGGTGAGATCGGCGACCGAGAGCAGATGCTTCATCGCGCCGATCCTCCCTCGGACAGGCTGACACCGTCGCGGCCGTCGTGTTCGGACAGCAACACCGAGACGTCCTCGGTGCGCGCGGTGGGGACGTTCTTGCCCACGTAGTCCGCGCGGAGGGGAAGTTCGCGGTGGCCGCGGTCGATGAGAACCGCGAGCTGCACGGCGCGTGGACGACCGAGATCCCGTAGCGCATCGAGCGCGGAGCGAACTGTTCTGCCCGAGAACAGCACGTCGTCGACCAGCACGACCAACGCGTCGTCGACGCCGCCGACCGGGACCGAGGTGCGCTCGAGTGGGCGGTGCGGCTTGTTCCGCAGATCGTCGCGGTACAGGGTGATGTCGAGAGATCCCAGCGGGGGTCGCACGCCGGAGAATGCCTCGATGCGTTCGGCGAGGCGCTCGGCCAGGGTGGTGCCGCGAGTGGGAATACCAAGCAGGACGACGCGCGGCGAGTCGGCAGCGTCGAGCGCAGTTTTCTCGATGATCTGATGAGCCATGCGGGAGATGGTTCGTCCCACATCGGCCGAGGACAACAATTCGCGAACGGCAGGGTTCGCAGACGAGCTTTCGGGCGCAGGCAAACTACGACCTCCTTCTCCGCCTCTCTGGACGGATCGTTAAAGGATGTCTGACATAGAACTTCGTAGAGCCTAGCAACGCTCTGCGAACCGCACCTACCAGGCTCGCAGAGCGTTCGGTCACAGGACCGTCGAGCGTTCGATCAGTTCTCGGCGTCGCCGGCCGTGTCTACCTGCGGACGGCTCGATACGGCCGCCGCCGCGGCACGCACCTGCGGTGCCACGAGGACGATCTGGCCGAGCACACCGTTGACGAAGCCGGGCGAGTCGTCGGTGGACAACTGTTTGGCCAGCTCGACGGCCTCGTCGACGGCCACGACCGGAGGCACGTCGGTGGCATGGAACAGCTCCCAGACGGCAATCCGAAGGATGGCACGGTCGACCGCAGGAAGACGCGTGAGCGTCCAATCCTTGAGGTGATCGGCAATCACCCCGTCGAGGCGATCCAGGTTCTCCGCAACACCCTCGACCAACGTCGAGGTGTAGTCGCTGACCGGCGCGATGGTGTCGTCGGCTCGAGCGAGCTCGATGCGCTCGGCGGCCAGGTTCACCGGATCGACGTTGCGCGCCTCTGCTTCGAACAGAAAGTCCACCGCGCGCTTCCGGGCCTTGTGACGCGCGCCCAGCTTCTTCGCGCCGGGGGCACCGTTCTGCGCGCCGGAGGATGTCGACTTCTTCGATGACACGTTAGGAGTTCACACGCCCGAGGTAGTTGCCGTCACGCGAGTCGACCTTGAGCTTGTCGCCGGTGTTGATGAAGAGCGGCACTGAGATCTCGGCTCCGGTCTCGAGTGTCGCAGGCTTGGTACCACCGGTGGAGCGGTCGCCCTGCAGACCCGGGTCGGTGTGCTTGACCTCGAGCTCGACGGTGACGGGGAGCTCGACGTACAGCGGGACGCCCTCGTGCATGGCGACCTGAACGCGCAGGTTCTCGAGCAGGAAGCGCGCGCCGTCGCCGACGGTGGCCTCACCGATCGAGAGCTGGTCGTACGTGTCTGCGTCCATGAACACGTAGTCGCTGCCGTCGTGGTAGAGGTACGTCATGTCGCGGCGGTCGACCGTCGCGGTCTCGACCTTCACACCGGCGTTGAACGTCTTGTCGACGACCTTGCCCGAGAGCACGTTCTTGAGCTTGGTCCGCACGAATGCGGGTCCCTTACCTGGCTTGACGTGCTGAAATTCGATGATCGACCACAGCTGGTTCTCCAGGTTGAGAACCAGTCCGTTCTTGAAATCGCTGGTGGAAGCCACTTGCTTCGCGTCTCCTCAATCGTTTGTGCGCGTGACGCGCCGTCGGTCACGTGCGGGATTCGCTCCCGCCCGCGCGCTAGACGGACGTGAGTTCCTTGCTTGTCAGGGTGAGCAGTTCCGGACCCCCGTCGCGAACGACGAGTGTGTCCTCGATCCGAACGCCGCCGCGACCGGAGAAGTAGACACCCGGCTCGACGGTGACCGCTGCACCGCTCAGCAGTGTACCGGTGCTCGTCTTCGCGATTCCCGGCGCTTCGTGGATTTCCAGGCCCACGCCATGACCGAGCCCGTGCAAGAAGTACTCGCCGTACCCTGCGTCCTCGATGACCGAGCGCGACGCCGCGTCGACCGAGACGGTGTTCACCCCTGGTGCGAGCGCCTCTCGCCCGGCCGTCTGCGACTGCTGCACCAACTCGTACAGGTCGCGCTGCCACTGCGCCGGACTACCGATCACGAAGGTCCGGGTCATGTCGGAGTGGTACCCGCCCACGAGCGCCCCGAAGTCCAGCTTCACGAAGTCACCCTCGGCCAACACCGCATCCGTCGGTCGGTGATGCGGCACTGCGGAATTGACGCCTGCAGCAACGATGGTCTCGAACGAGATCGCATCGGCACCGTGGTCGAGCATCGCAGATTCCAGTTCGCGGGCCACCTCACGCTCGGTTCTCCCGGCGCGAATGCTGCCCCTGGCCAGTAATTGGGCGAGCGCATCGTCGGCAGCGCGGCACGCGTCACGGAGCAATCCCACCTCGAACTCGTCCTTGACCATGCGCAGCGACTCGACGACACCGGGTGCGCGCACCAAGTTGACGCCCCCGTCCAACTCGGCCCAGCTGCGATGGGCATCGACCGTCACGACGTGACTCTCGAAACCGATCCGGCCGCCACGGCCCGACACTCCCGACCGGACGAGGTGGATCGCCGATGCGCGGTCGATCTCGGCACGCAGATCCGGCACCTGCTCGGCGACCTGGGTGACATACCGACCGTCGGTGCAGATCACGGTCTCGTTCTCACCGTCGACCGAATCCGATGCCGAGACCAGCAGGGCCGCATTCGAGCCGGTGAAACCGGTCAGATAACGCACGTTCAGCAAGTCGGTGATCAACATCGAATCGAGGCCGTCGGCGGCCAACAGTTCTCGCAGGGCGCCACGACGGGCACCGAAATCAGCAGGCATGCGCTCGACATTACTGCTCGCCCCGACGTGCCTGGGCCCGGACACATCGGACTCGAACTTTGTGGGCCCTGCCACACGAACGGCGACGTGCGGATATGCTGTGCCGCATGACTGGGTGGGCAGTGCGTGGCATAGGTATGGGATTGATCAACGCCGTCGTTCGATTGCTGCTGGGGGCGGCAGTATCGATGTGGCCGCTGAGCGGCTCGGCGTTGCGATGGGTGGCGTATGCCCTCGTGATCCTCGTGATCGTCGTCTGGGCAGGAATCGACGGCGTCCGCGATCGACGCAATCATCCTGATCCCGACGACGGCCAGGACCTCACGATGGTGTGGCTCAAGGCCGCGGTCGTCGCAGGATTGCTCGCTGGACTGCTCAGTTGGATCATCGACTTCTTCGTCGACTTCAGCCTCGGTCAGAACGGTCTGATCTTCGAGCTCACTTCCGGTGCAGCGTTCACCATCCTCACCATTTTCGTCGTTGCCACCATTGCGGTGTTCGTGGGTCGGCTGATCGTCAACCGCGACGCGAAGAAGAAGCTGGCCACCTCCGACGCCGACCGTGCGCACGACCGCGAGCTGGTGAATGCGGGCAGCGCGGAACGCGCCGAGTCGAGTCGCGGCACTCGATCGCAGGCAGAGCAGGCGCGGTCCGAACCGACGCGTTCCGAACCTCAGTGGGCTGCAGAGCACGGCGAAGCCGACACCGAGGTGTTCTCGGCAGTGGACGCCGACGGAAAGCCCCGACTGGACAAGCGCGGCAACCGGCACGGCACCGCCGACGGTTCCTGACTCCCGCTACGAACACACGGGCGGTGAGTGACGCATGACGCGTCGCTCACCGCCCGTTCTCATCTCGTCCGGAGCCCGGGGCCGAGTGTCACAACATGATGGCGGACCCACCGGTTGCCGGGGCCTCGCGACCGACTGCGGAGAATGCGGCGACGAGCAGCGCTGGATCGGGACCCTCCAGCCGTCCCGGCTTGGCCAGACCGTCCAGGACCACGAACCGCAACAGTCCGGCGCGATTCTTCTTGTCCGTCTGCATGCCCTTGAGCAGGTCCCCGAACGCGTGCTCGTCGTAGGTGACCGGCAAGCCGACCGATTCGAGAATCGATCGATGTCTGTCGGCCGTGGCGTCGTCCAGACGGCCGGCGAGCCGTCCGAGCTCGGCCGCGAACACCAGACCGACCGACACGGCGGCACCGTGGCGCCACCTGTACTGCTCGCGTCGCTCGATGGCGTGGGCAAGAGTGTGACCGTAGTTCAGGATCTCGCGCAGGTTCGACTCTCGCAGATCCGCCGCCACGACCTTCGCCTTGACCTCCACCGATCGCCTTATCAACTCCGGTAGAACGTCACCGGTCGGATCGAGGGCGGCCGCCGGATCGGCTTCGATGATGTCCAGAATCTTCGGATCGGCGATGAAACCGGTCTTGATCACCTCGGCCATGCCCGAGACGATCTCGTTCTTGGGCACGGTCTCGAGCGTGGCGAGGTCGATCAGCACGGCAGCCGGTTCGTGGAAGGACCCGACGAGGTTCTTTCCGGCGTCGGTGTTGATGCCCGTCTTGCCGCCGACGGCCGCGTCGACCATGGCGAGCAGCGTCGTCGGCACGTGCACGATACGGACCCCGCGCATCCACGTTGCTGCCACGAATCCGGCCAGGTCCGTCGCGGCTCCGCCGCCCAGGCTGACGATGGCATCGCTGCGGGTGAGGCCGATACGGCCCAACACCTCCCAGCAGAATCCCGCCACAGCGAGGTCCTTACCGTCCTCGGCATCCGGAATCTCGATGCGGTGTGCGTCGATTCCCTTCTCCGCCAATGCCGCACGCACGGCCTCGGCCGTTTCGGCCAGCGGCGGCTGGTGAAAGATCGCCACGGTGGCGGTTCCGGCGAGCTCGTCGACCAGGTCCGTCAACAGACCTCGACCGATGATCACCGGGTACGGGCTGGCAGTCTCGACCTGGACGCGCACTGGCTCTGTCATCGAATCACCTTCATCTACTGGGGGTTTCGTCGTTCACATTGCGCGCGGGCACGGGTGCGATCGCAGTCAGTTTCGAGACCAGCTGGCCCACCACTCGGGCCGGGCTGCGACTGTCGGTTCGCACGCGCACCGTGGCCACCGAACGGTAGAGGGGCCGCCGATACCGCATCAGTTCCTGATACTTCGCGCGGGGATCGGGACCGGCGAGGAGTGGCCTCACCGTATTGGCCCCCGTCCGCCGAAGCCCTTCTGCCACACTGATTTCCAGGTAGACAACCGTGTGCTTCGACAGCAGAGCCCGCGTGGCAGCGGACAGCACTGCACCACCGCCGAGGGAGACGATGCCGTCGTGCGAGGCCAGCGCGCCCGCCACTATCCGCTCCTCGATCTGCCGAAATGCCGGCTCGCCGTCGTGGGAGAAGATATCGGCGATCGTGCGACCGGTCTCTCGTTCGATGGCTACGTCGGTGTCGAACAGCTCCAGATTCAACGCCTGCGCAAGCCGTCTACCGATGGTCGACTTGCCTGCTCCCGGCGGTCCGACGAGGACCGCGTACGGGCTCATCGTGGAGGTCGGGCGGCGGTGCCCTTCACGTAGTGGTCGACGTTGCTCGTCGTCTCCGCCAGCGAATCCCCACCGAACTTCTCCAACGCTGCCTGCGCGACCACCAAGGCGACCATCGTCTCGGCGACGACACCGGCGGCCGGAACGGCGCAGACGTCGGAGCGCTGATGAATGGCGACCGCTTCGTCTCCGGTGCTCATGTCGACTGTTGCCAGCGCGCGCGGGACCGTGGAGATGGGCTTCATCGCGGCCCGCACTCGCAATGGCTCGCCGTTGGTCATCCCGCCCTCGATGCCGCCTGCGCGGTTGGTCGAGCGCAGCACCCCGTCGGGGCCGGGCTTGATCTCGTCGTGGGCGACACTGCCGCGGCGGCGAGCGGTCTCGAAACCGTCGCCGATCTCGACACCCTTGATGGCCTGGATTCCCATCAGCGCTGCGGCCAGCCTGGCGTCGAGCTTGCGCTCCCCGGAGACGAAGGACCCGAGGCCGACGGGGAGGCCGTGCACGACGACTTCGACGACACCGCCGAGGGTGTCGCCGTCCTTCTTCGCCGCTTCGATCTCGGCGATCATCGACTCCTCGGCGGCCTTGTCGAACGCGCGCACCGGGGAGGCGTCGATCGCGTCGAGATCGTCACCTGCAGGCGGCGGACCCACGTAAGGATCGGAGGCTCCGATGGAGATCACATGGGACACCACGTCGACGCCGAACGCCTGCTTCAGGAAGAGGCGCGCCACCGTGCCGATGGCAACCCGGGCCGCGGTCTCGCGTGCGCTCGCGCGTTCGAGAACCGGGCGCGCATCGTCGAAGCCGTACTTGAGCATTCCGGAGAAATCTGCGTGTCCGGGGCGCGGGCGAGTCAGCGGGGAGTTACGTGCGAGATCGGCAAGCACGGCTTCGTCGACCGGATCGGCCGACATCACCTGCTCCCACTTGGGCCATTCGGTGTTGCCGACCTCGATCGCGACTGGCCCGCCCATGGTGCGGCCGTGCCGCACACCGCCGGTGAGCGTGACTTTGTCCGCCTCGAACTTCATTCGGGCCCCGCGGCCGTAACCGAGACGACGGCGGGCGAGTTGGGAGGCAATATCGTCCGAGGTCACCTCGACTCCCGCGACCATTCCTTCGAGAATGGCGACGAGAGCGGGTCCGTGGGATTCTCCGGCAGTTATCCAGCGCAGCACTCGAGCATCTTTTCACGTCAGGCAAGCTGCAGATGCCAGCAGGGTCGCCGCGCACATGGACGGGCCGTGCGGGATACGTGCCCGACTGTGCCCGACGGCAGCGACGATCGATCCCACCACGGCAGTTGCCAGTGGTGCCGAGAGCGCCGCGATCACCCATCCTTCCCCACCGCCGAGAGCTGCGATCGAGCCCACCGACCACGCCAGCTTCACGTCCCCGGCACCGAACGCAGACGGCGCGAGAAGGTGCACGACGAGGTAGATCGCGAACAGTAGAACTCCGCCGAGCAATGCCCTCGCCGACCCCACCGACACGAGCATCGTCGTGACCACGATCGCACCCGGGATCGTCAATTCGTTCGGCAACCGGCGACGCCGTAGGTCGATGGCACTGAGCGCAACGAACCACCATGTCAGCACGCACAGTGGAACCCAGTAGGTGGTCCCACCGAACCGCCACCAGACCCATCCGGTACCCACCGCGGACAACAACGGCAGAAACCGTGGATCCCACCGGACCAGACCGAATCGCATCGCTACCCCGGCACCGGCACCGATCACCGACGCTGCACACAGACCGAACATGGCCCGAAGGGTCGCATCCCTCCCACGGCCGGCCACGGGAAAACACCTGATCGCGGATTGCCCTGTGGACAACCCGCTGGCTGTGGACTACCGGGAAGTCGTACTCACTCGGCAGTGGCCAATGCAGCACGCATGACCGCCCGGGGTGCCGGCTCGCCGGTGAACTGCTCGACTTGCCCGTACGCCTGCTCGAGCAGCATCGCGAGGCCACCGACAACAGTTCCACCGGCCTGCTCCACCGCGGCTGCCAGCGGCGTCGGCCAGGGATCGTAGATGGCGTCGAGCACCAACGGCGCGTGGGCGAGTGCAGTAGCGATGTGTGCGGCTCCGGCCGCAGGCACTGTGCTGACCAGTACGGCCGATGCACTCGCGATGGCAGCGAGACGGGGATCGGTCATGTCTGCGAACTCCGCGCGCAGTCCTGCGGAGACGGCGCACCGGAGTGTGTCCGACGCCCGGTCGGCCGAGCGCGCGACGACGGTGACGGCGTCAGCCCCCAACCCGGCCAATGCGACGATGGCCGGCCGTGACGTTCCCCCGGCTCCGACCACCGTCACGGAACTACCCGACAGGTCGACGACCCCCGCACCGCGTAGGGCACCCACGATTCCGTCCACATCGGTGCAGTCGGCCCGCCAGCCCGAAGCCGTGCGCACCAGTGTGTTCGCCGAGCCGGCCAACACCGCCCGTTCGGTGCGTTCGCCGGCGTAGTTCAAGGCAGCGACCTTGCCTGGCATCGTGACGGACACCCCGACCCATTCGGGACCGAAACCGTCGAGCATGCCCGGCAGCTGCTCACCGGTGCACTCGATTCGGTCGTACGTCCAGCCGTCGAGACCGAGGGCGCGGTACGCAGCGCGGTGCAGTAGCGGCGATTTCGAGTGTTCGACGGGGCTTCCGAGGACTGCGGCCCGCACGTCAGCGCCCGCTGTCGAGGAAGCCTGGTTCGACCTTCGCGATGTTCGCGAGGTGTTCCTCGTAGCTTCGGGTGAACAGCGTTTCACCCGCCTGATTGATGGTCACGAAGTACAACCAGTCACCGTCGGCGGGTGCCTCGACGGCTTGCACCGCACCGATGCTCGGTGAGGAGATAGGCGTTGCCGGCAACCCTTCGCTGGCGTAGGTGTTCCACGGGGTCACACGCGCCCGGTCGGCGTCGGTGGTGGCCACCTCGGTCGTGTCGAGCGAGTAGTTGACCGTCGAGTCGAACTCGAGTTTCTGCGGAACCGCGAGCCGGTTGAGAATCACCCGGGCCACCTTGCTGAAATCCTGCGGCAGGGACTCCCGCTCGACGAGAGATGCAGCGACCAGAGTGTCGTACGGAGTGAGCCCGGAGTTGGTGCCCGCGGTGAGAATCCCGGTGTCCTCGTAGCGAGTGGCACTCTCGGACACCAGCTGCTTCAAGATGTCGGCGGGTGCGGCACTGGGATCGAAATCCCAGGTTCCCGCTGCGATCAGGCCTTCGAGCTGACGATCGCGGTCCGGAACTCCCTCGACGCGATCGGTAGCCCAGGCGGGAACGCCCAGCGCCGCTGGGTCGTCCACTGCTCCGGCCGCATTGAGGTCGTCGTAGCTCACGCATGCCGGAGTGCCGCTCCCCGTTCGATCCACGCAGCTCGCCTCGGAGATCAGCGTGTAGATGCCCTTCTTGACGGCACCGGTGTTCACGTCGCGCGCGTCGTGCAGCTGACGTCCCTCCGAGATGACCATGTTGCCCACCCGGGAGGCGGGGTCCACCAGTTCGCTCACCGCTCGCGAGGCGGGCACGTTACTGGTGAGCAGGTAGAAGCCCGGTTGGACCGAAGTGATGGCGTTGTTCGCAATCGCAGCTTCGAGGAATGCCCCCGAGCTGGCGACGACACCCTTGTCCGCTGCCTCGGTACCGATTTGTTGGGCGGTGTCGTTGGGATGAACCTGAATCACGACGCCGTCACCGGAGGACCCGGCCGCGAAGTCTGCATTCGGGGTCGTGCGATTCCCGAATTTGCTCACTGCGAAATACCCTCCGCCTGCAACTGCGACGATCAGCACCAACCCGAGCGCCAATGCCACGATTCGGCCGCGACGCTTGCGAGTGGACGCGGCACGGTCCCTGCGGCTCGCGGCACGGCTGCGGCCCACCTCCCGCGGCTCCGCGCCGCGCTCGGAATCCGAGCGCGCAGTACGGTCGCGTTCGCGATCTGCGCCAGGTGCAGGCGTGGGGTGCGGTTCGTGCCGTTGCGGCGGCCGCGGACGGCCGTTCATACGGCGATCGAAGTCGCTGCCCTCGTCCACGCGATACCCGATCGGATCGGTGTGCGCCTCGTCGGAGCGCGCATGTCGCCGGTCCCGATCGAAGGACCCATGGTTGTTCACTCGTCGACCTCCGTCGATCCTGAATTCGTCCCTGCGTGATCCGAGACCGCGTCATCCGAGACCGCGCGATCGGCAGTACCGCGAGTCGACACGGCACGGCGCTCGTCGAGCCAGCCCTGCAATATCGCCACCGCCGCAGCCTGATCGATCACCGATCGTTGATTCTTGGCCCGCACACCGCTGTCCCGTAGTGCACGCGACGCACTCACGGTAGTCAGTCGCTCGTCGGCCATTCGAATCGGCACGTCGCCCAACCGTCTGTGCAGGGAACGCCCGAATCTCTCGGCGGCATCGACGGCACTGCCGCGCTCACCGCGAAGTGTGCGGGGCAGGCCGATCACGATCTCGACGGCCTCGTACTCGGCCACGATCTCCGCGACGCGTACCACGTCCGGGGCATCGGGACCCTTGATCTTCGAGCGCGGCACCGTCTCGACAGGCGTCGCGAGCACACCGTCGGGATCGCTGGACGCGATTCCGATACGAACGCTGCCGACGTCGATACCGATTCGCCGGCCCCGGCCCGGATCGTCGACGCCGGGCCGATCGGGGCCACGCCCCAGGTTGGCCATACTCGTCAGCGAGACGTGAGTTCGGACAGTCGAGCCCGGGCAGCGTCGATACCGGCGGCGATTCCGGCGACGTCCGACCCCGACCCCTGGGCCAGTTCGGGCTTACCGCCACCTCGGCCACCGATGCTCGGACCGAAGGCCGCCACCAGGTCACCGGCTGCGACACCCGCATCCTGGGCAGCCTTGTTGGTCGACACCACGAACGGGACCTTGCCGCCGACCGTGCCGAACAGCACCACGACGGCCGGATCCGCACCGAGGCGTCCACGAATATCGGTCACCAGGGTGCGCAGGTCGTTGCCGCCGACACCGTCGGGTGCCTGCGCGACCACCGCGCGAACATCGCCGAACCGCTCGGCCTTTCCGACGAACTCGCCCGCCGAGGCCAGTACCGCCACCGCCTTGACCGCGTCGAGCTCCTTCTCGGCGACACGCAGACGCTCGACGAGGGTCTCGATACGCGCCGGGACCTCCTCGGACGGCACCTTGAGCGACGACGCGATGCCTGCGAGCAACGCGCGTTCCTTGGCGAGATAGCGGTACGAATCGAGGCCGACGAATGCCTCGACGCGGCGCACACCGGACCCGACCGACGATTCACCCAGGATGGTGACCGGGCCGATCTGCGACGAGTGCTGCACGTGCGTACCACCGCACAGTTCCATCGAGAACGGTCCGCCGATCTCGACGACGCGCACTTCGTCGCCGTAGTTCTCGCCGAACAGGGCCATCGCGCCCATCTTCTTGGCACTGTCGAGGTCGGTGACCAGGGTGTTGACCGCGAAATCGGAGCCCACCGCATCGTTGGCGACGTTCTCGATGTCGTCGCGCTGCGCCTCCGAGAGCGCGCCCTGCCACGAGAAGTCGAACCGGAGGTAGCCGGGCTTGTTGAGCGATCCCGCCTGTGTCGCGTTCGGCCCGAGGACCTGCCGCAAGGCAGCGTGCACCATGTGGGTACCCGAATGGCCCTGAGTCGCGCCTTTGCGCCAGGCGTGGTCGACGTCGACGTGGACGGTGTCACCCTCGGTGATCTGACCCGACTCGACCACCGACTTGTGCGTCCAGACCTTCTTGGCGATTTTCTGCACGTCGTTGACCTTGACATCGAGGCCAGGCGCGGTGATGGTGCCGATGTCGGCGATCTGTCCACCGGATTCGGCGTAGAGCGGGCTGCGGTCGAGGATGATCTCGATGCTCTCGCCCGCAACTGCGGTCGGAACGCGAACTCCGTTCGAGATCAACGCCAATACCGTTGCTTCGGAACCGAGTTCGTCGAATCCGGTGAATTCCGTCGGCGAACCGTCGACGAAATCCTTGTAGACCGTGAGGTCGGCATGTGCATGCTTGCGGGCGCGGGCGTCGTCCTTGGCCCGGTTGCGCTGCTCGGCCATCAACGACCGGAAACCGTCCTCGTCGACCGAAAGACCCGCCTCTGCGGCCATCTCGAGCGTCAGATCGATCGGGAACCCGTACGTGTCGTGCAGCGCGAACGCTTCGGCACCGCCGATCTTTTTCGCGCCCGACGCCTTGACCGCCTCGGCCGCGCCCTCGAACAATCGCGAACCCGAGGTGAGCGTCTTGAGGAATGCCGTCTCCTCCCCCACTGCGACGGTCAGAATGCGGTCGAAGTCGGTGACCAGGTTCGGGTAGGACTCCGCCATCGTGTCACGCACCACAGTGACGAACTGCGCCATCGTCTCGTCGGGCGCACCGAGCAGACGCGCCGAGCGCACGATGCGGCGTAGCAACCGGCGCAGCACGTAGCCGCGACCGTCGTTGCCGGGGTTGACGCCGTCGGAGATGAGCAGCGCGGCGGTTCGTGCGTGATCGGCGATGACGCGGAAACGTACGTCGTCGTCGTGATTCGCACCGTATGCGCGTCCCGAGAGTTCCTCGGCCTTGGCGATCACCGGTCGAACGAGGTCGGTCTCGTAGACGTTGTCCACTCCCTGCAGCAGAAACGCAACGCGCTCGACGCCCATGCCGGTGTCGATGTTCTGCTTCGGCAGCGGACCGAGGATCTCGAAGTCGTCCTTGCTGATCCCCTTGCCGCGCTCGTTCTGCATGAACACGAGGTTCCAGATCTCGATGTACCGATCCTCGTCGGCCTCAGGGCCGCCCTCGGCACCGAACTCGGGTCCGCGGTCGTAGTAGATCTCGGAGCACGGGCCACAGGGTCCCGGAATGCCCATGGACCAGTAGTTGTCGGCCATTCCGCGGCGTTGAATTCGCTCGTCGGGCAGCCCGGCGATTTCCTTCCAGAGTTCGATTGCCTCGTCGTCGTCGAGATACGCAGTGGCCCAGATACGCTCGGGGTCGAACCCGTAACCGCCGTCCTCCACGCTGTCGGTCAACAACGACCAGGCGTGCCGAATCGCGTCGCGCTTGAAGTAGTCGCCGAACGAGAAGTTGCCGGCCATCTGAAAGAACGTGTTGTGGCGGGTAGTGATGCCCACGTTCTCGATGTCGAGGGTGCGCACGCACTTCTGGACGCTCGTCGCGGTCTTGTACGGGGGCGTCTGCTGACCGAGGAAGAACGGCACGAAGGGAACCATGCCGGCATTGACGAACAGCAGGTTCGGGTCGTCGAGAATCAACGATGCACTGGGTACTTCGGTGTGCCCCGCCTTCACGAAATGGTCGAGGAAACGCCTGCGGATCTCATGGGTCTGCACTGATACAGGTTAGCGTCGTCGGACCCTGTGCCGACTCGAGGGCCTATCGGCCCCGGATGATCCGACGGAGTTTGCCCACCCTGGTCGCAATTTCGCGCTCGGCACCGTGCTCGGTGGGCTCGTAGTAGTTCACACCGACCAACTCGTCCGGAGGGTACTGCTGACCGAGGACCCCGCCGGGACTGCTGTGCGGATACCGATACCCGACGGCATTCCCCAACCCCTGGGCTCCCTTGTAGTGACCGTCGCGGAGATGCGGCGGTACCGATCCCGACTTTCCGGCCGCTACATCGGCCATGGCCGCACCGAGAGCTGCGATCACCGCACCCGATTTCGGTGCAGTGGCCAGGTGGATCGTGGCCTGCGCAAGCGCCAACCGCGCCTCGGGCATGCCGATCATCTGCACGGCGTTCGCCGCGGCCGTGGCCGTCTGCAGTGCAGTCGGATCGGCCATCCCGATGTCCTCGCTGGCGTGCACCACCAACCGTCGGGCAATGAACCGCGCGTCCTCGCCCGCAGTGATCATGCGCGCCAGATAGTGCAGCGCTGCATCGACATCGGACCCTCGGATCGACTTGATGAACGCACTGATCACGTCGTAGTGCTGGTCGCCGTCGCGGTCGTAGCGCACAGCGGCCTTGTCGACACTGGCCTCGACCGTCGCGAGGTCCAGCGTTCCGTCGGTTGCGGCGCCCGCTGCCGCTTCCAGCGCCGTCAACGCTCGGCGGGCGTCCCCGGCCGCGAGCCGCACGAGGTGGTCCATCGCGTCCTCGGCGATGGTCACCGCCCCGTCCAGCCCACGCGGGTCGTTGGCCGCGCGGGTCAACAGCAATTCGATGTCCTCGGTCCCCAGCGGCTGCAACTGCAACACCAAAGACCGCGACAACAGAGGCGACACCACCGAGAACGAGGGGTTCTCGGTGGTCGCCGCCACCAGCAACACGATTCGATTCTCGACGGCTGCAAGCAGCGCGTCCTGCTGCGTCTTGGAGAAGCGGTGCACCTCGTCGATGAACAGCACCGTCTGCTCACCCGACAGCAACCGGCGTCGCGCGAGTTCGATGACGTTACGCACTTCCTTCACGCCCGCCGACAGGGCCGACAACGCCTCGAACTTGCGTCCGGTGGCCCCGGAGATCAACGACGCGAGCGTCGTCTTTCCGGTTCCCGGCGGACCGTAGAGCATCACCGAGGACGCACCGGATCCCTCGACGAGCCGACGCAGCGGCGCCCCGGGAGCCAGTAGATGAGATTGTCCGACCACCTCGTCGAGGGTCGTCGGACGCATTCTCACCGCCAGCGGCGCGTCGGGCCGGACGTAGGTCGAGGTCGGGCGCGACTCTTCGATCGTCGTCTCCGGGGGTGCTGGGGTGTCGAAGAGACCATCGCCGGGGTCGTCGCTGCTCGAAACATCACTGCCCGACATGTCACTTCCGAAGCCGCCACTCACCGGTCGAACGCTACCGATCGCGCTGTCGAGAATGCGAACGACGTCGTGGCTACCGCTCCCACTTCGCCCGCAACGCGGTCGCGACCGATGCTGCGTACTCGGCGATGCCGGTCTCACCGGCACGCTCGGCGCTGTCGGCCAGCACCGCCCACCGAGAAACGAGCGCCTGCGAGCGTGGAACCGACAGGTGGTGCGCCCGCGCCGCGGCGATGCGCGTGTGGTCGTCGGGCAGGAACCAGTAGGTGGTCAGCCATACCCAGATCAGCCGCGCGTCGAGGATCTTGCTCGCCAGGGCGGTGTCGTCGGCCAGTGCAGGCCAGATCCCGACGACCTCCGAACGCCATGCATCGATCATCGCCTGCTCACGTTCGTGCGTGAGCTCGAAGCTGCACAGGCACCCCGGGAACGAGGCCAGGGCATAGGTGATGTCGAGGGTGGCGTCGCGGAATCCGCCCCACTCGTAATCGAGAAAACGGACACCTTCGTCGTTGACGATGATGTTGTCGGGACACAGATCGGACGGGCTGAATGCGCGGAAGGTGCCGTGCGCGAACAGCCTTCCGCTACGAGATACGCGATCGAGAAGCGCATCAGGGGTGGGACCCACCCCGGGCAAGCCGGCCAACAATTCGGGAACCTCGGTAAGTGCATCGGGAATCTGCGCGGAGATTCCGTCCGTGGTGTCGGGTTGGCCGACGCGACGGAGGAGCGCTGCGAAATCGTCCTCGCGGCCGACGGTCGCGGCATGCATCCGACCGAGCGCCTGGGCCATCGCCATCAGCGAGTTGGTCACTGCGGCCTCGTCCGAGTTTCGCAACAGAGTGGTGATGGGGCTGGCGTCACCGAGGTCGCTGAGTACGAGCAACCGCGCGTCGAGATCGTAGGCGTGCAGTTCCGGCCCCGGCCTGCTGTCGGTGGCCAGTGCATTGGCGAACTGATACGAGGCCGCCTCCCGCAGGAATGCACTCGACCCTGCGATGTCGGCCAACTCGGTATGCAATTCCGACTCGCCGGCCACATCGCGTACTTGCTTGAGCACCAAGGTGCGGGGCAACTGAAAGGGGTTCTCGGAGACCTTGACTCGCAATACGATCGCCTGGCCGCTACCGCCGAGATTCACCGGGTCGATCAGCGTCACCGGAGCTCCGGTGCGCTTGGCGAGGAGGCGCTGCGCTGCTGCTACTACCTCTGATACAGGGTCTGCCAGTGTTGCGGTCATCGATGTCCAAGCTACCCGTTCGCTGCGATCTTCTGTGCTGAGTCGACGACTACGAATGGGCCACGATTGTCCGTTTTGCGGCTTTTCGCACGTCACATTCCCAGATTCGACCAGATGGTCGGTTACCCCCGAACCATCGAATTATGCAGGGTTCGCTACTGCGGTGCAACGTCCACCGACACGGAGATAGTGCTCTCCTCCGCCTCGGTGTAGATGACCCCGCGCAGGGGTGGCACATCGGCGTAGTCACGCCCCCACGCCACCGTCGCGTACCGCTCGTCGACCAATTGGTCGTTGGTGGGGTCGAAAGCGAGCCACCGATCGTTCGGCATCCACACCGCAGCCCACGCGTGGGTCGCATCGACGCCGATCATCCGTTCCTTCCCTGGCGGAGGTTCGGTCGCAAGATATCCCGACACGTACCTCGCGGCGAGACCCTGCGACCGCAGGCAGGCAATGGCCAGTCGGGCGAAGTCCTGGCACACACCCGAACGCGCGGAGAGCACATCGACCACGGTGGTCGAGACCGTCGTGGAACCGGACAGATACCGAAAGTCCGTGAAAATGCGATGCGTCAGATCGACGATGACGTCCGCCAGCGGTCGACCGGGCCGGAAGCTGGGCGCGGCATACGCGCGCACCTCGTCGGTGATCTCCGGAGTGGGAAGATCCAGAGCGAACTCCACCGCGGATGCCCGGGCCGAATCCGCCGGCACGGTCGGGTCGAACAGCGCCATCCGAGCGGACTCCCACGGCGCGGTTGCCGGCCACGACGTGGTCTCGTCCACCGGCCGCGGATAGACCTCCACCAGCGAGTCCGCCGTCACCACCAGCTTCTCGTGATCGTGCGTCACGTGGAAATACACGTCCTCGTTGCCGTAGACGTCGACCCCGAAGGACTGATCGGTCGGCGCAGGTTCCACGGTGACCGATTTCTCCGTGCAGTGTTGCCCATCCATGTCACGCGGTGCGAGAAATCCTCGCCCGTACGACGAGGAGACGCGATCGGAGTAGGTATAGGTCGTGATGTGCTTGATTCGGTACCGACGGCTCATCACCGCACCCCGTTCGCAGTTCGAATGTTCGAGCTACCCCACAGCGGCTGCGTGCCACCCGGCAACGACATGTGCGTCGCGAGGACCACGCGAGACAGCTCCTCGAGGGAATCGTGGATGCCGTCCACCAACTCGATCAGGTCGACCCGGCGACCGTTGGCGTCGACCGATTCCAGATCGCCCGGGTCCACTCGCCGCAACCGCACCCGCATCTGCTCGACGAGTTGCTCGGGCCGTGAGGTACCCGAGGCGTCGGGCAGCGATCCGAGGTCGTCGCGAAGACGATCGAGCTGATACACCAACGCTCGCGGATTTCCCTCGTCGAACAACAGCAGCTGCGCAACAGCCGCCGGACGCGCCCGGCCGCTGTTGCGTCGGCGATAGATCACCGAGGACTCGGCCGCAGACAACACCGAATCGATAACGGCCTGTTCCGTGGACGGTGTGAGGGCGTGGCTGAGGGTTGCCGACAGCAGAGCTGTCAGTTGCAGGCCACGTTCGATCCGTTTGCCCGCGTCCATCAGGTACCAGCCGGCATCTCGAACCATCGACTCCGACGCCAACCCGGACACCGCGAGCAGACCCCGCAGCACGCTCGACTGCGACGCGGCCAGTTGGGCACCGTTGTTGACCGGGGATTCTGCCAATTCTTCGAGCGCGGTGTCGATGCGGTTGAGCACCGCCCACGTGTCGTTCGAGAGCTGATCGCGCACCGCGCGCGCCGCCTGCTGCATTCGATCCACCGATTGCGCCAGCGATCCGAGGCGTGCCGTCGACAGCATCAGCGAACGCAGTTCGACGATCGCGTCGGCGCGGGTCTTCTCGTCGAGGAAACCCGGTCCGGTGCGCGAGACCTTGGTGACCGCTTCGAGCAGGATCGGCAAGCTCTCGCTGCCCTCCAACCACGGCATCGACCGGTAGTCCTGATTACGTTCGCGCGCCGCGATCAGCAGGCGAGTCATGTCCTCGGCACGCTCGGTGTAGCGACCGAACCAGAACAGATCGCCCAGCACACGTGGTGAGCTGACCACGTCGACGTTGGACGCGGCGTACTGCGGCAACTCTTCCACCGTCGCAGGCGGGGTGTGCGGCGCAGAATCGGCCGGCGTGACCCGTTCCAGCGACTTCACCCAGACATCCTTCGAGGCCACCGTGATGAGCGGATCGGTGACCGGAGCCGTGATCACCACCTGCCCCAGTCCACCGCGCATCGGGGTGTACCCACCGCGCTGCGCGACCGTGAACAGCCTCATCCCCACTTGCGCGGGAGCCACCGCCAACTGCTCTCCCGCTCCCCCGCCGATCGACGAACCGACCGGAGCCACCGAGAATTCCGGTACTTCCTGACCGGTCCACTTCCAGGGCTCGGCAACGATCCGATCCCACAAGTCGCGAGCTCCGGCATCCGTGAGATCGTGTCCCACCACCGTGCGACGCGACGTGGTCGACCGCAGCACCAGCGAACGCAGTCGATTACCGATGTGCGAGAGCTGATCAGGGTCACCACCCCAATAGGTGGCAACCGAATCCAGTACCAAATCCTCGTCCAGTAGCGCCCTGCTGAGTGCCGGCAGCAACGGAACCAGTGCCGAGTTCTCGAGTACCCCACTGCCGAGGGTGTTGACCACACTGACAGCACCCCGCCGCAGCGCCTCGACCAGTCCCACCACACCCAGATGCGAGTCCGGGCGCAAGTCCAGTGGATCGGCGAACTCGGCGTCCACTCGACGAAGCACCACATCGACTCGGCGAAGCTTGCCGAGCGACCGCATCCAGAGGCAGCCGTCCCGAACGACGAGATCGGCGTTCTCCACCAACGGGAAGCCGAGAACCGTTGCGAGATACGCCTGATCGAACGCAGTCTCGGAATGCGAACCGGGGCTCAGTACAACCACCACCGGATCCTCGGCGGATGCGGGCGCAGCGTCGCGCAGCGCCAACCGCACCGCACGCGCGAACGTCGAGAGCGGCCTCGGGTTGCTCTCCTGGAACAGCTCGGGCATCGCTCGCGACATCACGCGCCGATCCGCGAGCGCATACCCCACGCCGGACGGTGCCTGAGTTCGGTCGGCCACGACCTGGAATCGACCGTCCGAGCCGCGGGCGACGTCGGCGGCATGCATGAACAACTGATGCGGACCCGGAATGGTGATCGCATGCGCCGCCCGCAGATAGCCTGGGTTGCCGAAGATCAGCTCCGGCGGAATCAGCCCGCGCCGAACGGTCTCCTGGGCACCGTAGATATCGGCAAGTACCGCATCGAGCAACATCGAGCGCTGAACCAAACCGGCTTCCAGACGGTCCCACTCGTCGGCCGCGACCACCAACGGAACGCTGTCCAAGCCCCACCGCACTGCACTGGGCACAGTCTCGGAACCGCCCGACGGAATGGGGTTGTACGTGATGCCGTGGTCGTCGACGAGTCGGCTGACCCGTGACTGCAACGTCTGCATGGCCCCCGAACCGGCCTCGCGCATTCCGTCGATCAACCCCGCCCAATGCGGACGGATGTTGTCGTCGGGATCGAGCATCTCGTCGAAACGATCTGCCCGACCGATCACGGCCTCACGCCGACCCCGATAAGCAAGCCAGGCCGACCCGGCTCCACTGGAGACTTCTTCGCTCCGGCCGGCTCCACCCATCACAGGTTCGTTCCGGCCGGCTCCACCCGTCACAGGTTCGTTCCGGCCGGCTCCACTCAGGGCAGTATCTACGGGCACCATCGAGCCGCTGTTCCTTCCGTCGGTCGATCACCCTCCGACGCCGGGTGAACTCGTGACCGAATTCACCCGAAGCGCGTCGGACCGAGATCGCTACCGGTCGACTCGTTCTGTTGTGCAGGTACGCGTCAGGGCGTGTGAACTCCTGTTCGGCGCAGGTCCAACATGCCGGGAGCACTCACATCGATCGCCTGTCGAGCGTGCATCTCGAGCAATCTTGCTACGTCCACCTTGCCCGAGGTGAACCCACCCTCCTCGAAGCGGCCGTTACGGCGTGCTTCGGCCTCGACGGAGTTGACGGGTGGACCGTCGTACGACCTACCGCCCGGGTGAACGACATGGTACGAGCATCCGCCCACCGCGCGCCCGGTCTGCATCTCCACGAGATCGAAACGCAGCGGACTCTGTACCTCGATCGTCGGGTGCAGAGCGCTCGGCGGCTGCCATGCGCGGTACCGCACCCCAGCGACCTGAACGTCCTGTCGATCGGTGCGCAGCAGCGGCACCGGCACCCCGTTGCACGTCAACAGGTATCGACCCGCATCGGCTCCGGCGACCTGGACCTGGATCCGCTCCACCGAGGAATCCACATAGCGCGCCGTTCCCGAGGACGTCGATTCCTCACCGAGGGTGTTCCACGGCTCGATCGCGCCACGTAGTTCGATCTCGGCGTCGCCGACCACGGTGGTTCCGATCCGCGGGAAACGGAACTCGGTGAACGGGTCCAGCCAGCTGGTGTCGAACTCGATGCCGTGCTCGCGAAGGTCCTCCACCACGCGGCCGATGTCGTTGATGACGAAGTGCGGCAGCATGTACCGCCCGTGCAGGTTCGCGCCGTGCCGAATCAGAGGTGCCTGGAGCGGGGTGTCCCAGAAGCGCGAGACCATCGAACGCACGAGCAGTGACTGCACCATTGCCATCTGATGATGGGGCGGCATCTCGAACCCGCGCAGCTCGAGCAATCCCAGTCGGCCCCGAGTGGAGTCGGGACTGTAGAGCTTGTCTATGCAGAACTCGGCACGGTGCGTGTTCCCGGTGATGTCGGTGAGCAGGTGACGCAACGCCCGATCCACCACCCAGGGCGACGCGGATCGATCTCCATCGGTCAGTCGCCTGATCTCGCTGAACGCAACCTCGAGTTCGTAGAGCGATTCCTCGCGACCCTCGTCGGCACGAGGAGCCTGCGACGTGGTTCCGATGAATCGACCCGAGAACAGGTACGACAGCGACGGGTGACGCTGCCAATGCGTCAGCAGCGACACCAGCAAGTCCGGTCGACGGAGCACCGGCGAGTCCACGGGTGTGACCCCGCCCAGGGTGATGTGGTTGCCACCCCCGGTTCCGCGAGTGGTGCCGTCGTTGTCGAATCCTTCGGTACTCAACCGAGACTTACGTGCCTCGAGGTAGAGGCGTTCCATGAGCTCGTTCTGTTCGGCCCACGAGGACGTCGGTTGAACGTTGACCTCGATCACACCGGGATCCGGTGTGACGGTCAGGGTTTGGATGCGCGGATCCGACGGCGGAGCGTAGCCCTCGATGACGACCGGCGTGTCGATGGTCGAGGCCGCGTGCTCGACGCGCGAGACGAGGTCGACAAAATCGTCCAATCGATCCATCGGCGGCATGAACACGTGCAGAACGCCGTCGCGGACCTCGGCGACCAGCGCGGTCACGGCGGTGCCGCCTACCCCGGACGTCTCGTTCACCAACTGCGCGTACCGCGACTCGGCCGGATTCACCGCACGCGGCGGTTGCTGCGTCAATTGCCGAATGGGTAGATCGGGAGTGGGCGCGGTGGGATCGGACGGGTTCTCGACCGGACCACCGTCCCAGGAGATCGCGCGGAGCGGCAACCGTAGACCGGCAGGAGAGTCGCCCTCCAGCAACACGATTCGGCCTCGGCGCAACTTCCAGTCCGAGCTCTCCCAGCCGGAGCCGTCCTCGGTGCGAGATATCGGCAACACGAACGCCGCAGGCTCGTCCGTGCTGGCGTCGAGCCGCTCGAGCAGTTGTTTTCTGGCGTTCGCGGAATCGGCTCCCGGTTCGAGATCGTCGTCGTCGGCCGGCGGGTCACCGTAGGGCTGACGAACCAGGTCCAACAGTTTCACCAGCGGGTCCTCGTAGGCGGGACGGGCTTGTGAGGCAGGCAGTCCGAGCGCCTTGACCAACTCGTCGATCAACTCCTGCGACGCCGAGTTGTCCACCGGCTCCGGGCGAAGGTCCTCGGCCAACCAGGGATCTGCGATCAGATCGGAATCGTGCCACAGGGCTTGACCGTCGGTGCGCCAGAACAGTCCCACCTGCCACCGCGGCAGCGGCTCGCCGGGGTACCACTTGCCCTGACTGCGCTGTACAAGTCCGTCCGGCGCGTAGATGGTCCGAAGGCGTTCGGCCAGCACACTGGCCAGCTTTCGCTTGTGTGGGCCGTCGGCTGTGGTGTTCCACTCCGGGGCTTCCTGATTCTCGATGGCGACGAACGTCGGCTCACCACCGACCGTCAACCGGATGTCCTGGTCGTGCATCCGCTTGTCGATCTTCGCCGCCGTGACCTTGATCGATTCCCACTGATCGGCCGTGTACGGCAACGTCGTTCGCGGGTCCTCGTGCACGCGGACGACGGTGTTCGAGAAATCGAGTTCGGCCTTGCACTTGCTCGTCGCACCGGAGATCGCGGCCGCCGTGGACGGGTGCGGCGTCGCCGAGAGTGGGATGTGCCCCTCGCCTGCGAACAGACCCGATGTCGGATCCATCCCGACCCAACCCGCCCCGGGCAGATACACCTCGGTCCATGCGTGCAGATCGGTGAAGTCCTCGACAGGACCGGACGGACCGTCCAACGACTTGACGTCCGAGGACAACTGAACGAGATAGCCGGAGACGAAACGCGCAGCGAGACCCATCTGGCGCAGCACCGAAACCAGCAACCATGCCGAGTCACGGCAGGACCCCACAGCAGACGTCAGCGTCAGATCGGGCGTCTGCACCCCGGGCTCCATCCGCACGGAGTAACCGACGTCACCCATGACGGCTTGGTTTGCCATGACGAGAAAGTCGATGGTGCGCAACGACTCTCCGCGTTCGACAACGGCTGCCTGCAGCTTCTCCACCCAGGCCGAGACCACCGGACCGGGACCCGAGCCTGCCTTGTCTTCATCCACCGGACGCAGGTACGGCTCCAGATCAGGAAGGTCGTGCTCTTCGTACGCGAATCCGAAGTGCTCCGCCCATTCTTCGACGAAGAAGTCCAGCGGGTTGATCGACGCCATGTCTGCGACGAGCCCGACCGTGATCGACAGATGGTCGGTGCGCTCGGGAAACACCACCCGAGCAAGAAAGTTACCGAAGACGTCCTGCTGCCAGTTGACGAAGTGTTCCGCTGGTTCGATCTTCAGCGAATACGCCTCGATCGGTGTGCGCGAATGTGGCGCGGGGCGCAACCGAATTTCATGCGGAAAGATCTTGACAGTGCGGTCGAACTGATAGCTGGTGCGGTGTTCGAGTGCAACCTTGATGCCCACGGCGAGCCCCTCGTGATAGTCCCGGTATGGGTGGAACACACAACCCTAGTAGGGCCGAGCCCGGTGCGCTCGGCAAGAATTCGCGATCGGTGCACGCGGGCTGGAACATTTAGGACCCCCGCGCCGTCAGAATGTCGACGCCTTGACACACAGAACTGTCTACGGTTCGCTCAGCCTGAAAATACGGACGAATCGTCGACGTACTTCGCAAGACACTGAAGGGTGAAACGTGAGTGAAAACCCGCCCAATGGACCGCAATACGGTGGCGACCCCAATCCGGACCAGCCGGACCTGAACAAACCGCAGACGCCAGGCAGCGGTTATCCCCCTCCCGGCGGCTATCCCCCTCCCGGCGGCTATCCACCGCCCGGAAACTATCTACCCCAGGCCGGCGCACCCGGTGGATATCCCCCACCGCCTCCCGGTGCCTACCCACCGCCTCCCGGAAACTACGGGAATTACGGAAACCAGGGCTACGGGCAGGCACCGATGGGCCCCAATCCCGGCCGACTCGAGGTCGGTGCGGCGCTGAGCTACGGCTTCGACAAATTCAAGGCCAATGTCGGTCCGTGGCTCGGACTGACCGCCATCGTGCTGGCGGTGGGCGTGGTCGCCTTCGTGGTTACGTTCGCGTCGACCTTCGCTGCTGCGATGGACGCCGGCAATCGCGGTGAGACCCTGGACGTCGGCACCTTCTCCGTACTGTCGATACTCCTGACCGCCGTCGCTACCTTCGTGGGGTACTTCGTCAACGCGGCCTTCGTACGCGGAGCGCTGGACGAGACCGTCGGCCCGCAGAAGCCGACGTTCGGCCGGTTCTTCCAACTGACCAATGTGCCTCAGCTCGCCGTCCTGGCCGCGATCTGGACCGTGGTCACCGTGGTGCTCGGATTCATCCCTTTCCTGGGAACGCTCCTGCAGATCGTGTTCGGCGTACTGACAGCCTTCACTCTGACGTTCGCGCTGGACCGGAACCTGGCCGCGTTCGACGCCATCAAGACGAGCGTCGATCTGGTGGTCAAGAACTTCGGCCCCGTCATCCTGCTGATCCTCGCTCTGGCTGCGATCAATATCGTCGGTGCCATACCGTGCGGACTAGGGCTGCTGGTCACCGTCCCAGTTTCGGTGATTGCACTGAACTACGCCTACCGCGTGCTCACCGGTGGGCCGTTGTCCCCCGCTCGCTGACGACACAGCTCGATATACGCGAATGTCCCCGTAACGCTCGGCGTTACGGGGACATTCGCGTTCGGAAGTCGACTGTTACGCGTCGACCACAGTCTCGGCCGAAGCTAAAGACTCTTCCTTCTTTTCCGGCTTGAAGTCGACGCCCGATTCCTTACGCTGCTGCGGCGTGATCGGTGCAGGCGCGTCGGTCAGCGGATCGATGCCACCACCGGACTTGGGGAATGCGATGACCTCACGGATGGAATCGACCCCGGCGAGCAGCGCGGTGATCCGGTCCCAGCCGAACGCGATTCCGCCGTGCGGCGGTGCGCCGTAGGAGAAGGCATCGAGGAGAAAGCCGAACTTCTCCTGAGCTTCTTCCTTGCCGATACCCATGATCGCGAACACTCGTTCCTGAATGTCCTTGCGGTGGATACGAATACTGCCGCCACCGATCTCGTTGCCGTTGCAGACGATGTCGTAGGCGTAGGCCAGAGCAGACCCGGGGTCGGTGTCGAACGTCTCCATCGACTCCGGCTTCGGCGAGGTGAACGCGTGGTGCACAGCCGTCCACGCGCCGGATCCGACGGCTACGTCACCGCTGGCGGTGGCATCGGACGTCGGCTCGAACAGCGGAGCGTCGACGACCCAGACGAATGCCCAGGCCTTCGGGTCGATCAGGTCGAGCTTGCGGGCGATCTCGCCGCGGACGGCACCGAGCAGTCCACGCGAGGCCTTGACGGGTCCTGCGGAGAAGAAGATCGCATCGCCGTTGTTCGCACCGACGTGCGCAGCCAGGCCGTCGCGTTCGGCGTCTGTCAGATTCTTCGCGACCGGGCCGCCGAGGGTGCCGTCCTCGCCGACGAGAACGTAGGCGAGGCCCTTGTGCCCACGTTGCTTGGCAAATTCCTGCCAGCGGTCCAGTTGCTTGCGGGGCTGAGATGCGCCACCGGGCATGACGACCGCGCCGACGTAGGGAGCCTGGAACACCCGGAAGGTGGTCTCGGAGAAGAAGTCCGTGCACTCGACAAGCTCGATGTCGAATCGCAGGTCCGGCTTGTCGGATCCGTAGCGGCGCATGGCCTCGGCGTAGGTGATCCGCGGAATCGGCGCGGTGAAGTGATGCCCGACGAGCTTCCACAGCGACGCCAGAATTTCCTCGGCCAGCAGGATGACGTCATCCTGAGTGACGAAGCTCATCTCGACGTCGAGCTGGGTGAACTCGGGCTGACGGTCGGCGCGGAAATCTTCGTCTCGGTAGCACCGGGCGATCTGGTAGTACCGCTCGATACCGCCGACCATGAGCAGCTGCTTGAACAGCTGCGGGCTCTGCGGCAGAGCGTAGAAGCTGCCCGGCTGCAGACGTGCGGGAACGAGGAAGTCTCGTGCGCCTTCGGGAGTGGAACGCGTCAGCGTCGGGGTCTCGACCTCGACGAACTCGTGATGCGCAAGCACCGACCGGGCGGCAGCGTTGACGTGCGAACGCAGCCGAATGGCACGGCCGGGGCCCTCACGGCGCAGGTCGAGGTAGCGGTACTTCAGACGCGCTTCCTCGCCCGGCTGATCGTCCAGCTGGAACGGCAGCGGTGCGGCCTCGGACAAGACCTCGATCTCGGAGGCCTCGACCTCGATGGCACCGGTGGGGATCTCGTAGTTTGCGTTGCCCTCGGGACGACCCTCGACCTTGCCGGTCACCTTCACCACGTACTCGGCACGCAGGCGGTGTGCCTGCTCGAGTGCTGCTCCCTCGCGGAAGACGACCTGGGACACACCGGAGGCGTCACGAAGGTCGATGAAGATGACGCCGCCGTGATCGCGTCGACGGGCCACCCATCCCGTCAGCGTCACGGTTCGGTCGACGTGCTCGGGGCGTAATGAGCCGGCGAGGTGGGTGCGCAGCACGGGTGTCCTTTCGAGAAAAATCCGCTGATCGTGTTCTTCGCTCACCGATCCTACGGAGCACATCACCGTAGAAGGAAACGAGATGCCGTCCCGGCATGCGAAGCTAAGGCCGACAGCGGCGGTATCGGTTCGCATCGTCAGATGCTGGCTCGGCGGAGGGGAACTCGGTCATGACGTTCAGAGAAGGCTCGCAATCGGAACCGGGCCGAGTCTCGGTCGGCGGCGGCGGGGGCGGTGGACGCGGCAAGTTGGCGATCGGCGGCGGAGCGGGTGGCTTGGTCGTCATCGTCCTTGCCCTGCTGTTCGGCGGCGACCCGGGAGCAATCCTGAACCAGATCAGTGGCGGCGACAGTTCCGCCGGACAGAACGACTCCGGGTCGTCCGGAACGCTCGACTGTGACGTCACAGAGGCGAACAGCAATGTCGACTGCCGAGTCGATTTCACGGTGGCGAGCCTCGACACCGTGTGGGAATCGCAGCTGCAATCGCAGACCGGCGTCGCGTACGTCCAGCCGGCTGTCAACCTGTTCTCGGGTGCAACGAACACTGGCTGCGGCAACGCCACCAGCGCCGTCGGGCCGTTCTACTGCCCGGCCGATTCCACTGCATATTTCGACACCAGCTTCTTTCAGGTACTAGTCGACCAGTTCGGCTCCAGCGGCGGACCACTCGCGCAGGAGTACGTGGTGGCGCACGAGATCGGCCACCACATCCAGAATCAGCTGGGTGACATCGGGCGCGCGCAAGCCGATCCGCAGGGACCCGAGTCCGGTGGCGTCAAGGTGGAGTTGCAGGCAGATTGCTACGCGGGCATCTGGGCGCACTACGCAGCCGAGACGGTCGATCCGAAAACCGGGGTTCCGTTCCTCGAGCCGCTGACCACCACCGACATCAACGACGCGCTCTCGGCCGCGTCGTCGGTGGGCGACGACCGGATTCAGCAGGCATCCACCGGCCGCGTCAACCCCGAGGGCTGGACGCACGGGTCTTCTGCCCAGCGACAGGCATGGTTCACCGCCGGGTACGAGACCGGACAGGTCGCGGCCTGCGACACGTTCTCGGCGCGCGATCTGAACAACCCGTGATCGCACCACTCAGAACAGCGTGAGGGCCGGTCCCGAGGTCGCCAGTTCTCGGGGTTCGGCGGGCTCGTTGGCAGGCAAAGACCGGGTTTGTTCTACGGCGAACCCGTACGTCTCGAGCAACGGGTCGATACGCCCTCGGAGCCACTGCTTGTACTCGGGCGTCACGTACGCCCCGTGACCGTAGAGCTGACGGTATCGCCGGACCAACGCCGGGTGCTCCTTCACCAGCCAGCTCATGTACCAGTCCTTGGTGCTGGACCGTAGATGCATCGGCAACGCCGTCACACTCGTAGCTCCCGCGTCGGCCAGTGCGCTGATCAGACCGTCGAGATGCTTGGCACCGTCCGTGAGGAAGGGAATCACCGGTGCGACCAACACTCCACAATCCAGGCCTGCGTCACGGACGGCACGGATGAGGTCCAATCGTGCACGTGGACTTGGGGTCCCGGGCTCGAGCTGCTTCTGCAGATCGGGGTCGTGGATGGCGAGGCTGATGCTCACGTGCACATCTACCTGCTGAGCAGCCAACGTCAACAAGGGCAGGTCGCGACGCAGCAGTGTGCCCTTGGTCAGGATCGAGAAAGGCGTACCGGACTCCGTCAACACCCGAATGATGCCGGGCATCAACCGGTATCGGCCCTCGGCGCGCTGATAGGGGTCGGTGTTCGTCCCGAGCGCTACCGGCTCCCTTTTCCAGGATCGACGTGCGAGCTCTTTGCGTAGGACTGCCGCGACATTCGTCTTGACGACGATCTGCGAGTCGAAGTCGTTGCCGGAGTCGAGGTCCAGGTATTCGTGTGTCGGTCTGGCGAAGCAGTACCGGCACGCATGGGAACATCCCCGCATCGGATTCACGGTCCACGAGAAGGGCACCTGCGATTCACCCGGAACCTCGTTCAGGGCACTCTTGCACAGCACCTCGTGGAAGGTTATTCCCTCGAACTCCGGGGTCTGTACGCTGCGGACGAGCCCGGACCGTTCGAGCCCCGGTAGCGCGCCGTCGTCCGCGGCTTCGAGAGTCTGACCGGCCCATCGCATGCACACAGTCGAACATTTGTTCTATGTGGTGTCAAGGTCGGTATCGTTCCCCCGCATCCCCGCTCGGATCCGGCGGCCGGTAAGCGATAGCGTAGGGCCTCAAGTCGATCCTAGGAGTGCACCGCACGTGACCGCCCCGAACACACCGACCCTCGAACCCATTCTGCGCCTGGGACTCACACTGGGACCGGCCATCGAGATCGGTCCGGTGCCCGAAGGCGACCGACTCGTCACCACCGTCCTCGGCGGGGCCGCCCCCGGCCCGGACATCGAGGGCACTCTGGCTGCTCGATCGACAGTCGTCAGCGTCACCCGACCCGACGGATGCACCGAGTTCAGCAGTGATCTCGTCCTCGAATTGGCAACCGGCGGTTATCTTTCGCTCGACTATCGCGGGGTTCAGTTCGGCCCGGCCGAGGTCATCGATGCGCTCGACGATCCCGACCGGGAGGTCGATCCCGCTACCTACTACTTCCGTGGCACGTTGCGAGTGTCGACGGCTGTTCCGAAGTTCACGTACCTCAACCGTGCGCTGGTCGTCACTTCCGGCTCACGATCGGCCGAGGCCGTGGTCCTCGACGCGTTCCTGGTGACCTGATACCTGCTCGCTCATCGGAGCAGCTGGGCGACCTCACGGTCGGTCAGCGTCGCATGCGGAGTGCGGCCCTTGCTGCGAACCAGTTCGATCGCTCGGTACAGGGGCCGTTCGTCCAGTCCGGCGTCACGTGCCTCGGCCCGTAGCTGGTCCACCAGGACCGACGCGATGGCCGCGGCGGGGACGAGCTCGGTGGTCCACAGCGAATCGGCGAGGGTGCGTAGGGCGAGGATCGGCAGTTCACGACCCCCACCGTTGGTGTACAGCGCCAGTGGTAGGACTACGCGAGTGCGACCGTCGTAGAGCCGCAACGAGATCTGATCGATCCCAGCCGTGCGAATCGTCAGCTCGGCCGTCACCACCTCCGGCATCCTCAGCCGGCGAGTGCGCAACCCTCGCGCGCAGAGTTGCGGACCATCGAGCCACACCCGCCGACGCAGGCCCAGCCAGCCCGACAATACTGCGGGGCCACCGATGACCACCCCGACGAGAACGGCAACCCACACCGGCACGAACAGCGCCAGGACGACGGCGAGAACGATCCCGATCGCAGCCGACCCGACAATGATTTTCCGCAGGCGCGGTGCCAGGAACTCCACCGAGACCAGGTCCAAGGCTACCGGCCCGGAAGCGGGCCGAGGGTTATCGGCCAAGGCGGACCCCGAGGGCGTCGACCACGTCGGCCAACGCGACAGTGTCCTGCTCCCCGTTCGAGAGGTCTTTCACCACAACCGATTCCGCTGACAGTTCTTGATCGCCCAGCACCAGCGCGTATCGGGCACCCGATCGATCGGCTGCCTTCATCGCTCCCTTGATGCCGCGATTTCCGTACGCCATGTCCACTGCGATACCCCGTTCGCGTAGCTGCGCGGCGATATCGACGATCGCCAGTTTGGCTGCGGCACCCATCGGGATGCCGAACACCTGACACCGAGACGTGGCCCCCGCAGTCTTTCCCTCGGCGGCCAGGGCGAGGACGGTGCGGTCGACGCCGAGCCCGAATCCGATACCCGACAACGCTTGCCCGCCCAGCTGTTCCATCAGCCCGTCGTAGCGGCCGCCGCCGCCGATGCCCGATTGCGCCCCCAGCCCGTCGTGCACGAACTCGAACGTGGTCTTGGTGTAGTAGTCCAGGCCGCGCACCATCCGCGGGTTCACCAGATAAGGGACGTTCATCACGTCCAGATACGCCAGCACCTCGTCGAAGTGTTCTTTGGCCGAATCGGAGAGGTGATCGAGCATCAACGGCGCGTCCGCGGTCATCTCGCGCACCTCCGGCCGCTTGTCGTCGAGCACCCGCAGCGGGTTGATCTCGGCGCGCCGACGCGTGTCCTCGTCCAAAGGAAGCGCAAAGAGGAACTGCTGCAACAACTCTCGATACTGAGGGCGGCAGGTGTCGTCACCGAGCGAGGTGATCTCCAGGCGGAAACCGGTGAGCCCGAGAGCGCGAAAACCGGCGTCGGCCACGGCGATGACCTCGGCGTCCAACGCTGGGTCGTCGATGCCGATCGCTTCGACACCAACCTGTTGCAGCTGCCGGTACCGCCCGGCCTGCGGGCGCTCGTAACGGAAGAACGGCCCGGCGTAGGCCAACTTCACCGGAAGCGCGCCCCGATCCAATCCGTGCTCGATCACCGCACGCATGACCCCCGCGGTGCCCTCGGGACGCAGCGTCACCGACCGATCTCCGCGATCGGCGAACGTGTACATCTCCTTGCTGACCACATCGGTCGACTCCCCGACCCCACGGGCGAACAGCCCGGTGTCCTCGAAGATCGGCAGTTCGATGTGTCCGTAGCCGGCGTTGCGGGCGGCGTCGAGCAGCCCCTCTCGCACGGCGACGAACTCGGCCGAGTTGGGGGGAAAGTAGTCGGGAATGCCCTTGGGCGCAGAAAAGGTGGTCGGCTTGCTCACGCTCACAGCTTCCCTTGCTCGGGGTCGCCGAGTCCAACGAGGAACGGATTGGACGCACGTTCCTGGCCGATCGAACTCTGGCCGCCGTGTCCGGGCAGTACCACGGTGTCGTCACCGAGCGGCAGCAACCGGGTCGCGATGGACCGCAGTAGCTGCTCGTGGTCGCCGCCGGGTAGATCCGTCCTACCGATCGCCCCCGCGAAGAGGGTGTCTCCGGTCAGCGCCAGCGGGACCGCACCGTCCGGCCCGTCGGCCCGAGCGAGAAACACCACCGAACCCTGGGTGTGCCCGGGCGTGTGCACCACCGAGAACTCGATTCCGGCGAGATCGAGCTGCTCGCCGTCAGCGAGTTCGATCACCTCGGCCGGTTCGCGGAACTCGATGTCACCCAGCACGGCAGCCAACGCTGGACCCGTTCCCTTGATCGGGTCCGACAGCATGTATCGGTCTTCGGGTGCGATGTACGCAGCAATGCCGTACTTTTCGCAGATCGGCTCGACCGACCACGTGTGGTCGAGGTGGCCGTGCGTGAGCAGCACAGCGGTGGGAGTGAGCGAGGATCGCGTCAGAAAATCGATCAGCGGATCGGCGGCGTCCTGGCCGGGATCGACGACGACGCACTCGGACGCGTCGTCCTGGGCCAGGATGTAACAATTCGTCTGAAACATGCCTGCGGGGAATCCGGTGACGAGCAAACCAATCGCTCCTAAAGGCTGAGGCCGAAGTACCGAACAAGCTTAGTGGGGCCGTTCGGATCGGGTCCCCCCAGCATGCTCTCAGGCATTGATGGCACACTCGCGTTGGCCGATTTCGGCCTGTTACCACACGATCGGTCCGTGCAGCGAGCGGGCAAGGTCGATTTTCGGACAAGCGGGAGGAACACGAATTGCCCAGCAACGAGCAACGGCGCGAGGCTGCCAAAAGAAAGCTCGAACGCCAACTCGTACGCCGTGCGGAGCGCGCACGGCGTCGTAAGCAATTGACGATTGCAGGTTCCATTCTCGGTGTCGTCGCAGTCGTGGC
The DNA here is from genome assembly GCF_002258645.1 of Rhodococcus sp. 15-649-2-2. Lineage (NCBI taxonomy): Bacteria > Bacillati > Actinomycetota > Actinomycetes > Mycobacteriales > Nocardiaceae > Rhodococcus > Rhodococcus sp. 15-649-2-2. Next base: position 439,314 of record NZ_NPFM01000031.1, read on the forward strand.
CGTCGTCTCGGTCGTGTACGTGGTGACCCGCGGTGACGACGATGCGAGTACCGCCCAGGAATCGACGACGTCCGCACCCGCCGACTCCCTCATCGCGGCGGGACGTTCCGAGCCCTTGCCCGAGACGGTGAACTGCTCCTATCCCGCTGCGGCACAGCCTGCAGCCAAGGAGAACACTCCCCCGCGCACCGACAACGTCCCCACCAGCGACGAGCCGCTGAGCTACAGCATGACCACGAACCAGGGCAATATCGGTTTGACTCTGAACAACCCCGAGTCGCCGTGCACGGTGAACAGTTTCGTCTCGCTCGCCAACCAGGGCTACTTCGACGGCACCACCTGTCATCGACTCACCACCGGTGCCGGTCTTCAGGTGCTGCAATGCGGCGATCCCACGGGCACCGGAAGCGGTGGACCGGGCTACCAGTTCGCCGACGAATTCCCCACCGACACGTTCGCCGAGGGCGACCCCGCTGCGCAGACACCGATCGCGTACCCGCGCGGCACGTTGGCGATGGCCAATGCAGGTCCGGGAACCAACGGCAGCCAGTTCTTCCTGGTCTACGGAGATTCGGAACTGCCGCCTGCCTACACCGCGTTCGGCACGATCGACGAGACCGGCCTCGCCACGCTCGACGCCATCGCGGCCAAGGGAGTGCAGGGCGGCGCATCCGACGGAGCACCCGCCGAGCCGGTCGACATCACGAACATGCTGAGCGACCTGTGAACCGCACCTCTGTCCTTCTGACCGGGCTCTCGGCTACCGCTCTGGTGCTGGCCGGCTGCTCCAGTTCCGCCGAACCCGCTGCCCAGCCTGCTGCAGCAACCTCGTCGACGACGTCGTCCGCTCCGGCGGCAACGACAACACAGCGGCCGGCGTTGGACCTGTCTCGGTTCGGTGCGCTGCCAGCCGTGCCACAGCCGACGACCGACACTGTGTCCTGCGCCTATCCGGCTGAGACGCCGGCCGCGAAGGAGGTCGATCCACCTCCCGTCGACAATGTCGACGTGTACGGAACCGTCGACGTCGCACTGGCCACCAGCCAGGGGCCGATCGACATCACGCTGGACCGGACGCAGGCACCGTGCACGGTCAACAGCGTCGTCAGCCTCGTCCAGCAAGGATACTTCGACGGCTCTCCCTGCCACCGGTTGACCACGTCACCGGGCCTCGAGGTGCTCCAGTGCGGCGATCCGTCCGGATCCGGTCGAGGCGGACCCGGATACAGCTTCGCCAACGAGTACCCCACGACGACATACACCGGCGATCCCGCACAGGCCGAGAATCCGGTGGTCTACCCCCGCGGGACGCTCGCGATGGCCAATGCCGGCCCCGACACCAACGGCAGCCAGTTCTTCCTGGTGTACGCCGATTCTGTGCTGCCGCCGCAGTACACGGTGTTCGGCACCATCTCCGAGAGCGGACTGGCCACCCTCGACGCCATCGCGGCGGGAGGGGTGACCGGAGGCTCCGAGGACGGCGCGCCTGCGAACCCGGTGATCCTGGAGTCGGCAACGGCGTAGACAGATTCGAAATACGAGAGGGTGAGCAGAGAATCTCTGCTCACCCTCTCGTGGTTGTCGGGACCGCTCAGGCGGCCGATGTCAGCCGGTAGACGTCGTAGACGCCCTCGACATTGCGGACCACGTTCAGCACGTGACCCAGATGCTTGGGATCACCCATCTCGAACGTGAATTTGCTGATCGCAACCCTGTCTCCCGACGTGGCGACGGATGCCGAGAGGATGTTGACCTTCTCGTCGGCCAGCGCTTTGGTCACATCGGAAAGCAGTCGGTGGCGGTCGAGTGCCTCGATCTGAATGGCCACCAGGAACACCGAGGACGCCGACGGTGCCCACTGAACCTCGATGAACCGCTCGGACTGCTCCTCGAGTGAGCGAGCGTTGGTGCAGTCGGTGCGATGCACGCTGACCGAACCGCCGCGGGTGACGAATCCGAGGATCTCGTCTCCTGGCACGGGAGTACAGCACTTCGCGAGTTTCGCGACGACGCCGTCCGCACCGGTGACCAACACCCCGGCATCGCCGACCTGGCGAGGACGGGTAGGAATTGTCGACGGAGTCGACCGCTCGGCGAGTTCTTCCTCGACATCGCCGACACCGCCGAGATGAGCGACCAAACGCTGCACCACGTGGCGAGCGGACACGTGATTCTCGCCGACCGCGGTGTAGAGCGCCGAGACATCGACGTACCGCAGTTCGTGCGCGATGGCCGACATCGATTCGGCATTCATCAACCGCTGCAACGGTAGTCCGCCTCGGCGCACCTCTTTCGCGATGGCGTCCTTGCCGGCCTCGAGTGCTTCCTCGCGGCGCTCCTTGGCGAACCACTGACGAATCTTGGTCTTCGCTCGCGGCGATGCCACGAATCCCTGCCAGTCCCGGCTCGGTCCGGCGGTGGCGGCCTTGGAGGTGAACACCTCGACCACTTCACCGTTGTCCAGGGTGCGCTCGAGTGCGACAAGTCGACCATTGACGCGTGCGCCGATACAGCGATGGCCCACCTCGGTGTGTACCGCGTAGGCGAAGTCGACCGGACACGAACCGGCGGGCAAGGTGACGACGTCGCCCTTGGGCGTGAAGACGAAGATCTCCTTGACCGCGAGGTCGTACCGCAGCGACTCGAGAAACTCTCCGGGATCGGCCGCTTCACGTTGCCAGTCGAGCAGTTGGCGCATCCACGCCATGTCGTCGACCTCGGCGTTGTCCTGAGAGTGCTTGCCCTTGGTCTCCTTGTACCGCCAGTGCGCAGCAATTCCGAACTCTGCCGTCCGGTGCATGTCCCGCGTGCGGATCTGCACCTCGAGAGGCTTGCCCTCGGGTCCGATCACCGTGGTGTGCAGAGACTGGTAAACGCCGTAGCGCGGTTGAGCGATGTAGTCCTTGAAGCGGCCCGCCATCGGCTGCCACAGCGAGTGCACGACACCCACGGCGGCGTAGCAGTCGCGGATCTCGTCGCACAGGATCCGGACACCCACGAGGTCGTGGATGTCGTCGAAATCGCGGCCCTTGACGATCATTTTCTGGTAGATCGACCAGTAGTGCTTCGGCCGCCCCTCGACCACGGCGCTGATTCTCGACGCCGCCAGTGTCGCGTTGATCTCGGCCCGCACCTTCTCGAGGTACGTGTCGCGTGATGGTGCTCTATCGGCAACGAGACGAACTATCTCGTCGTACTTCTTGGGGTGCAGGATGGCGAACGCCAGGTCCTCGAGCTCCCACTTGACCGTTGCCATTCCGAGCCGATGCGCAAGCGGCGCAATGACTTCCAGCGTTTCTTTCGCCTTGCGGGCCTGCTTCTCCGGCGGCAGGAAACGCATGGTGCGCATGTTGTGCAGTCGGTCTGCCACCTTGATGACGAGCACCCGCGGATCTCGCGCCATCGCGATGATCATCTTGCGGATGGTCTCGCCTTCGGCCGCGGTTCCGAGAACCACCTTGTCGAGTTTGGTCACCCCGTCGACCAGATGGGATACCTCCTCGCCGAATTCCTCGGTCAACTTGGCGAGCGAATACCCGGTGTCCTCGACCGTGTCGTGCAGCAACGCCGCTACCAGCGTCGTGGTGTCCATTCCCAGCTCGGCCAGGATGTTCGCCACGGCGAGCGGATGAGTGATGTAGGGATCGCCGGACTTACGCATCTGCGATGCATGCAACTCGTCCGCGACGTCGTAGGCCCGCTGCAACAACGCGAGATCGGCCTTGGGGTAGAGCTCGCGGTGCAGGCTGACGAGAGGTTCGAGCACCGGCTTGACGGCGGCGCTGCGTCCGGCGGTGATGCGGCGCGCCAGACGGGCCCGCACCCGCCGCGACGCCGACGTCGGTACCGGTGCCGAATTGCGCGTACCGGACGGAGCCTGCGCGTCGTTCGGCACAGAATCGGGGGAAACAGAATCACGGGACATCGGGGACTCGACTGCGGGGCCGGTGTCACCGGAGCCGGTCTCGCCCTCGGTCACGACGTCGACTCCGGCCTGATCGGAAACGTCAGGCCTTTCGGGGACGGCGGGCCCATCCGGCAAGGGCTGATCGATGTAACGGGTCACTCTCATCACCTCCTGCCACGCGCTCCACGCTGTCGCCGGACGCATCCGGAGAACGCATTATGTAGAGACTTTAGTCCTCATACTCGAACCAGGCAGGCGAGCGGGTAGTCACTGCACCTCTCACGCCCTCCCAGGGCCGTGATCTCGAGAACGACGGCGGCACCGACTATCACCGCACCCTGATCGGCCAACAACCGTGCGGTCGCGTCGACGGTACCGCCCGTCGCCAGCACGTCGTCGATCACCAACACCCGCCGTCCAGCCAGCTCGATCGCCGTCGGGATCTGCAACTCGGCGGTCCCGTATTCGAGGTCGTAGGCCCGCGAATGCACCGGAGGTGGCAGCTTGCCCGCCTTGCGCACTGCCAGCACACCGCAGCCCAGCTCCAGGGCCACACCGGCACCCAGCAGAAAGCCACGCGCGTCGATTCCCGCAACCAGATCGACATCGTGGTGGCCCTGCGCCAACTCCGACACGACGCTGCGCAAGGCGCTGCCGTCTGCGAACACCGGCGTCAGATCGCCGAAACGCACTCCGGGAACGGGGAAGTCGTCGACCCACCGCGTCAGCCGAGCCACGGCAGCGACTGCGTCTGCCCGATCACCTGCGTCGTTCATCGAAGAAGAACCCACCGATCCATGTTCCATCCGGCACCAGCGGCCGTCGGGTTGGGCACCACATCCTGCATTCCGTCGCTGACGACGGTGGTGCGCGGCTCGTTGTACAGGGGAAGCGACGGCATGTCGTTCCACAGGATGTTCTCGCCCTCCGTGGCGAGAGCCAGCACTCGCTCGGGGTCATCGGTCACCGCCAGCTGATCGACGATGGAATCGATCCTGCCGTTGCTGTAGCCGCCGACGTTCAGTCCGATTCCCGTCCTGAGCGAATACCGTGCGACAGCTCCACCTGCCGACCCCGATGGCCCGGGCAGAGAACCACTGCTGCCCAGCACCGCGTCGACGGCACCGCCGCGCAGGGCGGACGGCGTGAACTCCGGCGAGCTCGCATCGACGACGGTGATGCCGGCAGCAGCGCAATCGGCAGCCATGCGGCCGACTTCCTGTGCGCGACGAGCATCCGGTCCCCGGTAGCCGACGCGAACGGTGAGGGCACTCTCGCCTGCCGCAGCAAGTTCCTTGCCCGCCTGATCCAGGTCCGAGCGCCGATACCGATCGCCGACGACGGTTGCGACCGCCGGATACTCGAGGGTGTCCAGTTGCACCAGTCGAGCATCGACGATTCCCGAGCCGAGCCCGGCCGCTGGAGCGTCCGATCCCGGATGCCCGAGCGTGTCGAACAGATCCGATCTCGGGATGCACGCGGCGACCGCTCGTCGCGCGCTCGCGTCGGCCAGTACCCCTTGTGTGGCGAAGGTCAGCTGTTCGAGGCCTCGTGACGGCTCCTCGCTGGTCGCGAATCCCTCGGTCGTGCCGAGATCGACGGCGCCCGCACCGTGGTCGAGCACGTCGAGCGAGCCGTCCGCCACCTTGGCAGCCACGTCGGTGCCCTTGGGCCAGACGACTACCTGCTCGGTTTCGGGCGGAATTCCCCACCAAGCCTCGTTCGCGACGAGAACAAGACCTCCGTCGGCGGTGTACGACTCGACGCGGTACGGCCCGGCCGAGGGCAGCAACGAGGTGTCGATCGCGCCCGGCGTCAGTGTCCATCCGGTATTCCAGAATTCGGCGATGCGGCCCACCACATCGTTGTCGCCGGCCAGGATGGGATCGACGACGTTCGGCACTCCTGCCGCCCGGGCCGCAACGTGCGCAGGCAACAGATCGGTGGCACCGAACAGGGCGCGCCAGTTCTGGTAACTGCGCCCTGGAGCGAACACGACCGTGGCCTCCTTGGCCCCGGGGACACAGTCGATGCGTTGGATGTCCGAGTACCCGGCCGACGACGCCGCGTCGAACATGGGACCGTCGGTGGCGAATCGGCCGCTGTTCGCAGCCCAGGCCAACACGAGGTCGTCGCAGGCCATCGGTGCACCGTCGGAGTACTTCGCCGCTGGGGCAATGGAGTACTGTACGGTCAACGTGTCACCGGGAACCACTTCCGTGGTCCCGATATCGTTGTCCGACAACGCATCCCCCTCGGGACCGAGGTAGCTGAAGCCCACCTGAACCCGGGTGAACGCCTGCCGAGCTCCCGACGCCGCGCCGTCGACCGTTCTGGCGTTGTACGTGTCGACGACGTTGTCGAACGAGTAGCCGATCGAGGGAACCTTGTCCTCGGGCGACGAACACGCGGTGATGGACACCGCAGCGACACCGGCCGCCACCAGTGCCGCGCTCCACCTGCGTTTCACGTGCACTCTCCGTCCCAGTCGAGGGTGGATATCTACCGTCGCTTCTTGTTTCGCTTTCCGGTGGGCCGGTTACCCGGCTGCGGAGTGGACGCCTTGGTGGTGGACACTCCGACGGCCACCGGTTCGGGAGCGAGACCGGCCGCGCGGGCAGCGGCATCGGCCCGCTTGGAGTGGACCTTGCGTGTGTGGGCAGCAACCGGGCCCCACTTCTCCTTGAGCGTCACCAGCAGCGGAGTAGCGAAGAAGATGGACGAGTAGGCACCGACGATCATGCCGACGAGCTGCACCAGCGCCAGGTCCTTGAGTGTGCCGACCCCGAGCAGCCAGACGGCGACGATCATGAGCGCGATCACCGGCAGAACGCCGATGACGGTCGTGTTGATCGAGCGCATCAGGGTCTGGTTGACAGCGAGGTTGGCCTGCTCTGCGTACGTCTTGCGGTGCAGGTTCAAGATCCCGCGGGTGTTCTCCTCGACCTTGTCGAACACCACCACCGAGTCGTACAACGAGAAACCGAGGATCGTCAGCAGTCCGATGACCGTCGCAGGAGTCACCTCGAACCCGACGATCGAGTACACGCCTGCCGTGACGACGAGGTCGAATCCCAGAGCAGCCAGAGCGGCGAACGCCATATCCCGTTCGTATCGGACAGCGATGTAGATGCTGACGATGACCAGGAACACCGCGAGCGCGATCAACGCCTTCTGGGTGATCTGGCCACCCCAGGTCTCACTGACGTCGGACACACTGATCGCATTGGGGGTTGCGGTGCCGCTGTTGTCCTGCGGCTCGAAAGCCTGGAACAACGCCTGACGCAAGCTGTCCACTTCACCGGGGTCGAGAGCTTCGGAGCGAATCTGCACCGTTGCTGCCGCGCCCGAGCCGACCGTCTGCACCGACACCGGGGGCATACCCAGCGAGTCGTTGTACACGGTTTCGACCTGCTCGGTGGAGATGTTGTCGGCGGCCGGCAGGGCAATCCGAGTCCCGCCCTCGAAATCGATGCCGAGCGTGAATCCGCGCACGAGGAAGCTCAGCAGGCACACCAACACGATGACAGCGGTGAGGATGTAGTAGAAGCGGCGACGACCGACGATGTCGAAGGCACCGGTTCCGGTGTAGAGCCTGGACAGCCAGCTGTGCTTGGGCTGGGTGGACTGATCGACACTCGAGTCGTCGAGGGGCGATGGGGTCGACGTGGTCGTATCCGACATGTCATGCCTCCTTCGACGGCGTGGTGCCGGTCTTGACGGCGAGCGCCTTGTTGGCAGCACGCTTGCGTTCGAGCGCGATCTGCTGGACGGCACCGAGACCGTTGACGGACGGCTTGGACCAGAATTTCGACTTCGACGCCAGGTACACCAGTGGCCAGGTCACCAGCACCACGACGATGATGTCGAGGATCGTCGTCAGACCGAGGGTGAAGGCGAAGCCGCGGACCTGCCCCACAGCGAGTACGTACAGCACCGCGGCCGCGATGAAGCTGACCGCGTTGCCGGACAGGATGGTTTTGCGTGCGCGTGCCCAACCGCGTGGTACCGCCGACCGGAAACTGCGACCCTCACGAATTTCGTCCTTGATGCGCTCGAAGAACACCACGAAGGAGTCCGCGGTCATACCGATGCCGATGATGAGTCCGGCAATTCCTGCGAGGTCCAGGGTGAAGCTGATCCACCTGCCCAACAGAACGATGATTCCGTAGACGACGAGACCCGCCAACGCCAACGACAGCGCCGTGAGCAGACCCAGGGCGCGGTAATAGAGCAGGCAGTAGACCAGCACGAGCGCCAGTCCGATGGCTCCGGCGATGAGGCCGGCTTCCAGCGAAGCCAATCCCAGTGTGGCCGAGACAGTTTCGGCTTCGGAGGATACGAAGGACAGCGGTAGAGAGCCGTACTTGAGGGTGTTGGCCAGCTCCGAGGCACTCTGGGCGTTGAAGTTTCCGGTGATCGAGGTGGCGCTGCCCGCGGGGGTGGCACCCTGAATCACCGGCGCACTGATCACCTTCGAGTCGAGCACGAATGCGACCTGCTTCTGCAGGTTGGCGGCGGTGAACTGAGCCCACGTGTTGGAACCGTCCGAGTCGAACGTCAGGCTCACCTGGAACTGGGCCTGTTGGCTGTCGAATCCGGAGGTTGCGTCGGCGATCTGCTGCCCGTCGATGATCGTCGGGCCGAGCAGGTAGACGGCCGTCCCGTCGGTCGAGCACGCAACGAGGGGAAGAGCCGGATCGTCGTTGCCAGCGAGGGGGTCGGCCGCGTTGCAGTCGAGGGACTGCATCGCCAACTGCTGAATCTGCTGATCCTCGCTCTGCCGCAGCGTCTTGGCGTCGGCGATCTCCTGTGCAGCACGATCGGCGTCCGACAGCGACGCATCCGCGGCGGGATCGTCGGTAGCGGGTGCATCGGTCGCGGGAGCGGGCGTCGGATCCACCGCAGACGGATCCTGCGCCGGGAAGACCCGACTCTGAGGAGCGGCCGGTGCGGCGGGATCTGCAGCAGGAGCGGCGGGATCTGCAGGAGCGGCCGGATCGACCGGCGCGGCGGGGTCGGCCGGCGTTTGCTGCGACCCTGCACCCGCGCCCGCCGACGGGGCAACCGATCCCACCACGGGTCGGATGAACAGTCGTGCGGTCTGGCCCAGAGTGCGCGCCTGAGAACTGTCGTCACCGGGCACCGTGATGACGAGGTTGTCTCCGTCGACGACCACCTCGGAGCCCGTGACACCGAGACCGTTGACGCGAGTCTCGATGATCTGCTGGGCCTGCTTCAGGCTGTCCTGCGTCGGCGCATTGCCGTCGGGGGTTCGCGCGGTGAGTGTCACGCGCGTGCCGCCCTGCAGGTCGATTCCCAGCTTCGGCGAGGGGTCTTTGTCTCCGGTGAAGAAGACCAGGGCGTACACCGCTGCTATCAGCACCGCAAAAACGGCGAGATAGCGGGCGGGACGCACCGGTCCGCTGGTAGGTGCCACGGTGAGTGTTTCTCCTCTAAGGCGATGGAAAGTGTCGGTTCCTGCGGGGACTGTCGGCCCGATATGTCAGCGGCGAGCGCTGCGATTGTGCACCACATCGGTCACCGCAGACGAAACCGCTGCCGGATCGAAGTCTCCGACAGCGGTTCGGATCAACGGCTGCTCACTCTTTTTCGAGCCGCTTCGCCGTCTGTTCCACGGTCTCGTCGGGCCCGCTGACGTCGGTCTTGTGCAACGACGGCCCTGCGCTGGTGCTCGAGTCGAGGGCCGCGATGTCGGCGTCGGTGGTGGTCTCGAACTCGGTGTCGTCGAATTCGGAGCCATCGGGCAGCACCTCGCGTACTACGGCGCGAGACCAGGTGGTGATGACGCCGTCCGCGATCTCGAGGTCGATCGTGTCGTCCTCGACCAGAACCACGCGGGCGTACAGGCCCGCCGTGGTGACGACCTCGTCACCGACCTTGAGCGAGTCTTGCATCTCCGTGGTTTTGGCCAGCACCTTCTTCTGTCGACGCGCATTGAGAAACAGCGGTACCAGAAGGGCCACGATCAGCAGCGGAAACAGCAAATCCATCGGAAGGTCAGTCCTCGAAGTTCGGGTCGAAAATCGTCATTGTCTCGTGCGAGAACGCCGTGGGTGTGGGCCTCGCAGCTACCCAGTGTGCCATCACCGGGAACCGATCCGGTCCGTTCGTCTCGTGTTCTGCCCGATTCAGTCGAATAATCCCTGCGCAGCCTCCGAGGATCGGACCGAAATTCCCCCTACCGCGAGGTCCGGCGGCGGGGTCAGACCGAGATGTTGCCACGCGGTGGCAGTGGCAACGCGGCCTCGTGGTGTGCGGGCGATCATGCCTGCGCGCACCAGGAAGGGTTCGCACACTTCCTCGACCGTCGAGGGTTCCTCCCCGACGGCGACGGCCAGCGTCGATACGCCGACCGGTCCCCCGCCGAAGCTCCGGATGAGTGCACTGAGGACGGCACGGTCGAGTCGGTCGAGGCCGAGCTTGTCGACGTCGTACACCACCAGAGCCGCTTTGGCCGTCTCCCGGGTGACGGTGCCATCGCCCCGCACATCCGCGTAGTCGCGCACTCGCCGGAGCAGTCGGTTCGCGATACGTGGAGTGCCACGCGAACGGCCGGCGATCTCGGCGCAGCCGTCTCGGTCGATCGGCACCCCGAGTATTCCGGCCGACCGCATGAGGATGCGCTCGAGCTCGCTCGGCTCGTAGAAATCCATGTGCGCCACGAATCCGAATCGGTCACGCAGCGGCCCGGTGAGAGCACCCGACCTGGTGGTCGCTCCGACAAGCGTGAACGGAGCCACCTCGAGCGGTATCGACGTCGCACCCGGCCCCTTACCGACGATGACGTCGACGCGGAAGTCCTCCATCGCCAGATACAGCATCTCCTCGGCCGGACGGGCGATGCGATGGATCTCGTCGATGAACAGCACGTCTCCCTCGACCAGGTTGCTGAGCATCGCTGCCAGGTCCCCAGCGCGCTCGAGCGCCGGCCCGGACGTGAGCCGCAGCGAGGTTCCCAACTCGGCGGCGATGATCATCGCCATACTGGTCTTGCCGAGCCCCGGAGGCCCGGACATCAGGATGTGATCGGGAGTGCCGCCGCGCATCTTGGCACCGGACAGTACGAGCTGAAGCTGCTCACGTACCCGAGGCTGACCGATGAAATCGGTGAGGTTCTTCGGACGCAGGCTCGTCTCGACATCCAGGTCGTCGGACATGGCGTCCGCGCCCACCTGTGATTCGGCGGCCTGGTCGTCCTCGTCCACGCCGGCCTACCTGGACTTTCCGAGGTACGCCAGGGCCGACCTCAGCGCAATCGACGTCGTGGCCTCCGGCTGCTGGGCGAGTACCGCGTCGGTGGACTCCTCGGCCTGCTTCGCCGGGAATCCGAGCCCGATCAGCGCCTCGACTATCTGGTCACGCACCGAATTTCCGGCACCGGATCCCGGCAGAACCGAATTACCAGCGCGGCCGACCACTGCGTCCACCTTGTCGCGCAACTCGACGACCATTCTCTCCGCGCCACGTTTGCCGATTCCGGGAACCCTCGTCAGTGCTCCGATGTCACTGTCCGCCAACGCCGTTCGCAGCGCGTCCGGTTCGTGCACGGCCAGCGTGGCCATTGCGATCCGCGGTCCGACGCCGGACACGGTGAGAAGCAACTCGAACAGCTCGCGTGACTCCTTGTCCGGAAACCCGTACAGCGTCTGCGAGTCCTCGCGCACGATCATGGTTGTCAGGAGCGTCGATTCGCTCCCGCGGTGCAGCGTGGCCAGCGTCGCCGGAGTGGCGCTGATGCGGTATCCGACGCCGGCAGCCTCGAGCACGGCGTGATCGAGCGCGATGTCGATCACCGAGCCTCTGATCGATGCGATCATCGTGCGCCCGCCTCTTTCTTGGCCATCTTCTCGATTCTGCGTGCAACGACGGCGCGAGCCCTACGCTCCTCGGCCAGACGCGCGTCGTACTTGCGCTTCTGTTCTGCCGCCATGGCTTCTGCTTTCGCCATCCGAGCGATCATCGGAGCCCTCCAGCAATGACAGATGCCCAGCGCAAGTGCGTCGGCGGCATCCGCCGGGGTCGGGGCAGTCTGCAGACCCAGAATGCGCATGACCATCGCAGTGACCTGGGCCTTGTCGGCCGAACCGTTGCCGGTGACCGCGGCCTTGACTTCACTGGGGGTATGGAAGCAGACATCGACGCCCCGCCGGGCCGCCGCCAGCGCGATCACTCCGCCGGCTTGCGCGGTTCCCATGGCGGTGCGGACGTTGTGCTGCGCGAACACCCGCTCGATGGCCACCACCGAGGGCTTGTGGGTATCGAGCCAATATTCTGCTGCCTCGGAGATGCGCAGCAACCGCTGCGCAAGATCCATGTCCGCGGGCGTGCGCACCACATCCACGTCGAGAGCAACCACCGATCGACCCACACCACCCTCGATCAAACTGAGCCCACACCTGGTGAGACCGGGGTCGACACCCATCACCCGCACGCCACCACACCTTCCGCTTACGAACTGTTGTTCGATAGCGTAGCGGAGCGCACCGACGGATCAGGGATACGACACCCGGCCTGTTGGCTCGATCGAGTCGACGCGGTCAGTCCTCTTCGTCGAGCTCGGCCATGACCTCGTCGGACAGATCCACGTTGGACCAGACGTTCTGCACGTCGTCGCTGTCTTCCAGCGCGTCGATGAGCTTGAAGACCTTGCGCGCGCCGTCCGCATCCACCGGAACGTTGACCGAGGCCTGAAAGCTCGCCTCGGCCGAGTCGTAGTCGAATCCGGCCTCCTGCAGCGCGGTGCGCACTGCGATCAGGTCCGTCGGCTCGCTGACGATCTCGAACGTGTCGCCGTTGTCGTTGACTTCCTCGGCACCGGCTTCGAGAACGGCCATCAGGACGTCGTCCTCACTCTGACCGTTCTTCTCGAGAGTCACCACGCCCTTGCGCGAGAACAGGTACGAGACCGAACCCGGGTCTGCCATGTTTCCGCCGTTGCGCGTCATTGCCACGCGTACCTCGCCTGCGGCGCGGTTGCGGTTGTCGGTGAGGCACTCGATCAGAATCGCCACACCGTTGGGGCCGTAGCCCTCGTACATGATGGTTTGCCAGTCGGCTCCACCGGTCTCTTCGCCTGCGCCTCGCTTACGGGCCCGCTCGATGTTGTCGATCGGAACCGAGGTCTTCTTCGCCTTCTGGATGGCATCGAAGAGAGTCGGGTTGCCCGTGGGGTCACCGCCACCCGTGCGGGCCGCCACCTCGATGTTCTTGATGAGTTTGGCGAAAGACTTGCCGCGTCGGGCGTCGATCACCGCCTTCTTGTGCTTGGTGGTGGCCCATTTTGAGTGGCCGCTCATGCGATAGAGCCCCTTCCTGCTCGAAATCAGTGTTGTCGACTTTACTCGCCCGCTACCCCGCTCGGGACCGACCTGCTCCGGCGAGTTCGAAACGGCGGCACACCGTTTCTAACTGCGACGCACCATGTCGACGAACAGTCGGTGCACACGATCGTCCCCGGTGACCTCGGGATGGAAGCTCGTCGCCAGCACCGAGTTCTGCCTCACGGCCACCACACGTCCCGCAGCCGGTCCATGGGGCACGGTGGCAAGGACCTCGACGTCTTCGCCGACGCGCTCGACCCAGGGTGCCCTGATGAACACCGCGCGCACCGGGCCGCCGTCGATGTCGATGACGTCGAGATCGGTCTCGAAGGAGTCGACCTGACGGCCGAAAGCATTGCGCCGCACGGTGATGTCGAGGGAGTCCAGATGCCGCGCGTCGGGTCGGGTATCGAGAATCTCGGACGCCAGCAGGATCATGCCCGCGCAGGATCCGTATGCGGGCATGCCCTCGGCCAATCGGGCACGCAACGGGTCGAGCAGATCGAACACACCGAGCAGGTTGCTCATGGTCGTCGATTCCCCACCGGGGATGATCAGCCCGTCGATCTGTGCGAGTTCGGCCGGACGCCGCACCGTGATGCCGTTCGCACCACTCGACTCGAGTGCTGCCAGATGTTCGCGAACATCGCCTTGCAGTGCCAGAACTCCGATGGTCGGAGAGGTCACTTCAGGCCGAACGGATCGACGTTGGATTTGCTGGTGTCTCGCTCGTACCGCATCAGCCCCTCCTGCACCACCGCGGCGACCATGCGTCCGGAGGTGTCGAAGATTCGGCCCTGAGTCAGCGCCCGCCCGAAATCGGCGGACGGTGACGTCTGGTCGTACAACAACCACTCGTCCGCACGGAACGGCCGGAGGAACCACAGGGCGTGGTCGAGGGAGGCGGTCTGAGTGACGGCGTCCGGGTGCGGCACCTTGGCCGAACCCAGCAGCGTCATGTCGCTCATGTAGGCCAGTGCACAGACGTGGAAGACCTGATCGTCGGGCAACGTATCGCGATAGCGGAACCAGACACGTTGCTGCGCAGCGAAACTCGGATGCTTGACGGTCTGGCCATCGGGAATGAGACGGATGTCCCATTCCGACCACTCCTTGTAGTACGAGTTGTCGTACTCGGCGAGGGTGGTCGGATCGGGCAGAGTCTCCGGGCCGACGACCTCGGGCATGAGGTCCTGATGAGAAATACCGTCGTCGTCGCTGTGGAACGACGCAGACATCGTGAATATTGCTTTGCCGTGCTGAATTCCGGTGACGCGGCGCGTGCAGAACGACCGTCCGTCACGGATTCGATCGACCATGAACACGGCCGGTTCGTTGGGGTTGCCCGGACGCAGGAAGTAGCCGTGCAACGAGTGCACACGAAACTCGGGGGCCACTGTGCGCACCGCCGCGACGAGCGCCTGGCCCGCAACCTGGCCGCCGAACGTCCGGGGTAGACGACTCGGGAAAGTCCGTCCCCGATAGATGTCGTTCTCGATCCGTTCCAATTCGAGAATGTCCTCGATACTGGCCATGGCTGGTGCCCACCTTTCTCCAGTGGATCAGGCTAACAATGGATCGACCAGGCAAGATGGTCGGTGTGGGTCAACCTGTGCCGATCTTTCCCGATCTCCTCGTGGCATCGATCGTCGAATCCTGTCCGGCCGGCGCCCGAACGATCGTCGTGGTGGACGGTGCCGATGCTGCGCGGCCGGTCGAGTTCGCCTCGCGCACAGCAGAACACGCCCGCTCCGGCGGCCGTTCGGCAACCGTGATCGATCTGCACGACTACGTCCGACCAGCGTCGATCCGATTCGAGTATTCACGCCACGACGAATTGAGCTATCGCACACTGTGGTTCGACTACGACGCCGTATCTCGGGAGGTCATCGCACCGCTGCGACCCGGTGGCCGAGGTCACTTCCTGCCTCGTCTGTGGGATGAGGCAACCGATCGATCGGCTCGTGCCCGCAGCGTCCCGGCCGCGCCGAACGAGATCGTGCTGATTGCCGGTCCCATGCTGCTCGGGCGAGGCCTCGACGTCGATCTGTCGGTGCACCTCCGGCTGTCCGAGACTGCGCTACGGCGCAGAACCGATGCGGCCGAAGAATGGACATGCGAGCCCTTGGCGACGTACTACGACAGCCTGAATCGGTCGGACCGTTCCGCCGGCCGGCCGGATTTTTTGGTCCGATGGGACCATCCGGACCGCCCGGCATTGGAACACCGACCCTAGAAGCGAGTCACCAACCGCGCTCGGCGAGCCGGTGTCCGACGGGGAGGTCGTCGACATTGATGCCGACCATCGCCTCACCGAGGCCACGCGAGACCTTCGCAAGGACGTCGGGGTCGTCGAAGAACGTGGTGGCCTTGACGATTGCCTCGGCGCGCTCCTTCGGGTTGCCGGACTTGAAGATTCCCGACCCGACGAAGACTCCCTCGGCACCGAGTTGCATCATCATCGCCGCATCGGCAGGGGTAGCGATACCGCCGGCCGTGAACAGCGTGACGGGCAGCTTGCCCGCCCTGGCGATCTCGACGACGAGGTCGTACGGTGCCTGCAGTTCCTTCGCCGCCACGTACAGCTCGTCCTCGGGCAGCGAGGTGAGTCGGCGAATCTCGTCGCGGATCTTGCGCATGTGCGTCGTCGCATTCGAGACGTCACCGGTGCCGGCCTCACCCTTGGAGCGAATCATGGCCGCGCCCTCGGTGATTCGGCGCAGGGCCTCACCCAGGTTGGTGGCACCGCAGACGAAAGGAACGGTGAAGTTCCACTTGTCGATGTGATTGGCGTAGTCGGCCGGGGTGAGCACCTCGGACTCGTCGATGTAGTCGACGCCCAGGCTCTGCAGGATCTGCGCCTCGACGAAGTGTCCGATGCGTGCCTTGGCCATCACCGGAATACTCACCGAAGAAATGATGCTGTCGATCATGTCGGGATCGCTCATGCGCGACACCCCACCCTGGGCGCGGATGTCGGCGGGAACGCGCTCGAGAGCCATGACGGCGACAGCTCCGGCGTCCTCGGCGATCTTGGCCTGATCGGCGGTGACCACGTCCATGATGACGCCGCCCTTGAGCATCTCGGCCATACCCCGCTTGACGCGCGCGGTGCCGACTCCGTTTTCGCCGGATCCACCGTCGACCGATGCGGCGGGCGTGTTCGAGGCGTGTGGGGTAGTCAAGCGAAACTCCTGTGTTCTTCGACGCTGTTACGGCGCTGCGGGCTGATAGGTGCGATCGCGCGCGGCGCGATGTCGCGCCCAGAACGATAGGCCTTCGCCCGTGCGATTCCCATAACCACTTGAAGATTGCTGGACTGCTCGAAAGGGTCCAGATGCCTACCGAATCGCGCGCACGTCCGGGTCGCCGCGTCGAGCGAGAGCCACGTTCACCTCGTCGAGCAGTTCCGCCAGGTCCTGAGGATAGACGTTCTCGCCGAGGGCGCTGAGCGCCCGGATGTCGGACTCGGTGCACCACTGATGCCCGGTCACGGTCCGTCGCTCGAAGTCGGTGAACCCGGCGCTCTCCGGCTCGAACTCCTGTGTTCGGTGCGCGAAGAACAGTTCCTCGGACCTGATCAGGGTTCCGTTGAACGGGAACGTTGCGACGCGCCGCCACAACGGACCGCGTAGATCGGCTGCAGCGACGCGCAATCCCGTTTCTTCGTGTACTTCTCGCACCGCTGCCTCGCGGAGCGATTCCCCCTTCTCCACTGCCCCACCGATCGTGAACCAGAAGAAGGTGTCGGGCACTGTCGGATCGTGGCCCCGCAACAGCAGTACGCGCCCGCGCTCGTCGAGCAACACCACTCGCGCGGAGGTTCGCGGAGTGGCCCGATTCTCGCTGCCGAACGTCGCAGCGGCAGAACGCTCCGCGATCTCGAAGTACGACGGCAGTGCGGCCGTTCCACCGAGATGCAACCACCGGACCGGTCGACGGATGCGCAACGCCAGAGTGTCGCGCACGGCATCGTTGTGGAACCGCCGGGCAATCAGTACACGAGCCTCGGCGTCGGCCAATTCTGCAACCAGTTGCGGGGGAAGCTCATTCGGTTCGACGACCGCGAGCGCCATCGATACCGCGT
This sequence comes from Rhodococcus sp. 15-649-2-2, assembly GCF_002258645.1. NCBI lineage: Bacteria > Bacillati > Actinomycetota > Actinomycetes > Mycobacteriales > Nocardiaceae > Rhodococcus > Rhodococcus sp. 15-649-2-2. The sequence continues at coordinate 456,652 of NZ_NPFM01000031.1, forward strand.
TCTCGGCTTCTTCTCGCTGCGACCGGTCGGCTCGCTCGGCTCGGTCCGCCAGCGCGGCGAGTTCTCTGCTCGACGGCACCGAGTCGCGGGTGGCCGCAGACACTGCACGCGCGACGACGGCACGGCGGGCGAGTGCGGCGTCGAGGGACTGCCACGCGAGGTCGGTGCGCACGTGCAAGCGATCGAGTCGATTGGCCGTCCCGTAGGCCCACAGACCGACGACGAGAATCAGGACTGCAATCAGCCCGAGCACCAGAATTGTGACGGCAGACAGGGTCATCAGGTCGACGCTCGCACTTTCTGTCCGCCGAGGGTGACGGTCTCGTAGACCCGCAGGATCTGCTCGGCGACGACGGGCCAGTCGTAGGCGGACACAGCCACCGACGCGGCGTCGACCAGTCGGTCTCGGACGGTGTCGTCGGACAGGATCGAGGTGACGGCTACAGCGAGGGCATCGGAATCGTCGATCGGAACCAACAGTCCGCAGGTGCCGTCCCTGAGCACCCTGCGGAAGGCGTCGAGTTCGCTTGCCACGACCGGTGTTCCGGCTGCCATGGCCTCGACGAGCACGATGCCGAAGCTCTCCCCGCCGAGATTCGGGGCGCAGTAGACATCGGCACTGCGCATCGCGGAGGCCTTCGTCGCGTCGTCCACCTGTCCCAGGAAGGTCAGGTGTGACGACAGTGCGCCTGCGTCCTTGCGCAGTTTGTCCTCGTCGCCGCGGCCGACGACGAGGATCTCGATGTCGGGATGTGATTCGACCAGTGCGGGCAGGGCGCCGAGCAGAACGGCCATTCCCTTACGCGGTTCGTCGAATCGGCCGAGGAAGAGCACCGTACGGCCGGCTCGGGGATAGCCTTCCAGCACAGGGGCATCGGCGAACGCGGGCACGTCGACGCCGTTGGGGATCTCGACGGCATCGGATCCGAGTGCCTCGACCTGCCAGCGTCGAGCGAGCTCCGATACGGCGATCCGGCCGCTGATCTTCTCGTGGTACGGACGTAGGACGCCCTGGAACGTGCTGAGCACCAAGGACTTCGTGGTGGAGGTATGGAATGTCGCCACGATCGGACCGTCCGCAGCCTTGAGGGCCAGCATCGACAGACTCGGAGCGTTCGGTTCGTGGATGTGCAAAACGTCGAAATCGTTGTCCGATATCCACTTTCGGATGCGGGAATACGTCACCGGTCCGAATCGAAGACGCGCGACCGATCCGTTGTAGGGAATGGCGAGCGCCTCCCCCGCCGACACCACGAACTCCGGCAGCTCGACGTCGTCCGACGCCGGTGCCAGCACGCTCACCCGATGCCCGCGCTCGATGAACACCTCCGCCAACTGTTGGACGTGCGCCTGCACCCCGCCGGGAACGTCGAACGAGTACGGGCAGACCATACCGATCTTCACGCGCCCTCGATTCGGGCGCGTCGTTCGGCCGACCAGTCGCTCATCCACAGGGGTTGGAGCATGTGCCAATCGGCCGGGTGCGCCCGAATGCCGGCAGCGAAGTGATCTGCCAATGCCTGTGTGGCGACATCGATTCCGTGCGAGACATCCACCGCGGGAAAGATGTCGAAACCCCACCCGTCACCGTCGAAGTAACCGTGCACCGGCAGCAGCGTCGCCCCGGTGTCGATCGCCAGCTTCGCGGCCCCCGCGGGCATCCGGGTCGGTTCACCGAAGAAGGTCACCGGCACTCCGTGCTTGGCGAGATCACGTTCACCGAGGAGGCAGACCACTTTGTTCTCGCGCAGGCGCTCGCTCAGCGCCTGCAGAGGCGGCTGCTCACCGCCGCTGAGCGGGAAGATCTCGAAGCCGAGGCTCTCCCGATAAGCAACGAACCGCTGGTACAGCGATTCGGGTTTCAGACGTTCGGCAACTGTCGAGAGTCCACCGTGCTTGCGCACCAGCCACATTCCCGCCATGTCCCAGTTGCCACTGTGCGGCAGCGCCAGCACGGCACCCTTACCCGACGCGAGGGCAGCCTCGAGATGCTCCTGTCCGTTCACACACCGGTCGATGACGGCGGCCTGGGCGGCCAGATCCATCGACGGCAACCGGAACGCCTCGCGCCAGTAGCGGGCATACGACCGGACGCTGTCGCGAATCAGCTCGTCGGGCACTTCGCCGGGGGTGGTTCCGAGGACACGAGCGAGATTGCGGCGCAATTGGTCCGGGCCACCGTTTCGGGTGGACGCGAAATCCGCACCGCGATCGAAGAGACCTCTCGCCACGCCCTCCGGCAGCGATCGGACGAGTCGCCAGCCGGCTGCGTATCCGAGGTCGCTGGCTCGTTCGGAGAAGTTCACGACGCGGCCACGTCACCATCGTCGGAGGCCGGTGCCGTCGGAGGCACGATGATGTCGCGAGCCCCTTCCGATCCACGGACCGCGAGCACGCGTTGGAACACCGTCACGATGCTCAGGGCAGCGAGGATCCACATCGCCGGGTAGATCAGACTGTCCAGCCACGGAATGTCGAAGTGTCGACCGACGCCGGTCAGGCCGGCTCCGACGAGAACGATGACGAGGCGATCGGGGCGTTCGATCCAACCGCCGTCGGCCGAGAGTCCGCTGGCCTCGGCGCGCGCCTTGGCGTACGAGATCACCTGCGAGGTGACCAGGCAGATCAGGGTGGCCACCAGCAGCGGCTTGTCCTGCTCGGAATACACCGCCCACCAGGCAAGGCCACCGAAGATCGCGCCGTCGGCCACTCGATCGCACGTCGCATCCAGGACGGCCCCGTACTTGGTTCCGCCGCCTCTGGCCCGTGCCATGGCACCGTCGAGCATGTCGAAGAGTACGAACAGGGTGATGACGATCGAGCCCCACCACAGGTAGCCGGCCGGGTACATCGTCACTGCCGCCGTCACAGTGACGACGGTGCCGATGATCGTCACCGAGTCGGGGGTCAGTCCGGTGCTGTTGAGTGCGCGCCCGAGCGGGGCGGTCACCTTCGACACCGGCGCACGGCCGAAAATGCTCAGCACGGCGCGTGCTCCTCTCGCCTGTTGTTCATTCGTTCCAGGCCGACGCGAGCAGGGCCCGAGTGTCGCGAAGCAACTGCGGCATCACCTTGGCACCGCCGATCACCGTGATGAAGTTCGCATCGCCGCCCCACCGCGGGACGATGTGCTGGTGCAGGTGCTCGGCCAACGATCCGCCTGCTGCGGCACCGAGATTGAGGCCCACGTTGAAGCCGTGCGGGCGCGACACCGTCTTGATGACGCGAATCATCTGTTGGGTGAACGCCATCAACTCGGCGCTCTCGGCGGGCGTGAGATCTTCGAGTGCCGCGACCCGGCGGTACGGAACGATCATCGCGTGCCCGGGGTTGTACGGGTACAGGTTGAGTACCGCGTAGACCGATTCGCCGCGCGCGACCACCAGCCCGTCCTCGTCGCTCATCTTCGGGATGTCGGAGAACGGCTCACTCGACTTGGCCGAGGCCTGTGGGGCCTCGGCTATGTAGGACATCCGATGTGGGGTCCACAGTCGCTGCAACCGATCGGGCTCACCGGCACCGGTGGCGACGATCGACTCGTCCTGATCGCCCATGTCAACTCACTCCTGCGGTACTGGTCTGCACGAGTTCGGCAGTCGGTGATGCATTGTTGCGCTGGGAGATCCAGTCGGTGATCGTTGCTACTGCCTGCGCAACCGGAACACCGTTGACCTGAGTGCCGTCACGGAATCGGAAGCTGACGGCACCGGCCTCGACGTCGCGTTCGCCGGCGAGAAGCATGAAGGGGATCTTCTGAGCTGTCTGGTTGAAGATCTTCTTCTGCATCCGATCGTCACTGGCATCCACCTCGGCGCGCACCCCGAGCTTCTTGAGCTCCTTCACCACCGAGAAGAGGTGGTCCTGGTGCACCTCGGCAACGGGGATACCGACAACCTGAACCGGTGCCAGCCACGCCGGGAATGCGCCGGCGTAGTGCTCGGTGAGCACGCCGAAGAATCGCTCGATCGAACCGAACAACGCGCGGTGGATCATCACCGGGCGTTCCTTGACTCCGCCCGAGGCGGTGTATTCGAGCTCGAAGCGTTCGGGCAGGTTGAAGTCGAGCTGGATGGTCGACATCTGCCAGGTGCGCCCCAGAGCATCCTTGGCCTGCACGGAGATCTTCGGTCCGTAGAACGCCGCGCCGCCCGGATCGGGCACCAGATCCAGACCCGACGCCGCCGCGACCTCCGCGAGCGTGTTGGTTGCCTCTTCCCAGACCTCGTCGCTGCCGACCGACTTCTCCGGATTACGAGTGGAGAGCTCCAGGTAGAAATCGTCGAGGCCGTAGTCCTTGAGTAGACCGAGGACGAATTCCAGCGTGCTGGTGAGTTCGCCGCGCATCTGCTCGCGGGTGCAGAAGATGTGCGCGTCGTCCTGGGTCATGCCGCGCACGCGAGTCAGACCATGGATGACGCCCGACTTCTCGTACCGGTAGACCGAGCCGAACTCGAACAGGCGCAACGGCAGTTCGCGGTACGAGCGGCCGCGGGAACGGAAGATCAGGTTGTGCATCGGGCAGTTCATCGGCTTGAGGTAGTAGTCCTGGCCGGGCTTGCGGACGTCGCCGTTCTCGTCGAGTTCGGCGTCCAGGTGCATCGCCGGGAACATGCCGTCCCGGTACCAATCGAGGTGACCCGAGACCTCGTAGAGATGGCCCTTGGTGATGTGCGGGGTGTTGACGAACTCGTAGCCCTCTTCGATGTGCCGTTGGCGCGAGTAGTTCTCCAGCTCGTTGCGGATCACACCACCTTTGGGGTGGAACACCGGAAGACCGGAGCCCAGTTCGTCGGGGAAGCTGAACAGGTCCAGCTCGGACCCGAGCTTGCGGTGATCGCGGCGCTCGGCCTCGGCCAACAGTTCGAGATGAGCGTCGAGCGCCTCGGTCGACTCCCATGCGGTTCCGTAGATGCGCTGCAGATCCGCGTTGTCCTGGTTGCCGCGCCAGTAGGCTGCCGAGCTGCGGGTCAGCTTGAACGCAGGAACGTACTTCGTAGTGGGGATGTGGGGGCCGCGGCACAGATCGCCCCAGATCCGCTCGCCGGTGCGTGGATTGAGGTTGTCGTAAGCGGTCAGCTCTCCCCCACCGACCTCCATGACCTCGGGATCGTCGATTCCGGACTTGTCGTCGATCAGTTCGAGCTTGTACGGCTCGTTCGCCAGCTCCTCGCGAGCCTGCTCCACCGATTCGTACACCCGACGCGAAAACCGCTGTCCGGCTTTGACGATCTGCTTCATCTTCTTCTCGAGGGCGGCCAGATCCTCGGGAGTGAACGGCTGCTTCACGTCGAAGTCGTAGTAGAAGCCGTCCTTGATGAACGGTCCGATGCCCAGTTTGGCGTCGGGAAAGAGCTCCTGAACGGCCTGCGCCAACACGTGTGCGGCCGAATGCCTGATGACGCTTCGCCCGTCCTCGGTGTTCGCCGGCACGGGCTCGACCTCGATGTCGCCCTCCGGCGACCAGGACAGATCGCGCAGCTTGCCGTCGGGATCGCGCACGACGACGATGGCGTCGGGTCCCTTGTTCGGCAGGCCGGTGTCGCGGAGCGCCGTACCTGCCGTCGTTCCTGCCGGCACCATGATGCGGGCGGGTGGAACGGTGGCGACAACGGGCATGCTCACGGCGATGTACTCCTCGATCGGTTCTTCGGGCCAGGAAGGCCTCCGACAGCCTATCGGCATCGAGCCCCTCGTCGGCCCTCAGCGCGGCGCGTTGATCAGATCGGACTTTCGAGCCACGTCCAGTCGAGTCCGAACCAGCCGCCCACCAGCGCGAACGTTCCGAGCAGCCACAGAGTCGCGAGCACGACGACCGTGGTGAACAGCACGCCGAGACCCTTGACGAACATCGACTGCTTCGAGAACCAGGCCATGAAAGCGTCGTATCTCTTACGGACGAATCGCAGTGCACTCTTGGCCCACGCGAATTCCGACGCCAGGATGCCCAGTCCCGCGAACACGATCAGCCAACCCGGCCCGGGATATGGAATGGCAAGCACACCCAGGATGAGCACGACTGTTCCGACGACTCCGACCGTGATGCGGTACGCGAGGTCGAGAGACTTGTTCTCGGCGATGCGCGCCCGAAAACGCCGGTGCTCGACCTTCGCTGTGTCCATCGGACCTTGGTCTGCCACACCCTGGGGCTTCGACTGTTCGGTGCTCACCGGCTCAGGCTACCGGCCTCGAACGCAAGAAGGTCCACACCGACGGGCGGTGTGAACCTTCTTTTCTGTGGTCCCGGCTGGGATCGAACCAGCGACCTTCCGCGTGTGAAGCGGACGCTCTCCCACTGAGCCACGGGACCGAACGAGGCAAAACATTAACACGAGGTGTCACGGCGAACCGAATCGCCTGCCCGATCGCCGAACAGACAGTCACAGCGCCCAGCCAATGCCGTCACGCCACTGCTTTCACATCGTTCACAGGCACCGAACGCGCGAATTCTGCAGCTGACCACGAGATTTGTGAGTTTCACTCCCGTTGGGTTAATGTTTTCCCCGCACCACGGAGACAACAACTGCCCAGCAGTGAGCGCCTCCGGGGTATGCGGATGTGGCGCAGTGGTAGCGCATCACCTTGCCAAGGTGAGGGTCGCGGGTTCGAATCCCGTCATCCGCTCGAGGGTCTCGACCCATGGTGGAGTGGCCGAGTGGTGAGGCAACGGCCTGCAAAGCCGTGCACACGGGTTCGATTCCCGTCTCCACCTCGCTAGTGCATCGATTGCAGAATCGATGCGAGGACATGCGCGATTAGCTCAGCGGGAGAGCGCTTCCCTGACACGGAAGAGGTCACTGGTTCAATCCCAGTATCGCGCACCAGAGTCAGACGGATCAGACCCCCTTTCGAGGGGGTCTTTTTTGTGTCTCACGAATCAATTGTGGTGATTCACGCCATAGGAGTGCACAGTGGAGATGACGCACACACTTCGATGGAAGGACACTCACGTGTCGGACGATGCTCAGAGCGAACCCACAGTCGACGACGCAACCCTCGAGGATGCGAAGAAATCCGTCGAAGGGCTCGACGATCGCTATCGACCCGGTGCCCGGCCCACCGTGGCGCTACCGGGAACGAACGGCACCGTCGCCGGGACTGCATTCGCCGACATGGTCGACGACAACGGTGAGCTCGTCGACGCCGACGATCAGGATGCATCCGACAGCTCCGAAACCGGCAGCACGGACTCGAGCCACGCAGACACCGACAAAAAGGTAACGTCCTCGAACGATGCCTGAACTCGATGGTCCCGACGCCCCCGCCGACATCGAACTCGGCGGGGGCGTCGCTCATCTGCACACCCCGTCCACACCGTCACGTGGCGGAATTGCTCTCACCCACGGCGCGGGCGGCAACTGCGAGTCGCTTCTGCTGCAGCGCATCGCTGCGGTGTGGGCCGCAGCCGGGTTCACGGTGCTGCGGTTCGACCTCCCGTTTCGAGTACGCAAACCCAAGGGCCCGCCGCATCCGTCTCGGTCGGCCGAGGATCGGCTGGGCATCGCCGCGGCGATCGACCGCCTCCGCGCCGAGACATCGGGCTTCATCGCATTCGGTGGGCATTCCTACGGTGGCAGACAGGGGTCGATGATCACAGCCGAGCGCCCGGATCTCGTCGACGGACTCGTTCTGACCTCCTATCCCCTGCACCCACCGGGCAAGCCGGAAAAGGCTCGTACACAGCACCTTCCTGACCTGCGAACACCGACGGTGGTGGTGCACGGCACCAAGGACCCGTTCGGCACCACGGCCGAACTGAGCGCTGCGCTCGCTCTCGTCCCGGCCCCCACACTGCTCGTCGACATCGAGGGCGCGGGCCACGACCTCGCTCCGATCAAATACGACGCGGCGACGAAAACCCTTGCCGGTGCGGTCTCGTTGTTCTCCGATTCTTCGGTAGTCGTCCCGCCCTTCGACCCGTCACGCTGAAGTGGTCTACTAAGGCATGCCGACCTGGGGATGGTTCATCGTTGCTCTGGTCCTCGTCGATGCCGCGGTGCTTGCAGCATGGTTGTTGGCCCGAAAGAAGCCCGGCTCGAGCCCGGAGACATCGCGCAGCATCGGGCTGATCGGCCTCGATGGCAACGCCCGTGCAGACATTCATCAGTTGTTGGCGGCGAACAAGAAGATCCAGGCCATCAAGATCTTTCGTGAACGGACAGGTGCCGGTCTCATCGAAGCGAAGAACGCGATCGAAAACGTTCAACGCGGCGAACCCTTTCCGTCTTCGTCCACCATCGTCGACGCGGCTCAGTCCGGTCCGACACCCTGGGACGACCTCATCCCGCGGTTGCAGTCGCTGAAGTCGGAGGGCAAGGCGATCTCGGCCATCAAACTGCTGCGCGATCGAACCGGCTTGTCGTTGCGGGAGGCGAAGAACGCAGTGGATCTGCTGTGAGTGTGCGTGTGGCGACAATTGCCGATGTATCCAACGTCGCAGAATTGGCCGCGCAGACCTTTCCACTCGCCTGCCCACCGGGAACTCGCACCGAGGACATCGAGCATTTCGTCTCGAACGTGTTGTCGGTCAGCAATTTCGAGGGTTACGTTGCCGACCCGAACCGAACCGTTCTGGTCGACGAAACACCCACCGGCGAGGTGGTCGGGTACGCGATGCTCGTGTCGGGCGCTCCAGCGGACCCGGATATCCGAACAGCCCTCTCGCACCATCCGACGCTGGAAGTCAGCAAGCTGTACGTACGGCCGGCCGAGCACGGCGGCGGAGTGGCGGCACGGCTGATCTCGTTCGCATTGACCCACGCGCGCGAATCCGGTTGCGCAGGAGCGTGGCTGGGCGTCAATCAACTCAACGTGCGTGCCCAGAAGTTCTACGCGAAGCACGGATTCGAGATCGTCGGCACCAAGACATTCGTTGTCGGCGTGCAGACACACGACGACTACGTCATGCAGGCACGACTGTGACGCGGATTCAGCCGACTGCGGCGAAACGGGACAATGCGAGCAGACGCGAGGTCGCGCGCAGATACTTCTTGCGGTAACCGCCGGCCAACATCTCCTCGGTGAAGATCTCGTCGAGCTTGCCGCCCGAGGCTGTCACCGGGATGCCCGCGTCGTACAGGCGGTCGGCGAGCACCACCAGGCGCAGGGCGATGGCCTGATCCGATGCCGGGTGCACGTTCTTCAGGAACACCGCAGGAATGCCGTCGAGCAACTTGCCGTAGCGCGAGGGGTGCAGCGTGCTCAGATGTGCCAACAGCTCGTCGAAATCGTCCAGGGTTGCGCCGTCGACGGTCTCCGCGCGCTCGACGAGCTCGGACTCGGATGTCGGCTCGGGGGCGGGAGGAAGGTCGCGGTGCCGGTAGTCGGGGCCGTCGACGCGGATGGACTCGAAGATCGAACCGAGCTTCTTGATCTCCCGCATGAAGTCCTCAGCAGCGAAGCGGCCCTCACCGAGCTGGCCGGGCAGGGTGTTCGACGTCGCGACGATGGACACTCCACGCTGAGACAGCTCGGACAGCAGCCGCGAGACCAGCATCGTGTCGCCGGGATCGTCGAGCTCGAACTCGTCGATGCAGAGCACGCTATGGCCCGAGAGTTCTTCCAGCGCCTTGTTGAAGCCGAGTGCGCCGACCACGTGGGTCAACTCGACGAAGGTGCCGAACGCCTTGGGCTCGGGAACGCTGTGGTAGATCGACGCCAGCAGGTGGGTCTTGCCGACGCCGAAGCCGCCGTCGAGGTACAGACCCGCACCGGTGGCCGGGGTCTTCTTGCCGAAAAGTCCGCGCTTGCCCTTGCCGCGGATCTTCTGAACTTTGTTCGCGAATTCCTCGGCCTTCGCGACCGCAGCAGCCTGGCTCGGCTCTTTGGGGTCGGGAATGTACGAGGAGAAGCTGACGTCGTCGAACATCGCCGGCGGGACCATCTGCGCGATCAGCTGATCGGAGGGGACCACGGGATTTCGGTCGACAAGGCGTGCGGGCATTTGTCGAGCGTAACGACGTGGTCTGATCTCTCTCATGCAGCTTCTCGATATTGGGACCTACTTCACATCGGAGCAGGCCGCCGAGTCCGCGTCCACCGTCGGGTCGATTCTCGACGACGATGCCGTCCGCGACCTGTACGCCTACCCGGCAGACCTGGGCCGACCGTGGATCCGCACCAACTTCGTCGCCAGCATCGACGGATCTGTCACCGCGAACGGAAAGTCGGCGGGCCTGGGAACCCCCGCAGACTCACGATTGTTCGGCATTCTGCGAGAGCTGTGCGACGCCGTTCTCGTCGGGGCCGGAACTGCTCGCACCGAGAACTACGGCGGTGTCTCGCTGTCCGCCGAAGCAAAGGCACGGCGGGTGGCGGGCGGATTGGCACCGGTTCCGACGATCGTGGTGGTCACCGCCTCCGGTTCGATCGATGCGGATTCTCGGCTCGTCACCGACACCGAAGTGCAGCCGGTGGTGCTGACCTCGGTGGCGGCGGACACTGCGAAGGTGGGCGCGCTGCGTTCCGCGGGCGCAACGGTGATCGAGGTGTCCGGTGAATCGGTGTCGACCGAAGACATCGTCGACACGCTGAGCGAACTCGGATTTCGTCGCATCCTGTGCGAGGGCGGACCAGGACTGTTCGGGCAACTCGCATCCGACGGGGCGGCAGACGATCTGTGCCTGACGATCTCGCCGATGCTCGTCGCCGGAGAGGCGGGCCGCATCGCACACTCGGCCAGTGGCTCCGACACACCGATGCAGCGGGCGCACGTTCTCGCTGACGCGGACGGAACGCTGCTCACTCGCTGGGTGCGTCGGCCATGAGCAGCGCTCGGTGCGGCATCGATCGAAAAGTCGATAGCCTCGCACGGTGACGCAGAAACGTACGTTGCTCGCCGCCGTCCTCGTCGTGGCCACGATGTGCGCGGCCTGCGGCACCGGGCCGTCGATCCGGCCCGATGTCGCGGTGGAGCAACGATCCCCCGGTCAGCCCGGCGAGCCGTCCGCAGAGGCTCCGCCGGAGCCGGCTGCTCTCCCCGTGCCGACGACTGACCTCGACTGGGCCGACTGCACCGCCGCAACTCTCGGGACGTTCGGGCTCACCTCGACCACGCCCGGACTGACACTCGAGTGCGCCGAATACGAGGCCGATGTCGATGCCAGCGGGCAGATGTTCGGCACGTTCGCCGTCGGCGCTCTGCGCGCCCGACTCGATGGAACGCCGGCCGATGCGGGTCCGCTGGTGTTCACCTCCGGCTCCGATCGATCCTCTATCGCCACACTGGCGACGATGGCAGCCGGTCCGCTCTCGACACTGCTGGAAGCTCACCCCATCGTCGCCGTAGATCGGCGCGGGATCGGCCGCTCCACCGCTGTGGACTGCATCGACGACACCATCGACTCCCCTACCAAGACAGCAGTCGATGCCCTGGGACAGTTCACCAGATCCGACGCCGATACCGCCGACCGCGCAGTCGACGCAGGCCGAGACGCCACCATCGAATGCACCGACACACTCCAGCCACAGGAACTCGCCTTCGGAACCACCTACGCCGCGGACGATCTCGACCGTCTGCGGCAGCTCTGGGGCGTGAACCAGATCGGAGTGATCGGATCGGGGAACGGTGCGCTCACCGCGTTGGCCTACGCGGCGAAGTTCCCGGACAACATCTCGCGTCTGATTCTCGATTCGCCGCCCGGGGTCAACACCGATCAGATCACGCTGGCCGAGCAACGCACCCAGGGCAAGGAAGCAGCCTTCGCGGCGTTCGCACAACGATGCGTCGCGCTGAACTGCTCACTCGGGGCCGATCCGACGGCTGCTGTGGAGCAGCTGCTCCGACGCGCCGCCGGTGGCGAGTTCGCACCGCTGTCCACTCACGAAATTCTCGACGGCATCACCTTCGCGCTCGCATCGACTGCAGGGGACGCGTCGTCCCGGGCCACCACCCTGTCCACGACCTTGTCCGCAGCGGCCGGCTCCGACACCGCAGCTCTGCTCGCTCTCGCCGAACGAGGTCGAAATGCCTACGGCACCGACGGGCAGTTCGTCTCCCGGTGCACGGACGGCCAGCAGTGGCCGTCTCCGCAGGGCGTGCGTGACCTGTCGTCGCAATGGACCGACCGCTACCCGGTCTACGGCACCGACGCCGCCCTGACAGCGTTGCTGTGCTCCTCCTGGCCGACAGCACCGTCGATCCCCCTGCCCACCTCGTTGGACGTTCCGGTACTGGTCCTGTCGAACGCGGGCGACCCGATCGTCGGCAACGGAGGCCTGTCCTCGGTCACCGGGCTGGTCGGGGCAACCGGTGCAGCAGTGGCGTCGGCGGCGTGGCAGGGCAGCGGACACCCGAGCCTCGGCGGATCGCAGTGTCTGCAGAGCGCTGCGGTGAATTACGCGCTCGATACGTCGCTTCCCACCGACGGCACCGTCTGTCCCGCCTGATTCCTCGACCGGACTCCGGCGATCGATACCTGCCGGTAGGTTCCGTCGGTCGGCCCGCTGAACTTGCGGGGTGTCCTTTCTCTGGTGCGGCACCGGCTCGGGTACCGTTCGCGGGTGTCACTTAGCTTTCTGGAGCCGCGTTCAGGGCGGACGACCGCCGAGGTAATCAAGTACGCCCTGTGGCCCATCGCCATCATGACCGTGATCCAGCGGGTGGTCATCAAGGCGGTCAACGGTGATATCACCAACGACTTCAATCCCGTGTACAGCGCAGCTCTGGCGTTCCTGAATCGACAGCCGGTGTACACGGCGAATTTCGACTCCGTCGATCCGCACTACCTGTACCAACCGAGTGCGACGATGCTGCTCTCCCCCATAGCCATCATCGACCCAGAGCGATCTCGCTGGCTGTTCATCATCGCCAGCACCATCGCAATTCTCGTGGCGCTGTACATCCTGCTGCGCATCTTCGGATTCCGGCTCGATTCGGTTGCCGCTCCCGCGCTGCTCCTCGCCGCATTCGTCAGCGAGACGGTGACGAACACGTTGGTGTTCACCAACTTCAACGGCTTCGTCCTCCTCGGCGAAGTAGCGTTCCTCGGGTTTCTACTCCAGCGCAAAGACCTGTCGGCCGGCGTTGCCATGGGTCTGACTCTGGCGGTCAAGCCGATGCTCGCGCCGCTGCTGCTGCTACCGCTGATGACGCGTCAGTGGAAGGTCTTCGTCACCTCGATCGCGATCCCCGTGGTGATGATGGCCATCGCCTGGCCGCTGTCGGTCGACCCGATGAACTTCATCGACCGGACGCTGCCGTACCTGCTGCAGACTCGCGACTACTTCAACAGCGCTGTCGTCGGCAACGGTCGCTACTACGGTGTTCCCGAACTGCTCACCCTCGGCATCCGCGCGGTTCTGGGGATCATGGTTCTGGTGTCGCTGTGGCTGCTGTACCGATACTGCCGCGAGGACCGTCTGTTCTTCTTCGCGACCACCTCGGGATTGATCCTCACCGCGCACTGGTTGCTGGGCTCGCTGGGCCAGATGTACTACTCGATGATGCTGTTCCCGCTGCTCATGACTGTGGTGCTGAAGAACTCACTACTTCGCAACTGGCCCGCCTGGCTCGCGATCTACGGGTTCATGAACTACGACCGATGGCTGTCCGGGCGCTGGATCGAAACGGGCCGTGCCCTCGATTACCTCCGAACCACGTTCGGGTGGGCGCTGCTGATCGTCGTCATCTTCGGTGTTCTCGTCGGGCGCTATTTCGCCGCTCGAAGCGAAGGACGACTGGACGACGGAATCGAACCGAACTACCTTTTGCCGAGCGCGCCACCAGCGAAAACGGCATAGCCCGACAAATCGTATTAGCGTGGAAGCATGAGTTCAGCAACCGACAACAACTCCGCTCCCGCCGTCCAGCTCACCGACGCACAGTGGCGCGAGAAGCTGACCCCCGAGGAGTACGCGGTGCTCCGCCAAGCAGGCACCGAACGCCCGGGCGTCGGCGAGTACACCGACACCACCACCGAAGGCATCTACGAATGCCGGGCCTGCGGAGCCGAATTGTTCCGCAGCACCGAGAAGTTCGAATCCCACTGCGGCTGGCCGTCGTTCTTCGACCCGGCCGACAGCGACGCCGTGATCCTGAAAGAGGACACCACGCTGGGAATGCGCCGTGTCGAGGTCGTCTGCCGCAACTGCCACAGTCACCTCGGCCACGTGTTCGAGGGCGAGGGCTACCCCACGCCGACCGACCAGCGCTACTGCATCAACTCGATCTCGCTGGTACTCAAGCCTGCATCCTGATCGGCGCTGATTCATCCATACTGTGAACATGCGCACTTTCACCTCACCAGAGCAGATCAAAGCGGCCGTCGGCGAAGACCTCGGCACCAGTGACTGGCTGCAGATCACCCAGGAACGGGTCAACACCTTCGCCGACGCGACCGGCGATCACCAGTGGATTCACGTGGATGTCGAGCGGGCGAAGAAGGAAAGCCCGTTCGGCGCGCCGATCGCACACGGATTCCTGAGCCTGTCCCTGGTGTCGATGCTCAACTGGCAGATCTACACGATCGAGAACACCAAGCTCGGAATCAATTACGGCTCCAACAAGGTTCGCTTCATCAACCCGGTGAAGGTCGGAGCCCACGTGCGCCTGCAGACCACCCTCGTCTCGGTCGAAGAGGTATCCGGCGGAGCACTGCAGATAGTGACAGCGGGAACATTGCAGATCGAGGGCGAGGACAAGCCGGCGCTGGTCGCCGAGATCATCTCTCGGGTCGTGTTCTGACCCCTGATCGAACTGGTGGATCGAACGCGGTGATCGGCGGCAGTGGTTCGTCGTAGCGTTCGATCTCCACCAGCACATGTTGTCCTGTGCATCCACGCGACAGCGAGGACGCCCCGTCGTCCGCGGTAAGTACGTTCACGCTGCCGTGCTTGCACATCGAGCCGGGATCAGCTGGATCGAGCGGGTCGTACCAGGCACCCGTGGACAGCTGCACCACCGTTTCCAACATCGCGTCGTCGACAACGACACCGGCCAGGCACGAGCCACGGTCGTTGAACACCCGCACGACATCGCCGTCCGACATTCCCCTGGCCGCGGCCGCAGACGGGTGCATTCGTATCGGCTCTCGGCCCTGAATCTTCGAGTGTCGGCTCACCGCGCCGTGATCGAGCTGACTGTGCAGCCTGGTGCGTGGCTGATTGGCGATCAGGTGCAACGGAAACTGCTGGGCGCGTGGCCCGCCGAGCCACTCCTGCGGCTCGAACCACATCGGATGCCCTCGGCAGTCGTCGTAGTCGAAGCCCGCAACCGTTGCCGAGAAGATCTCGATCTTGCCGCTCGGGGTACGCAGGGCGTTCCCCACCGGGTCTGTTCGGAAGTCGTGGAGGAACGTCAGATCGTCCTCGGTCTGCATTCGGAACGAACCCTCACGCCGGAAGGCCTCGAACTCCGGGGTCGCGACGCCACCCGCGCGTAGATATCCGCGCCACTGCCCGTACAGATGCTCCAGCCACTGCTCCGAGGTACGCCCCTCGGTGAACTGCTCCCCCACACCGAGTTTCGTGGCCAGCTCGGCGAACGTGTCGTAGTCGTCGCGAGCGTCCGCGTACCGGGCGGCGGCCGGCTCCATGGCGACCAGCAACGGATCGTTGCGTGTGCAGCTCAGATCGGACCGTTCCAGTGACGTGGTCGACGGGACGACGATGTCGGCGTGCTTGGCCATCGGTGTCCAGTAGGGATCGTGTACCACGACGGTGTCGGGTCTGCCGAGAGCACGACGAAGCCGTCCGAGATCCTGGTGGTGGTGGAACGGATTGCCGCCGGCCCAGTAGACGACCTTGATGTCCGGATACGTCAATCGCTGACCGTCGTAGTCGAATTGGCCACCGGGATCGAGCAACATGTCCGAGACCGCCGCCACCGGAATCAGATCGGGCACCGGATTGATTCCCTGCGGCAGGGTCGGTAACGGATACGGCACCGGGGCCAGACCGGGCTCGTTCATCGAGCCGTAGCCGTGTCCGAATCCCCCGCCGGGCACGCCGATCTGACCCAACATCGATGCCAGCGTGATGCCCATCCACGGGGCCTGCTCGCCGTGCTGCGTCCGTTGCAGTGACCACGTGACGGTGACCATCGTGCGCTTCGACGCCATCTCCCGCGCGAGATCCGCGATCACCGCAGCCTCGATGCCGCAGATCGTCGACGCCCACTGCGGGGTCTTGGGTGTGCCGTCCGAGACGCCGAGCAGGTACCGCTCGAACTCCGGATAGCCCTCGCAGTACGTGTCGAGAAAGGCTGTGTCGTGCAACTTTTCGTCGGCGAGCACGAATGCGAGAGCCAACATCATCGCCACGTCGGTTCCGGGTCGCGGCGCGATCCATCGAGCGTCGCCGCTCATGTCGTTGCGCAGCGGACTGACCGAGACGATCTGTCCGCCGCGAGCACGCATCGCGTCGAGCGAATCGACCGTCGGATGGTCCGACGTACCGCCGTGATTGATACCGGTGTTCTTCACCGGAACGCCGCCGAAGGCCACGAGTAGGTCGGTGTGCGCGGCGATCACGTTCCAGGACGTGGAGCGCGAGAACATCTTCCAGTGCGCACCGAGTACGTGCGGCATGATGACACCGGTCGCACCCAGTGAGTAGCTGTGCACCGATCGGGTGTAACCGCCGATGCAGTTGAGGAATCGATGCACCTGACTCTGCGCGTGATGGAAGCGTCCGGCACTCGCCCACCCGTACGAGCCGCCGTAGATGGCGCTGTTGCCGTATGTGCCGACAACTCTGCGCAATTCGTTGGACAGGAGCTCGGTCAACTCGTCCCACGACACCTCGACGAACTCGTCGCTGCCACGGTCGTCGGTCGGCCCCGGGCCGCGCTCGAGCCAGCCTCTGCGTACCGCGGGTGAGGTAACGCGCGATCGGTGGGTCACCGACCCGACGAGGTTACCCAACACCGGGGAAGGATTGCTGTCCGAGACCTCGGGATGAACAGCGGTGACATCGCGTCCGTCCGACTCGGCACGAAACATGCCCCAGTGGCCCATGTGCTGGACGCCGGCCACTCCGGTCATCGAACTACTCCGGTCATCGAATTCCGAACGCGCTCAACGCTGCCAGCAGTGCATCCGGACGCTCGACCGTCGGTACGGGATCGACGAGCGCGAAGCTGCACCCGATCTCCCTCGCCGCACCGTCGGCCTCGGCGCTGTCGCCCACCATCAATGTCACCGAAGGGTCGACGCCCAAGCTCGCGACTGCGTGCCGGAAGATCTCGGGCTGCGGTTTGACGTGACCTACCTCGAACGAGAGCACGAACTCGTCGACGTACCGATCGAGACCGCGATCGACGAACGCAGGACGGATGTCGAAGGCGATGTTGCTCAGCACACCGACCCGAATCGACTCGGCAGCAAGCTTTTTCAGGACCGACTCGGTATCCGGGTACGGCGTCCACGAATCGGCATCGATCACCCGCCCGTAAACCGATTCCGCCTGCGCACGGTCCGTGACACCGGACTGCTCGAGCACGTGCAGATAGGCCTGCCGGTGCAGTGCCGGATCGAGGTCTCGGTTTCGCCAGGCATGACGCGTTGCATCGTCGAACTCGACTGTCTCGCCTACCGGCGCGGTCATACGCCGCATCAGTTCCGCGGCTCCGGCACCGTCGACCGGGGTGCCGTCTGCGTCATGGATGCCGTCGAACCAGGTGGGATCCTCCTCGAGCCGAAACAGCGTGCCCGAGAAGTCGAACAGGACGGCCTCGATCGTCGATGTGCCCGTCGTGGTCACGGCAGTGATTCGACGAGTGCGTCCACCTCGACCCGCGGGCCGGTGAAGAACGGGGTCTCCTCACGCACGTGCCGTCGCGCCTCGGTGGCACGCAGATCCCGCATCAGATCGACGATGCGGTCCAACTCGGGAGCCTCGAAGGCCAGAATCCACTCGTAGTCGCCCAGTGCGAACGACGGCACGGTGTTCGCGCGCACGTCCTTGTAGTCACGCGCGGCCTTGCCGTGGTCGGCGAGCATCGTGCGGCGCTCGTCGTCGGGCAGCAGATACCAGTCGATCGACCGGACGAACGGGTAGACGCAGATGTACGCACCCGGATCCTCACCCGCGATGAAAGCCGGAACGTGACTCTTGTTGAACTCCGCCGGGCGGTGCAGTGCGGTGTTGCTCCAGACCGGAGTGCTTGCCTTGCCCAGCGCGGTGGTGCGCCGGAAGTCGGAATAGGTGGCTTGCAGGTCCTCGATGCGCTCGGCATGCGTCCAGACCATGAAATCGGCGTCGGCGCGCATGCCGGCGATGTCGTACACACCCCGCACTGCGACGCCCTTGTCTTCACGACCTTCGAAGAAGACTTTCGCCTCCTTGGCTGCTGCGGCCCGATCGTCGCCCAGCACACCGGGCGTGACCTTGTAGACCGAGAACATCAGATAGCGGAGTGTCGAATTGAGCGCTGAGTAATCGAGGCGTGCCATGGCCCTATCGTGCCACCTCGACCAGACGGGCGGCAGCGGTGGTGGCGGACGCAATACACGCGGGTACACCGACACCGCGCTGCCAGGCTCCAGTGACCTCGAGGCCGGGGAGGTCGGCAACACCGGACTCCACGGCGGCGACGCGATCGAGGTGCCCGGGCGCATATTGCGGCAGACCGCCCGGCCAGCGCTGCACTGTCGCGGCCAGTGGTGGGGTGTCGATGTTCGCAACCGTTCGCAGATCCCGCAGCGCCGTCTCGATCGACTCGGCCTCGGATCGGTCCGAGGCCGTGGAGTCTCCGAACCGGCCGAGCGAGGCCCGCAGCAATACCGCGTCACGCTCCCCCAGGTGTGGCCACTTCCGGCTCGACAATGTGAACGCTTTGACATCGAGGCCTGCGTCCGTGGCCACGAGAATGCCCGAATTCTGGGGCAACTCGGTCGCTTTCGGAAAGGCCAGCGCTACGACCACCGACGACGCCAGCTCGATACTGCGTGCCGCCCGCGAGGCCTCGGGTGCCACCGCGGCGATCAGGTGACCGAGGACGGGCGCGGGTACCGCCAGGACCAGTCCGTCCACGACGCCCACGCGATCGACGTACCAGCCGTTCGCCTCACGGCGTACCTCGCCGGTGCCTGCGTCGACGATCGTCCGGGCATCGGTCGCGGCGATCAGCGCATCGAGCAGCACCGCATAGCCGTCGCGCAGGCCGCCGAACACCGGTCCGGGCGACGGCGTGGGCAATGCCGCCAGCACTGCCTCGGTGAGGCTCGCTGCCCCGCCGTCCAATGCGGCTGCCAACGTCGGAAGGGCAGCCCGGACGCCGATCGAGCTCGCCGAGCCGGAGTACACGCCGCCGAGCAGCGGATCGACCGAACGGCTCACGACCTGGGAGCCGAAGCGGCTGCCCACGAGATCGGCCACGCTGACGTCCGAGCCCGCGGTCCACGTGAACGGCCGTGTTGTTTCGGTCTCGATGAGGTGCAGTTCCTCCGGGTCCACCAGATCCCGCACGGAATCGGCAGAGGACGGGATACCCATCAAGGTGCCCAACGGGAGCGCATGCGTTCGGCCGCCCGAGAAGACCAGCGGACGCGCCGACGACGGGTGCACCAGCTGATCCGACAGGCCGAGTTCGGCGAGCAGAGCCGGTACTTCCGGACGACGACCGATGAACGCTTCCGCGCCGACGTCGAGCGACTCGGCACCGACCTCGGTGGTCCGCAGGGTGCCACCGAGGCGAGGGGATGCCTCGACGAGAGTGATCTCCGCATCGGGACCACAGGCCTGCCGGAGGCGATACGCCGCGACGAGGCCGGAGATCCCGCCGCCGACCACGGCGTAGCGC
The DNA here is from genome assembly GCF_002258645.1 of Rhodococcus sp. 15-649-2-2. NCBI lineage: Bacteria > Bacillati > Actinomycetota > Actinomycetes > Mycobacteriales > Nocardiaceae > Rhodococcus > Rhodococcus sp. 15-649-2-2. The sequence goes on from NZ_NPFM01000031.1 coordinate 476,390, forward strand.
CGCAGCGTCACAACGAATGCACCAACGAGACCACCCGGGTCAGAATCTCGGGATCGGTGTCGGGCAACACGCCGTGTCCGAGATTGAACACATGCCCCCGCGCACCGGCCGCCACCGCGCGGTCGGCTTCGGCGGCAATACGTCGAACTTCGGCCTCGACGGCATCCCAGCCGGCGAACAGCACCGCCGGATCGAGATTTCCCTGCAAGACCTTGCCGCCACCGACTCGGTGCACGGCGTCGTCGAGCGGAATCCGCCAGTCGACACCGACCACATCGGCGCCGGCCTCACCCATCGCACCGAGCAACTCGCCGGTACCGACCCCGAAATGAATCTTGGGAACGCCCGCCGAGGACACGGCGTCGAACACTCGCGTCGAGTGCGGCAGCACGTACTCGCGGTAGTCGGCGAGCGACAGCGCACCCGCCCACGAGTCGAACACCTGCACCGCGTCCACTCCGGCGGCCAACTGAGCCTGCAGGAATGTGATCGTTGTGGTCGCCAGCGCGTCGAGCAGGGCATGCCAGGTCGCCGGGTCGGAGCGCATCAGCGCCTTGGTCTTCTCGTGATTGCGACTGGGGCCACCCTCGACCAGGTAGGACGCGAGGGTGAACGGCGCTCCGGCGAACCCGATGAGCGGCGTGCCCGCGAGCTCCCTGGTGAGGATCCGCACCGCATCGGCCACCGGCTCGACCTGATCGGCGGTCAACGTGGGGAGCGCCGCGACATCGGCCGCCGAACGCACCGGCTGAGCCACGACCGGACCGGTACCGGCAACGATGTCGAGATCGATACCGGCAGCCTTGAGCGGAACCACGATGTCCGAGAACAGGATTGCCGCGTCCACATCGTGTCGACGGACAGGTTGCAGAGTGATCTCGGCCACCAGATCCGGTCGGAAGCACGAATCCAGCATGCCGATGCCGGCGCGGATCTTTCGGTATTCGGGGAGAGACCTGCCGGCCTGACGCATGAACCACACCGGCCGACGCGAGGGCGTTTCACCGGCGATCGCGGCCAAGAACGGCGCGTCCGGGAGTTCTCGACGGGCGGGGGCTGTGGTGTGTGCTTCGGCGTTCATCGAGTTCCATGCTGCCACGCGTCAGGAAAGCTTCTGCCACCAAGGGCGACACACCCACTTCGGTTCTATCACGGCTCGGCGCGCCTCCGCCGCCGGACAACGTGACGCGTCTAACGTCCGATCACGTGACCGAACCCGAATCCACCGCCGAACCTGCGCCTTTCCGCGCCGCCATCGACGCGATGCATCGGGCCCAGGTACACCCGGCGATCGAAATCGGTCCGATCCGGCCGCCGCAGCGTCTCGCCCCCTACAGCTATGCGATCGGGGCCGAGGTCAAGCATCCCGATTCCGACCAGGTCGACGAACAGAGTGACGGTGACGCCTTCGGCCGCCTGATCCTGCTGTACGACCCCGACGGTGCAGAAGCCTGGAACGGCACTCTTCGACTGGTTGCCTACATTCAAGCGGACGTCGACGAATCGCTGGCCGACGATCCTCTGCTTCCCGAGGTCGGGTGGAGTTGGCTGGTCGACGCACTGGAGTCACGGTCGGAGCCGCTCAACGCACTCGGCGGCACCGTCACCTCGACCAGCTCGGTGCGTTACGGCGACATCGCCGGTCCCCCCAAGGCCCATCAGCTCGAACTTCGCGCGTCCTGGACCGCGACGTCCGAGGACCTCTCGACACACGTCGAGGCCTTCTGCGAGGTTCTCGCGTACGCGGCAGGTCTGCCGCCCGCGGGCATCACGACCCTCGGTCGACGCAGTTCCAGCCGGACATAGTCTCCGGACCCACCGACCGTAGGGCTTAGAGTCACTGTCCATGTCAGCCGAGAGTTCCCCCGACGCCACGTCGGACGACGCCACGTCGGACGAGCAGGTCAACGAGCCGGTCGCCGTTCCGTTGCTTGCCCCGGCTGACGGTGTGCCCGATGTCGTGGACACACCGGACGCCGTTCTCGCGGCCGCGAAGCTCCTCGCCGCAGGTCACGGGCCTCTCGCGGTCGATGCCGAACGCGCGTCGGGCTTTCGGTACTCCCAGCGCGCCTACCTGCTGCAGTTTCGTCGCCGCGGAGCGGGCACCGTTCTGCTCGATCCGATCCCGGTCACCGGCGACCTCGCGCCTCTCGCCGAGGTGATCAACCCGCTCGAATGGGTGCTGCACTCCGCCGATCAGGACCTCCCGGGGCTGGCCGAACTCGGCCTGGTCCCCGCCACGCTCTACGACACCGAGCTCGCCGGCCGTCTCGCCGGATTCGAACGCGTCGGCCTCGGCGCCATCGTCGAACGCACCCTCGGACTGGCGCTACAGAAGGGCCACGGCGCTGCCGACTGGTCCACTCGTCCCCTGCCCGACACCTGGCTCAACTACGCCGCGCTCGACGTCGAAGTTCTGCTCGAGCTTCGCGACGAAATGGCCGCGGAGCTCGAACGACAAGGCAAAACGGACTGGGCGGCACAGGAATTCGCCCACATCCTCTCTCTCGGACCGCCCAAACCCAAGACCGACAGGTGGCGTCGGACATCCGGGATTCACGCGATCAAGTCTCCCCGCACGCTCGCGGCCGTCCGCGAACTATGGACCACCCGAGACGAATTGGCGGCCAAACGTGACGTGGCGCCGAGCCGGGTGTTGCCGGACTCGGCGATCGTGGCGGCGGCAACTGCCGATCCGAAGACCTCGCGCGAGCTCGAGCAACTACCGGTCTTCGGCGGTCCTCGCCAGCGTCGATCTTCCCGCCTGTGGGCGTCGGCGCTCACGCGTGCGCGGGCCCTACCGACCTCCGAGTTGCCCTCCATGGCAGCGTCTTTCGACGGCCCGCCCCCGGTCAATCGATGGGCGCGTCGCGATCCTGACGCGGCGGCCAGGCTCGCCGACGTACGAGCGGCGATGACCGACCTCAGCGAGTCGGTGTCGGTTCCGGTCGAGAACCTCCTGATGCCGGATCTGCTCCGTCGATTGGTGTGGGATTGGCGGACTCCTGACGACGAAGGCCTCGATCCCGGAGAGCTGATCGACAGTCGGCTGACCGAGGGAGGGGCGCGGCCCTGGCAACGCTCGCTGGTGGTACCGGTTCTGGCGAAGGCACTGCACCCTTCCCAAGTTACCGGCGGGTAATACCCGCTACAGTAGGTGGCGCGTCCGGGCACCCGGGCGAGTCGTCCGCATCTGTCGGGAGGATCGAAAAGCGTGTCTGTACCCGCGTCCACCAGCTCACAAAGGAATGTTGTCTTCGTCGACGGCATCCGTACCCCGTTCGGCAAAGCAGGCCCCAAGGGCATGTACGCCGACACTCGCGCAGACGACCTGGTCGTCAAGGCAATCCGCGAACTTCTTCGCAAGAACCCCAACCTCCCTCCCGAACGTATCGACGAGGTCGCCATCGCCGCGACCACACAGACCGGTGACCAAGGGCTGACCATCGGCCGCACGTCCGCCCTGCTCGCCGGACTCCCCCGCAGCGTCCCCGGATTCGCCATCGACCGCATGTGTGCGGGTGCAATGACCTCGGTGACCACCACCGGATCGGGCATCGGCTTCGGCCAGTACGACGTCGTCATCGCCGGTGGCGTCGAGCACATGGGCCGCCACCCGATGGGTGAGGGCGTCGACCCCAACCCGCGCTTCCTCGCCGACAAGCTGGTCGATCCCAGCGCCCTGGTGATGGGCAACACCGCCGAGAACCTGCACGACCGGTTCCCGAGCATCACCAAGGACCGCACCGACACCTACGCCGTCGCGAGCCAGAACAAGTACGACGCAGCGAAGAAGGCCGGCTACATCGCCGACACCCTCGTTCCCGTCGCCACCAAGTCCGCCGCAGGGTGGGGCCTGGCCACCGAGGACGAGCCGCCTCGTCCCGGCACCACCGTCGAAGACCTCGCCAAGCTCAAGACGCCGTTCCGCCCTGCCGGCCGCGTCACCGCAGGCAACGCCGCGGGACTCAACGACGGTGCCACCGCCGCGATCCTCGCCGGCGAGGACACCGCGCACGAACTCGGCCTGAACATCGGCATGCGCATGGTCGGCTTCAGCTTCGCAGGCGTCGACCCGGCCGTCATGGGCATCGGACCGGTCCCCGCGACCGAAAAACTGCTCGGCCGAACGGGATTGAGCATCGAAGACATCGGCCTGTTCGAGATCAACGAGGCCTTCGCCATCCAGGTACTCGCCTTCCTCGAGCACTACGGCATCGCCGACGACGATCCCCGCGTCAACCAGTGGGGAGGTGCCATCGCGTGTGGCCACCCCCTCGCGTCCTCGGGCGTCCGCCTGATGACCCAGCTGAGCCGCCAGTTCGCTCAGCAGCCCGACGTCCGCTACGGCCTGACGACCATGTGCATCGGTCTCGGCATGGGCGGCACCGTCATCTGGGAGAACCCCAACCACGCTGACTACTCGGGAGCAGCCAAATGAGTGACATCACCACAGCGTTCAGCGACGAGGTAGTCACGAACGCGTTCACCAAGATCGTCTCCGTACCGGGGCTCGAGGGCACCATCGCCCTCGTGACGCTCGACAACGGCTTCGATCACACCAAGCCGTCGACCTTCGGTCCCGGCGGACTGGCCAAGTTCGACGCGGCCCTCGACGAGGCCTTCGCAGCGAACCCGGTGGCCATCGCCGTCACCGGCAAGCCGTTCATCTTCGCAGTCGGTGCCGACCTCAACGGCGTACCGAACATCAAGACCAAGGACGAGGCGCTGCAGATCGGGCAGCTCGGGCACAAGGTCTTCCGTCGCCTGCGCGAGTCCACGATTCCGACATTCGCCTTCATCAACGGTGCCGCACTCGGCGGTGGCCTCGAAGTGGGACTGCACTCGCACTACCGGACCGTCGCGGAGAACGCTGCCGCACTCGGTTTGCCCGAGGCCTTCCTCGGCCTGGTACCGGGATGGGGCGGAACCCAGTTGCTGCCCAACATCATCGGAGCCTCGAACGCTGTCACCGTCGTCATCGAGAACGCACTGAACCAGAACCGCGTCCTCAAGCCGCAGCAGGCACTCGATCTCGGCATCGCCGACGCCCTCTTCGGCGGAGCCGACTTCCTCGAGCAGTCCCTCGCGTGGGCTGCTCAGGTGATCAAGGGCGAGATCACCCCGGCTCGTCCCGAGATCGACCGCGGACAGGCGTGGGACGACGCCATCGCCCGCGCCAAGGGCATCGTGGCGGGCAAGACCAACAACTTCGCCCCCGGCCCCGTCGCCGCTGTCGAACTGCTAGAGCTCGCCAAGAACACCGACATCACCGACTCCGCCTCGCTCGACACGGCCTTCGCCGCCGAGGACGAGGCCCTGTCGACCCTGTTGGTAAAGGACGAATTGCGTGCCGGGCTGTACGCCTTCGATCTGGTGCAGAAGCGCGCAAAGCGGCCTGCCGGTGCACCCGACAAGTCCCTCGCCCGCAAGATCTCCGGCGTCGGCATCGTCGGTGCAGGTTTGATGGCCAGCCAGCTCGCGTTGCTGTTCGTGCGGCAGCTGAAGGTGCCGGTGATCCTCACCGACATCGATCAGGAGCGCATCGACAAGGGTGTCGGCTACGTCCACGGCGAGATCGACAAGCTGCTCGGTAAGAAGCGCCTGTCCCCCGACGCCGCAAATCGGTTGAAGGCGTTGGTGTCCGGCTCGATCGACAAGTCCGCCTTTGCGAACACCGACTTCGTCATCGAGGCAGTCTTCGAGAACCTCGACGTCAAGAAGAAGGTGTTCGCCGAGGTCGAGGAATTCGTCTCTGCCGAAACGATTCTCGCGACCAACACCTCCTCGTTGTCGATCACGAAGATGGCGGCCGATCTGAAGCACCCCGAGCGGGTCGTCGGCTTCCACTTCTTCAACCCCGTGGCCGTTCTTCCGCTGCTCGAGGTCGTCAAGGGCGAGAAGACCGACGACGCCACTCTCGCAACGGCATTCGCGACGGCCAAGACACTGAAGAAGTCGGCCGTGTTGTCGGCCGATCTCCCCGGATTCGTCTTCAATCGTCTCGTCACCCGCGCGTCCAACGAGATCATCAGTGCCATCGACGAGGGCACGCCGTTCGACGTCGCCGACGGCGCGGTGGGCGAACTCGGCATGCCGATGAGCCCGCTGACCCTGCTGGCTCTCGTCGGCCCTGCGGTCGCACTGCACACAGCGGAAACTCTCGGCGAGGCATACCCGGAGCGGTTCAAGGACTCCCCCGGATTCCGTGCACTCGTCGAGGCGAAGAAGCCGGGCGTGTGGACGTACGGCCCCGAGGGCCAGGTCGTCGATCCCGAGGTGGCTGCACTGTGGCCACAGGGAGATTCGCCGTCCACTGCCGAGCAGGTGCTCGAACGCACCCGCAACGCATTCGCCGACGAGATCCGGATCATGCTCGACGAGGGCGTCGTCGCGGCTGCCGAGGATATCGACCTCTGCCTGCTCCTCGGCGGCGGCTTCGGATTCTGGAACGGCGGCATCACCCCGTACCTGGACCGCAGCGGTGCATCCGAGGCCGCAACCGGTCAGCGCTTCCTGGCTCCGGGCGTAGCCAGCGTCTAGAACCGCCCGTCGAGTTCGAGGTTGTGGACGGATTTCTCCGGATTTTCGTCCATGACCTCGAACTCGGCATCGTTCGCTCGCGCTATGGTGCGATCCGATGAACAACGAACGCAGTCGGCTGATCGGCATCGGCTATCGAATGTTGGGGTCCTACAGCGACGCCGAAGACGCTGCTTCCGAGGCCATGGTCCGGTGGTACCGACTCACCGATGCCGAACGCGACGCCATCGACGTTCCCGCCGCGTGGCTCACCCGCGTCGTCGGCCGGATCTGTCTCGACATGCTCGGCTCGGCCCGCGTTCGCCGCGAGAGCTACGTCGGCCAGTGGTTGCCGGAACCAGTTTCCGGTCTGCACTCGGTGAATTCGACGGCCGCTGACCCTGCCGACCAAATCGCACAACAGGATTCGGTGAATCTAGCCTTACTCGTCGTTCTCGAATCGCTCGGTCCAGCGCAGCGAGTCGCATTCGTCCTGCACGATGCGTTCGCAGTTCCGTTCGACGACATCGCGGCCGTACTCGACCGCTCCCCTGCTGCGTGCCGCCAGCTCGCGACAGCCGCTCGACAACACGTGCACGGCCGCCACCTCACCTCCGCCGACCCCATCGAGCACGATCGCGTCGTCCGCGCCTTCGCGATGGCCTCGGGAGACGGAGACCTTGCCACGCTCGTCTCGTTGCTTGCCCCCGATGTCACCCTGATCAGCGACGGAGGCGGGCGAGTCTCGGCCGCCCGCAATCCTGTTGTGGGCTCCGACCGAGTCGCTCGTTTCGTCCGCGGCATCACCGCCAAGTCCACCGACCTGGAATGGTGCATCGAGTCCGTCAACGGCCTGTCCGGCATCGTGATCCGACGCGGCGGCGGCGTGTTCGGCGTCGTCGGGTTCGACACTACGGACCGGGTGGTGGCCGACATCTGGATCGTGCTCAATCCGGACAAACTCCGACACTGGACCTGACCCCCGCCATACATTCTCCGAGGCTGCATCGTCATACAGTCGAGACCCGCCACTCGGCAGGTCCGACACTCGATCGATGAACAGGTGGAGACGCGATGAAGCTAGCCGTAGCGGGTGGAACAGGAACCGTCGGAGTGCATGTCGTCGAGGTCGCTCGTGAACGCGGACACGACGTGGTCGTGCTGTCGCGATCGGCGGGCATAGATCTCGTGAGCGGCTCAGGACTGTCCGACGCATTGTCCGGCATCGAGGCGGTGATCGACGTCGCGTCGACACAGACGATCTCGGCAAAAGAATCGACGGCGTTCTTCTCCACCGTCACCCGCAACCTACTGACGGCCGAGACCGAGGCCGGTGTCGGTCATCACCTGGCGCTGTCCATTGTGGGAATCGACCGAGCCCCGCACGCGTACTACGCCGGAAAAGTGGAGCAGGAAAGGATTGTTCGCGCCGGAACCGTGCCGTGGACGATTCTTCGAGCCACCCAGTTCCACGAATTCGCCGGCCAGATCCGCGCACAGATGTCGTTCGGTCCGGTGAGCGTCATCCCGAAGATGGTCTCGCAACCGATCGCCGCACGAGAGGTGGCCGAACGGTTGATCGACCTGGCAGAGCAGCCCCCGGCCGGCCGAGTCGCAGACCTCGGTGGACCACGTGAAGAACGCATGGCCGAGATGGTGCGGCGCGACGCCCGGGCCGTCGGTGCCCGAGGCCTGGTGCTCGAGATTCCGATTCCCGGCGCATACGGTCGCGCAATGCGAGACGGAACGCTGGTCACCACAACCGATTCGGATCACGGTCGACAGACCTTCGATCAATGGTTGGCCGTCCGGACGGGCTGAGCCGCATCTTTGCCGAATATCGGACATTTCACCCTTTTTATGGGCCGAAACCGTCCGGAGTCGAAACGGAAGCTCATTTCGCTCCCATGTCTCGAGCGCGAGGACGATGATGACGAACGACCACCATGGACGCTGGTTCACCTCGAAAGCTGGGTCACGCGATGACGCAATCAACCGATCGGTACACCGCCAAAGTTATCGGAGTCACCATTGCCGCTGCCGTCGGCGGCTTCCTGTTCGGGTTCGACTCGTCCGTTGTCAACGGCGCGGTCGATTCCATCCAGGAAAACTTCGCACTGTCGTCGTTCGTCACCGGTTTCGCGGTAGCGATCGCGCTTCTCGGCTGTGCGGTCGGTGCCTGGTTCGCCGGCCGCCTCGCCGACAGCTGGGGCCGCAAGAAGGTGATGTTGCTCGGTTCCGCACTGTTCACGATTTCGTCCGTGGGCTCCGGGTTCGCCTTCAGCGTCCCGGATCTGATGCTCTGGCGAGTGATCGGCGGACTCGGCATCGGCATCGCGTCGGTGATCGCACCGGCGTACATCTCGGAAATCGCGCCGGCTCGCTATCGAGGCGGATTGGCATCGTTGCAACAGCTGGCAATCACCGTCGGCATCTTCGCCGCGCTCCTCTCGGACGCGGTACTGCAGAACGCGGCCGGCGGGCCGTCCAACGATCTGTGGTTCGGTCTGGAAGCCTGGCGATGGATGTTCCTCGTCGGCGTGGCACCTGCTCTCGTCTACGGCTTTCTCGCCACACTGATTCCGGAGTCACCGAGATACCTCGTCGGCAAACACCTCGACGAGGAAGCGGCTCGCATTCTCGGTGAGATCTCCGGAGAAGTGAACCCGAACGAGCGAGTCAAGGAAATCCGTCTGACCTTGCGCCGGGAGTCCACGTCGTCGTTCGGCGACATTCGTGGACCGAAATTCGGTTTGCAACCCATTGTCTGGGTCGGCATCACGATGGCGATCCTGCAACAGTTCGTCGGAATCAACGCCATCTTCTACTACTCGACGACACTGTGGAAGTCGGTCGGATTCAGCGAGAACCAGTCGTTCGTCACCTCGGTCATCACCTCGATCATCAACGTTTCGATGACATTCGTCGCCATCTTGTTCGTCGATCGATTCGGACGTCGAAATCTGCTCATGATCGGCTCGATCGGAATGTTCGTCGGCCTGGTACTCGCGGCCGTCTCGTTCACTCAGGCAGTGGGCAGCGGCGACCAACTGGAGTTGCCGTCGCCATGGGGTCCCGTCGCGCTGGTGGGTGCCAATCTGTTCGTCGTCTTCTTTGCCGCTACCTGGGGACCGATCATGTGGGTGATGCTCGGAGAAATGTTCCCCAACCGAATGCGTGCGGTCGCACTCGGCATCAGTACCGCGGCGAACTGGGTCGCGAATTTCGCCATCACCCTTGCATTCCCGCCACTGTCCGACACCATCGGACTGGGATTCATCTATTCGTTCTTCGCGTTCTTTGCGATCCTGTCGTTCTTCTTCGTCAAGTACAAGATCAAGGAGACCAAGGGTATGGAGCTCGAGGACATGGTGATCTGACATGCCGATGTTCGTCGTCGAGTACGCGTACTCACCCGAAACATCCTCCGGCCGTGACGATCACCGGACCGATCATCGCGCGTGGTTGCGGGAATTGGAGCGTCGCAAGATCCTCAGGTCGTCGAGCCCGCTCGCCGATCACAGCGGCGCAACGATGATCGTCGAAGGTGTGGACAAGGAAAGTGTGGAACGCATGTTCTCACATGACCCGTTCGCAACGGCCCATCTGATCGACCGAGTTCGGGTCAGCGAGTGGGCGACGGGCGCATAGCCCGTCGCCGGCGATCAGAGGCTCTTGGCCCAGTCCGAGACCCGCTGCACGACGTCCTCGCAGGTGAGGCCGAGTTCGTGGTGCAGCTGCTCACGCGACGCGTGATCCAGGAATCGTTGTGGCACACCGAGATCGCGACATGGTGTATCGACGCCTGCCGCGCGCAACGCGGCCGACAGAGTCGAGCCGATTCCGCCGTGCACACCGCTGTCCTCGATGGTCACCACCAACCGGTAGTCCTCGGCCAACTTCAGCAAGGACTCGGGAATCGGGAGCACCCATCGCGGATCGACGACGGCCACCGAGATGCCGTCGTGTCGAAGTTTTTTCGCTGCGTCGAGGGCAAGTGAACCGAACACACCGACCGCGACGATCAGCACATCGCCCGTGGCATCGGCCGGCTCGGCGAGCACGTCGACGATTCCGTCCAGTCGGCGCACCGCCGATACGGTCTCGGTCACCGCTCCCTTCGGGAAGCGCAGTGCAGTAGGCCCGTCGGACGTTGCAATTGCCTCGGCCAACTCCTCCCGCAGAGTGTCGGCATCGCGAGGTGCCGCCACCTTCATCCCCGGGACGATGCCGAGCAGCGACATGTCCCACATGCCGTTGTGACTGGCACCGTCCGCACCGGTGACGCCCGCGCGATCCAGAACCACCGTGACCGGCAGCCCGAGCAACGCCACGTCCATCAGCAACTGATCGAACGCGCGGTTGAGGAAGGTCGAGTAGATGGCGACCACCGGATGCATGCCCCCGAGAGCCAAACCGGCCGCCGACGTCATCGCATGCTGCTCGGCGATACCGACGTCGAAAAGCCGATCGGGAAAGCGAACCCCGAACGCCGCGAGACCAGTGGGCGCGGCCATCGCAGCGGTGATCGCGACGACGTCGTCGTTCTGTTCGCCCTGCTCGATCAATGCCGCCGAGAACACCGAGGTCCAGTCCGGTGCCGACTTCGACCGAGCGAGTCCGGTTGCCGGATCGATGACACCGGTGGCATGCATCTGGTCTGCGACGTCGTTCTCGGCGTGGACGTAGCCCATGCCCTTGCGCGTCACTGCGTGCACGATGACCGGTCCGCCGTAAGCCTTGGCCCGGCGCAGTGCCGATTCCATCGCATGCTGATCGTGGCCGTCGACCGGTCCCAGATATTTGATGCCGAGATCGGTGAACATCACCTGCGGACTGATGGCGTCTTTCACGCCGGCCTTCATGCCGTGGAGCATCCGGTAGGCCGTGGGCCCGACGACGGGGATCTTGCGGACGATGCGGCGCCCGTTGTCGAGGATCTTCTCGTACTCGGGCTGGAGGCGCAGCGCCGCCAGATGATCGGCCAGGCCGCCGATGGTCGGGGCGTACGAGCGTCCGTTGTCGTTGACCACGATGATCAAGGATCGGTCGCGGCCGGCCGCGATGTTGTTGAGTGCTTCCCAGCACATGCCGCCGGTGAGCGCACCATCGCCGACGACGGCAACGACGTGCCGATCGGTCTCGCCCTTGAGCGCGAACGCCTTCGCCAAGCCGTCGGCGTAGGACAGCGAGGCCGACGCGTGCGAGGACTCCACCCAATCGTGTTCGCTCTCGACCCGGGACGGATAGCCCGAGAGGCCGCCCTGTTTGCGCAGCGTGTCGAACAAGCCGGTACGACCGGTCAGCATCTTGTGCACGTAGGCCTGGTGGCCCGTGTCGAAGATGACGGGGTCACGTGGTGAATCGAAGATGCGGTGGATCGCCAGAGTCAGCTCCACCACGCCGAGGTTGGGACCGAGGTGGCCCCCGGTGGCCGATACCTTCTCGACGAGAAACGCACGGATCTCGCGAGCCAATTCGGCCAGCTCCGCGCTACCGAGGTCGCGCAAGTCCTCGGGCGTCTGAATTCGCGCTAGGACACCCAACGAGATCGCTCCCTCCGGCCGGAAAAACACTGGACAATTCAGTCTACGGAGTCGCTGTGCTCGCGCTGCTCCGCCCAGCGTGGTGTCGGTGACACTACCGTCGCCCGTCGGTGTGCCCTGGATCAGCCGCCCCTAACCTCGACGGTGGGCGAATCGGACACCACACATACAGTGACGCCCATGAGCAACGTCGTCGATGCCATCCTGTGCCGCGTTCACGAACTGTGCCGAGACGACACGACCGGACAGGTGGCCGACTACATTCCAGAGCTTGCCGCTGTCACGCCGGACGGCTTCGGAATAGCACTCACTACCACCGACGGTTACGTCTACGAGGTCGGCGACACCCGACTACCTTTCACGATCCAATCGATCTCCAAGCCCTTGACCTACGCGCTGGCTCTGGCCGATCGCGGACTCGATGCCGTCGCGAACAAGATCGATATCGAGCCGTCCGGTGAGCCGTTCAACGAGATCAGCCTCGACCCGGTCACCGAGCGGCCACGCAACCCGATGATCAACGCCGGTGCGATCACATCGGCATCTCTCATCGCCGGCCGTACTCCGCAGGATCGATTCGAGCGAATACGGGCCTCCTACTCACGATATGCAGGCAGGTCTCTGACCTTCAACGATGCCGTCTACCGTTCGGAGGCTCGCACCGGTAACCGGAACCGCGCGATCGGATACATGCTCCGTTCGTTCGACATCATCGAGCAGGACCCGGACGCCGCCGTCGATCTGTACTTTCGTCAGTGCTCGATAGATGTCACCGCGGCGGACCTCGCAATGATGGCGGCAACCATGGCCAACAACGGTGTCAATCCACGCACCAGAGAACGCGCGCTGGCACCTGCTCTGGTCGAACGAGTGTTGTCGGTGATGACCACGTGCGGGATGTACGACGGCGCAGGCGATTGGGTGGCACAGGTGGGAATGCCGGCCAAGAGCGGAGTCGGTGGCGGGATTCTCGCGGTACTGCCCGGCCAGATGGGGATCGCCGTCTACTCGCCGCGGCTCGATTCCCATGGAAACAGCGTGCGCGGGGTCGCCGCATGCCGAGAACTGTCGAGCCGGCTCGAACTGCACTTCCTACACGTCACACGAGCGGCGAAGTCCTCGATCCGGCGTCGATACGTGCTCACCGAGGCACCGTCACGCAAAAGGCGCTCCGACGTCGAACAGGCCACCCTGGCCGCGGTGGGAGATCGCGCGCGAGTGTACGAATTGCACGGTGACCTGCTGTTCTCCGGTGCCGAGACCGCAGTCCGTGAGATCGGAAATCTGGATCGAGAGCTGGACGCACTCGTCATCGACGTCCGCGGCGTCGACGAGGTCAGTGCCATCGCTCGCAGCATGTTCGAGGATCTTCGCCGGGATCTGGCCGAACACGGCTGTGTGGTGTGCCTGGTGGACCCCAGGGCGATCATGGGACACACCACCTCGAGTCTCGACCCGGCCGATCCGGCGGGTCGTGTCTATTCGAGCCTGGGGTCGGCCATCCAGTGGGCCGAGAATCTTCTGCTCGATCGACATTGTGCAGGTCTGCGACAGCCCACCGAGATCACAGCAGCCGAGCACCCGTTGCTCGCAGGACTGTCGGCCGCCCAGTACGAGGCGGTGAGCCCCTATCTCGAGAAGCGGCATTACGCGCGCGGAGACATCATCGTGCATCGCGGCGACGCGGCCGCAGGCCTGTTTCTCGTGCTGCGCGGCGAGGTGACGTCGACGACCGTGTCGGCCGACGGCGGTACGCATCGGATCACGACTCTGTCGCCCGGGATGAGCTTCGGCGAGATGCCGCTGTTGATGGCAGTGCCGTTTCTGCTCGACATGGTGGCGGACACACCGGTCGACCTCGTGGTGGTGTCGGTACCGCACTTCGAGGCGCTGACTCGGGACGCACCCGAGGTCAAGCTTGCCCTCTTGGAGAATCTGGCGACCGGCGCGTACGGCCAGATGGCCGCGGTGATCAGAACGCTCGGGCGGTTCGACATCGGCATCTGACACCGATGGCCGAACCGCCCGAGGCGAACGTGAATCTGTCAGGCACCCAACGTCAGCATCGTGAGCACCTCGGTGGGCTGCGGCGACCCACCAGCGGGCTCGAGGGAGAACGCGAAGTTCGTCGATGCGCCGAGGCCGTCGACCACCGTGCCCGATTCCGACGTGAGCTGATCCTCGCTCACGACGCCGGCCGATCGAGGCGAACCCTCGACGAACCACATCTGATAGACGCGGCCTGGCGGCGGCTGCGGAACCCCGTCGAGAGAAACCACGACAGCGTTCTGCGACAGTGAGTAAGCGACCGTTGCCGAACCCCCACCGGGGAACTCGGCCGAGGTCTGCCGAGCATCCGGTGCAGCGACGATCTGGTCCGCCTGCGACGGCTGGGGATCGTTGCCCATCGTCTGCGTGACGACCACCACGCCACCGACGGCGACGATCACCGCTGCAGCGGCCGACAGCATCGAGTAGCGCCAGGATTTCGAGCGCTCACGCCGATGCCGGTGCAGCGGAGTCACATTCGGAGGTAGCTTCCGAACCGTTGGCTCCTGGTCGCTCGAGGCGACCCGATCGAGTACCGCCCCGCGCAGTCGGTCGGGAGCAGGTGTCGCGTCGACCGCTGCGGCCAACGCCAGAGTCTCCTGAATCTCGGTCACGAGGACGTCGAACTGAGCCCGCGCGGTGTCGTCCACGCGTAGCCGTTCGGTCTCTATGTCGCGTCGTTCGGATTCGGTCGTCGCGTGAAGGGCGTAGACCTCGGCGTCGTCGAGCAGACGTTGCCGTGACGATTCGCTCATTGCGGGATCACCCCCAGGCATGTCTTCAATTTGATCAATCCGTCTCGTATGCGCGATTTGATGGTAGGAACGGCGACCCCGAGCCGCTCCGCAACTTCGCGATAGGTGTAACCGCTGTAGTAAGCCATTCGTACCGACTCGCTCTGCGTATCGGTCAAGGTTTCGAGACAGGCCACCACGGCCTCCGATTCGAGCCTCTGAGTCACCGTCTCGAGCACTTCGTCGTGCTCGGGCGTGTGGCTCACTGCGCCGTACGCCGCCTCACGATCGGTACCCGACTGCTCGCTGCGAACACGATCGACGGCGCGGCGGTGAGCCAGCGTCATGATCCAGGCGAGCGGGCTCCCCTGATTCGGGTCGTAGTTCGGTGCAGCGCGCCAGATCTGGAGGAACACCTCCTGCGCAGTCTCCTCGCTGTATCCCGGGTCGCGAAGCACTCGCAGCACCATGCCGTAGACGCGAGCCGACGTGGCGTCGTACAGCTCTGCGAATGCCGCCCGATCGCCCTGTGCAACCGATGCCATGAGCCGCCGAAGACGGTCGGTCTCTTCTGCTCGCAAATTCTTCAACTGTGGGCTGGGGACAGCGCAGACCGCGCTGTCGTCCGTGTAGCCCTCGGCAGCGTCGGGCGCCTGGTCACGGCCGGCATCCGACGGTCCGGACAACGGCGCGCTCATCGAAAGGTCGTCCCAACAGACGGGTTCATGATCGAGTTCATCGAACACGACACTAGTGGTCATAGTGCTCTCATATCGAAACCTCCGCGTTTTCCCGCCGCGGTACATATTCGGAACAAACCGGCCGGAGGATGGTTCGGGTTCGCAAATTCGTTTGCACCGAGCTGGACCAGGATTCATCCTTGGTGGAGAATCGGACAATCGTGGGTAATCGGGCGATCGGCCCACTGGAGGAGTCGAGACACATGGCGGCCATCGAGACACACGGTCTGGTCAAACGATTCGGGGCGAACATCGCTGTCGACGGCGTCGATCTGTCCATCCCGTCCGGTGGGGTCTACGGCGTCCTCGGGCCCAACGGTGCAGGCAAGACCACAACCATCAGAATGCTGGCCACCCTGCTACCGATCGACGGGGGTAGCGCACGCGTGTTGGGGCACGATGTGGCGAGCGAACCCGAGGCCGTCCGGCAGAAGGTCGCTCTGACAGGCCAATTCGCCTCGTTGGACGAGGATCTGACCGGTACGGAAAATCTGGTTCTGCTTGCCCGATTGCTCGGCTACTCACGGCCCGCTGCCCGGTCGCGGTCCGAGCAGTTGCTCGCCGCGTTCGACATCGCCGACGCCGGGCCGAGGCAGGTCAAGACTTACTCCGGCGGAATGCGCCGACGTATCGACATCGCCGCCAGCATCATCGTCACTCCCGAGCTGATCTTTCTGGACGAACCCACCACCGGACTCGATCCGCGCAGCCGAAACCATGTGTGGGAGATCATCCGTGCCTTGGTGGCGGGCGGGACGACAGTGCTTCTGACAACCCAGTATCTCGACGAAGCCGATCAATTGGCCGGGCGTGTCGCGGTTATCGACCACGGCAAAGTCATCGCGGAAGGTACGACGGGCGAGTTGAAAGCATCGGTGGGATCGAACTCGTTGCACCTCCGGGTTCTCGACGCGGCGCAACGAACTGCGGCTGCGCGGATCCTGCACGATCTGCTCGGCGGCACTGTCACGGAGGATCCGGATCCGTCGACCGTCACGGCGCGTCTCGACAACCCGGCACAGGCCGCGCCCGTGCTGCCCGCACTCGAGACAGCGGGAATCTCGATCGCGTCCTTCACCCTCGGCCAGCCGAGCTTGGACGAGGTGTTCCTGGCGCTGACAGGGCATGAGGCGGGAGTGGAGCCTGCAGGAACGACCGACTTGTCCGCATCCGACCGAGAGGTGGCGTCATGACTGCCGAAGCCCAACAGTCGACGCCGCAGGCCTCGACCATCATCGATGTGCTCGGCGCTGCCGGACCTCGTCCCCCGCGGCCCTCGTCGCTGTCCACGTCGTTGAGTTTCGGGTGGCGGGCGCTGCTCAAGATCAAGCACGTGCCCGAGCAACTGTTCGACGTGACGGCCTTCCCGATCATGTTCACGCTGCTGTTCACGTACTTGTTCGGCGGCGCACTGGCCGGGTCGACCGACGCGTACATCCAGTTTCTGCTTCCGGGCATTCTGGTGCAGACCGTGGTGATGATCACGATGTACACGGGTGTGACGATGAACAAGGACATCGAGAAGGGGGTGTTCGATCGTTTTCGGTCGCTGCCCATCTGGCGTCCGTCGCCGTTGGTCGGCGCGCTGCTCGGAGACGTGGTCCGCTACACGCTCGCGTCGGTGATCGTGCTGATTCTGGGCTTGGTCCTCGGGTTCAGACCGCAGGGTGGCCTCGTCGGCGTCGTGGCTTCGATAGTTCTGCTGCTGGTGTTTTCGTTCTGCCTTTCCTGGATCTGGACGATGATCGCCATGATCGTGCGCACCGAGGCCGCAGTAATGGGTGTGTCGATGTTCATCCTGTTCCCGCTGACATTCGCGAGCAACATCTTCGTCGACCCCAACACCATGCCCGGTTGGCTGCGTGCCTTCGTCGACGTCAACCCGGTCAGCTTCTTGGTGACGTCTCTCCGCGGTCTGATGCAGGGCGACGTCGACACCGGCCAGTTGGGAGTGACGCTGGTGCTGTGTGTTGTTCTACTGGCGGTGTTCGGACCGATCACGATGCGGCTGTACAACCGAAAGTCCTAGCGCCGCAGTTCGATACCACGGCAGTTCGATATCTCTGCTCATCGGGACGCTGCCCATCAGGACGCTGCGCGCGCTCGATGCCGGCGCACCGCGTCGCGATTGGAACACACCGTTCCGCAGTATCGCTGCGTGCCGGTTCGCGACGTGTCCGCAAAAGCGAGCGAGCAGTCGGCCGCAGCGCAGCGAGCAAGGCGGGACATGCCGCGTCCCGTCAGATGCAACGCGGTGCCGACGCTCACCAGAGCCCGGATGACGCCGCCCAGGGCGATATCGGGATCGCGATAGTGCATGTGCCACCCGTCCCCTGCGTGGTCGGTCAACCTCGGGTACGCCGCCGCTCGAGCCAACAGGATGTTGAGCGCCTGGGCCCGCTCGTTCTCGGTGTCGGCGTCCACGACACGCGCCCACTGATCCAGGAAGTCGAGTGTGTCGGTCAGATCGGCATCGGTGGCCGTCCAATCGGGAACCAGGCCGGCATCGATGCAGCGCTCGCTCAGTTCGGTCGCCGAGGTGGGCGGCGTATTGAGCAGACCGATGCCGAGTTTCACCGCGTATTCACCGTAAGGGTTGATATGCACAAGACCATTACATCACAGTGGGTGTATGCACACCGAACACACCTGGACAACTCATTCCACCCACCACACGAGCGAGGGGCTCGTCGGATACCAGGGCTGCCCCTGCGGAGCCCAACGCATCGTGTCGGTACCCACCGAGACCTTCGCCCCACTCGCCGAGGTTGCTCGTCGCGCCTGACCGATCACTGCAGGGTGCGAGCCACCTCGGGCACCACGGTGTCCAGGGCATAACCGATCGACAGTGCCGAGTTGGTCGAGTAGGACTTCGCGACAACTGGGTCGTCGAACACGATGGACCGTCCATCCGCCACCGCCGGAATCCGTTGGAACAAGGGATTGTCGGTCACCTCCGACGGCGACTTCTCGATCGGAAACACCACGAGCAGATCGGCATCGAGGAGATCGAGCTCCTCCCCCGACACCGGAACCGAAAACCCTTTCGGCACCAGCGCATCGATCGTCGGGCTGGTCACGAACCCGAGCTTCTTCATGAACTCGAGACGACTGTTGGACGAGATGTACGCTCCGAACCCGGTACCGCTGTAAGCACCCACGACGACCGTTTTGTCGACGAACTCGGGATGGGCAGCAGCAGCGGCTCGAAAACGATCGGAGATCCCGACCAGCAGAGCCTCGCCGTCCTCATGCCGACCGAGAGCGGCCGCCACCATGGTGACCTGCTGCTCGAGCGAGGTCAGATAGTTGTCCGACCCCTCGGGCACACCGACGGTAGGCGCGATGGCCGACAACGTCGCAAATCGTTCGGGGTCACCTGAGCTCTTCGTATCCAGAATCAGATCCGGTGCCAGTGCCGCGACCTGTTCGTAGGACGGCTCCTGGGTTCCGATGATCTGCGGCGGTGCGTCGTAGAGACCAGTGGCCCAGGGGCCGACGCCGTCACCGCCGAACGCCAACCAATCGCTCGCACCGACCGGTGAGACTCCCAGCGCCAACGCAGTTTCGGCGTCGCCCCACCCGAGCGCCACGACGCGCTGCGGTGCACTGTCGATGGTCACCGCGCCGAACTTCGTCTCGACCGTGGCGGGGAACGCCGCTCCGGACCCACCCGACTCGCCTGACGGGTCGGGTGTCTCGCCCGAGCCCGAGCTACACGACACGACGGCCGTCACGGACAAGACCAGGACGAGGCCTGCGACAATCGAGCTGCGAATTCTCACACCGGAGACGCTACGACACCTGCGATTCCTTTGGTAAGCCAACCCTACTTTCTAACGAGGCGTCCGATGCACTCCACGTGACTGGTCAGAGGAAACGCGTCGAAGGCGCGCATGTCGGTGAGCTCGTATCCCGCAGCCTGGTAAAGACTCACATCTCGCGCGAACGACGCGGGATCACAGCCGACATGCACCACCGAACGAGGACCTCGGGCGGCGAGGGCGTCGATCACGTCGCGTCCGGCTCCTGCGCGAGGTGGATCGAGCACCACTACCGCCACCGGCTCGGCCAACGCATCCATCGAACGCTCGACGCGTCCCGGCACGAATGAGACCTGAGCGAGGTCGGCCAGCGCCGAACGCCCGTCCTCGGCCGCGCGGCGGGAGAACTCGACGCTGGTCACGTGTCCTTCCGGCCCTACCCCGGCGGCGAGAGATGCCGCGAACACCCCGACACCGCCGTACAGATCCCACGCGCCGTCACCCGGGGACGCGTCCGCCCATTCCGTCACCACGTCGGTGTAGACCTGGGCAGCACCTCGATGGGCTTGCCAGAAGCCGGTGGCGTCGAGGGTCCAGGCCCTGCCCGAGACGTATTCCGTCACCCGACCCGACCCGATCACGGCCTTCTCCGCCCGCGCCCGAGACGACGCTGCCCGACGGGCCGATGCCCCGCGTCGACCCGGAGATCTGCGCCCGGTAGTCGACAGCTGAGCCGGAGCGATCTCCACGACGTGCCGCGTACCGGCTCCGTCGAGCACCACTTGCAGTTCGGCACCCGGCCGCCACTGCTGGTCCGACAATCCCTCGAACGCTACGGAATCCATTTGCGGACAAGATAATTCGTTGACGATCGAGCTACTGCGATAGCGGTGGTAGCCGGGACGCCCGCTGGAATCGACGGCGAGTCGAACGCGGGTTCGCCACCCGGTGCCGTCGCCGGTTCCCGGTAATTCCTCGACGCGCACCTCACGCTCGACTCCAGCGACGCGTCGAAGTTGCTCGGCGACGACGAACGACTTCAATCGACGACCTGCATCGGCGGTCGTGTGGGAGTAATCGCAGCATCCGGAGCCGCCCGGCCCGGCGATGGGACACCGCGTGTCCACCCGGTCCACGGACGCCGACAGGATCTCCACGGCATCGGCTCGGCAGAACGATCCGCCTCGGTCCTCTGTCACCCGGGCCACCACCCGCTCGCCGGGCAGCCCGTGACGCACGAACACGACTCGTCCTTCGTGGCGCGCCACACAGAAGCCACCGTGTCCCGGCGCACCGAGTTCGACCTCGAGCAGAAGGCCGAACCAGCTCTCGGTCACTTGCCCGCCGGGGGCTCGTAGCCGCGACGCGACGCACCCGGTGCGTTGCCGAGCACCTCGCGCTTGGCCTTCTCGGACGACCGCAACTGCCAGGGCACGCTGGTGACCATCACTCCCGGTTGAAACAGCAGTCGGGACTTCAGTCGTAACGCGCTCTGGTTGTGCAGAACCTGCTCCCACCAGTGGCCCACGACGTATTCGGGGATGAACACGGTGACGACGTCACGCGGTGAGTCGCGTCGAACACGCTTGACGTAGTCCAGAACCGGCTTGGTCACCTCTCGATAGGGCGACTCGACGACCTTGAGCGGCACCGACACGTCGCTGGCCTCCCATTCGCGCACCAGCGCGCGGGTGTCGGCCTCGTCGACGTTGACGGTCACTGCTTCGAGGGTGTCGGGCCTGGTCGCCCGCGCATATGCCAACGCGCGCAGCGTCGGCATGTGCAGTTTCGACACCAACACGATGGAGTGCGTTCGGCTGGGCAGCACTCCGTCCCATTCCTCGTTCTCGAGCTCGCGCGCCACGGTGTCGTAGTGCTTCCTGATCATCCGCATCAGGATGAAGATCGCCACCATGGCGACGATCGCGATCCAAGCGCCTGCGGCGAACTTGGTGATCAACACGATCACGAGCACCGTGGCCGTCATCGCAAGACCGACACTGTTGACCACTCGCGAACGCTGCATCTTGCGGCGCTGCTCGCCGTCGGTCTCGGATCGGAGCAACCGGGTCCAGTGTCGGATCATGCCGGTCTGGCTCAGCGTGAAGGAGACGAACACCCCGACGATGTAGAGCTGAATGAGCTTGGTGACCTCGGCACCGAACACGACGACGAAGACGATCGCAGCGCCGGAGAGAAAGAGGATGCCGTTGCTGAAGGCAAGACGGTCACCGCGAGTGTGCAGCTGCCTCGGTAGGTACCGGTCCTGGGCCAGAACCGAACCGAGAACGGGAAAACCGTTGAACGCAGTGTTGGCCGCAAGTACCAGGATGAGGGCCGTGACGGTCGTGATGAAGAAGAAGCCGACGGGGAACCCGCTGAACACCGCCTCCGCGAGCTGCGCGATCAACGTCTTCTGCTGGTACCCCTCCGGCGCACCGATCAGCTGAATATCGGGATCCATGGCGTACTTGATGCCGATCTTCTGTGCGAGCACGATGATGCCCATCAGCAATGTGATGCCGATGGCACCGAGCAGCAACAGTGTGGTCGCAGCGTTACGCGACTTCGGCTTCTCGAATGCGGGCACACCGTTGCTGATGGCCTCCACCCCGGTCAGCGCCGCACAACCGGACGAGAAGGCGCGCGCGATGAGGAACGCGAAGGCAATTCCGTACAGGTGCGAATCCTCTGCCTTCAGATCGAAGGTTGCCGATTCTGCATGAATGTCGTCGCCGAGCACGTAGACCCGGAACAGGCCGTACGCCAACATCAGGAACATGCCACCCATGAAGGCGTAGGTCGGGATCGCGAACGCAGCCCCGGACTCCCGGATGCCCCGCAGGTTGATCGAGGTGATGAAGACGATGGCCACCACGGCGAAGAGCACTTTGTGTTGGGCTACGAAGGGCACCGCCGACCCGATGTTCGACGCGGCCGCCGAGATCGACACCGCCACGGTCAGGACGTAGTCGACCAGCAGCGCGCTGCCGACCGTCAGACCGGCGGCCGGCCCGAGATTGGTGGTCGCCACCTCGTAGTCACCGCCGCCGGACGGGTAGGCGTGCACGTTCTGCCGGTAGCTGGCCACCACCACGGCCATCACCACGCACACGGCGAGACCGATCCACGGAGTGAACGTGAGCGCCGAAATACCCGCCACCGACAGCACCAGGAAGATCTCCTCGGGGGCATAGGCCACCGACGACATGGCGTCCGAGGCGAACACCGGCAACGCGATTCGCTTGGGAAGCAATGTATGACCGAGCTTGTCGCTACGGAACGGCTTACCGAGCACTAGCCGCTTGGCGGCAGTCGAGACCTTGGACACGGACAGAAGCGTAGGCCGTCCGCCTGCGGACGTCTCAACCACGCGCCTGAAACTGCGTCGGAGCCCACCCTCGGTCGATCCCGGAGACGAATCCCCGATACGTTGGTGCACGCCTGCCCGTAGTGGCAGTGTCGGTCCGGCAGTGGTCGACAATCGAGATCGGGACGGAGCTGGGCGTTGTACGTAGTTGTGATGGGATGTGGCCGCGTCGGCGCATCGCTGGCCGGTGCGCTCGAACGCATCGGCCACGAGGTAGCGATCATCGATCGCGACGAGGCAGCCTTTCTGCGCCTCGATCCCGACTTCGGCGGACACCGTGTCGTCGGCATGGGATTCGACCGAGATGTGTTGGTGAGTGCGGGAATCGAGAAGGCCGAGGCATTCGCCGCCGTCTCCTCCGGCGACAACTCCAACATCATCTCTGCCCGCGTCGCACGCGAGACCTTCGGAGTCGACAAAGTGGTGGCGAGAATCTACGACGCCAAACGCGCCGCCGTCTACGAACGCCTCGGTATCCCGACCGTGGCCACGGTCCCCTGGGCGACCGACCGATTTCTGCACAACCTGCTACGTGACGATCCGACCACCAAATGGCGCGATCCGTCCGGCAGCGTGGCCGTCGTCCTGCTCGACTTCAACGATGCCTGGATCGGCAAGAAGCTCTCGGTCCTCGAAGAGGCGACACGTTCGCGGGCGGCCTTCGTCATCCGATTCGGCGTCGGGTTGCTACCGGACAAACGCACCGTGATCCAGGCCGGCGACGAGGTGTACGTCGCCGCCGTCTCGGGCACCGTCGCCGAAGCCATCGCGCTGGCGGGCAACCCCCCTCCGTCGGACGACTGATGCACGACCGCACGTTCCCCACCTCCCCCATCGACCCGAACGGGAAGCCATGAAAGTCGCCATCGCCGGTGCCGGCGCAGTCGGCAGATCCATCGCACGTGAGCTGATCCGCAGCGAACACGACGTGATGCTCCTCGAACGCAAGCTCGACCACGTCGATCAGGCCGCGGTGCCGGAAGCCGAATGGGTGCTGGCCGACGCATGCGAGCTCAGCCTGCTCGAAGCTGCTCATCTCGAAAACTACGACGTGGTGATCGCCGCCACCGGCGACGACAAGGCCAACCTGGTGCTCAGTCTCCTGGCCAAAACCGAATTCGGTGTCGATCGTGTGGTGGCCCGAGTCAACGACCCACGTAACGAGTGGCTGTTCGACTCCGCGTGGGGTGTCGACGTCGCGGTATCGACGCCGCGCATGCTCGCGTCGTTGGTAGAAGAGGCGGTCTCGGTCGGGGACCTCGTCCATCTGATGACGTTCCGCAAAGGCCAGGCCAACCTCGTCGAGATCACGCTGCCCGAGAACACTCCACTCGCGGGAAAGCCGGTCCGAAAGCTTCAATTGCCCAGGGACGCCGCCCTGGTGACGATTCTGCGCGGCGGCCGAGTGATCGTGCCGCAGCACGACGATCCGCTCGAGGGCGGCGACGAACTACTGTTCGTCGCGGCGAAAGAAGTAGAGAACGAACTACGAGCTGCGGTCGGCCTGATCTGACGGCAATGCTCCGTCGGTCCGATCCGCACTCGACGCGACCTCCAGCGTGTGATCGGCCCGACGCACGGCCCAGAGCGTGACCAGTAGCGCCACGCCGGTGAGCGGCCAACCCATGCCGATTCGTGCAACGGCCAGCCAGCCGGTCTGATCCGAGTCGTAGAGCTGCGACTGGACGACGTACCTGGCGGCGAACACTGCCGCCCATGCGATCGTCGCCACGTCGTAGAAGCGCACGGCCGATCGGTTGTGACGCCACGCCGTTCCCTTGCCGTTGAGGTAACCCCAGATGACTCCGACCAGCGGCCAGCGCGCGAGTACCGACAACACGAACGCTCCGCCGTAGACCAGCGAGGTGTAGATGCCGAACAGGAAGTAGCCTTTGGCATCCCCGGTGCGGTACGCGATGAACGCGCAGATACCGACACCGAAGAATCCCGAAATCGCAGGCTGAATGGGACTGCGCTGAACCAGACGCCACACCAGAACCGCAGCGGCCACGCCGAGTGCGGACCACAGGGCGACGGCCAGGCCGAAGAAACTGTTGGCCGGAACGAAAACGATGACCGGCAACGTGGAATAGACGAGCCCGCTCAGACCACCGAGCTGTTCGAGAACGGTGGGAGCCACCTTCTCGACACTGTCCGGTGTGGGCGCATCGGTCGCAGGTTCCGGCGTCGTGGGGGGCGGCACGGCATCGTCGCTGTTGGTCACGACAACGAGAGTGCCATACCCGCGACGGTCAGCTGTCGTCGCGCAGTTCGTAGTAGGGGTTGTAGACGATCTTGCGTCCGTCGCGTTCGCCGACGCGTCCACGAACGAGAACGGTCTTGCCCGGCTCGATACCGGCGATCTTCCGCCGACCGATCCACACGAGCGTCACCGTGTCGGTGCCGTCGAAGAACTCTGCTTCGATGTTCGCGTTGGCAGCCTTCGAACACGCTTCCACGCTGCGCAACCGACCCAACATCGTGACCTCCTCGCCGCGCGAGCAATCGCATGCGCGTCGGGCACCGGACGCTTCGGAAGATTCGGCCATCTCCTCGGCGTCGAGCTGATCGATGTCCTCGGTCAACTTTCGCGTCAACCGGCGAAAGTATCCTGCGGCAGCGGGTGCCATTGTGCGCTCCAGCGGTATGAGTCGTTCCGCAGGCTTCATTCTCGGAAGCAACTGCGGCGACGTGGGGGTTTGCCTCGTCAGGGCGGGTACTTCGCCACTGTAGACCCGAAGTGTCACACTGACCAACCACCGCCCCGCCCGGAACCGAAGCCGTGCACAATCGTGTCGTGCACAGCCGATTCGACACCCTCACCGCGGTCGTTCTACCTGGCACGGGATCGGACGCCCGGTTTGCCGAAGACGCATTCTCGGCAGCGTTCGCCGGTGTGGGATTGACCACCATCGCAGTCGAACCCGATCCGACCGGCGTCGTCGAGAGCTACGTCGGCGCGCTGAACACCGCAACGCGCAGGCACGGCCGAATCGTCGTGGCAGGAATCTCCCTCGGTGCCGCGGTCGCAGCACGATGGGCCGCCGACAACGCGTCGAGCACTGCAGCGTTGGCGCTCGCTCTACCGGCATGGACCGGTGACCCGACGGGCACTCCCGCGGCCCTCAGCGCCCAGTTCACCGCTCGATCGCTGCGCGAGGTGGGGCTCGATGACGTCACTACGGCCATGTCGTCGTCGAGCCCCGAATGGCTCGCTCGCACCTTGCGGCGATCCTGGGCCTCTCAGTGGCCGGCTCTTCCCGATGCCTTGGACGAGGCAGCGCGACACCGGAGTCTCGAGCTCGACGAGCTCGCACGGATCGAGCTGCCGACCGTCGTCGTCGGCGCGGTGGACGACGCGGTGCATCCGATCGAGGTGGCGCGGAACTGGGCGCGCGCGCTACCGAACTGCGTACTCAGAACGGTGACGCTCGACATGATCGGCAACGACGCAGGATGTCTGGGCCGTGCGGTTGTCGACGGTCTCGACCTGGGGTCGCCTCAACCGCCCAGTTGCTGAATTGCCGATCCCGATGCCCCGCGTCGCGGCGCTCGATCGCGCTCGGCCGCAGTCGACTGCGGTGCCGAATTCTGCTCAGATGCCGAATTCTGTTGCGGTGCAACGGGTTCAGCCTGCGGAGCCGGCGGTTGTGGCGATTGCTGCGCCGCCGCCTGCTGTTGCGAGGCAGCAGCAAGTTGCTCGGCGAGCACCTGCGGCAACACCACCGGCAGCGGCGTTCGAACGGGATGCGGATCGGTCCCCCGGTCGACCACGGTCTGCCGAAGAATCGTGTGTGCGAGTTGGACGAGCGGCTGCCCCTCGCCCACGGCGCCCGACGGCCCGGCCAGGACGCATCGGACCATCCACCGATAGCCGTCGACTCCGATGAAACGGAGATCGGCGTTGGCTGTGACGCCGTGCAGCTCACGCCCCCACGGACCCGTCTCGACCGTGGTCTCGGCCTTGTCGTTGCGAAGCGATGTCGCCAGGTCTGCCGCCACTTCGCGCCACTGACCGGGCGATTTCGGTGCCGCGTACGCAGCGATGGTGATGCGCCCGAACTGGGTGACGATGTGCACTGCCTGAGGGCTGCCCGCCTGGGACATCTCGACCTGGAGCTGGCCGCCTTCCGGGAGCGGAATCAATACCGAGCCGAGGTCCAGACGCGTCTTCGCTACAGTCTCGCGATCGTCGTCCAGGTCCTCCAGATCGTGGGGTCCGTCGGCGCCGGTGCCCGTGGGCTCCTCGTCCTCGACTCCATCGACGAATGCCTCCGCATCGGGTGCGGAGGCACTGCCGGCGTCGTTCTTCTTACGCCGTCCGAACATGTTCAGCTCTCTTCTTCTCGGTTGCTTCCACGGTCCCTGCCACCGACCGACGCCGTGGCGGAACTCACTGCTTCAGACTCGCATGGCCGCCGGTCGACCCGTGACCACCGGCCCCTCGAACGGTGTCGTCCAACTCGTCGACCTCGACGAACGTCACCAGCTCGACCCGCTGTACGACCAGTTGCGCAATACGGTCGCCCCGGTCGAGCACGATCGGGGAATTCAGGTCGTGGTTGATCAGACAAACCTTGATCTCGCCGCGATATCCGGCATCGATCGTGCCCGGGGTGTTGACGACCGACAGCCCCGATTTCGCCGCCAGGCCCGACCTCGGATGAATCAGCCCGACGGTTCCCAGAGGAAGAGCGACCGCGATACCGGTTCCCACCAGCACACGTTCGCCCGGCGCGATCGTGACAGGTGCCGTGATCCGCAGATCCACGCCTGCGTCACCCTCGTGCGCACGGGTGGGAATCGGTAGCTCGGGGTCGAGTCGGCGGACGCGCACCTCGGTCAGCGGAGATGCAGGCCACACAGAGTTCGGGGTTCGGTCGGCAGACGGATCCATGCCGGTCTCGGGGACTTCGTCGCTCACGTCGAACGAGACTACGCTGGCCTGCTCGTGCCTCGGTGTGGCGACTACCCTGGTGCTCGTGACTGCAGATCGACAGACCGAACCCGCGAACTCGGAGTCCGGCAACTCCACTCCCAGCACCGGGTCCGCCGACTCGGTGCTCTACTCGGAGCGGATCTGGGTGCCGCTCTGGTGGTGGGCAGCGGGGGCCGCCGTAGCGGTGTTGCTGGCGGCGGAGATTCACATGGGCGCACCGGGCATCCGGGCATGGTTGCCGTACGTCGTGTTGCTGCCGCTTGTCGCCTGGGCACTGTTCGCCTTCAGCAGACTGCGCGTCGAGGTAGTGGCCGAAACCGGTTCGACCGACGTCGAATTGCGCGTGGGCAAAGCACACCTACCGCTCGCTGTGGCAGCCAAGGCAGCGATCGTCCCCGGAACAGCAAAAAGTGCGGCGCTGGGCAGACAGCTCGATCCGCTGGCTTTCGTACAGCACCGCACCTGGGTGAAGCAGATGGTGATCGTGGTTCTCGACGACCCCGACGATCCAACACCGTATTGGCTGATCAGCACCAAACGTCCCGACGCGTTACTGGCAGTACTGTCCGCTCAAGGCGTCGAGGCACGCTGACCTCGCACCCGACCGACGGTCGGGGAACCGACGCACAGACCCGAGCCGATGATCAGGTCTGTGCGGAGAAGATCACGCCGCGCAGTCGCGGCACATCAGTACGCCGTTGGCGTCGCTGGCCAGTCGGCTCCGGTGATGAACCAGGAAGCAGCTCGAGCACGTGAACTCGTCCGCCTGCTTGGGAACCACTCGAACCGAGAGCTCCTCACCGGACAGGTCTGCACCCGGGAGCTCGAACGACTCCGCGGTGTCGGATTCGTCCACGTCCACCACTGCGGACTGGGCCTCGTTGCGCCGAGCTTTCAATTCTTCGAGCGAATCCTCGGATACGTCGTCGGATTCTGTTCTTCTCGGTGCGTCGTAGTCGGTTGCCATTGTTCTCGTACCCCTCATCTTCGTGCGTGTGTGTGGTGGGAGCTGCCGTTGTGGTCGGCTTGTGGCCGTCGGCTGTGAAGAGGGCGCTTGCTCACTCCCACCGATTGTTCGTACCTGTTCGAATCGTTCGTCGTCGCGCGGTGCCCGAAACTACACCGGGTAGTTCCCAAAACTCGCCGGTTGAAACCCGATCGAGACCTCGCTCACCTGATCGATGGTGCACCGGCGTCCGATTCTCGAAGCACCGCGGCCGCCAGACAATAGCCGAAGCCGGTCACAATCTCGAAACCGAATCGCCGGTGAGTCCATTACCTGCATGCACGCCGCAACAACACCGAGGCGGCCGTCTTCATTCCACGATCCACCGAAGGCGTCACGGCGCGGGTTTTCGGCTCCGAAACGGGAGGCGCGCCCCCATCCGGGAAGGGTCGGGCCCGAGTGCGCCGCCGCCGGGCACCGCGGGCATCTACAGTAGGCACCGCGTCGGTGTGAACCGACCCTGTGACCGGTCTCGGCGCCAGCCGAAGGAAAGGCGAAGATCAACTGTGGTTTCTCTGATCACCGAAGGCCGTTCGGCCGACGATCGAGGTCGTCCGTTCCGCCGCCGCCGGGCATTTCCCATTCTCGCCGTGTTCACGGCGCTGGCGCTGCTCGGCGTGGTCGTCTGGGTCAAGGTGTTCACCACATCCGAGGCCACCTCCGCAACCGCCGAATGCAACACGCCGACCACCACGGCCGCCACCGACGGCACGCAGCCCGTGCCGCTGGGTGACGAGGTCGACCCCGACACGCTGCTCGATGTCGAGCCTGCGGCACTGTCCGCATCGAAGGTGCGTGTCTTCAACGCCAACGGTGAGCGCGGCCAGGCGGCTCTGGTGGCGGCTCAGCTCATCGATTACGGTTTCGCAAGCGCACCGGACGTCCAGGTCGGCAACGATCCGGTCTACGTCGATCAGAACATGCAGTGCCAGGGCCAGATTCGCTTCGGTGCAGCCGGGGTCGCTGCAGCGAGCGCGGTATGGCTCGTCGCGCCCTGCGCCGAGCTCATCGAAGATTCCCGCACCGACGACTCGGTCGATCTCGCTCTCGGTACCTACTTCAGCGCGATCCAGCCGAACGACGACGCAGAAGAAGTGCTGCGCACGCTCGCCGGTACGGCGCCGGATGCTGCGCCGCAGCCGCTCGATGCCGACCTACTCGCCGCAGCGCGCGAATCGCGTTGCTGACGTCGACTCGACTCGTCAGCCAAGAATCGGATCGAGAGCGCCTGCGCTGCGCAACGCGGCCAGGAAGGCGTTCGAGATTCCGGGGGCCATAGCCACGGTCGCAGAGCCGTGCGCACTCGTCGAGTTCGCAGCAGGCAGCCGCACCACAGCTCCGGCCTCGGTAGCGATGAGCGCACCCGCGGCCCAGTCCCACGGACTGAGCCCGTGCTCGAAGTGGGCGTCGACCGCTCCCGACGCGACCATGCAGAGGTCGAGCGCTGCCGATCCGATCCGGCGGATGTCTCGTACCTGAGGCAGCAATTCGGAGATGATCGCGCCCTGTACCGCTCGACGACCCGACCCGTAGCCGAATCCGGTGGCCAGCAACGTCATCGACAATTCGGTGACGTCCGAGCACCGCAGTTGCTCCTCGATGCCGTCGGCCCCTCGTACGGTGGCACCGCGGCCCTTCGCAGCGGAGTAGACGAGATCGCGAGCAACGTCGACCACAGCCCCCGCCACACTGACACCGTCGATCTGAACGGCAACCGACACCGCGTAGGCCGGGATTCCGTACATGAAATTCACGGTCCCGTCGATCGGGTCCAGTACCCACCGCACACCGTCGAGCGACTCGTTCTCGCTCCCTTCCTCTTCCCCGAGAATGGAATCCGACGGTCGCAGCTGCGCCAACATCTCGCGCAGAACGCGCTCGGTTTCGGTGTCCACGACGGTCACCGGATCGGTCGGCGTGCTCTTGGACTGCACCGCGTCGTCATCGACACTCGAACCGCCACCGAACACCTGCGGTCGCCGCAGTCGCACGTGCTCGGCGGCACGCGTCGCGACGCGTTCGGCAACCTCGCGCAGCACGTCCACGTCTCGTGTATTCGGTTCGGTGTCCGACCCTCCCGCCGGCACCGGCGTTCCGGGCAATTGTGTACTGGCGGTGTCGTTCTGCGATCCGTCTGATTTCGGCACACGTACATCGCAACACACACCGACGGCCGAGCACCACCGCAGCGACTCACCGAACACATCGGGGCCGACTCGGCGTTCCACGAACACCGAAACGGCACTATTGTTCGGAAGCGACGGCACCACACGGATTCGATCAGGCCAGGAGCGGCATCCACATGACACAGGCAGGTTCGGACAACACCCCCGGCGGGGCAGCGCGCCACGGATTCGGCGTCGACGTCGGCGGCAGCGGCATCAAGGGCGGAATCGTCGACCTCGGCACCGGGGACCTCGTGGGCGACCGCTACAAGATCGAGACTCCTCAGCCGTCCACCCCGGATGCCGTCGCGCGAACCGTCGCGGAGATCGTCGCGCACTTCGAGTGGACCGGTCCGGTAGGCGTCACACTTCCCGCCGTGGTGACCAACGGCGTGGCTCGTTCGGCCGCCAACATCGACAAGTCCTGGATCGACACCGACGCCCGAGCATTGTTCGCCAAGGCCATCGGAACCGAGAACATCACCGTCCTCAACGACGCCGATGCAGCCGGAATCGCCGAGGACAAGTACGGCGGTGGCAAAGGCAAGGACGGTGTCGTCGTGCTACTGACGTTCGGCACCGGGATCGGCTCGGCAGTGCTGCACAACGGGGTGCTGCTGCCCAACACCGAATTCGGCCACATGGAGATCGACGGCAAGGAAGCCGAGCACCGTGCAGCGTCGTCGGTGAAGGAGAATCAGGGGTTGTCGTACAAGGAGTGGGCCAAGGAGGTCTCGAAGGTTCTGCAGACGTTCGAGGCGCTGCTGTGGCCGGATCTGTTCATTGCCGGGGGCGGGATCAGTCGTAAGAGCGAGAAGTGGATTCCGCACCTGACGAACCGCACTCCCGTGGTGCCGGCAACCCTGCTGAACACTGCCGGGATCGTCGGTGCCGCACTCGCTGCGGACAGCGCAGTTCCGTCCGCAGAAACCGGCACATCCGCTGGATCGGCCCACTGACACGCGGCGTCGCCACCCGCGTAGGACGAGGGTCGGTAACAAACTCCTGAGAGGTCGTTACAATGGTGTGTGCCGGTACGCAGCCGGCCAGAATCCGAAGACCTCTCCGCCGGAAACAACTCTGGCGTGACGCCGCACGACTTCGTCACGAAAGGGCGTACGTGGCAGCCACCGATATCCGTCAGACCGTAGATTCCGAGACCGAGTCTGCGGCACCTGCACCTGCTGTCAAGGCACCCGCTGCGAAGGCACCGGCAAAGAAGGCTCCGGCAAAGCGCGCCGCAGCCAAGAAGGCACCGGCGAAGAAAGCCGCAGCGAAGAAAACAGCAGCAACTCCCGCTACCGGGGACGACGCCGATGAGAGCGCACCCGGAATCGAGGACATCGACATCTCCGAAGGCGACCTGGCTGCTGCCGCCAACGATGTCGTCGAGGTCGTCGCTGCCGGTGACGACACCGAAGAGGACGCCACCAGCGAGCCGACCGCCGAGGACAAGGCGTCGGGCGACTTCGTGTGGGACGAGGAGGAATCCGAGGCGCTGCGTCAGGCCCGTAAGGATGCCGAGCTCACCGCGTCGGCAGACTCCGTCCGCGCATACCTCAAGCAGATCGGCAAGGTCGCCCTCCTCAACGCGGAGGAAGAAGTCGAACTGGCCAAGCGCATCGAGGCAGGCCTGTTCGCAGTCGAGAAGATGCGCGAGTCCGCGGAGAAGGGCGAGAAGCTCCCCGTCGCGCAGCGTCGAGACATGACGTGGATCTGCCGTGACGGCAATCGCGCCAAGAACCATCTGCTCGAAGCCAACCTTCGACTCGTCGTCTCGCTGGCCAAGCGCTACACCGGTCGCGGCATGGCCTTCCTCGACCTGATTCAGGAGGGCAACCTCGGTCTCATTCGCGCGGTCGAGAAGTTCGACTACACCAAGGGCTACAAGTTCTCCACGTACGCCACCTGGTGGATCCGACAGGCCATCACTCGGGCCATGGCCGATCAGGCCCGCACGATCCGTATCCCGGTTCACATGGTCGAGGTCATCAACAAGCTCGGCCGCATCCAACGCGAATTGCTTCAGGATCTGGGTCGCGAGCCCACTCCCGAAGAGCTCGCCAAGGAAATGGACATCACGCCCGAGAAGGTGCTGGAGATCCAGCAGTACGCGCGGGAGCCGATCTCCCTCGACCAGACCATCGGTGACGAGGGCGACAGCCAGCTCGGTGATTTCATCGAGGACTCCGAGGCCGTCGTTGCCGTCGACGCAGTGTCGTTCACGCTGCTGCAGGACCAGCTCCAGTCGGTACTCGAGACCCTGTCCGAGCGTGAAGCCGGCGTGGTTCGTCTGCGCTTCGGCCTCACCGACGGCCAGCCGCGCACCCTCGACGAGATCGGACAGGTGTACGGGGTCACCCGTGAGCGAATCCGCCAGATCGAATCGAAGACGATGTCCAAGCTGCGTCACCCGTCCCGTTCACAGGTCTTGCGCGACTACCTGGACTGAGTGACCCGATTCACCGAACGACGACCGTCGATCCTCGCGATCGGCGGTCTTCGTCGTCTGGGCACGGTGGTCGTCACAGAGGTGGTGCTGCGAAGGTTCCGTCCGGCCCGGGCCGATAGTCGAGCACTGCCGTGACGGCCGCGATCGGTAGCGGTCCGTACAGATGTGGAAAGCGCATCGACTCCGGATCGGACGGCACGCCGGGTTCCCATCGAACCGGTGCATTCAGTCGCGCCGGATCCAGACGGAGCAGAACCAGATCCTCACGCCCGGGGAACAGCCGATTTGCAGGTAGATGCACTTGCTGCGGCGTCGACAGGTGAACGAAGCCCACCTCGCCGTACGAGTCCGGTACGTATTCGGCCTGCCCCCGCATCGACAACCACTCCCCTGCGGTGCAGATGTGAACGAGGTCGTCCTGCTTACTGGTCACCGTTTCATTCTGCCGGGTGGAGCCCCCGTCAGGGCGGCGGAACGTCGACAACACCGCGATCTCTGCCGGATGGGAGCCCACCGACGACCACCGCCGCGATGACGGCCACGATTCCGACAGCCTCCAGGGTGGTGGGAATCTGAGTCAGCACCACGGCGCCGACCACCGTGGCCGTAGCCGGGAGAAGCGCCAGCAGCAGAGCGAATCGGGCCCTTCCGACTCGCACCAGGACGTACTGATCGAGAACGTACGGAACCACACTCGACAGCAGACCCACGCCCAACCCCAGAACCCAGATCCGCCAGTCCCCCAGAGCATCGGCATGAGCCAGCGCAAACGGCCCGAACAACGGCACGGCCAGAATCACCGACGCGATGCCGAACCCGGCCGCCATATCGTCGAGACCCTGACCTGCATCGGCAACGGATTTACCCAGAACGATATAGGCGGCCCACAAGGCCGCCGAGCCCAGCGCGAATGCGATTCCCACGAGGCCCACTTCGCCGCCCTCGAACTGCGCGGAGGCGATGGCACCGACGCCGGCGACGACCAGGAGTAGCGCACACACGTCGGCCGGCTTCCTCGACCCGGCTGCTGCAACCGCGATGGGCCCGAGAAACTCGATGGCTACGGCCGCGCCCAGCGGTAGCCGGGCGATGGCCTCGTAGAACATCGCGTTCATGCCGATCGTCGCACCGCCGAATGCAGCTGCCGTACACAGTCGCCGCACGGACCACGTGCCGCCCGCACCGGCGCGGTGCTGCCAGGGCCGCCGCCAGATCACCAACACCAGCGCCGCACCGAAACCACGCAGCCACGCCACCGCGGCCGGATCGACGGTGTCGAACAAGAACACACCGATCGCCGCACCGACGTACATGCACACCGCACCGATCACGAACAGCGACGGAATACCCAGCTTCGATGCGCCGGACAGCGAATGAGAAGTCGAAGCCACAACGGCGACCCTACTGCCGCGGCTCGCTGCGAGCCGTGTCTGCTCTCAGCGAACAGATTTCACGGCGTTCCAGCTCGTGAGGCATGTTTCGTGTTAGTGACAACACAAAGAAACGCGCTCGGGAACAACGCATGACCGCCATACGTCTGACAGAGTGAACGAACCGCGCCATACCGACGCGGCGGACCGGCCCCAGGCGAACGGGACAACCCGCAAGCCAGTACGGAGGAGTCATGCCCGGAACATTGACCAGCCCACAATTGACAGCAGCGGACCGGTGCGACCGGTGCGGTGCAGGGGCTCGCGCGCGTGTCGTGCTCTCGACCGGTGGAGAACTTCTCTTCTGCGGTCACCACGCCGCCGAGCACGAAGCCCGTCTGCGTGAAGTGAACGCAACGGTGATGACCGAATCGGACTCCACGGTGTAGTCCACCGAGACGTCGGGGGAAACAGGTTCGCCACGATCGAATCTCACGGAAAAGCGGACGGTCTTCGGACCGTCCGCTTTTTCGTGCGCTCGCGCTACATCTTTCGCAACTGGGCGATCCGCTCGCCCAATTGATCGGCCGACGCCATCGCCGTCGGCGGGCCGCCGCAGATGCGTCGCAGATCGCCGTGAATCACGCCGTGCGGCTTCCCGGTGCGATGGTGGTACACCGCAACCAAACTGTTCAGTTCACGCCTCAGGCCGGCCAGCTGGCCCGCACTGGCGGCCCTGTCGTTGACGACGGGAGGGGCCGGAACGGCCGGGCCCGCCGCGGGCTTGTCGATCTGTTCCTGCTGACGCTGACGCAGCAGGTCCCGCATCTGCGTGGCGTCGAGCAGACCGGGCAGACCGAGGTAATCCGCTTCCTCGTCGCTGCCCGAGAACGTCGCGGTTCCGAACGAGGATCCGTCGTAGATGACCTGGTCGAGTTCGGCGTCCGCGCCCAGGGAGGTGTACGCCTTCTCCTCCTCGCCGAGTTCGTCCTTCTGCTTGTTCGCGTCGGCCAGGAGCTCGTCGTCGAATCCGTCCTTCTCGCGGTGCGGCTTGCCGAGAATGTGGTCACGCTGCGCCTCGAGCTGAGATGCCAGATCCAACAGCACCGGTACCGACGGCAGGAAGACACTCGCCGTCTCCCCCTTACGCCGCGAACGCACGAATCGACCGATCGCCTGCGCGAAGTACAGCGGAGTCGACGCACTGGTCGCGTACACGCCGACGGCCAGACGCGGAACGTCGACGCCCTCGGACACCATGCGAACGGCAACCATCCACCGCTGGTCGCTCTTGCCGAACTCGGCGATCCGAGCCGAGGACGTGGGATCGTCCGAGAGGACGATGGCCGGCGTCTCCCCCGTGATCACCTCGATGAGCTTCGCGTATGCCCGCGCCACCGTCTGATCGGTGGCGATCACGAGCCCGCCCGCGTCGGGCATTCCGCCCGCGCGCAGCTGAGCCAACCGTGTATTGGCAGCCAACAACACTGCGGGCATCCAGTCGCCCTGCGGGTCGAGTGCCGTCCGCCATGCCCGCGCGGTCTGCTCGGCACTGAGCGGTTCACCCAGTCGGGCGGTGTATTCCTCACCCGCGCTGTCTCGCCAACGCGCCTCGCCGGAATACGCAAGAAACACCACCGGTCGAACGACGCCGTCGGCCAACGCGTCGGAATATCCGTACGCGTGGTCCGCCTTGGACCGCATCAACCCGTCCTGGTCCGGTTCGTAGTTGACGAACGGAATGGGACTGTCGTCGCTACGGAACGGCGTACCGGTCAGAGCGAGACGTCGCGTCGCGTCGCCGAAGGCCTCGCGAATGCCTTCTCCCCAGCTCTTCGCATCGCCGCCGTGGTGAATCTCGTCGAGGATCACGAGGGTCTTGCGCGCTTCGGTGCGCACCCGATGCTTGAACGGATGCGAGGCGATCTGTGCGTACGTCACGACCACGCCGTGATAGTCGCTGGACGTCTGACCGGTCGAGTTCGAGAAGCGTGAGTCCAGAGCGATCCCCACCCTCGCCGCCGACTCCGCCCACTGATGCTTGAGGTGCTCGGTCGGTGCCACGACGGTCACCTGATCGACCGTGCGATGGGCCAGCAACTCCGCAGCCACGCGCAGAGCGAACGTCGTCTTACCCGCGCCCGGTGTCGCGACGGCCAGAAAGTCCTTCGGTGAGGCCACCAGGTACTTCGTCAGCGCACGCCGCTGCCACGCGCGCAGCGGCGCTCCCCCGCTCACGGGGGCAGCTGCCTGCTCGGATTGTGGTGTGGGATCGAACATGTCAGCGCTCACTGGCCGCCGGTTCCTGGCATCGATGTACTTCCTCGCGCTCTCGGTAGCCCTGCAGTGTCCGCCGTGGAGCCTATCGCTCCACACCGACCGATCCCGCATCGCTGGGGTGAACCGGACGCGACACGGCGGGTCGGTCGTTAGGCGAAGACGCCTTTCGTCAGGAATGCTGGAGAGACCATGAGTGAGTCAACAGGCACAACGCCGACACCGGAGCGGTTGTCGGCGAGAAAGCCGATACGTGCGGTGTGGAAAGTGACTCTGCGCACCCTGAGCAAAGCGTGGGACGACTCGATCTTCAGCAAGGCCGCCACGGCAGCGTTCTGGCAAACCCTCTCGCTGCCGCCGCTCCTTCTCGGTGTGCTGGGCAGCCTGGGATTCGTCGGTGGATGGTTCGGCCCCAACACCGTCGACATCATCGAGTCCAAGATCATCACCTTCAGCAACACGCTCTTCAGCAGCAGCGTTGTCGATCAGATCATCGCTCCGACCGTCCGAGACGTCCTCGCGCAGGGAAGCGGCGAGATCGTCTCGGTGGGTTTCCTGCTCTCGCTGTGGGCCGGCTCGTCGGCGATCTCGACGTTCGTGGACTCCATCGTCGAAGCGCACGGACAGGCCGACGCGCGAAATCCCGTCTGGCAAAGGTTCTTCGCCCTGCTTCTCTACGTCGGCTTTCTCGTCATCGCGGTGTTCGTGCTCCCACTCGTCGCGCTCGGACCGGTGTACGTCCAGCAGATTTTGCCCGATTCGTGGATCACGTTCGGCAGCGAACTGATCGACTTCTTCTACTACCCGGCCGTCGGTCTGCTGCTGATCATCGGTCTGACCACGCTGTACAAGCTCGCCCTGCACACCTCGCTGCCGTGGCACCGACTGCTCGGTGGGGCTCTGCTCGCAGGCGTGTTCTTCATGATCGCCAGCGCGGTGCTCCGCCGATACCTCACCTGGGTGACGAGCACGGGGTACACCTACGGCGCGCTGGCCACGCCGATCGCATTCTTGCTGTTCACGTTCTTCCTCGGCTTCGCCGTCGTTCTCGGAGCCGAGTTCAACGCCACGATTCAGGAGTTCTGGCCGGCCCGGGCAACTCGAATGGACCAGATGCGCGAGTGGATCGCGGCGCAGGCAGCGACCGACGACAAGCCGTCGGGACCGGTGACGGCCGTTGCTCGACGGCTCGCCACGGGACCGATCAAGCTGGCCGGAGATCGTGGCCGGCCGGATCGCCGCGAGCCCACCGCCGAGTAGGTCGTCACTCGCCTTTCTTCAGGCCCTCGTAGATCTTCTTGCAGTCGGGACATACGGGAGATCCGGGCTTCGCGGACTTGGTGACAGGAAACACCTCACCGCACAGGGCGACCACGTGTGTACCCATCACGGCGCTCTCGGCGATCTTGTTCTTCTTCACGTAGTGGAAGAACTTCGGCCGGTCGTCCTCGGTGGTCTCGTCCGGCGCAATGTCGGGACGGTCCTTCGTCTGAGTGCTCATGAACACAGATTAATCCGTGGATCCACAGCAAGGGGTAACCGGTTCCACAGCTCGTCGTATGCATTCTGTGAGCGGTAGTGCCACAGTGGAGGTATGACGAGAACCCCAGGGTTCGACGGCAGCGCGTACAGCGACTCGCCGGATGGGCCTGTACTGATCACCGAGGCACAGCAGTCGGTCGAAGAGCAGCACAAGAAGCGTGTACGCAAGTACATGTTCATCATGTCCTTTCGAATCCCGGCGTTGGTGTTGGCTGCCCTCGCCTACGGAATGTGGATGAATCCGTGGATCTCCATGGCGATCGTCGGAGTGTCCATTCCGCTGCCGTGGATGGCGGTGTTGATCGCCAACGATCGACCGCCCCGCACGAAGGACGAAATGAGCCGGTACGACTACCGAACCGTGGACAAGCCACAGTTGGAATCGACCAACCACCGAGTGATCGAACCGGGCGACGACTGACGCCTGCCCAGAGTGCCGATGCGACACTTGCGTTGTGACTGCACCGACTTCCACACCCCCGCTGATCGCCGCATGCTCGCAACTCCGGGAGGCCTTCGAGCGAACCGGGTACGACGCGGACGGCGTCCTGACGATGCTCGGCGACGACGCTCACGCGGCACTCGGACGCAGTGAGCCGGTTCCGGTCCGCAACGCCAGCCGAAATTCCGGCCCATTGGGCGTTCTGGTGCGCCTCTTCCTTCTCGTCGACGACTGCCCCGAGTCCGACGTCGCCGACGCCATCGCACCCTTGAGCGTCGCCGACGCCGTGGCGGCCGGCATTCTCCACCGCTCCGGATCAGCAGTGCGGACGTTGCTCGACATTCGACCGCTCGATGCCGGACACGGCACTCGGTGGATCGTCTCGGATCCGGACGGCAGCATGCGGGTGGCAGAGACCGCGGCCGACCACGTCTTGGGCGTCGGCCAGGCATCGCTGTCACTGCTCCGGGGGACGCCCACGTCCCCGGTCTCGACCGTTCTGGACGTCGGCACCGGCTGCGGCGTCCAGGCCGTCCATGCGTGCGGCTACGCCGAGCAGGTGACAGCAACCGACATCAGCCCGAGATCCATGGATCTCGCGGCCGCGACGATGGCGCTCAACGGCCTCGAGGTCGAGCTGCTGCACGGATCGTGGTTCGAGCCGGTGGCAGGGCGCCGGTTCGATCGCATCGTGGCCAACCCACCGTTCGTCGTCGGACGCGCCGAGGTGCAGCATTCCTATCGTGATTCCGGCCTCGATCTCGA
The DNA here is from genome assembly GCF_002258645.1 of Rhodococcus sp. 15-649-2-2. Lineage (NCBI taxonomy): Bacteria > Bacillati > Actinomycetota > Actinomycetes > Mycobacteriales > Nocardiaceae > Rhodococcus > Rhodococcus sp. 15-649-2-2. Next base: position 516,073 of record NZ_NPFM01000031.1, read on the forward strand.
CGGTGCAAGCGCACTGATGATCGGGCAGGCCCCGGAGCACCTGGCCCCGGGCGGCACGGCTGCCATCCTGGCCTCTTGGGTCCATGTCAGAGGTGAGGACTGGCGGGCGCGGGTGGCGTCGTGGCTGCCTGCACACGGGGTCGACGCCTGGGTGGTCGAACGCGACGTCGCCGATCCGGCTCTCTACGTCGGTACCTGGATGCGCGACGGTGGCCTCGACCCCCGCGATCCCGACGCGGCCGCAGTTGCGCAGTCCTGGCTCGACCACTTCGCTGCCGCCGACGTGGAGGGAATCGGTTTCGGCTTCGTCTATCTCCGCCGTACCGATACACCGACCGATCTTCTCGCCGAGGAACTCACCCATGGCTTCTCGGACCCTCTCGGTAACGAATCGATCGAGTACTTCGCGCGGTTGGACTGGCTGCGCGAGCACGACATTCTCGATTCGGTACTCACTCTGGACCCGAACACTGCACTCGAACGCGTCTATCTACCCGGCGACGAGGGTTGGGCTCCGGTGGCAGTGCGGGTTCATCGCGGCAACGGCCCGCAATGGCAGCACGACGTCGACGAACTCGGTGCAGCATTGCTCGCCGGGCTCCGACCCGATGGTCTGCCGGTCGGTGAACTGGTCGAGTTGCTCGCTGCCGCGCACGACGAAGACCCCGAAGATCTGGCTGCGCACGCCGTGACGATGATGCAGGGGCTCGTCCGGCACGGGCTGGTTCGGCCGGCCCGATGAGACCGCCGCGGAGTGCCTCGCGCGAGGCGCTGTTCCCACCGGTCTCAGTTCTCAGCAACTTCTCAGGACGACCATGACGTAATCCCTGGTCACACGGGTATCAGAAGGATCGGCGTGGGAACTTATCGGAGTCTCCCGAGCGTTGAACCTTGTGAGACACCACCGACCAGGAGGCAAGTCATGACCAGCCCCAGCACCACGATTCGTCCACGGCCCACCGATGCCGATCTGGACGCCCAGAGCCCGGCAGCCGATCTCGTTCGCGTTTACCTCAACGGGATCGGTCGCACGGCACTGCTGACGGCTGCCGAAGAAGTCGATCTCGCAAAGAGGATCGAGGCTGGTCTGTACGCCAAGCAGGTTCTCGAGAACACCAAGCGTCTGAGCGCGGTCAAGAAGCGCAACCTCGCCATCATCGTTCGCGACGGTAGCGCCGCGCGGAGCCACTTGCTCGAAGCGAATCTTCGCCTGGTCGTCTCTCTTGCCAAGCGCTACACCGGTCGCGGCATGCCCCTGCTCGACCTGATCCAGGAAGGCAACCTGGGTCTGATTCGCGCAATGGAGAAATTCGACTACGCCAAGGGCTTCAAGTTCTCCACGTACGCGACCTGGTGGATCCGGCAGGCCATCACCCGCGGCATGGCAGATCAGAGCCGCACCATCCGGCTGCCTGTCCACTTGGTGGAACAGGTGAACAAGCTGGCCAGGATCAAGCGCGAGCTCCATCAGCAGCTCGGCCGTGAGGCGACCGACGAGGAGTTGTCGAGCGAATCCGGCATCGCGGTGGAGAAGATCGCAGATCTGCTCGATCACAGCCGCGACCCGGTCAGCCTGGACATGCCGGTCGGCAGCGACGAGGAAGCACCCCTGGGAGACTTCATCGAGGATTCGGAGGCGACGTCGGCCGAGAATGCCGTCATCGCCGGCTTGCTGCACAGCGACGTTCGAGTCGTGCTCGGCACACTCGACGAGCGTGAGCAGCAGGTCATTCGACTCCGCTACGGCCTGGACGACGGGCAGCCCCGCACTCTCGATCAGATCGGCAAGCTGTTCGGGCTGTCCCGTGAGCGTGTTCGTCAGATCGAGCGCGAGGTGATGGTCAAGCTCCGGCAGGGCGACCGCGCCGAGAAGTTGCGGTCCTACGCCAGCTGATCGCAGCCACCGACCGGTGGAGCAGCGGTGACCATCCCCGTTCGCGCCACCTGACGCGGTAGCCGAGCCGACGTTCCCTCCCCCCCGGGACGTCGGCTCGGCTTCCGTCTTTTCGAAGCCTGTCTCGTTCAGCGCAGCCGACGTGGGCCGAGATCCGCCTTGGTCGGTTCGGGCCCGATACGCACGCGCGCATCGGTGATCTGCGCGCCGTCGGCGGAGGCCAGCACCGGCTCGCACGAAATCTCCCGAATATCCGGGATGTCCTCTGCGAGTGCGGATATGCGCTGAACCAGATCGATCAGGGCCTTCTTGTCGACAGGCACCGCATTGCGATAACCGGACAGTAGCGGTGCGGCCTTCGGCGCGTCGATCAGTTGGGCAGCTTCGTCCTCGGTCAGTGGAAGTACCCGAAACGCCCGGTCGCCCAACAGGTCCGAGATGACTCCGGCCAGACCGAACGAGATGAGCGATCCGAACGAGGGGTCGTCCTGGACCCGTACGACACAGCCGATTCCTTTTACTGCCATCCGCTGCACGTGCAGCAGCGGCTCGCCCGAATCGGCCGCCAGATTGCGGTACGCCACCCGCACTGCGGAAGCGTCGGCCATGTCCAGACGAACTCCCCCGAGATCGGGTCGATGCCGCCACCGTTCCCCCGTCGCCTTGACCGCCACCGGGTAGCCCAGTTCGTCGGCTGCCGCCACGGCCTCGTCCTCGTCGGTCACGACGCGGAACGGCACGACCTCGAGCCCGTAACAGGCAAGCAGTTCTGCGGTCTCGAAATCCGACAGCCAGCGGCCACGGTTGCCGGCCGAACGCCATCGCTCGACCAGGTTCTTGGCACCCTCGGAATCGATGCTCTTGGGCCGAACCAGGTTCGACACCGGTCGCGAACGCCACGCGGAGTAGCGCCAGGCCGCGGCCAGAGCAGCAACCGCCCGTTCCGGGCTCGAATACGAGGGAACCGAACCACGAATCGGATGACCGCTCGGTCCCCGCACGGCCAGTACGTCGGGAATCCCCTCGGTGGCGAGAAACGTCGACAGCACGGGCTTGTCGGATCCACGGACGGCGTTTCCCAGAGCTGTCGCGAACGGTTCGACCTCGACGGCAACCGGAGGTACGAACACGACGATGACGGCATCGATGTCCGACGCAGCCAGTGCCGCCGAGACGGCCTCGGCGAAATTCTCGGGACCGGCTTGTGGGCCGACGTCGATCGGGGTGCTCGCGTGCAACCCCTTGGCGCGCGCAGCATCGACCGCCAGCACACCGAGCGCCGTCGAGTTGCCGACGACTGCGACCCTCGGTCCGACCGGCAGAGGCTGATTACCGAACAGGACTGCGCAGTCGAACAATTCCGAGATGGTATCGACCTGGATGACGCCTGCCTGTGCGAACAGAGCGCGCACGATCGAATCGTCGATATCGGCACCGATCGCATGTGCTGGCGGAACGGCTCCGCGTCCGCTCTTTACAGCGATGATGGGTTTGCTGCGCGCCACCCGGCGGGCGATTCTGGTGAACTTTCTCGGGTTACCGAAGCTCTCGAGGTACAGCAGAATCACCTCGGTTGCCGGGTCCGAGTCCCAGTACTGCAGCAGATCGTTGCCGGACACATCGGCTCGGTTGCCTGCCGAGACGAATGTCGAGAGACCGAGCCTGCGGTTGGCGGCCTCGTCCAGGATCGCGATGCCGAGAGCGCCGGACTGGCAGAAGAAACCGACGTTGCCGGGCGTCGGCAGATGCGGAGCGAGAGTGGCGTTCAACCCGAACTCGGGGTCGGTGTTCGCCACTCCCAGCGCATTGGGCCCGATCAATCGCATCCCGTGCGCCCTCGCTGCGAGTACCAATCTGCGCTCGCTCTCCTGCCCCGCAGGCCCCGTCTCGCCGAATCCACCCGACACCACCAGCAGTGCTTTCACACCTTTGTCCAGACAGTCGTCGAGTACGGCGTCGATGGCGTCGGCCGGAACCGCTGCGATCGCGAGGTCGACCGGGTCGGGAATGTCGTGCACCGTGGCGTACGCACGAACGCCGCGGACCGACCGGTGGTCTGCATTGACCGGATAGACCGGTCCGGTGAAGTTGCCGGCCAGGAGATTGGCGAGCACCGCGTTGCCCACCTTCGAACTGTCCGTCGACGCTCCGATGACGGCCACCGACCGGGGGCTGAGCACGTTGCGTACGCTGCGGGCCTCGGCGGCGCGCTCACGTGAATTGCGCACCGAGAGCAGTGCCTCGCTCGGATCGATGGCAAATTCCAGCCGCAGCACCCCACCCTCGAAGGACCTGCTGACCTGGTAGCCCGCTTCCCGGAAGACCGTGACCATGTTCCGGTTCTCGGCGAGCACCTCGGCGACGAACATGTTGACCCCGTTCTCGGCGGCGGCTCCGGCGAGATGCTCGAGCAGGATCGGTCCGAGTCCTCGGCCTTGGTGTGCGTCGGCAACGACGAAGGCCACTTCGGCCGAGTTGCCGTCGCCCTCGGGCAGACGTTCGTATCGGCCGACCGCAATGATGTCGTCGCCGAGTACAGCCACGAACGCAACGCGGTCGTGGTGATCGACGGTGGTGAAGTTGAGCACGTCCCGCTGGGGCATGGTGGGGTACGGACCGAAATATCGGAGGTACCTCGTCCGTTCGGAGAGTCGCCCGTGGAAGGCGACGATGCGCTCGGAGTCCGACGGGACGATGGGACGAAGATGCACGACGCCACCGTCGGAGGTCAGTACGTCGGCAACCCAGTGGCGCGGGAACGACGTTTCCGCGCGCTCTCGTGCCAGGTCCTGCGCGCTGGGCTCCGCGGCAGGTTCGTCGGACGGGGAGTTCGACGACGAAGTGCCGGTCCGATCAGTCACGCGGGTCCTCCGGATCGAGGCCGAGCAGCGGGAACACTGCCCGGCGGGTGGCTGTGATCGCCGAGTCGACGCGTTCGAGCGCCCGGTCGGTGCCGTCGGTTCCGGCGAGAGACCCACCGGGTCCGTCCCAGGCGGGATAGTCCACGTCTCCCCCGTCACCCATGGTCTGCGGGAGATCGACACTCGGAGCCATCGTCCGCACTCGGTCACGCCAGGTGTCCGGCAGCGCTGACGTCGGATCGATCTCGCGGCCGAGCGCGGCGGCGATGAGGTACGTCCACGCCCGCGGAACCACACGTACGAGGCCGTATCCGCCGCCGCCGACGGCCAACCATCTGCCCTCGCAGTGCTTGTCGGCGAGATCGCGCATGGCCAGGAACGCAGCATTCTGACCGTCGACGGTCAGGGCGAGATCCGCGAGGGGATCCTCGCGGTGGCTGTCCACACCGCATTGGCTGACGATGATCTGGGGCCGGAACGCCCCGACGGCACCGGGCACGATCGCATGGAACGCGCGCAACCACAACCGATCCGCGGTGCCCGGCAGCAACGGGACGTTGATCGAGGTTCCTTCGCCGCGTTCGGTTCCCACCTCGGTCGACCAACCGGTGTTCGGCCACAACGTGGCTGGATGTTGGTGCAGGGAGACGGTGAGTACGCGGGGGTCACCGAGGAATGCTGCCTGGACGCCGTCACCGTGATGGGCGTCGACGTCGATGTAGGCGATTCTGTCGAATCCGTTGTCCAGCAACCACGAGATGGCGATCGCGGCATCGTTGTAGACGCAGAAGCCCGAGGCCCAGTCGGCCATGGCATGGTGCATGCCGCCACCGATACTCACCGCGCGGCGGGCACGACCCGACGCGATCTCGCGGGCTGCGGCCAACGAACCGCCGGCCAGCATGGCGCTCGCCTCGTGCATCTGCGGAAACACCGGGTTGTCGTCGGAACCGAGCCCGTGGACGACGTCGTCGGGGTCACGCAGAGCCGGGCCCTGCGACGGTGCCTGTTTGACCGCCTCGATGTAGGCGCTGGTGTGAAATCGCAGCAGCTCGGAATCCGGGGCGGCAGCGGGCTCGACGAGTTCGACTCCCGCGAGCACTCCGATGTCGGTGGCGAGTGCCATGGTCAGATCGAGTCGAGTGGGGTTCATCGGGTGGTCGTCGCTCCACCGGTAGCCGAGGTAGTCCTCGCTCCACACGACGATGTCCTCGGGGCGGTTCGGGATGTACTCGGCGGCGCGTGTCGCCTTGTCAGACATACGGACAAAACTACGTTGTCGGGTGGAATGGTGTGGCACGGTTCCGGTGTTGTGCCGTATGTCCCCCTGTGAGAAGCCACGGGAATCGACGAGCGCCGTTGTGGTGCGCCGCGCCCGTGCCGGTTGGGTGCAGCGCCGATTTCGGGGCGCTGACGGTAGGATCGAGCCCGACGAAGGGGTTGAGTGTGAAGGATCTGGTCGACACCACGGAGATGTACCTCCGGACGATCTACGATTTGGAAGAAGAGGGTGTGATTCCGCTCCGCGCGCGAATCGCCGAGCGGCTCGAACAAAGTGGTCCCACCGTCAGCCAAACTGTCGCGCGGATGGAGCGCGACGGCTTGTTGTCCGTCGCGGGAGACCGGCACCTGGAGCTGACCGAGAAGGGTCGCAGTCTGGCGGTCGCCGTCATGCGCAAGCACCGCTTGGCGGAGCGACTGCTGGTGGACATCATCGGCCTGCGCTGGGAAGACGTACACGCCGAGGCGTGCCGTTGGGAGCACGTGATGAGCGAGGAAGTCGAACGTCGTCTGGTCACCGTGCTGAACAACCCGACCACCTCGCCGTACGGAAACCCCATCCCGGGATTGGCCGAGCTCGGTCTCGGTCAGTCGACCCTTGCTCCCGAGGCTCTCATCCGTCTCACCGATGTGCCGGTCGGCCAGCCGACCGCAGTGGTCGTACGCCGTCTGGCCGAGCATGTTCAGTCCGACCCCGAGGTGATCGCGCAGCTTCGTGAAGCGGGCGTTGTTCCCGATGCTCGGGTTACAGTCGAAGCCAAGCCCGGGTCCGTCACGATCACCGTGCCAGGGCACAGCGGTGTCGACATATCCGATGAAATGGCACACGCCGTCCAGGTGAAGAGGGTCTGACCTCACACTGCCGGCGGTGCCGCAAGCGTGTGAGGGAGAGCAACAGTGAAGCTTCTGGTTACCGGTGGTGCGGGATACGTCGGCAGTGTCTGTGCAGCCGTGCTCCTCGAGCGCGGCCACGACGTCGTCGTCGTGGACAACCTGTCCACCGGGAACCGGGACGCTGTGCCCGGTGGTGCCACGTTCGTAGAGGGTGACGTCAGAGACGTTGCCGCGGAGGTGCTGAACGGCGGCGGGTTCGACGCCGTACTGCACTTCGCCGCGCAGTCGCTCGTGGGCGAGTCGGTGGTCGCACCCGACAAGTACTGGAGCGGCAACGTGGTCACCACGCTGGCCCTGCTCGACGCGATGCGGGCTTCCGGAACTCCGAAACTGGTGTTCTCCTCGACCGCTGCCACTTACGGCGAACCCGAGAAGACACCGATCACCGAGGACGCTCCTACCCGGCCGACCAATCCCTACGGTGCCACCAAGCTCGCGATCGACCACGCGATCACGTCCTATGCGTCGGCGTACGGTCTCGCCGCCACCAGCCTCCGTTACTTCAACGTCGCCGGTGCCTACAACGGCTTCGGTGAGAATCGCGTTGTCGAGACCCATCTGATTCCGCTCGTGCTGCAGGTTGCGCTCGGGCAACGCGAGAAAATCTCGGTGTTCGGCACCGACTGGCCCACCCCCGACGGCACCGCAGTCCGGGACTACATCCACGTCGCGGACCTCGCCGAGGCGCACATCCTTGCGGTCGACGCGGCGCAGCCGGGTGAGCACACCATCTACAACCTCGGTAGCGGTACCGGATTCTCCGTACACGAGGTCATCTCGTCCTGCGAGAGGGTCACCGGCCTGCCCATCACCGTCGAACACGCTCCCCGACGCGCGGGCGATCCTGCCGTTCTCATCGCCTCCAGTGCACGAGCGATGGAGGAGCTGAAATGGTCGCCGGAGCTGACCGATCTCGATCGAATCGTCGCCGACGCCTGGGCCTTTCTGCAACAGCTCGGCGATCGTTCCCACGCCGCACACTGACGCGCTCACAGCGCCGTCAGCGTCGACCGAACGGATCGCCGGGTAACCGAACGCCGCATGCACGCGCGCACGCGAATCCACTCTCGGCGACTTCGCGAACCAGTTCCGGGCCGGCACCGGCACTGAGCGATCTGTCCAGCAATCGCGCCAGGCTGTATTTCTCGTCCGCTTCCAGGGCCGCATCGATCGCGATACGGGCCATCGGTCCGTCGCCGCGAACGTACGCACTGAACGCCAGAAGCGTTGCAGCGATGGCTCTCTCGCGCCGTGGAAGTACACGGGAGATCATCGCCCAGAATTCCTCGACAAACCCCGCATCGTCGCCGAGAGTCAAGGCAAGCAACGCGTCGCGAACCTGAACCGCGCGGATCGCGACCGCGATCCGAGCAATGTCGACCGGGTCCAGTTCTGTGTCGTACGGGGCCCGCGCGACGTACGACAGGACGGCCGTCAACTCATCGGTGCCAGAACGTCCGCGGCGACCGAGGCGCGCGATTTCGGCGGCCACGGCCCGTACCGTGCCCTCGGGGCCCGGCGCGATGGTCTCGGCCAACTCGCGCCTCGACCGTCGTACCGAGTAGCCGTCGAGAACGCGGGCGACGGTCAGCGGCGACGTCGACGGATCGGATATTCGGCCGTGCCGCTGCGGCCCGGACACCGACCACCACACAGCGGAATCGGCGATCTCCGCCGTCGCAAGGGCCGCACTGAGCTCTATCCCGAACGCCGCAAGGGTGGTGACCAGCTCCCCCACCACAGCCTCGACGTCGAGCAGGTGCGCACCTCTGACGGTCCGGTCGAGTCGGTCGTCGACGAACACCGCAATGACGGCGGGGACGTTCTCCGAGGCGCAGTAGCCGGCCAGATAGCCGATGACGTCGAGCATCTCCGGTGTAGCCCGGGTGCCGCTGCCGGCGCGTCGATCGATGTGCTCACCTGCCAGCACCAGGTCGTGACGCATCGTGGGACCGACGGTCGCGCCGCCGTCCTTCACCGCGATGAGCACGATGGAACGGTGTGGATGGAAGCCGAGCATCGCAGGTACCGCTGCCATCAGATCGCTGGCATCGCCGAGTAGCACGCGGCGAGAGTGGAAGTTGTCGTGAGAATTCGTCGGTGTGTACATGACCCGAAATTCTCGCGGCGCTCTCGTCGGGGAACGCAGCGTGAGCTGGGCTTCCGTACTGCCCTGTGGAGAACGAGCCTTCTGTGGACGAACCGTCCCGCACGCGCAGTTGTGGGCCGATTCTGTCGGCCCCTCCTGCTAGGCGCGCGTCACCCCTGCTTGACCTTCTGCACCGCCGCGGTGAAGAGCTCGTCCAGCGTCATCGCGTCGGGCGTCTCGGAACCGAACGACATGAAGGTGGCCGACACCCGCACGTTGTCGATCTGTGCCATCAGCGTCAGCATCGACTGAGTGACCGCGTCGCCACCGGCTCCCGACGCCACCGTCTGCCGGACGGCCAAGGTGTCGTCCGCATCGATCGGAGGTGCAGGGGTCAACGTGGACGTCACCGTCGAGGTTGCGCCCGATTTGGTGGCCGTCACCTCGCCGCACTGTTCGAGCTGCTCCATTCGGGTCGAGAGCGGCTCGTCGACTGCTGTCAATTCGATGGAGATGGTCGACCGGCTGTCGTTGTCGGTGCCGACGATCATGGCCGTGCCGGTGGGGCCGAAATCCTGATCGGCCGGCTTGCACCCGGCCGGGCTGACCTCGGCTCCGGCCGGTATTCCGCTGAGGTCGGGGGCCGCCTGCGAGATGGCCTGCTGAGGCAACACCAGGGCGTCGTACGGTGCCGGAAAACTCGACGCGTCGATGAGCAGCGTGTTCAGATCCGTTCCCGGCTGCGACGACATGGTACCGCCGGCGCTGGGTTCGGGGGTTCCCGTGACGGTGGAGCTGCAACCGACCAGCACAAGAGCTGCGATCGCTGCCGAGGTCGCGGCGATGGACAGGCGGGTTCTGCGTGCGGCGGGGCTCACAAGACGTCCTCTTCGGGTCGATGGGACGCCGCAGCACACGCTCCGGCGTCCCACCACTGTCTCATTCCGACCACCTCGAATGCGGCAGGCGACCTACCGCGGTGTCGGAATTCAGCTGCCGCGGGCGATCCATTCCTCGAGGTGTGGTGCTTCGTCGCCGATACGGGTTCCGTCACCGTGTCCGGTGTTGACTCGGGTGTCGGCGGGCAGCGCGAACAATCGGTCGCGGATCGACCCGATGATGGTCGGGAAATCCGAGAACGATCGTCCGGTGGCTCCCGGACCGCCGGAGAACAAGGTGTCGCCGCTGAACAATTCCCCCGCTTCGGGCAGATACAGGCACGTCGATCCGGGTGAATGCCCCGGGGTGTGCAGCGCCACGATGTCGGTTCCCGCGACGGTGACGCGCTGACCGTCCTCGAGAAGCGTGTGACCGACACCCGGGTGGGTCTGCTCCCACAGCATGTCGTCGGCGGGATGCAGCAGAATCGGCGCATCCAGGGTGTCGGCGAGCTCGGGTGCCACTGTCACGTGGTCGTTGTGTCCGTGCGTGCAGATGACGGCTTTGACCGTGCGGCCGGCGACGGCGTCGACGATCGGTGCAGCGGTGTGGGCGGCGTCGACGATCACCACCTCGTCGTCGTCGCCGATCAGCCAGATGTTGTTCTCGACATCCCAGGTGCCGCCGTCGAGGCTGAACGTTCCTGACGTGACGACGTTCTGGACACGAAACGTCCCGCTCACAGGACCACGACCGACCGCAGCACGGTGCCCTGATGCATCTTGTCGAACGCGGCCTCGACGTCGTCGAGGGTGATGCGTTCGGTGACGAACTTCTCGAGCGGCAACCGGCCCTGCTGGTACAGGTCCACCAACTGCGGGAAGTCGCGTTCGGGTAGGCAGTCGCCGTACCAGGACGACTTCAGCGATCCGCCGCGGGAGAAGAAGTCGATCAACGGCATCTCGAGGGTCATCTCCGGGGTCGGCACCCCGACGAGCACGACGGTGCCGGCCAGATCACGCGCGTAGAAGGCCTGCTTCCAGGTCTCGGGGCGGCCGACGGCGTCGATGACCACATCGGCACCGAAACCCCCGGTGAGCTCTTGGATGGCCTCGACGGCGTCGAGAACCGAGGAGTCGACGGTGTGGGTGGCCCCGAGTTCGAGGGCCCAGTCGAGTTTTCCCTTGTCACGGTCGACCGCGATGATCGTCGACGCCCCCGCCAGACGCGCTCCGGCGATCGCGGCGTCACCGACACCGCCGCAGCCGATGACCGCGACCGAATCCCCGCGTGAGACGTGGCCGGTGTTCATCGCCGCCCCCAGCCCGGCCATCACCCCGCAGCCGAGCAGCCCGACGACCGCAGGATCGGCGTCGGCAGCGACCTTGGTGCACTGTCCTTCGTGGACGAGGGTCTTCTCGGCGAACGCACCGATCCCCAAGGCGGGAGTCAGCTCGGTGCCGTCGTCGAGGGTCATCTTCTGCGCGGCGTTGTGGGTGTCGAAGCAGTACCACGGGGTGCCGCGTTTGCAGGCCCGGCATTCCCCACAGACCGCGCGCCAGTTCAGGACGACGAAGTCGCCGACCTCGACGTGCTCGACGCGGTCGCCGACGGTCTCGACGATGCCGGCGGCTTCGTGTCCGAGCAGGAACGGGAATTCGTCGTTGATGCCACCTTCGCGGTAGTGCAGGTCGGTGTGGCACACCCCGCAGGCCTGGATTTTCACGACGACCTCGTTGGGGCCGGGATCGGGGATGGTGATCGTCTCGATCGAGACGGGTGCGCCCTTGCTCTTGGCGACGACGGCGCGGACCTGCTGCGGCATGTGTTCCTCCACTGAAAATCGGGTGTTTCGTGCTCTGTTCAGCCTCGCACAACGCATCGTCACGTGGCGACATCTGCATGGGTTCGACGCCCCGAACCGTGGAGTTCACAAGGTTGTGACCGGGTGGGCACGCAGTCTTTGCGTGCGCCCGGTACCTATGAGCAATGTCTGAACCCATGGAGTACGACCTGGTGGTCATCGGCTCCGGCCCCGGCGGCCAGAAGGCGGCCATCGCGGCTGCGAAGCTCGGCAAGCGAGTGGCGATCGTGGAGAAGGGACACATGCTCGGCGGGGTCTGCGTCAATACCGGAACCATCCCGTCCAAGACGCTGCGCGAGGCCGTCCTGTACCTCACGGGCATGAACCAACGTGAGCTGTACGGGGCGAGCTATCGAGTCAAGGCAGACATCACTCCGGCCGATCTCCTCGCTCGCACCCAGCACGTCATCGGCAGGGAGATCGAGACGGTGCGCTCGCAGCTGCTGCGCAACCGCATCGAACTGATCACCGGTATCGGCAGGTTCGTCGATGCGCACACCATCGCGATCGAGGACGAGTCGCGAGGCGAGCGCATCACCGTGACAGCCGCCAACGTGGTGATCGCCACCGGAACCGCGCCTGCGCGTCCCGTGGACGTCGCGTTCGACGACTACCGGGTACTCGACTCCGACGGAATACTCAATCTCGAGTTCATCCCGGCTTCGATGGTGGTCGTCGGAGCAGGCGTGATCGGGATCGAGTACGCCTCGATGTTCGCAGCCCTCGGCACCAAGGTCACGGTCGTCGAGAAGCGCGATTCGATGCTCGACTTCTGTGATCGCGAGATCATCGAGTCGTTGCAGTTCCATCTCCGCGACCTCGCCGTGACGTTCAGATTCGGCGAAGCGGTCACCGCGGTCGACGTCGGCCCGAACGGTACCGTCACCACGCTCGCGAGCGGCAAGCGCATTCCGGCGGAGACGGTGATGTACTCGGCCGGGCGCCAGGGATTGACCACGGCGCTCGAACTCGAGAACGCTGGACTCGAGGCGGACGCGCGCGGCCGCATCTTCGTCGACGAGCATTTCCAGACCAAGGTCGATCACATCTATGCGGTCGGCGATGTCATCGGGTTCCCGGCGCTGGCCGCGACGTCGATGGACCAGGGCAGGCTGGCGGCGTATCACGCGTTCGGTGAGTCGAGCGCCAAACTGACCGACCTTCAGCCCATCGGCATCTACTCGATCCCGGAAGTGTCCTATGTCGGTGCAACGGAGGTCGATCTGACGAAGGGGTCGATTCCCTACGAGGTGGGAGTGTCGAGGTATCGCGAACTGGCCCGCGGCCAGATTGCCGGCGACTCGTACGGAATGTTTAAGTTGCTCGTCTCCACCGAAGACCGGTCGATTCTCGGTGTGCACATCTTCGGGTCCGGTGCGACGGATCTGGTGCACATCGGACAGGCAGTCATGGGATGCGGCGGTACCGTCGATTATCTCGTCGACGCCGTGTTCAACTACCCGACGCTGTCCGAGGCGTACAAGGTTGCCGCGCTCGATGTCACCAACAAGATCCGAGCGCTGGCCAACTTCGACCGCTGATGGGCCTCACTCGGAACCCCGACGACCACTGGGGAATGAACGACGGCCGTCCGGTTGTTCTTTCCATCAGTGATTCGCCACGTTCGACGTCGGCGTGTACACGGTGCATACGGAGGGTCGGCGTATTCTGACCCGGATCTCGCATCGAGGTACCGACGAGTCGATCCGAAAGGGGCCCGGCCATGACCGAACAGTCGAAGATGTACGAGCTGGAATTTCCGGCACCGCAAATCTTCTCCGACGACGGCGTCGGACCCGTCCTCGTGCACGGCCTGGAGGGATTCTCCGACGCCGGTCACGCCGTGAAGTTGGCGACGACCCATCTGCGCGAGAGCCTCGAATCCGAACTGGTGGCATCGTTCGACGTCGACGAGTTGATCGACTACCGGTCTCGTCGTCCGACGATGACGTTCAAATCCGACCACTTCTCGGACTACGACGCTCCCGAGTTGAATCTCTACGCAGTCAAGGACCGGGCCGGGACACCATTCCTGCTTCTGGCCGGAATGGAGCCGGATCTGCGGTGGGAGAAATTCACCACCGCCGTCCGCCTCCTCGCCGAGCAGCTCGGTGTGCGGCGCACCATCGGTCTCGGCTCCATCCCGATGGCGATTCCGCACACACGCCCACTCGGGGTCACGGCGCATGCCAGTGATCGGGAGCTGGTCAAGGAAGGCAACAGCTGGGCGGGCGACCTACAGGTGCCCGGAAGTGCGTCCTCGCTGCTCGAGCTTCGGATGGCTCAGCACGGCCACGAGTCGATGGGCTTCTCGGTGCACGTCCCGCATTACCTCGCCCAGACGGACTACCCAGGCGCAGCCGAGACCCTGCTCGAGAACGTCAGCGAGGCCGCTGAGCTCGATCTTCCGCTCGCAGCACTCGGCGAGGCTGCGGCGCGAGTTCGCGAGCAGGTGAACGAGCACATCACCGGAAACGACGAGGTGCAGTCGGTGGTGCAGGCGCTCGAGCGTCAGTACGACACGTACGTCGCCGCACAGGAGCAGCAGTCGACGTTGCTGGCCGGTGACGAGCCGCTGCCGAGCGGGGACGAGCTCGGTGCCGAATTCGAGCGATTCCTGGCCGAACAGGCCGGCCTCGACGAGGGCGACGACACCGACCGGCAGTGATACAACACCTAGCGACAGTGTGAGTAGTCACAACGTGTAGTCGTACCAACGGTCGAATCGGACAGCGGGAGCGGATCGAAACATACCTGTAACCGCAAATACGCTCGATGTTCTGCCCCGAACGTCATCTCGTGCGAGAGTCGTAGCGACACGTACTCCGGTATGTACCGTCAGAACACTCGTACACGGCGACGCCGTACTGCGTCGCGCGTGCGGCGCACCAGGGAATGTCAGGAGGCGCAGATGGCTACCACTCCGCGCAGTCGCAAGCTCCGCCCGGTTCCCGACGAAGAACCACGGCTGATCTTCCGGACCATTCACGGCTATCGGCGAGCGTTTCGCATGGCCGGTGAGGGCCCGGTGGTGTTGTTGATCCATGGGATCGGCGACAACTCCGAGACGTGGAACGAGGTGATTCCGCACCTCGCGAAGAACTACACCGTGATTGCGCCGGATCTTCTGGGACACGGACGTTCGGACAAGCCCCGCGCGGATTACTCCGTCGCCGCGTATGCGAACGGTATGCGCGACCTGCTCTCGGTTCTCGGCATCGAGCACGTCACCGTCATCGGTCATTCACTCGGTGGTGGCGTTGCGATGCAGTTCGCCTACCAGTTTCCCAACATGGTCGACAGGCTGGCGCTGGTGTCCTCCGGCGGCGTCACCAAGGACGTGCACCCCATTCTTCGTCTCGCGTCGATGCCCTTTTTGAGCGAGGCCGTCAAGCTACTCCGTCTACCGGGCGCGATACCCGCGGTCAAGCTGGCCGGCGGGGTACTCAGCAAGCTGCACAGCTCACCGCTTCGACCCGGTTCACTGCTGCACGACACCCCGGATCTGATTCGGGTGTTGAGCGAGCTGCCTGCACCGACCACATACGAGGCGTATCTGCGGACCCTGCGCGCTGTGGTGGACTGGCGAGGTCAGGTGGTCACGATGCTGGACCGCTGTTATCTCACCGAGAACCTGCCCGTCCTGCTCGTCTGGGGTGATCAGGATTCCGTCATTCCGGTGAGTCACGCGCGCCTCGCCCACTCGGCCATGCCGGGCTCGACTCTGGAAGTGTTCGAGAACTCCGGACATTTCCCGTTCCGTGACGACCCCATGCGCTTCCTGCAGGTGGTGGAAGACTTCATCGACTCGACCCCGTCGCTGACCTTCGACGAGGTGCGGTGGCGGAATCTGCTCATCACCGGCGTCGGTGAGGACATGATCACCGGAAGCGCCAGCACTCGGATGGCCGTTCTCGGTGCCATGGGTTCGGACGAGCGCAGCGCGACCTGACGCGTCGCCTCGGCCGCGGACGCTCGGTGTCGATGCGGGACGGACGGCAGATCCCACATAGCCTGTAGAGGTGCTCCTCACCGAACTGATTCCCGATGTCTCCGCCGAGAATTCCGACGGCGTCGACCCGGACGTCCTGTTCGACACCTTCACCAGCTGGACCGCCGATCGAGGTCTGACCCTCTATCCCGCGCAAGAGGAAGCCCTCATCGAGCTGGTCTCCGGCTCCAACGTCATCCTCGCGACCCCCACCGGCTCGGGCAAGTCGATGGTGGCCATCGGGGCTCATTACGCCGCGATGGCCGCAGGCATTCGTAGCTTCTACACCGCGCCGATCAAGGCACTGGTCAGTGAGAAGTTCTTCGCCCTGTGCGAGATCTTCGGTGCCCAGAACGTCGGCATGATGACCGGCGACGCCTCCGTCAATTCCGGAGCCCCGATCATCTGCGCCACGGCCGAGATCGTGGCGAACCTCGCCTTGCGCCAGGGTGCCGGCTCGGACATCGGCCAGGTGATCATGGACGAGTTCCACTATTACTCCGAACCGGATCGAGGGTGGGCCTGGCAGGTTCCGTTGATCGAGCTGCCGCACGCTCAGTTCCTGTTGATGTCGGCGACGTTGGGCGACGTGTCGTTCTTCCGAGACGATCTGACCAGGCGCACCGGGCGAACCACAACGGTCGTCTCCGGCACCGAGCGGCCGGTTCCGTTGATGTTCTCCTACGTCACGACTCCGATCAGCGAGACCATCGAAGAACTGGTGCAGACGCACCTCGCGCCGGTGTACGTCGTGCATTTCACTCAGGCTTCGGCTCTCGAACGCGCTCAGGCATTGACGAGCGTCAACGTCGCGTCCAAACAGGAGAAAGCCGAGATCGCAGAGGCCATCGGCAACTTCCGGTTCACCACCGGATTCGGCAAGACTCTCTCGAGGCTGGTCCGACACGGCATCGGCGTGCACCACGCCGGCATGCTGCCCAAGTATCGGCGCTTGGTCGAGAAGCTCGCGCAGGACGGCCTGCTGAAGGTGATCTGTGGGACCGACACACTGGGCGTGGGTATCAACGTTCCCATTCGGACAGTGCTGTTCACCGGACTCACCAAGTACGACGGCATCAGGACCCGCAAGCTACGGGCCCGCGAGTTCCATCAGATCGCAGGCCGCGCGGGCCGAGCGGGATACGACACGCTCGGTACGGTCGTCGTCGAGGCCCCGGAGCACGACATCGAGAATGCGCGGCTGGTGGCCAAGGCAGGCGACGATCCCAAGAAGCTCAAGCGAGTGCAGCGCAAGAAGGCACCCGACGGTTTCGTCTCGTGGGGAGAGCCGACGTTCGAGCGGATCATCGCAGCGAGCCCCGAGCCGCTCACCTCCCGGTTCTCGGTGAGCAACGCAATGCTGCTCAATGTCATTGCGCGGCCGGGCAATTGCTTCTACGCCATGCGCCACCTGCTCGAAGACAACCACGAGACCCGGCCCGCTCAACGCAAACACATTCTGCGTGCGCTCTCGCTGTATCGGGGGTTGGTCGACGCGGGCATCGTCGAGCAACTCGAGGAGCCGGACGCCGACGGTCGGCACGCTCGGCTGACCGTGGACCTACAACCGGATTTCGCACTGAACCAGCCGCTGTCCACCTTCGCGGTCGCATCCTTCGAACTTCTCGACGTCGAGTCACCGACCCACGCACTGGATGTTGTGTCGATCATCGAATCGACGCTCGACGATCCTCGCCAGATCCTGATGGCTCAGCAGCATGCTGCGCGCGGTGAGGCGGTCTCGCAGATGAAGGCCGACGGCATCGAATACGACGAGAGAATGGAGTTGCTCGAGGAGGTCACCTGGCCGAAACCACTTGCAGAACTGCTGGTTCCGGCGTTCGAGATCTACCGCGGCACCCACCCCTGGCTCTCCGAGATCGGGCTCTCGCCCAAGTCCGTCGTACGCGACATGGTCGAGCGAGCGATGACCTTCGCCGAGCTGATCAGTCACTACGGTCTGATGCGATCGGAGGGACTGGTGCTGCGCTATCTCGCCGACGCCTATCGCACACTGCGCCAGACGGTTCCGCCGGAATCTCGAACGGAGGAGGTCCAGGACATCACCGAATGGCTGGGCGAACTCGTCCGACAGGTGGATTCGAGCCTGCTCGACGAGTGGGAGAACCTGACCGACCCCGGTGCCGAGCCCGAAGCCCTCGTCGAGGCATACGGATCCGACGCGCCGCGTCCGATCTCGGCCAATCCCAGGGCATTTCGGGTGCTGGCCCGCAACGCAATTTTCCGTCGAGTCGATCTGGCGGCGCGGCGCCAGTGGAATGCGCTCGACGAACTGGACGACGGTCCGGATTGGGAAGCAGAACTGGATCCGTTCTTCGCCGAGTACGGCGAGATCGGAACCGGCCCCTCGGCCCGTGGTCCTGCACTGTTCAGCCTGAATGTCGGTGCAGAATCCACCACGGTGCGTCAGGTACTCGAGGATCCGGACGGGGACCACGGTTGGTCTCTCGACGCGGTCGTCGACGTGCCGGAATCCGATGCCGCCGGCGAGATCGTGTTCGACGAGATCGTGATCACTGCAGGCTGATACCGTCCAAGCATGGCTACCGACGTGTCCGTCGTCCGTGTGTTCACCGATGCCGACGGCAGGTTCGGCAACCCGCTCGGGATCGTCGCCGCCGACGCCGTTGCGGAGAGCGACCGGCAGCAGTTCGCCGCCGATCTCGGCTTCAGTGAGACGGTGTTCGTCGAACTCACCGAACCGGGTACCGCGTCGGCAACCATCTACACCCCGGCGGTCGAGCTGCCCTTCGCCGGACACCCCACTGTGGGACTGTCCTGGTGGCTCCGCGAGCAAGGTCATCCGGTGACCACCCTCGCCGTTCCCGCCGCGCCGTTGAGCATCCGCTACGACGGCGACGACACCTGGGTTCGCGCCCGCGCCGACTGGGCTCCGGGCTTCACGTTCCATCAGGTTCGCGATGCCGCCGAGGTTGCCGCGGACGACCCGAGCGCCTACGACAGTGGGCACCACTATGTCTGGGCCTGGACCGACGAGAAGGACGGGGCGCTGCGATCGCGCATGTTCGCCCCCATGATGGGTATCGCCGAGGACGAGGCGACCGGCGCCGCCGCCGTCCGGCTCACCGGGGAACTCGGCCGCGGTCTCTTCATCGTGCAAGGAGCAGGCTCGCGATTGCGCACCACGGTCGACGACGACGGCTGGGTGGAACTCGGCGGACGCACCGTGACCGACGCGTCGATCACGGTGTGAGCGGTACGTCCACTTCGATTTCCTCGCCCAGCCGGACGCCCGCAGCCAGTGGGAGTCGGTCGCCGCTCCAGAACTTTCCGGGGTCGAACCAATTTGCCTTCTTGTTGCCGGTGAGCAATCCCATCGAGTCGTAGGTCATGGCGACCACCTCCGCGCAATAGGCGGTTTCGAGGGTGGGTCCGTCCTGCTCGTGTTGTCGCCGCAGCGTCGGCACCCGCCCCCGGAACCACCGACCGGCGAGCGCGGCCGTGGTGGGAAACGCAGTTCCGTCCATGCGCGCTATCGTGCGCAGCAGTGCGTCTTCCTGGTCCTTCGTGACGGTCTCGTCCAATTGCCGCAGCCAGCAACGCTGTTGGTACTTCGTGGCCCACTGAGTGACGGCCGCGCGCAGATCGTGGAGCTGCACACCGCGCTGAAAGTTACCGGTCCACATGTCCTGCAACGACTTTCCCAGTTCTGCGTGCCACATCAGCGGCGGCAGGTCGTCGATCACGACGGCCATTCCGACGTGATTGACCGGGCTGTTGGTCAGCGCCTGAATTGCACGATCGGCTGTCGACTCACCGCGGAAGATCCAGATGTCGCCCGTCCTGGTGGCATCGACGGCGGTATCGAGGCTGATTCGAGACGGGTTCATGCTTCTCACCCTAGGTCTTGGCGGATCGGCAACCGCACGTCGTGACGGTACGGTTGCCGAATGAACGTGTGGAAAGCTCTCGGCCTCGCCGGGATGGCCGGTGTCGCGGCCACCGGGGCGCTGGTGGTGCGGTCCGAGCGCAAGCGGCGCGCCTACGCGCCGAACGAAGTACGCGATCAGCTACACCAGCGGTTCGCGGCTCTCTCGGGTGAACCGGAACCGGCAGCTGCTCCCCCGCTCTCGCGGGGGCAGCAACTGCGCAACAAGCTCCGGTTCAGCCGAGGGCGCTGAGGATTCGCGAGGCCAGCTCTTCGATCTCGGCGTCCGTCATGACGAAGGCAGGCGATATCTGCATCGCACCCTGACCGGCGGCGCGGCCCGAAACCCCATGCGCACGCAGTGTTTTGACGAACGGTAGCGCCTCGGCCGGGTCGGCGAGCTGAACTGCGGCAACCGCGCCGATGCCGCTGCGGATTTCCGAGACCCGATCGTGCTCGGCGAGCGGCGCGAGGTGCGTGTGCAATGCGGCTTCGATGCGCTTGGAGTGCGTCAACAGTTCTTCGCGCTCGATGATGTCGAGGTTGGCCATCGCTGCGGCAGCCGCGCCTGCGTGGCCGCCGTAGGTGTAGCCGTGTCGCCACCAGACTCCGCCCGCGAAAAACGGTTCGGCGATCTTCGGGGCGATGAACACGGCACCCATGGGCACGTATCCCGACGTCAGCCCCTTGGCGGTCGTCATCAGATCGGGTTCGAGCTCGAAGCGCGTCGATGCGAACCAGCTACCGCCGATGCGGCCGAAGCCGGTGACCACTTCGTCGGCCACGAACAGGACGTCGTTGTCGCGGCAGATCTGCCGAACCTCGCGCAGGTAGCCCTCCGGCGGCAAGTAGATTCCGCCTGCTCCGATCACCGGCTCGCAGAAGAAGGCAGCCACATTTTCCGCGCCGACCTCCTCGATCAGCGCAAGCAGTGACTTCGCGTCATCCCAGGAGACCGTTCTGGCGTCGGCCATGAGTTCGCCGTAGTTCTCCTTGTTGACCGGGATGCCGGCCAACGAGGTGCCTGCGACGTGCATGCCGTGGTAGGCCTTCTGCCGACCGACGATCAGCTTCTTGGACGGCTGTCCCATTTCCACCCAGTAGCGGCGTGCGAGCTTGGCGGCGGTGTCGATGGAGTCCGATCCACCCGAGGTGAAGAAGATCTTGCTGCCCGGAACCGGTGCGATGGCGGCGAGACGATCGGCCAGGGCCAGCGTGGTCTCGGGAACGAAGTCGCCGAAGTTCGAGTAGTGGGCAATCGAGCTCAGCTGGGTGGCGACAGCGTCGGCGATCTCGCGTCGGCCGTGACCGACGTTGGTGAACCACAGACCGGCGGTCGCGTCGAGATACTTCGTTCCCTTGTTGTCGAAGATGTACGCGCCCTCGCCTCGCGACACGACGAACGGCCCGTTGGCGGTGACGTTGCCCATGTCGGCGAAGCCGTGCCACAGCGCAGAGGAGTGTGTGGTGGCGGCTGGATCCAGGTCGGAAGACATGCGCTACACAGTAGTGGAGTCCGCTTCGATCGAGTCCGATCCGTACCTCCACCGTCCTGCGAGCCGTCCGAGAGCATTGACTGCCAGCGCCATCAGCGCGAAAGCGACGGTCAGCACGACCAGCCCGACCGCGAGCGCGAGGTATCCCTGTGCCCGCGGATCGAGGAACGGATAGGGGTACCAGTCGACGACGGGTCCACGGACCAAGGTGTAGACCCCGTAGATCAGCGGGAACAGCAACCACGTCAGACTGCGCGACTCGGAGATCTGCCGCCGCGGTGGAGCGAGAATCCAGTCGAGCAGAAGGACCACGGGCATGATGCGATGCACCACGTTGTTGGTCCACGGATCAGCGACGCCGACATCGATGTTCGCGAGAAGGACCGCGTAGATGATGCCGGTGATCACCATGTACAGCGTCACTGCTCCGCGAAAGAGCTGCCAACCCGGAGACCGTGGATCGATCACGCCGCCCACCATGAGTACGAGCACCGTCAGGACGTTGCTGATCACGGTGAAGTAGCTGAAGTAGTTGACCAACGAGAACGTCGAAGAGCCGAGCCCGTTCACGACGATCGAGACGAGCGCCGCGGCGGTGAGGGCCGCGAACAACACCCGCAGCGTCCTGATCGGTACCGGCGTGCGTGGTTCCGCGGTCACATCGTGCGAGATGCCCATTCGGCGATCCTGGCACAGTCGCGGCCGGCATTCACGAAGGTTGCGTAGATACGGATATCCTGGTGTGAGTATGTCTACCTCGAATCCGTCCGGTCAGCGAAAATCTCTCGCCACACGTCTGGCGAACGTCACCATCCGCGACGAGAACCGACTGCGGCGGCGGCTGGACAAGGCCCGCACCGACGACGCGTTCGCAGCCCTCGATCGCGATGTCGCTCGCGCCGAAGCCGTGGTCGCCCATCGCAGAGCAGCGGTCCCCACCCTCGAGTTCCCCGAGTCGCTTCCGGTCAGTCTCCGTAAGGACGACATCTCCGCCGCCATCGCCGAGCATCAGGTCGTGATCGTCGCCGGTGAAACCGGCTCGGGTAAGACCACCCAGATTCCGAAGATCTGTCTCGCACTCGGTCGCGGAATTCGCGGGTCGATCGGTCACACCCAACCGCGCCGGCTCGCGGCACGTACGGTGGCCGAGCGCATCGCCGAGGAAGTCGGTGAGCCACTGGGCGAATCCATCGGTTACAAGGTGAGATTCACCGATCAGTCGTCGGATTCGACCCTCGTCAAGCTGATGACCGACGGTATTCTCCTGGCCGAGATCCAGCGAGACAGACTGCTTCGCCAGTACGACACCCTCATCATCGACGAGGCCCACGAGCGCAGCCTCAACATCGACTTCATCCTGGGTTACCTCGCGCAGTTACTCCCCCGGCGACCCGATCTGAAGATCATCATCACCTCGGCCACGATCGATCCGGAACGATTTGCCCAACACTTCGCCCGCGGCGGCGTACCCGCTCCGATCATCGAGGTGTCCGGCCGCACGTTCCCGGTCGAAATGCGCTACCGGCCACTGACCGTCGACGCGGGTGACACCACGATCGACCTCGATCCTGTCGATGCCACTTGCCAGGCCGTCGACGAGTTGATGGCCGAGGGCGACGGCGACATTCTGGTGTTCCTGTCCGGTGAACGCGAGATCCGCGACACCGCGGACGCTTTGAACGACCGCAATCTGCGTAACACCGAGATCGTGCCTCTGTACGCGAGATTGTCTGCGGCCGAACAGCATCGGGTGTTCTCACCGCACTCGGGCCGACGCGTGGTGCTCTCGACGAACGTTGCGGAGACGTCGTTGACAGTTCCCGGCATTCGCTACGTCGTCGATCCCGGCACGGCTCGTATATCTCGATACTCGTTGCGCACCAAGGTGCAACGACTACCCATCGAACCGATCTCCCAGGCATCGGCGCGGCAGCGAGCCGGCCGCTGCGGCCGCGTCGCCGACGGTATCTGCATCCGGTTGTACTCGGAAGAGGACTTCGAGTCGCGGCCGCAGTTCACCGAGCCGGAGATCCTGCGCACCAACCTGGCGTCGGTCATTTTGCAGATGACCGCCCTCGGGCTCGGAAAGATCGACGCCTTCCCGTTCGTCGAGCCACCGGACCCGCGCAGCATTCGGGACGGGATCGGCCTGCTCGAAGAATTGGGGGCGCTGAAGCCGGCCACCAAGGACGGCACGGCGGAACTCACTCCCATCGGCCGGGAACTGTCGGCTCTGCCGGTCGATCCACGAATGGCGCGAATGTTGGTCGAGGCCAACGGCAACGGGTCGCTGCGGGACGCACTGGTGGTGGTGTCGGCCCTGTCGATTCAGGACGTCAGGGAACGGCCCGCCGAGCATCAGCAGGCTGCGGACGAAAAACACGCCCGCTTCGCAGTCGAGAACTCCGACTTCCTGGCTTACGTCAAACTGTGGACGTACCTGCGCGAACAACGGAACGAGCTGTCGTCCAACCAGTTCCGGCGCATGTGCCGCACCGAATTTCTGCACTACCTGCGGATTCGCGAGTGGCAGGATCTACACGGCCAACTCCGTCAGATCACTCGCGGACTCGGTTGGACAGTGCCCGATGCCGACTCCACCGAAACCGCTCTGCACCAATCACTGCTGTCGGGGCTGCTCTCCCACGTCGGACTCAGGGAGGGTGACAAGCGCGAGTTCCTGGGCGCACGCGGAGCGCACTTCGCGATCTTCCCCGGGTCCGGGCTCTTCAAGAAGCCCCCACGATGGGTCATGGCCGCCGAACTGGTGGAGACCGGACGCCTGTGGGGCCGGATGGCCGCTCGCATCGAACCCGAATGGGCCGAGCGGCTCGCACCGCACCTGGTCAAGCGGACGTACTCGGAACCGCACTGGTCCATCAAGCGCGAATCCGCGATGGCGTACGAGCGGGTGACGCTGTACGGCATTCCTCTGGTCACGCAGCGACCGGTGAACTACCACCGCATCGACGCCGAGGCGTCACGGGAGTTGTTCATCAGACACGCACTGGTGGAGGGCGAATGGAAGACCCAGCATGCGTTCTTCCACAAGAACCGGGCTTTACTGGACGACGTCGGTGAACTCGAACACCGTGCTCGGCGGCGCGACATCGTCGTCGACGACGACGCACTGTTCGACTTCTACGATGCGCGCATCGCCCCGGAAGCGGTATCGGCGCGACACTTCGACACGTGGTGGAAGAAAGCCCGTCGACAGGACCCGTCCCTGCTGGACTTCACGACGGACACAGTCGTCAACTCCGACGCGGCCTCGGTGCTCACCGGCGCGTATCCCGACGCGTGGCGACAGGGTGAGATCCAGTTTCCGCTGACCTACCAGTTCGAGCCGGGTACGGCCGCCGACGGAGTCACCGCACGAATTCCGATAGCGCTGCTCGCTCAAGTTCAGCCGGTGGGGTTCGATTGGCTGGTTCCGGGGATGCGCGCGGAGTTGGTGACGGCACTGATCAAGTCGCTCCCGAAAGCTCTGCGCCGCAACGTTGTTCCTGCCCCCGATTTCGCCGCCGCGGCGTTGGCGGTCATGAAACCTCGTGCGGAGACTCTGGTGACGGCATTGGCGCGCGAGCTGTCGCGGGCTGCACAGTGCCACATCACCGCGAAGGACTTCGACACCGCGGCGCTGCCCGACCACCTGAGGATGACCTTCGCGGCCGTCGACCCGACCGGAAAGGTATTGGGCAGCAACAAAGATCTGACCGTTCTGCGCACCAAATTGTCCGGCGAAGTCGGTCGTCAGGTTGCGAGTGCAGTCGGCGACGCAGAGCGCGCACCGACTCTCGCGTGGACCTCGGGCACTCTGGGCCGACTGGAGTCGACCGTTACCCGTGATGTCGGCGGACAGAAGGTCACCGGGTACCCGGCGTTGGTGCCCGAAGGACCGGGCGTTGCAGTTCGAGTCCTGAGCACCCCCGCCCAACAGCGAGCAGCGATGCGCTCCGGAACACGGACGTTACTGTTGTCGACGGCACCGAAAGGTACCAAAGCGCTGCTGGCCGGTCTCCCGACTGCCGAACGCCTTGCCCTCGGCCAGAATCCGTACGGCGGTGTCGACGCGCTCCTCGAGGAATGCCGAGTTCTCGCGGTCGAGGAAGCAATGGACGCGCACGGTGGACCTGTTCGAGATCCGGAGGCTTTCGAGAAACTTCGAGCATCGGTCAATGCCGAGGTTCCACAGCGCACCGCGGCGGTACTGGCCCTCGTACGCCCCGTATTGACTGCAGCTCTTGCAGTATCGAGCCAATTGCAGACGGCATCGGGTGAGCCCGCCGAGGATGTACGCGAACAGCTCGAAGGATTGGTCTTTCGGGGCTTCGTCACCGAATTCGGTTCTCGCAGACTGGCAGATCTGCCGCGATATCTCGCTGCAGCGACCAAGAGGTTGGCCACGCTTCCGAGCAGCGCAGGCCGTGATGCGGCTGCGATGGACGTACTCGACCGCGTCTACGCGTCGTACGGACGGCTGCTCGATTCGCTTCCGGAAAACCGGAAGAACAGCGCAGGTGTGCAGGAGTTGTTCTGGATGATCGAAGAATTGCGGGTAGGGCTGTTCGCGCAAGGAATTCGGACTGCATATCCGGTCTCGGAGAAGCGCATCGAGAAGGCGATCTCCGATCAAGCGCGCTGACGTGCGGAACCGTCAGTCGATGTCGGCAGACTCTCGGTGCTTGCGCAGCTCATGTATTTCCTTCTCGAAATCCTCGGCCGAACTGAACGAGCGATACACGGACGCGAACCGCAGATATGCGACCTCATCGAGGTCGCGCAGCGGACCGAGAATGGCCAACCCCACCTCGTTGCTGGGAATTTCGGCGGAACCGGCGGCGCGGATGGCGTCTTCCACCTGTTGAGCCAAGAGATTCAACGCGTCGTTGTCGACATCTCTGCCCTGGCACGCCCTGCGCACCCCCTTGACGACCTTCTCACGGCTGAACGGTTCGGTGACACCGCTGCGCTTCACGACAGCGAGCACTGCAGCCTCGACGGTCGTGAATCGCCGACCGCATTCCGGGCAGGAGCGACGACGCCGAATTGCCTGCCCCTCGTCCATTTCACGCGAATCGACCACGCGTGAGTCGGGATGCCTGCAGAACGGGCAATGCATGAAGGAGCCTCCGTCGTAGCCGATGCGCCGACGTCGAACATACGTGTCGGGGCAGTCAGTCGAGGATACTCAGTCATCGGCGGGTGCGATGGGGCCGGTGGTCATCTACCGGGCGCATACTCGACTACAGCCCCGTCGTGAACCTCGACCACACCCGCCGGCTGCACCCCTGCGTCGGCCGACGCAGCTCGTAGGTTCGCGATTCCGATCAGGCCACCGGCAACGACGACGACGGCAAGCACCCACAGCACGAGCGATCGCAACCGGACCGGCTGGCCGTCGAAGTGCGCCGAGGTCTCGTCGAATTCGCGATCGGCGGCCTCCCGGTCGGTGACGTCGGTCCAGGACGGCTCCAGAACCGGCAGGCATGGAGTCGTTCGCGCACCGCGCGTCGCGATTGAACTCCGCAGCGCGGGACGAGCACGGCGACGACGCTCGACGACAGTGGACCGGGTACGGACACCTGCGGTGGTGGGGCGATCGGTGGTGATGGTCATCGGAACCTCGTCTTCGCTCGTTGGATCGATTGTTCGATCAGGCGTTCGATGGACGCTTGTTCGAAGTTCTATCACGAGGCTCCGACAAAGTCTGCAGAAAACGCGACACGAGTCGAACAGATGTTTGATTCAACAGCTGATACACGCTAGATTCGTGTCAGAAACCACACGCCACACGAGTCGACACCATCAACTCCAGTCCGCGCAGACCGAACCACGCAGACCGGATCCAGGACATCAGCAGGAGGCCGACAGCATGAAGGACCAGACCTCGACGAGGTCGACCACGGGTTCCAAGACGACGGGTTCCAAGACGACGGGTTCCAAGACGACCGCTTCCGCGCCCGCGAAGGCCGCGGCTGGGAAGCCTGCCGCGGAACCGACGCCCAAGGCCATGGAAGTCGGCACCGACATCAGCGCCGGCCTGACGGAGCGACAGCGAAAGGTACTCGAGGTCATTCGAGCTTCGGTGACCGAGCGCGGCTACCCGCCCAGCATTCGTGAGATCGGTGACGCCGTCGGCCTGACGTCGACGTCGTCCGTTGCCCATCAGTTACGCACTCTGGAGCGGAAGGGATTCCTACGGCGTGACGCCAATCGCCCGCGCGCGGTCGACGTTCGCGGCCTCGACGAGGTGCAGGCCGATCAAGCTGCTGCTGCGGTCGACGGTTCGTCCGAGGAACAGGACCGCTTGCCGACTCCCACGTTCGTGCCGGTTCTGGGACGAATCGCAGCCGGTGGACCGATCCTGGCCGAAGAGGCCGTCGAGGATGTCTTTCCACTCCCCCGCGAATTGGTCGGTCAGGGTTCGCTGTTCCTACTCAAGGTCGTCGGCGAGTCGATGATCGATGCAGCGATCTGCGACGGTGACTGGGTCGTGGTCCGTCAGCAGTCCGTGGCCGACAACGGAGACATCGTGGCCGCGATGATCGACGGCGAGGCCACCGTCAAGACGTTCAAGCGGTCGAAGGGCGAGGTGTGGCTGCTGCCGCACAACCCGCTGTTCGAGCCGATTCCGGGTAACAACGCTGCCATCCTCGGCAAGGTCGTCACCGTGATGCGCAAGCTGTAGGGCGACGTCTCTGCAGTGACACGCGAAGGGCCGCAGCACATTGTGCTGCGGCCCTTCGCGTTCGTCGGATCAGCGGATCAGAGGTTCAATCCGCGGCCGATGATCTCTTTCATGATCTCGGTGGTGCCGCCGTAGATCGTCTGGACACGAGAGTCCATGTAGGCCTTGGCGATCGGGTATTCCTTCATGTAGCCGTAGCCGCCGTGCAACTGCAGGCACCGGTCGATCAGCTTGACCTGATTTTCGGTGGTCCACCATTTGGCCATGGCGGCTTCCTGGACGGTCAGGGTGCCCGCGTTGAGCAGTTCGATGAACTTGTCCACCATGATGCGGGTGGCGGTGGTCTCGGTTGCCAACTCCGCCAACACGAAGCGGGTGTTCTGGAACTTTCCGATCGACTTGCCGAACGCCTTGCGATCGCGGCAGTACTGAATTGTCATGTCCAGCGCCGATTCCATGGCCGCAGCGGCGACGACAGCGATCGAGAGCCGTTCCTGGGGAAGATTCTGCATGAGGTAGATGAAGCCCATGCCTTCTTCACCGAGCAGGTTGGCCGCGGGCACGCGAACGTCGGTGAAGCTGAGTTCGGCTGTGTCCTGGGCCTTCATCCCGATCTTGTCGAGATTGCGGCCGCGCTCGAAACCGGGCATGTCGCGCTCTACGACCAGCAGGCTGAAGCCCTGAGCACCCTTCTCGGGGTCGGTGCACGCCACGACGATGATCAGATCGGCGTTGATTCCGTTGGTGATGAACGTCTTCGATCCGTTCAGCACCCAGTCGTCGCCGTCGCGAACGGCCTTGGTCTTGATGCCCTGCAGGTCGCTTCCGGTACCCGGCTCGGTCATGGCGATCGCGGTGATCAGCTCACCCGAGCAGAATCCGGGGAGCCAACGCTGCTTCTGCTCGTCGTTGGCCAGCTCGATCAGGTACGGCGCGACGACGTCGTTGTGCAGGGTGAAGCCGATGCCGCTGTAGCCGCCGCGAGTGGTTTCCTCGGTGACGATGGCGTTGTACCGAAAGTCCTTGACGCCGCCGCCGCCGAACTCCTCCGGTGCAGCCGTTCCGAGGAAGCCCTGCTTACCGGCCTCGACCCAGACGCCGCGGTCGACGATGTTCTGCTCTTCCCACTTCGCGTGATTGGGGGCTACGTGCTGTTCGAGAAACTTCCGGTAAGACTCCCGGAACAGCTCGTGCTCGGGCTCGAAAAGTGTGCGTTCCACGCAGATCTCCTTGTTCGGTGCATACCGACGGCGACCTGTGAACGGTGTCATTCGCGGTCGTCGGTACGACTGACGTCACGTTCCAACAGTACGTTCGGGGTGCAGCGAAGGTCGATGACCAAAACGTGCGCGATCCGTGACCGCCCCTGCTAGGTCCGCCGGTCGGCGGTACTTTTCGCGAGCGCCGAGACGATCGGATAGCCCAGCAGGATGCCCAGAGAACCCCACGCGATACCGCCGAGTTCGACCGAGCCCACCGACAGCGTGAGGTCGCCGATGCCCGCGACGAGCGCCGCCGCGACAACGATCAGGTTGACCGGATCGGCGAAGTCCACCTTGGCGTCGGTCCAGATCCGAACGCCCAGCAGCCCGATCAGTCCGTACAGAACCAGGGTCGCTCCCCCGATTACGCCGTCGGGGACGGTGAAGATCAGGGCACCGAACTTGGGCGAGAACGCCAGCACTATCGCCGTGAAGGCCGCGACCCAGTACGCGGCTGTCGAATAGACGCGAGTGGCGGCCATGACCCCGATGTTCTCTGCGTACGTGGTGGTGCCCGAGCCACCTGCGGCTCCGGCCAGGGTGGTCGCCAACCCGTCGGCGATCAGAGCGTCACCGGCCACGTCGTCGAGGTTCTTGCCGGTCATCGCCGCGACCGCTTTGACGTGTCCGACGTTCTCGGCCACCAGGACGATCACCACCGGCAGCGCTACCAGGATCACCGACAGCTCGAACGACGGTCCACGAAACTCAGGCAGACCGATCCAGCTCGCCGCGCTCAGAGCGTCGAGGCGTGGTTGCGCTATACCGCCGGTGACGGCGGCGAAGACCCAGCCCACGACGACACCGAGCAGAATTCCGAGCCGGCCCAGCAGTCCCGGTCCTACGGCCGTGGCCAGCAGAATGGCAACCAGCGTCACTGCAGCGATCAGCGGCTGCGCCTCGAACGACGTTGTTGCTGCCGGGGCCAGATTGAGCCCGATCAACACGACCACCGCGCCGGTCACCACCGGCGGCATCGCCGCATCGAGCACACGCCGACCGGCGATCTTGACGACGACACCGATCGCCGCAAGCACGACCCCGACACACAGGACGGCACCGAGTTGCGCGGCCGGGCCGTTGGCCTGGGTGGCACCGAGCGGAGCCAGGAATGCGAAGGACGACCCCAGATAGCTGGGCACCCGCCCTCTGGTGATGAGCAGGAACAGCACCGTTCCGACGCCCGAGAACAGCAGTGTCGTCGAGACCGGGAAGCCGGTGATCGTCGGAACGAGCAGCGTGGCACCGAACATGGCGACGACGTGCTGCATCCCGATACCGATGGTGCGCGGCCACGACAACCGTTCGTCCGGTGCCACCACCGCCCCGGACTCGACGGTTTTTCCGTTTCCGTGCAGCGTCCAACCCAGATTTCTCATGATGGGAAAAGACTATGGGGTCAGCCGAGGATCGCGCTCACTGCCTCACGGGCGGCGGCAGTGCTGTCGGTCTTCAGGGCAGCCTCGGCAGCGGCCTTGCACTGATCGAGCGTGACCGTAGCCAACTTGGAACCCACATGTGCGACGGCGGCCGACGCAGCAGACAGAGAAGTGATGCCGAGTCCGACCAACACACAGGCCAACAGCGGATCCGCAGCGGCCTCGCCGCAGACGCCGACCGGCTTTCCGGCCTTGGCTCCTGCGGCAGCGGTGTGCGCCACCAGGGCCAATACCGCGGGCTGCCACGGGTCGGTCAAACCGGCGAGCTGAGCAGACATCCGATCCGCGGCCATCGTGTATTGGGCCAGGTCGTTGGTGCCGATGGACAGGAAGTCCACGTGCTCGAGGATGTGTTCTGCGAGCAGGGCAGCAGCAGGCACCTCGATCATGACGCCGGGGGTGAGTCCGCGTTCACGGACGTCGGCGGCGAAGTCCTTCGCTTCCTGCGCGGTCGCGATCATCGGAGCCATCACCCACGGGGACGAGTCGGTCGCCTTCGCGGCGGCAGCGATCCCGTCGAGCTGTCGATACAGAATGCCGCGATCGGCCTCGGCGATGCGAATGCCACGAATGCCCAGTGCCGGATTGGCCTCGTCGGGATGGGTGGCGAACCTCAGTGGCTTGTCCGAACCTGCGTCGAGGGTGCGCACAACGACCTTCTTGCCTGCGAATGCGTCGAGCACCTGGGCGTATATCTCGGCCTGCTCGTCGACAGTGGGTTCGGAATCGCGGTCCAGGAAGCACAGTTCGGTGCGGAACAGACCGACTCCGTCTGCTGCGCTCGATCGCGCTGCCCGGGCACCCGCCCCGTCCTGCACATTGGCGAGGATGTCGACCGCGTGACCGTCGGCAGTCCTGCCTGGGCCGACCCACTGGGACACTCGGTCGAGCTCGTCGCGGGCGGAGACCACGGCAGCGCGGGCCGAGTCGGCGTCGGGTTCGAGGTCGATGCGGCCGCTCGTTCCGTCGACAGCTGCATTCGTACCTGCCGCGATGGCGTCGAGGCCTGCAACGGCGACGATGCACGGGATGCCGAGCTGGCGGGCGATGATCGCGGTGTGGCTGGTCGGACCTCCGAGCGAGGTCGCAAGTCCGACGATCAGGGTGGGGTCGAGGCCCGCGGTGTCGGCCGGCGCCAGGTCGTCGGCGAACAGAATCGACGGTTCGGCCGGCACGGGAACACCGGGCTCAGGAACACCCAGGATCTCGGCGATCACGCGGTCGCGGATGTCGCGCAGGTCTGTCACGCGCTCGGCCATCAGGCCGCCGAGCTGGGTGAACATGGCAGCGAACTTCTCGGTGGCCGCAGCGGTTGCGGCGACGGCAGAACTGCCCTTGGCGATCGAGGAGCGCGCCGCACCGAGCCATCCGCGGTCGGTTGCCATCGCGGCATTGGCCGACAGAACCTCCGACGCAGCTCCCGTCGCCAGCTCGGCGCGACCGCGCAATCGAGTGGCAACGGCGTTCGCGGCAGCATCGAACACAGCCTTCTCGGACTCCCGATCGGCCTCTGCCACCTCGCCGGTATCGGCGGGAATGGACGGACGAGCACCGGGGCGAATGACGGGACCGTATCCGACACCGGGCACGACGGGCGTGCCGCGCAGTGTCGTCTGCGCTGCTCCGGTCCCGGCAGCATCGACTGTCGTGTCTGCGTGTCCGGTCGACGCGGTGCTAACCGATCCCGTCATGTGGTCCTCCTCGGATCCTGCGTGAACAAATGGTCTTCGTACTGATCGGCGAGCTGTGGCGTACTCAATTGCTTGCCTGTGTTGTGACCGAGATTACTCCAAAGCCTTGACATGTCAACACACACGGGCGTAAAACAAC
Organism: Rhodococcus sp. 15-649-2-2; assembly: GCF_002258645.1. NCBI lineage: Bacteria > Bacillati > Actinomycetota > Actinomycetes > Mycobacteriales > Nocardiaceae > Rhodococcus > Rhodococcus sp. 15-649-2-2. Next base: position 548,454 of record NZ_NPFM01000031.1, read on the forward strand.
ATAAAGCAACATCAACCGGGAAGGAGACGCAGGTGTACGCCGAAGAACGACAGCACGCGATTGCCGAACTGATCAGTACCCACGGACGCGTCTCCGTCAACGATCTTTCTGCCACGTACGGCGTCACCACCGAAACCGTGCGGCGCGACCTCGCCACTCTCGACCGAATGGGAGTCGTGCGCCGCGTCCACGGTGGAGCAGTACCCGCATCCGCTCTGACCACACTCGAGCCCGGTGTATCCGAGCGCGAATTCACTCGCGCAGATCAGAAGGATGCAATCGCAGCCGCGGCGTTGTCCTTCCTGCCGCCGGTGGGCGGCAGCGCCGTGTTCGACGCCGGCACCACGACGGGCCGGCTGGCAGGCCTGCTTCCACACGATCGCGAGCTGATATTGGTGACCAACTCGGTACCGATCGCCGCTCGGGCTGCGACCATGCCGAACATCAATCTTCGATTGCTCGGCGGGCGTGTCCGCGGAACCACTCAGGCGGCCGTCGGCGACGAAGCACTGCGCGCTCTCGAATGGCTCCGGGTGGACGTCGCGTTCATCGGCACCAACGCCATCAGCGTCGGGCACGGGCTGTCCACCCCGGACAGCGACGAGGCAGCAGTCAAGCGCGCGATGGTCGATGCAGCGAATCATGTTGTCGTACTCGCTGATTCGTCGAAGATCGGCCGCGAGCACCTGGTGAGTTTCGCCCGAGTGGAGTCCATCGACGTCATCGTCACCGACAGCGACATCTCTACCAACGACCGTAAGAATCTCAGCGACAAAGGAATCGAGGTGGTGATCGCATGATGGTCACACTCACGGCCAACCCGAGCATGGACCGTACGGTCACACTCGACGCACCGCTCGTCCGCGGCGGCGTGCACCGGGCGTCGACGTCGGCCACCGACCCGGGCGGCAAGGGCGTCAACGTCGCTCGCGTTCTCGGCGGATCCGGAGTCGAGGCGTTGGCAGTGCTCCCGGCCAACGTCGGCGACCCGCTGCTCGACGCGATGGCCGCGAAAGGAGTGCGCTACTCGGCAGTAACGACGTCGGGGCTTGCCCGAACCAACATCACGGTCAGCGAGATCGGTGGTACCACCACCAAGATCAACGAGCCGGGCGCAACGGTGTCGGAGCAGACCCGCGCCGAGCTGCGGGAACGAGTGCTCTCTCTCGCAGTCGGTGCCGAATGGGTTGTTCTGTCGGGTTCCCTTCCTCCCGGCCTACCGGTGGATTGGTATGCCGAGCTCGTCACCGCGTTGCGCGCCACCTCGGCGAAGGTCGCCGTCGACACCTCCGACGAGCCGCTCCTCGCTCTCGCGGCAGCGTTCCCGGCATCGGCTCCGGACCTGATGAAACCCAATTCCGAGGAACTTGCCCAACTGACCGGGTACGATTCGGAGGAGCTGGAAAGCGCAGCGGCACAGGGCGATCCCACTGCCGCCATCGCGGCCAGCACCATCCTTCTCGGCCGAGGGGTCGGCGCGGTACTGGCTACGCTCGGCAGCGCCGGGGCCGTACTGGTCACCGAGGACGGTTCCTGGTACGCCAGCCCGCCCCCGATCACCGCAGTCAGCACGGTCGGCGCGGGCGATTCCTCACTCGCCGGCTACATCCTCGCCGATGCCGAGAACTGCTCCGCCGCAGACAAACTACGCCGCGCCGTCGCCTACGGAACAGCAGCCACCGCACTACCAGGCACCACGCTTCCACTGCCCGAGCAGACCCACCCGACTTCGGTGACGGTTCGCGCGCTCGACCTCCCCACGTCCGTCACCCCGTCCACGCTCTCTCCTTCTTCGAACCGTCTCTAGGAGTCTCCAATGTCCAGCCCCACCGAAGATCAGCAGATCATCGCCGAGGATCTGATCCTCCTCGACGCCGATCTCGGCGAATCCAAGGATGCCGTCATCGAACGCCTTGCCGGTGTTCTGGCATCCGCAGGTCGCGCAACCGACACCGACGCTCTGCGTGACGCCGCACTGGCCCGCGAAGCGCAGTCGGCAACCGGTCTGCCCGGCGGCATCGCCATTCCGCACTGCCGCTCCGAGGCAGTCACCTCGGCCTCGCTCGGCTTCGCACGCCTGAACCCGAAGGTCGATTTCGGAGCCCCCGACGGCCCCGCAGACCTCGTCTTCCTGATCGCCGCTCCGGCCGGTGCCGGTTCGGCCCACATGAAGCTGCTCTCCAGCCTGGCCCGAGCACTGGTGAAGCCGGAGTTCGTCACCTCACTGCGCAACGCGTCCTCGGCGACCGAGATCGTCACGCTCGTCGACGGTGTCATCAACCCGGCTGCCAAGCCTGCCGCAGCCACTGCTGCCGCAGCTCCGGTCGACACCGCCAAGCACAGCGCGGCCGCCACCCCGGCCGAAGCGTCAACGGCCCCGAAGCACATCGTCGCGGTCACCGCCTGCCCCACCGGAATCGCGCACACCTACATGGCTGCCGACTCGCTCGTCGCCGCAGGCGAGCGCGCCGGAGTCACCGTTCACGTGGAGACCCAGGGCTCGAGCGGCAGCACGCCGCTGGATCCTTCGATCATCGCCGGAGCCGAAGCAGTCATCTTCGCCACCGATGTGGGCGTCAAGGGCCGCGAACGTTTCGCCGGCAAGCCCGTGATCTCCTCGGGCGTCAAGCGCGCCATCAACGAGCCCGACGTCATGCTCACCGAAGCACTTCGTGCCGCACTGAACCCGGATGCAGCTCGCGTCGGCGGCACCGCAGTCGCGGCCGGCTCCAACGAGTCTGCCGGCGAGCTCGGCTGGGGCACCCGCATTCGCCAGATCCTGCTGACCGGCGTCAGCTACATGATCCCGTTCGTCGCTGCCGGTGGTCTGCTGATCGCTCTCGGCTTCCTGCTCGGTGGCTACGAGATCTCCGGCGTGGCCGAGGATATCGTCGTCAACAACTCGATCACCGCACTTCCCGACGGCGGACTGACGACGTATCTCGGTGCCGTGCTCTTCCAGATCGGCGCACTCTCGTTCAGCTTCCTGGTCCCCGCGCTGGCCGGCTACATTTCCTACGCCATTGCAGACAGACCAGGTCTGGCACCAGGATTCACCGCAGGAGCGGTCGCCGTTCTGGTGGGTGCAGGCTTCATCGGCGGTCTCGTCGGTGGTCTGATCGCCGGCTTCGTCGCACTGTGGATCAGCAAGTGGAAGATCCCCGCCGTTCTGCGCGGCCTCATGCCGGTCGTCATCATTCCGCTGTTCGCCACCCTCATCGTCGGCGCGATCATGTTCCTGCTGCTCGGCAAGCCCCTCGCCGCGATCACCAGCGGACTGACCGACTGGCTCAACGGACTCAGCGGTTCCTCGGTCATCATCCTCGGCATCATCCTCGGCCTGATGATGTGCTTCGACCTCGGCGGACCGGTCAACAAGGCTGCCTACGCATTCGCGACGGCAGGCCTGTCGGTCACCGACACCGCATCACTGCGCATCATGGCTGCAGTCATGGCCGCAGGAATGGTGCCGCCGCTCGCCATGGCACTGGCCTCGACCGTTCGCTCGCGTCTGTTCACCGAAGCCGAGCGTGAGAACGGCAAGGCTGCCTGGTTCCTCGGAGCAGCATTCATCTCCGAGGGCGCAATTCCGTTCGCTGCGGCCGACCCGTTCCGCGTCATCCCCTCGATGATGGCCGGTGGCGCAGTCACCGGTGCAATGATCATGGCCTTCAACGTCACCCTCAGCGCGCCCCACGGCGGAATCTTCGTGTTCTTCGCCATCGGAAACATCCTGTGGTTCATCGTGTCTCTGGCCGTCGGAACCATCGTCTCGGCGTTCCTGGTCGTCTCGGCCAAGCAGTTCGTCAAGGGCAAGAACGCCCCGACCGAGGCCGAACTCGATCCGGCACTCGCCACCGTCTGACACTCGCTACGATCGCAACGACCCCACTACGAAGGAGCAGCACATGCCCAGCACCACAGTCGCCGTCGGATCTTCGATCGGTCTGCACGCTCGTCCCGCAGCACTGATCGCCGACGCCGTCGCCGAAGCCGGCGTGGACGTCACCCTCGCAGTGGCCGACTCGGAGCCGGTGGACGCAGGTTCGGCCCTGATGATCATGACGCTCGGAGCCACCAAGGGCACCGAAGTCACCGTCACCAGTGACGACCAGGCAGCACTGGACAAGGTGGTCGCACTCGTCGAAGCAGACCTGGACGCCTAACGAGAACGCATCGATCGCCGGACGGTGAATCCCACCGCTCCGGCGATCAGCACCACACCGGCAGCGACGGCCGCTCGGAATTCCCATTCCGAGTCCGTCGCTGTCGGCGTCTCCGAGGGCTGATCTGCGCTCGGTGTCGGCGATACCGAGTCCGGCGCTGCGGGTTCGGGGGCAGAAAGCTCCATGGACTGTGCATCCGGAAGTCGAAGAATGGGTGGAAGAATTCCGTCGGTGGGACCGAACCCGGCCTCCGATGCCAGGAGCAGGGTTCCATCGGCCAGGAACGCCAGTGCCTCACCCTGCGGTTGATCGGGTAACGCCACCACCGCACGCGGCGCGTCCGGGTCGACCAACGCCGACGCGATGTCGCCGCCGGACGAACGAAACAGGTACGCATCGGTGTACGTGCGCACCGCGCCGACGGTGCCGTCGGCGCTCACCGCTCCCCCGGTCGCCAGAATCGATCCGACCACGAACGGCGGACCACCGACAGTCCCGGTAGCGGAGAACGCCATGTCGCCTACCTTGCGGAGCGCCGTCGGCCCCGGACTGCTCAGTTCGGTGACGGATTCGTCTCCGGTCGGTACGTACACTCCGCTGACGCCCGAGAGTTCCTTGGTGACGATCACCGGTCGACCGCCGGCTTCGATCAATACCGTCTCGGCGTCGTGCGCGCCGTCGGGGTAGGTGAGCCGGTGCAGTTCGCCCGCGCCCGTTACCGGGTCCATTCGCGTCAATGCCACTGTGTCGCGCCGCATCTGGTTGTCGCCGATGTCGGCCAACCACAGCGAACCGTCGTACGCGGTCAGGTCCTCGACGTCGTACGGGTCGACGGGTACGTCGATCCACCGATCCACAGCACAGTTCGCGTCGAGCACCGCGACCCGATCGTCGGCCCCACTGTCTCCGATCGCGTACAGGACACCGTCGATCGACGTCATCCCGGACAATTCCGCGAGACCGGGATCAGTTGGCAGACAGTATGTTTCCGCATCGATCGGCGCGGCGAACGCCGTTCCGGAGAACGCGGTGGCGGTGGCGACCACAGACGCGGCAACGCCACGCACCACCAGCCGCGGCCCCATCGACGTCAGGCGCTGGGGACGATCGCCGTGAACTCGACGAGCGCAGCTGCCAGCGACTGCGGCACCCGAGCTTCGACGCGAGTGCCGTCCTCCTCGTGCGTGGACTGCACGATTCGACCATCGGTGTGGATCCGCGCGACCAGATCACCGCGGGTGTACGGCACGAGGACGTCCACCAGCACGTCGGGCTCGGACAGGATGTCGCCGAGGTGATCGCGCAGTGCGTCGATGCCCTCACCGGTCTTCGCCGAAACGAACCGTGCGCCGTCGAGCAGCCCGCGCAACTGCGTGAGCTGCACCGGGTCGGCAGCGTCGATCTTGTTGACCACCAACAATTCCGGCGGCATCTTCGCGTCCTGCTCGCGAACCACGTCGGTGATCACTTCACGGACGGCCTTGATCTGATCGAGTGGGAGCGGATCGGACCCGTCGACGACGTGCAGCAGCAGATCGGCATCGGTGACCTCCTCCAGCGTCGAGCGGAAAGCCTCGACCAATTGAGTCGGGAGATGCCGGACGAAGCCGACGGTATCGGTCAGCACGATTGCGCGGCCATCCTCGAGAGTCGACTTACGCGTCGTGGGATCGAGGGTGGCGAACAGCGCATTTTGAACCAGCACACCGGAACCGGTCAACGCGTTCAGCAGACTCGACTTGCCCGCGTTGGTGTAACCGACGATCGCGATGGACGGCACTGTGCCGCTCAATCGCTGTTCCCGTTTGGTGTCACGGGCCTGCTTCATGCCCTTGATCTCGCGGCGCAGCTTGGCCATTCGCTCACGGATGCGTCGACGGTCGGTCTCGATCTTCGTTTCACCCGGTCCACGCAGACCGACACCGCCGTTGCTACCCGCACGGCCACCGGCCTGACGCGACATCGACTCGCCCCAGCCGCGAAGCCTGGGCAACATGTACTCCATCTGAGCGAAAGCGACCTGCGCCTTGCCTTCTCGCGACGTCGCATGCTGCGCGAAGATGTCGAGGATCAGCGCGGTGCGGTCGATGACCTTGACCTTGACGACCTTCTCCAGCGCGTTGAGCTGGGCGGGGGTCAGCTCGCCGTCGCAGATCACCGTGTCGGCTCCGGTCGCGAGCACGATGTCGCGGACCTCTTTCGCCTTACCGGAACCGATGTACGTCGCAGCATCGGGCTTGTCGCGCCGTTGCATCAACGCTTCGAGTACCTCCGAGCCTGCCGTCTCGGCCAGCGCCGCAAGTTCGGTCATGCTGGACTCCGCCTGCGCAGCCGTACCGGTGGTCCACACTCCGACCAGCACGACGCGTTCGAGGCGCAGCTGTCGGTACTCGACCTCGGTGACGTCGGTGAGCTCGGTGGACAGGCCGGCCACTCGTCGTAGCGCGGTGCGTTCTTCGAGCTGCATGTCACCCGACGACGGGTCCTCGTCGTTGAGCGGAGATCGGGCCAACCGCCTCGACCACGCGTCGGACTCCTCGCGGGTCCATGCAGATGCGGTGTCGGGTGAACCGTCGGCATTCTCGACCGGTTCGCCCGCAGGTGATGTTTCATGTGAGTTCGTCATACATCCCCCATGATCCACGAAAATCCCAGCGTATGCACGCGGGTTTCGACTCCGCCCACGCATGGTGCCCGAGGAGACGTCAGTTCTGGGCTGCGAACCATCGGTCGTCGATCTCGCCGCGGGCAAGCAGGACCGAGGGCCCGCGGAGTGTGGCACCGACGTGATCGATGTGCACGCTGACCCGACCACCGAGTACGCCGACGCTCACCTCACCGGTCTCGAGACCCTCGTACGACAGCGCGGCCGCGGCTGCGGCCACAGTGCCGGTGCCACACGACCGCGTCTCGCCGACGCCACGCTCGAACACCCGCATCTCGACACCGCCGTCGTCCAGCCTGGTCAGCAGCTCCACGTTCGCCCCGCGGGGAAAGAACTCGGGGTCCAGGGTCGGCGGTGCGGACAGGTCGAGCGCGCCCAGAGCCGCACGGGTCAGCGTGCCGTCGACGCAGGCCAGATGCGGGTTGCCGACGTCTATCCCGACGCCCTCGTACGAGCCACCCGCAATGGCCACCGAGCTCGAGCCCATCAACGTCACATCACCCATCGCGACGGTGACATCGGCGTCGGTGTCGTCGAACGAGTGCACCGTCACCGCGCGGGCACCGGCCCGCGAACCCACGACGAACTGATCGCGATGTTCGAGGTCGTGCACGCGCAGGTAGTGGGCGAACACGCGAACACCGTTGCCGCACATCTCGGCTATCGTGCCGTCGCCGTTGCGATAGTCCATGAACCAGTCGTCGGGCTCGACACCGGACGGAAGTCGATCGAGTACGCCTGCATCTCGGAGTACACCGGCTCGGGCGACGCGCAGGATGCCGTCCGCACCGATGCCCTGGCGTCGATCGCACAACACCGCGACTGCCGATCTGGTGAGTTCGAGCTCGGCTGACGGATCCGGCAGTACGACGAAGTCGTTCTGAGTTCCGTGGCCTTTGGCGAATTCCATGGTCTCGAGTCTACGGGGGGTCGATGACACCCAGGGCGTCCGAGGTCAACGTGGACGACGCGCCGTCGAGCCAGCACACCCGGTCGTCTCGGCGGAACCAGGAACGCTGCCGTCGCACGTATCGCCTGGTGCCGATGAACGTGCGCTCGCGGGCGTGCTCGATGTCGTACACCCCCGCCAATACGTCGAGAGCCTGCGCGTACCCGATTGCCCGCGACGCCGTGACCCCTTCACGCAATCCGATCCCGAGCAGGCCTTCCACCTCGTCGAGCAGTCCGGTGTCGAACATCAGCCGGGTGCGGATATCGATTCGCTCGTCCAGTTCAGCGGTGTCGCGATCGACTCCCAATATGATTGTGCCCCAGCGCGGTTCACCGATCTTCGGGGCCGATGCCGCGAACGGTTTCCCGGTCAGCTCCACCACCTCCAGCGCGCGGACCATACGACGACCGTCGGTGGGCAGAATCGACGCGGCGGCCTCGGGATCGGCCGCCGTCAACGCGCGATGGATCTCGTCGACCCCGTCGCGTTCGAGCACGTCTTCCCATTTCGCGCGGACGACCGGATCCGTGGCCGGAAAAGCCCACTCGTCGAGCAGTGATTGCACGTACATCATCGATCCGCCGACGATGATCGGTCGCCGGCCTCTGGATCGGATGTCGTCGACGTCCGCGACGGCAGCGCCCTGGTAGCGCGCAACGGTCGCGATGTCGGTGACCTCGAGCACATCCAACTGGTGGTGCGGTATGCCGCGACGCTCTGCTACCGACAGCTTTGCGGTCCCTATGTCCATCCCCCGGTACTGCTGCATCGCGTCGATGTTGACGATCTCGCCGCCGAGCTTCTCTGCCAGATCGAGTGCCAGAGCGGACTTGCCCGTGGCCGTCGGCCCGATCACCGCGATCGGGGTCGTGGCCGGATCGTACGGGCCGGGTTCGTCAGGCACGGGACCACGTTCCGACGTAGTACCCGACACCGAAGGGGGCCCCACGGTAGAGCTCGGTAGCCGTGATGGTGACCGAGCCGACGGTGGCCGCCAGCACCTGCCATGCCGCCCGTCCGCTCACGCCGACCGCCGCGCACAGGTCCGCATCGAGGTTCGCCAGTGCATCGACATCGGCCGCGGCGAGGGCATCGTCGATCCGCAGCTGAATCGCTGCGGCCCGCTCGTCGAACGAGCCCGGTGCCTTGGCAGTCAGCGTGTTCGCGCCGTCTGCCAGCACCAGAATGCCCCAGCTCTCGGACGACGCGTCGAGTTCGCGCCGCAGCTCCGCGCCGTGTGTCGCGCACCATTGGGCACTCGCGTCGGCGGGGACCGTCCGGACCTCGACCGCAGAGTCCGGATCGCTCGTTCCGCGCAACCAACCGGCGATCAGGACGGACAACGGCAGTTCAGGGTCCGGCAGAGTCGACGACGGTCGATCGGACAGTCGCACCACGATGTCGACGCCGAAGCCGCGAAACGTACCGACTGTGGTCGCGTCGTACGTCTCTTCGCTGTGATCGACACCGATCGCCATCCACCGGTCGACCTTCGACGTCAGCTGCGTCACCGCGTCGGCCGCGGCGGCGCGAAGATCGGCCGTCTCGGCAGCACTGGAGCCCATCAGTTCGGGGACGAGCAACGGTGGAGAGGGCACCAGGGCCGCGGCACGAAACACGAACACCACGGTAGTCGGTGGCGCGACTTGGCCGGACGAGTCCACCTCGAGTCGTCTGAGCTGTTTCAATGGTCCGATCGGTCGTCACCTAGTTCAATGGTGTCCAGATCGCGAGTGAAGGCAGCCGTGACGCGCGGCAGAGATGAGGAACAATGACCGACCCGAACGCCGGCAGGCCCACCGAGGCCACATCCTCGGATGCACCTGCCCCGACCCCCGGTGCCGCCCAGCCCGGCACCTCGACCCCCGGCGGATCCGAGCCAGGCCGTGTAACCGAGCAGAGCAGTGCACCGAAGCCCGGCAGCGGCCCCAAGCCAGGCGGGGGGCCGAAGCCCGGTGGTGGCCCCAAGCCAGGCGGCCCAGGTGCTGGTTCTCCTCGTCCCGGCGGTTCGGCCGGAGCCAAACCCCACCCGGCGTCCTCGCACGTCGCCACTGTGGTCCCCACGGTTGCCCCGGCAAGCGATCCCAGCAAGTTCGGCAGAGTCGACGACGACGGCACCGCGTGGGTGACCACCGCCGACGGCGAGCGGCAGATCGGGTCATGGCAGGCCGGCGACGCAGCCGAGGGCCTCGCACATTTCGGTCGTCGCTACGACGACCTGGCCACGGAGGTCGGTCTGCTCGAGGCTCGATTGACCTCGGGCACCGGCGATGCCAAGAAGACCAAGGCCGCCGCCTCCTCGTTGCTGGAGAGTCTGCCGACCGCTGCGGTCATCGGCGATCTCGACCTGCTCGCCCGACGACTCGACGCCGTCGTCGAGCACTCCGACGCCGCAGCCGCCGTGGCCAAGCACGAGAAAGAACTCGAACGAGCCGAGCACACTGCTCGCAAGGAGGCTCTCGCAACCGAGGCCGAGCAGATCGGCAGTGAATCGACGCAGTGGAAGCAGGCCGGAGATCGGCTACGCGAGATTCTCGACGAGTGGAAGACGATTCGCGGGGTGGACCGCAAGGTCGACGATGCTCTGTGGAAGCGCTACTCCAAGGCCCGGGAGAACTTCAACCGCCGCCGCGGCGCGCACTTCGCCGATCTCGATCGCGAACGAGGGGCCGCGAAAGTCCGCAAGGAAGAGTTGGTCGAGCGCGCCACTGCGTTGTCCTCGTCGACGGACTGGGGTCCCACTGCGGCCGCGTTCCGCGATCTTCTGGTGGAGTGGAAGGCGTCGGGGCGGGCTCCTCGCGACGCCGACGACGCCCTGTGGAAGAACTTCAAGGCTGCCCAGGACGTGTTCTTCGCGGCACGGAACGCGGCGGCTTCCGAACGGGATGCCGAGTTCGAAGCCAACGCCGAGGCCAAGGAAGCTCTGTTGGCCAAGACTCACATCGATCCGAGCAAGGATCTCGATGCGGCTCGATCCGCACTGCGTGACCTGCAGGACAAGTGGGATGCCATCGGCAAGGTTCCGCGCGAGAAGATGCAGGAACTCGAAGGCAAACTGCGCGCGATCGAGAAGTCCGTGCACGACGCCGTGGAGTCGCAGTGGCGTCGTTCCGACCCCGAGGCGGTCGCCCGCGCTGCTCAGTTCCGCGAACGGGTGGCCCAGTTCGAGGATCAGGCGGCAAAGGCGACGGCAGCAGGAAAGACCAAGGACGCCGAGCGCGCACTGGCTCAGGCGCAGCAGTGGCGTGAATGGGCCGACGCGGCCGAGAGTGCCGTAGACGAGCTGTGATTCGTCAACGGCACTCCTGACTGGGGACGGCCGATCGGACCTACGGGGCCGAGTGGCCGTCCCACAGTCGCAGCTTCTGTTCGCCCGACGCGGCCGCGATGCGTCGCTGTTCCTGAGCTGCGAGTTGCGAGTTCGTCTTGTTCCACACTGCTTTGAGCCAGTGGAATGTCAACGCCATCACGGCGATCCACGCGATGATCAGACCGATCCCCGGCCCGGCGCCCTGCAGGTTGTCCGGCACGGTCTGCCTCGACCAGATCGAGAGCATCCCGAACACCGACGACACCGCGCAGCCGGCAAGCGCCGCCCAGGCCAACGCCCACATTCGGGTGACGAGCGCCAGTACGGACATGACCACACCGAACGTCAGCACCAGCACGACGAAGATCCGCGACGGCAGTGCAATCGATTCGGCGACTGCCGCATCGCTACCGGAGAGCACATCGAATCCGCTGGCAGATCCGGTGTGCGGCAACGCGAATGTGACCAGTAGGACCAGCACCAGCCCGGCCACGACCATGGCACGCGCGCCGGGGTCCAACTCGGTCATCACCGCTCTCTCGGTTCGTCCGAGTTCCTCTGCGGATCGTGAAGGTACGACGCGGTCGGGTCCGTCTGTCTCGGTCATACGTTGCATCCTGTCTGAACCGGAAGCGGCGCCGGTGCGCCGATCGAGGGAAGTCCGAGGCCGACGCCGATCGGTGCCGTCTTCGGCATGACGCCGCGTTCGTGCGCGTCGCCTGCTGCCGTGCGGCGGTGCGTGAGCACTCCCGCATCGGCGATGAGGTGGTACGGAGCGGCCGCGGTGAGGGTGGTGGTGACGACGTCGCCCGGGCGAATATCGCTCGCTCTGTCGGCGTCGACGGCGAAGTGCACGAGCCGACCGTCTCGTGCGCGACCGCTCATCCGATGCGTGGCGGCATTCTTCCGCCCCTCACCGGTCGCGACGAGCAGTTCGACCTCGGTACCGATCAGCGCCTGGTTGGCAGCGAGAACGATCTCTTCCTGCAACGCGATCAACCGCAGATACCGTTCCTGCACAACTTCTTTGGGGATCTGATCGGGCATGTCGGCGGCCGGTGTGCCCGGACGCTTGGAGTACTGGAAGGTGTAGGCGTTGGCGAACTTCGCGCGTCGCACCACGTCGAGGGTTTGCTCGAAATCCTCTTCGGTCTCACCCGGGAAACCGACGATGATGTCGGTGGTGATGGCTGCGTGCGGCATGGCCGCGCGCACCTTGTCGATGATGCCCATGAACTTCGTCTGCCGATAGGACCTGCGCATCGCCTTGAGGATTCGATCCGATCCGGACTGCAGCGGCATGTGCAGAGTGGGGCAGATGTTCGGAGTGGCCGCCATCGCCTCGATGACGTCATCGGTGAATTCGGCCGGATGCGGAGACGTGAAGCGCACCCGCTCGAGCCCCTCGATCGAGCCGCAGGCGGTCAGCAGAGACGCGAACGCGCCGCGATCTCGAGGCATGTCCGGATCGGCGAACGAGGCACCGTAGGCATTGACGTTCTGACCGAGCAGCGTCACTTCGAGCACGCCCTGGTCCACCAAAGCCTGCACCTCGGCGAGGATGTCGCCCGGTCGGCGGTCGATCTCCTTGCCGCGCAGCGCCGGGACGATGCAGAAGGTGCAGGTGTTGTTGCAGCCCACGGAGATCGACACCCAGCCCGCGTACGTCGATTCCCGCTTCGCAGGCAGGGTGGACGGAAAAGCTTCCAGGGACTCGAGAATCTCGACCTGGGCCTGCTCGTTGTGCCGGGCGCGCTCGAGCAACACCGGCAGCGACCCGATGTTGTGGGTGCCGAACACGACGTCGACCCACGGAGCCTTGTCGACCACCGTGTTGCGATCCTTCTGAGCAAGGCAGCCACCGACAGCGATCTGCATGTTGGGGTTTCGCGTTTTCGCCGGCCGCAACATGCCGAGGTTGCCGTAGAGCTTGTTGTCGGCGTTCTCCCGCACCGCGCACGTGTTGAAGACGACGAGGTCGGCATCGGTGCCGGCGTCCGCAGGAACGTAGCCGGCCTCCTCCAACAGACCCGACAGCCGCTCGGAATCGTGAACGTTCATCTGACAACCGTGCGTACGCACCTCGTAGCTGCGGGGAACTGCCGCCGACGGGTCGGTCACCGGCACGGGATCGGTACTCCCACGATCGGCCACGTCCACGGTCGGAAAAACACTCGTCTGCACCCCTCCAGGGTACGTCCATCGCACCGACCGGCCCGCCGGGGTCGCAGGCTCCACCACAGACTGTGCAGGGCCGATGCGGGCCGACAGTAAAGTTTCCATTACATAATCGAAGATGGCAGGCGAAAACGCCGGTCGGCGAGGAAACTACGCATAGGGTTTCGACTTATGACGCACGCCACCGACGCGCCGGCATCGACACCCCCGCCGGGCGCACCTTCGATGATCTCGCTCAAATCCGTCGACAAACATTTCGGTGATCTGCACGTCCTCAAGGACATCAACCTGGAAGTGCCGGCCGGTCAGGTCGTCATCGTCGTGGGTCCTTCAGGATCGGGTAAGTCGACTCTGTGCCGAACGATCAACCGGTTGGAGCCGATCGATTCCGGTGCCATCGAGGTCGACGGAGATCTACTCCCCGCCGAAGGAAAGGCTCTTGCGGCACTGCGTGCCGACGTGGGCATGGTGTTCCAGTCGTTCAACCTGTTCGCACACAAGACAATCCTGCAGAACGTCATGCTCGCGCCCATGAAGGTGCGCAAGCAGAAGAAGGACGAGGCAGAGAAGAGCGCGTTGGCTCTGCTCGAACGCGTGGGGATCGCCAACCAGGCCGACAAGTACCCCGCTCAGCTCTCCGGTGGTCAGCAGCAGCGTGTCGCCATCGCTCGATCGCTCGCCATGAACCCCAAGGTGATGCTGTTCGACGAGCCCACCTCGGCCCTCGACCCCGAAATGGTCAACGAGGTACTCGACGTCATGACCTCGCTCGCCAAGGAGGGCATGACGATGCTCGTCGTGACCCACGAGATGGGCTTCGCCCGCAAGGCAGGCGACCGCGTCATCTTCATGGCCGACGGAGCCGTCGTCGAGGACACCGATCCCGAAACCTTCTTCAAGTCCCCCAAGTCCGAACGCGCCAAGGACTTCCTCGGCAAGATCCTCGGTCACTGACCCGCTTCACCGTTCACCCCGTATACCCGAACCGATCCTTAAGGACATTCACTGTGAGAATCACCCGACCGCTTCGCTTCGGTGTCGCCATCGCCGCTCTCTCCATCGTCGCCACCGCCTGCGGCGGCGGCGAAGAAGCCCGCACCATCTCGAGCAGCGCCGAATCCGGCAACCTCATCGTCGGCATCAAGTTCGATCAGCCCGGCCTCGGTCTGCGCAATCCGGACGGCACCTTCAGCGGATTCGACGTCGAGGTCGCCAAGTACGTCGCAGGCAAGCTCGGCGTCGACGAGGCGAACATCGAATTCAAGGAGTCTCCCTCGGCACAGCGCGAGACCCTGATCGAAAACGGCGAGGTCGACTACATCGTCGCCACCTACTCGATCACCGACACCCGCAAGGAGAAGGTCGGCTTCGCCGGGCCGTACTTCGTGGCGGGTCAGTCGTTGCTCGTCCGCGAAGACAACACCGACATCACCGGTGCCGATTCGCTCAACGACGGTAAGCGGCTCTGCTCGGTCACCGGATCCACCCCGGCCCAGAACATCGCCGACGAGTACCCCGGCGTGCAGCTGCAGCCGTTCGACACGTACTCCGCGTGTGTGGAAGCCCTGCGCAACGGCACGGTCGACGCCGTGACCACCGACGACATCATCCTCGCCGGCTATGCAGCACAGTCCCCCGGACAGTTCAAGGTGGTCGGCGAGCCGTTCACCACGGAGAACTACGGCATCGGTCTGAACAAGGACGACACCGACGGACGCAACAAGATCAACGACGCCATCGAAGAGATGGTCTCCAGCGGTGCCTGGGAGCAGGCGTTCAACGACACCGTGGGCGCATCGGGCTACCCGCTGCCGACCCCGCCCACCGTCGACCGCTACTGATCGACCCTGTCGTCGTGTTCCGCGTGCGTGTGCACGCGGAACACGACGGTTCGATCTCGCCGAGCCGTGAGGATCAACAAGCACCGTGAACCTATTGAGCAAGTACGGCGATCAACTGATCGACGCGTTCCTCTCGACCATCTACCTGACGTTGGCATCCCTCGTCGGCGCGCTGGTCATCGGAACGATCATTGCCGCGATGCGGGTGTCTCCCATCCCGATCGCACGTGGCATAGCCGCGACGTACGTCACCATTTTTCGTAACACCCCGTTGACCCTGATCATTCTGTTCACCTCGTTCGGCCTCTACCAGACCATGGGTGTCTCCCTCGCGTCGGAGTCGTCGTCGACATTCCTCGACGACAACAACTTTCGCTTGGCGATCCTCGGTCTGAGTGTCTACACCGCGTCGTTCGTGGCCGAGTCTCTACGCTCGGGAATCAACACTGTCCCGGTCGGTCAGGCAGAAGCGGGCCGATCACTGGGAATGACGTTCACCCAGAACATCTCCATCGTCGTTCTCCCACAGGCATTCCGAGCCGTGGTCGGACCTCTCGGCAGTGTCGTGATCGCACTGACGAAGAACACGACCATCGCCTCGGTCATCGGCGTCGCGGAGGCGTCGTTCCTGATGAAGAACATGATCGAGAACGAAGCCGCGATCTTCGTCGTCGGCGGCATCTTCGCCCTCGGCTTCATGATCCTGACGCTCCCGACCGGGTTGCTGTTCGGCTACATCAGCAAGCGATTGGCGGTGTCATGATGAGTGATGCAGTAGCAGTTCTGTACGACGTTCCGGGTCCGAAAGCGGTACTGCGCTACCGAATTCTGACTGTCGTCGTCGCGATCGTCTCGTTGGGCGTCGCGTTCCTGATCTACCGGGCACTCGACTCCAAAGGTCAGCTGACCGCCGAGAAGTGGGATCCGTTCCTCGAATCGACCACGTGGACCACGTATCTCATACCCGGCATTCAGGGCACTCTGGTGGCGGCAGCGCTGTCGATCGTGTTCGCGCTCGTCCTCGGTGCGGCCCTAGGTATCGGCAGGCTCTCCGATCACCGGGTGGTACGGGTGATCAGTGGCGCATTCGTCGAGGTCTTCCGCGCAGTTCCCGTACTGATCCTGATGATCTTCCTGTACGCGGTGTACGCCGACTACGAGGTCTTCAAGGTCAAGTATCTTGCCTTGGCTGCCGTGGTCACAGGCCTGACTCTGTACAACGGTTCGGTCATTGCCGAAATCGTGCGCGCCGGTGTCAATTCGCTACCGAAGGGTCAACGCGAAGCCGCGTCGGCTTTGGGCATGCGCAAGAGCCAGGTCATGTTGCTGGTTCTGCTCCCCCAGGCCGTCACTGCCATGCTTCCGGCGATCATTTCGCAGATGGTGGTGGCACTGAAGGACTCGGCGCTCGGTTACGTCATCGGGTACGTCGAGGTCGTCCGTTCGGGACAGCAGGTGGGCGCGTTCTACAGCAATTATCTGCCGTCGTTGGTGATCGTGGCTGTCATCATGATCATCATCAACTCGGCGCTGACGAAGCTGGCCACCGTGGTCGAACGTCGTCTGCGTTCTCGTAAGCGCAAGGCGGGGGCGACTGCCGTCGTTCCTGCTCTCGACGGCGGTCAGGCAGCCTGACCTCGGATCGACTGAAACATTCGGTAATCCTGGACAAGTAAGGCCCGCAACACCGATGGTGTTGCGGGCCTTACTGTTTCTCGACGGCACCGTCTCGAGGTGGACGATCACATCGAGTCGGGGCCGTCGAAGTCTTCGGTGTCTGCACCTGCGCGGTCGAGTTCTTCTTTGACCACCGCAAATGCCATTCCTTGCGAGTATCCGCGGCGAGCGAGCATACCGACCAGCTTGCGGACTACCTTGTCACGCTCCACACGGGCATCCGGACCACTCGAATCGGGCAGCCTCAGGGTGCGGAATCGCTTGCGTACCAGTTCACCTGCACGCTGGCGCTCGTCGTCGGCGTCGATCAGATCCAATGCGCTCACAGCGAGCTCGTTGCTGACGCCCTTGGTTCGGAGCTCCATGCTCAGCGCGCGTTTGCCCTTGCCCGAATATTTGTGCCGGGATTGGACCCATTGCTGCGCGAAGGACTCGTCGTCGACAAGCTTTGCCTTCTCGAGTCGGTCGAGAACTGCGGCCGTGATCTCGGCAGTGAAGCCCTTCTTCGCAAGATTCGCTTCGAGTTCGTGCCTGCTACGCGCTCGGTCGGTCAGCAACCGAAGGCAGACATCCTTCGCCTGCGCCTCGGTGCCGCCACCCTCGTCTCGCTGCTGCACAGCGACAACAGGTTAGAAGTCGACCGGAGCGACTGCGGGCTCCTCTGCGGTGACGTCCGCGCCGATCTGCAGCTTCTCCATGATCTTCTTCTCGATCTCGTCCCGCACGTCGGGGTTCTCGAGCATGAACTTGCGGGCGTTCTCCTTGCCCTGGCCGAGCTGATCGCCCTCGTAGGTGAACCACGAACCCGACTTACGAATGAAGCCGTGCTCGACGCCCATGTCGATCAACGAGCCCTCGCGGCTGATGCCCTTGCCGTAGATGATGTCGAACTCGGCCTGCTTGAACGGCGGCGCGACCTTGTTCTTGACGACCTTGACCCGAGTGCGGTTACCGATGGCGTCGGTTCCGTCCTTCAGGGTCTCGATGCGGCGGATGTCGAGTCGAACCGAGGCGTAGAACTTCAATGCCTTACCACCGGTGGTGGTTTCGGGAGAGCCGAACATGACGCCGATCTTCTCGCGCAACTGGTTGATGAAGATGACGGTGGTGCCGGAATTGCTCATCGCGCCGGTGATCTTGCGCAGCGCCTGGCTCATCAGGCGAGCCTGAAGACCCACGTGACTGTCGCCCATCTCGCCTTCGATCTCGGCGCGCGGCACGAGTGCGGCCACCGAGTCGATCACGAGGATATCGAGTGCGCCCGAACGGATCAGCATGTCGGCGATTTCGAGGGCTTGCTCGCCGGTATCGGGCTGCGAGACCAGCAGAGCATCGGTGTCGACACCGAGCTTCTTCGCGTAGTCCGGATCCAGTGCGTGCTCCGCGTCGATGAAGGCAGCGATTCCGCCGGCCCGCTGAGCACTGGCCACCGCGTGCAAGGCAACGGTGGTCTTACCCGAGGACTCCGGGCCGTAGACCTCGATGACACGACCACGCGGCAACCCTCCGATGCCGAGTGCCACATCGAGCGCGATCGATCCTGTGGGGATGACGGCAATGGGCTGGCGGACCTCGTCACCGAGGCGCATCACCGAACCCTTGCCGAAGTTCTTGTCGATCTGCGCGAGTGCGAGATCGAGCGCTTTGTCGCGATCGTATGCAGCCATCGTGAGCTCCCTGTGTCGTGTCGTTCAGCTGTGTCGTGTCGATCAGCTTTGTCGTCGGTAACGCTAGAACGGGGTACCGACAAGAAGTTTCTCTGGACCGCTCAGCAACCGTTGACACCAGCATAGGGGAACACGCGTTCGAGTCAACTACCACGACGTTCGACACGCCGAGCAAACTCGATCCGATCCGCGGAGCGCTACCAGCGTTCTCTGGGAACGTCGAACTCGTAGCAGATCGAGCGCCACACTTCCCTCGGGTCGACGCCCTCCTCGATGGCCTGAGCCCCGGTTCGTCCGATCCCGGACAGCACATGATCGGTCAACAGGGAATTGCCTCGAACGGAGCCGAACTCCTCGGTGAGCAGTTCACGAAATTCGGTCAGACGCACATCGTCAACCCTAACGTCCCGTCCCTCGCGCGTTCCGAGCGAGGACCTCGTGGCATACCGTCACCGGATCTTCGACGGACTTCGCGCCTGCCGCCGCCACGGCGGCAGCCCTGGCAAATCGCGGATCGGCGAGAACGTCGGCCACCGCGCCGGCGATGGACGTTGCCGTAGGGGGTCGCACGATCACGGCGCTCCCCTGCCGCGCGGCCCGATTCGCCAGTTCCCACTGATCACCGCCACCGGGCACGGTCACCACCGGAACTCCGTGAATGAGAGCTTTGGCCAACATGCCATGACCACCACCGCACACCACCACATCGGCGTGACGCAGAAGCTCGTCCTGCCGACCGAGGCCCGCATTCGCCCAGTTCGGCAGTACATCGGGGACCCCGTCGAGAACCGACGCCACGACCCGAACCCCGGTGCCGTCCAACCCTTTCAGCGCCATCTCGAGCATTCCCTCGGCACCGGTGAACGCCGTCGACGGGGCGACCATCACCAAAGGGGATTCGCCGTCCGGCAGCTCGAGCAGATCGTCGGTCGGCTCCCACAGCAACGGACCGATCACGTGCGCGTCCCCGGGCCAGTCGGGACGCTCAACCTCCAACGCGGGAATGGTGGCAATCAGACGAGCACTCGGGCCCGGATCCCGGGGCGGGAGCCCGATACTCGTCCTGGCAAGGGAGCGTTGAGTCCGCCCCTGCGCAATCGAGCGTGCCGTCAGAGCACGCATCACGGTATCGCGCAGCCTGCCACGAAGACCGGTGCCGGGAGCCAGACCACTTCCGATGGGCGGCAACCCTTTCGAGGGTGAATACAGAGGATGGGGCGAGAGCTCGACCCAGGGTGTACCGAGCCGTTCGGCAGCCATGCCGCCTCCTGCGGTCAGGATGTCGGACACCACGAGGTCGACGTTCTCCCGCTCGAGGTCGGGCAACAATTCGGTGGAGACGAACGCCGCGCGAGAGTGGATACGCTGTCCGGCGTCCAGATCGTCGTCCTCCGGTCGCGGTGCCAGTCCGCCCAACGGGAATGCCCGCAGCCCGAGCGCACGGGCGTCGGGCACCCAACGACTTCCGGTGAACAGGACCGGTTCGTCACCGGCCCGACGAAACAACAGAGACAGGGCAATGGCCGGAAACGCATGCCCCGGATCGGGCCCGGCCACCACTGCAACTCGCACCGGACCAGCGTGCCACACCCGACTCCACGAGCTCGACGCGTGTCGAGGTCACCGCAGGTGAACGAAATCCCGTCACGCGCTCCGGGGACGCAGATAGGCATCGACCGCGTACGCCATCTGGTGCATCACCTCGGCACCGGGGATGCGCTCGGACACCATCTCGGCGGACTGAACAGCCGACTGCACCATCAGCAGCAACATCGTGGCCAACGCTGTGGGGTCCCCGGGACGAATCGATGAATCACGTTGTCCCACAACCACCAACGACGTCAGAGTATCGATGATCAACGACTGACTGGTACCGAGACGATGCAGGATGTAGGTAGCGAGCACATCGGAATCGGAACGCAGAATTTTCACGAACAGCGGGTGGATTCGGATCCGATCGGCAGCCTCGCCCACAGCGGTCACGATCTGCTCTCGACCGGACGCGGTCGCGTCGAAGCTCGGAATGAGTGCGCTGATCTCGCGGGTGAGCAGGCTGGACACCACTGCCCGGGTATCCGTCCATCTCCGGTAGACAGTAGGTCTGCTGACCTCGGCTCGTCGGGCGATCTCGGCCAGGGTGGTGCGCCTGACTCCATGCTCGAGGATGCACGATCGGGCCGCATCGAGGACGGAGTCTTCGATCGACTTCTCGGGCGCATCCGTCTCGCACGGATGCGTGAACTGAGACGAGGCAGGACTCGACACCGGTCGCTCGGTCACGTGCCTCCCTTCACACTATGGGCCGAAGATCTGTACCACGGGCCGGATCAAGTAATTTCGTTACTGTACCTCACGGCTTCGGTCGCATTCGGTCCTCGATTCAGCGAGAGCATGAATCGGCAATCTACGCCGAAGACAGTCGACGGGGAATAGCGCCGGTCACCGACACGGCAATCGTCAACCCTGGCAAGCTGATCGACGTGACCGACGAATCCGGACGACCATGACCCGATCGGTGACAGTGCTGACCAATCCGACGGCCGGTGGTGGGCGCGCAGCGCATACCGGTCGGCGTGCCGTGGCACGACTCCGCGAACGCGAAATTCACGTCACGGCCATCGAAGGCCGCACCCCGGGAGACGCGTTGGCATTGTTGAACAGAGCCGTCGACAGCGGAACGGACGCCGTGGTCGCGGTCGGCGGCGACGGGCTTATCAATCTCGTGATACAGGTACTCGCCGGCACCGACACCCCGATGGGTCTGATACCTGCGGGGACCGGAAACGATCTGGCCCGCGTTCTGGGGATACCTCGGGGCGATGCAGTCCGGGCAGCCGACGTCGTCGCCGACGATCTCACGCGAACGATCGATTTGGGTCGAGTGGGTGACCGGTGGTTTGCAACAGTCTTGTCCAGTGGTTTCGATTCCCTGGTCACCGAGAGAGCCGGTCGGCTTCGATGGTTCGGCGGTCCTCTGCGCTACAACGCGGCCATGATTCTGCAGTTGGCCACGCTCGAAAAGCTCTCGTACGTCATGGAATTGGACGATGCCGAACTTCGAGTCGACGCCACGCTGGTCGCCGTCGGAAACGGCAGCTGTTACGGCGGCGGGATGGAGATATGCCCCGCGGCTCGAGTGGACGACGGACTGCTCGACATCACCGTCGTGCGGGGAGTCAGCCGAACTCGACTTCTCAGGATGTCGCCTACCCTCTACCGGGGAACGCACATCGATCTCCCCGAGGTCGACACCTACACGTCGGAGCGGGTCACCCTCAGGTGCGAGGGAATCGTCGCATACGCGGACGGTGAACGCGTCGGCGATCTTCCGGTCACAGTGCAGACCGTACCGGGTGCTCTACGGGTGTTCGTGGCCCGGAATCGCTCGTCGGGAGGGTGAGGGACGGACGAGTCAGAACTTGAGCGAAGGATGGTCGTCGTTCGAGGAGATCGCTTTGTACAGCCACACCAGTCCCAAGACGATCGCACCGGCCACAACCAGCCAGAACACACCCTTGATGATGGTGCCGAGTAGCGCGAGTGCGATCCAGATCAGGACGATGAATCCGAGTACTTTCCAGAACATGTGGAACTCCAACCGTATCGACGCGCACCGTGTCGTGTCGCGTACGTCGATCTTGACATCGGTGCGCTCCGAGCACATCGGGGTGAACCCTGAATTGTGTCAGCGGTGCCGCGCCCGAATCCGATCGATCTCGGTGAGTGCCTCGGCCCATCCTTGCAATCGGTCGGTGGCCGACTCGAGCTCGCGGCGGTGGACGCCCACAACCGTCGTCGATGTAAATGCAGCCGGCCCGGTCATGCGTGCAGCGGCCGCGACCAGTTGTTCGTACTGATCGACGCCGGCCGCGAGGTCGGCTGCAGCCGAATCTATTCCGTTACGCAGATGTTCACGTGTGGCGAAGCTGGCTGCCCCTGCTCGTTCCAGAGCGGCGATGTCGACGGCAACACCCTCGAGGCCCTGGGCAGCGTCCGAGGCCACACCGATCGTCTCTTCCACCTCGTCGGTCCCGATCGTCTCGGATCTCGCCAGAATCCCCAACAGCTCGAACAGACTCTTCTCGGCTCCCGCCAGCCGCGCCATCGGTTCGTATGCGGCAGATCCGCGCTGAGGCAGCGTGCGCCTGGCCGGTATCCCTACGGGTACGAGCTGGGATCGCAGCCGGCGGAGCCGGGTGACCGCGAACACAGCCGGAACGGCCATGAGCGCGGCACCTCCGCCGCCGACGAACAGCGACCACTCCGGTGCAGACAGCACAGCCAGTCCTGCAGTTCCCGCTGCCGTCGTGCTGGAGGCGGCTCCGAACCGGATTCCTCGTCGTCTGGCTCGACGAATCTTTTTCAGATGCTTGGCCCGAGGGTCTTTTCGACGTCCGGCAGCATCGAACACGGACGTACCGACACTGCGCGCCGACTCCGCCAGAGACCGCACCAACGCGCCCGACTCCGCTACCGCCGCGGTGATGGAGTCCCGATCGAGCGAAACGGCCGGCCGCTTACGCGACCGGCCCGATTCGTGTTCTTTCCTACCCATGCCGAGAGTGGTGTCAGTCGACAGGCGTGTTCATCCGGACGATCACGCCTGGGCCGGAGGCTCGGGCGTTGCGTTCGGGGACTTGGCGATCGACGGCTTGGCAGCAGCAGAATCGCCGGACGGCAGCGAGTCGCCGGCCATGGACGCGCGAATTTGCTCGAGCCGGCTGTGGCCCGCCATCTGCACCGAAGCCTGCTGGACCTCGAGCATGCGACCCGAGACGGTGTTCTGAGCCAACTCGGCCGAACCGAGAGCATCGGCGTAGCGCCGCTCGATCTTGTCGCGAACAGCGTCCAGGCTCGGAGTGTTACCGGGAGCGGACAGCGTGCTGTCCATCGAGCGCAGCGATTCGCTGACCTTCTCCTGCATCTTCGCCTGCTCGAGCTGGCTGAGCAGCTTGGTGCGTTCGGCGACCTTGGACTGCAGTGCCATTGCGTTCTGCTCGACGGCCTTCTTGGCCTGTGTAGCAGCTTGCAATGACTGATCGTGCAGAACCTTGAGGTCCTCGACGCTCTGCTCGGCGGTCACCAGCTGAGCGGCGAACGCCTCGGCAGCATTGGTGTACTGCGTGGCCTTCTCGATATCGCCCGCTGTGGCGGCCTGATCTGCCAGCGTGACTGCCTGCCGAGCGTTCGCGTTGAGCTTCTCGACCTCGTCCAGCTGCCGGCTGAGCTTCATCTCGAGCTGACGCTGATTACCGATGACGGACGCAGCTTGCTGGGACAGAGCCTGATGCTGCCGCTGCGCATCTTCGATCGCCTGCTGAATCTGAACCTTGGGGTCGGCCTTCTCGTCGATCTTGGAATTGAAGAGCGCCATCATGTATTTCCAGGCCTTGACGAAAGGATTAGCCATGGGGTGGTCCTGCCTCCATCTGTTGCGCCGCGGTGGCCGCGTACGGGTCGGCTGCTCTCGCAGTGACCGGAATGAACCTGTCCGTGCTGAAAAAGTCGGGTGTCTGGTCTGGGTCAGGAGTGGAAACGGAGTACTTTTCCGATCTTAGGCGGCAGCGAGAGCTCTGGCAGCAGGTGCGGGAATCACGACGCGGGTATCGCCGTCGATGCGAGTGGCGACGGCCGCCTCGTCGAGTCGAGCGGCCGCGATGGACGCGTCGGACAGTGTCACGCTGACATCGCTCATGACATCCGAGAGCGGGACGGCGAGGGCATCGCAGATCGCGGCGAGCAGTTCGCTCGACGCCTCCTTACGGCCACGTTCCACCTCGGAGAGATACCCCAGGCTCACGCGTGCAGTATTCGAGACTTCACGCAGGGTTCGGCTCTGTGCGACGCGAGTACGCCGCAGACTATCGCCGAGTGCTTCACGCAATAGCAGCGCCATCTCGCTCCTCCTCGTTGGTGTCCGTGCCGACGGCCGAGCCGTCGAGACGACAACGTTCATATCTCGTTCGTCCGGAGCCGTCATGATGTTCAACGTCCCAGTCGGTCCGATTGGTTCCCGACCCTATATGCCCGTTCACTCCAACACGCGCCGAAGCACCTCCGACACGTTTGCCAAGACTGTAACCCGCCGACGCGTTCACGAGGCGGACACTCCTCGGCGCAGCCGAACGGCCTGCACCACGTAATCGATGCCGGTGTAGACGGTCAGCAGAACCGCGAGAGCCATCAGCGCCATCGCGACCGGATCGACCGCACTCGGCAGCGGGCACAGGTACACCCCGATGGCGAATGTCTGCACCAGAGTTTTGACCTTTCCGCCGCGACCGGCGGGGATCACGCCGTGCCGGATGACTGCGAAGCGCACCGCGGTGATGCCGATTTCCCGCACCCCGATGATCACGGTCACCCACCAGGACAGATCGCCCAACATCGACAGGCCGACGAGCGCGGCACCGATCAGAGCCTTGTCTGCGATGGGGTCTGCCATCTTTCCGAAATCGGTGACCAGACCGTACTTGCGTGCCACCTGGCCGTCGATCCGGTCGGTGATGGCGGCAACAGCGAAGACCGCGGTGGCTGTCAGGCGCCAGGTGGTGTCGTGGCCGTCACCGACGAACAACGCCGCGAGGAACACCGGGACCAACGCGATTCGAAGAACCGTCAAGATGTTGGCGATGTTGAGCAACGGCACCTCGTCGGTCCCACCGGGGGCTGCGTTGCCATGTGGCAAATCCGTGCTGCGCGCACCACTCACGGCGCGGGAGACACCGCTGACCGGGGCACGACCGTTTGCCTCACCACTACTCGACGGGACGCCCTGATCAGGCGCAACGGGCTCGGTCATCGTCGAACTCGCGAGCCGACAGTGTCGAATCCGGCGGCAGGTCCACCCTCGCGCAGTGTCCACCCGCCGAGACGGGGACACAGCTCACTGAACGACACACGAAAAGTTTATCGGTTGCGGTACTGACTACTGTTCACCCCATGACTTCTGGGCCGAATCGGGCGAGTCGCGACACCGCAAATCCCGAATCCGACGCACATTCCGAGACCACGGACCGCCACTCCGCACACGTCGGCACCCTTACCGTGCGTCGTGCCAGGACCTCGGACATTCCCGAGATCAAGCGCCTGATCGACATCTACGCCGGCCGGATTCTGCTCGAGAAGAACCTCGTCACGCTCTACGAAGCCGTACAGGAATTCTGGGTCGCCGAACGTGACGGCGAGGTCATCGGGTGCGGGGCACTGCATGTGCTCTGGGCCGATCTCGGCGAGGTACGAACAGTGGCAGTCGATCCCGCTGCCAAAGGACACGGTGCCGGGCATCTCATCGTCGCCAAACTCGTCGAGGTCGCGCGTGATCTGGCGTTGCAGAAAGTGTTCGTGTTGACGTTCGAGGTGGACTTCTTCTCTCGGCACGGATTCGCCGAAATCGACGGAACCCCCGTCACCGCCGAGGTCTACGCGGAGATGTGCCGGTCGTACGACACCGGCGTGGCGGAATTCCTGGACCTGAGCTACGTCAAGCCGAACACTCTGGGCAACACTCGAATGCTGCTGTCCCTCTGACAGAATTCTCGGGACAACCCCCGAATCCGGAAGAGAGCGCAATGCCCCTCATCGCCGTCAGCTACACCTACTCCCCCACCACCACGGACGGCCGCGACACCCATCGCGCAGCCCACCGTGCATGGCTGGCCGAACTGCTCGAGCAGAAGACGCTGGTCTCGAGTGGCCCCTACGCCGACGGCAGCGGGGCACTGTTGCTGGTCGAGGGGCCGGACGCCGCGACCGTCGAAACACTCTTCGCGCAGGATCCGTTTGCGATCGAGAACCTGATCGAGTCGGCAACGTTCGACGAATGGACTCCGGTCATGGGCACTTTCACGTCCTGATCGCCTTGCTCACTGGCCCACGTGAATGGACCACTGCACGGCCCAGACGGCTGCAGTGGTCCATTCACCCGGCTCGGGAGCCCCTCGGAACCGTCAGAACTCGTCCGAAGCCGGCTGCTCGTCCGGGTCGCCACCCTTGATCGACCACAGCAGACCGTCGAGCTCGTCCGGTTTGACGAGCACTTCGCGAGCCTTCGATCCCTCGCTCGGTCCCACCACTCCGCGGTTCTCCATCAGGTCCATCAAGCGCCCGGCCTTGGCGAAGCCGACGCGTAGTTTGCGCTGCAGCATCGACGTCGAACCGAACTGGCTGGTCACGACGAGTTCGACCGCCTGCAACAGCACGTCGAGGTCGTCGCCGATATCGGGGTCGACATCCTTCTTGTCCGAGACCTTCGCTGCGGTGACGGTGTCGTTGTACTCCGGCTCGGCCTGGTTCTTGGCGAAGTCGACGACCGCCGCGATTTCCTCGTCGGTGATGAACGCACCCTGCAGACGTGTCGGCTTGCCCGCACCCATCGGCAGGAACAGTGCGTCGCCCATACCGATCAGCTTCTCGGCACCCGGTTGGTCCAGGATGACTCGGGAGTCCGTCAACGACGATGTCGCGAAGGCAAGACGCGACGGGACGTTCGTCTTGATCAGACCGGTCACGACGTCGACCGAGGGTCGCTGGGTTGCGAGCACCAGGTGGATACCGGCGGCGCGGGCCTTCTGCGTGATCCGCACGATCGCTTCCTCGACGTCGCGCGGGGCGGTCATCATCAGGTCGGCGAGCTCGTCGACGATCGCGAGGATGTACGGGTAGGGCCGGTAGACGCGTTCACTGCCCAGGGGTGCAGTGATCTCGCCCGAACGGACCTTCTTGTTGAAGTCGTCGATGTGGCGGACCTTGTTGATCTGCATGTCCTGGTAGCGCTGCTCCATCTCCTCGACGAGCCAGGCCAGCGCTGCGGCAGCTTTCTTGGGCTGCGTGATGATCGGGGTGATGAGGTGCGGAATGCCCTCGTACGGCGTCAGCTCCACCATCTTCGGGTCGATCAGGATCATCCGAACCTCGTCCGGCGTCGCCCGCGCGAGCAATGACACCAGCATCGAGTTCACGAAGCTCGACTTACCGGAACCGGTGGATCCGGCCACCAGCAAGTGAGGCATCTTCGCGAGGTTGGCACTGACGAAATCGCCTTCGATGTCCTTGCCGAGGCCGATCACCAGCGGATGGTGATCCTTACGCGTCGACGGCGCGGTCAACACGTCGGCCAGTCGCACCATCTCACGGTCCGAGTTCGGTACCTCGATACCGACCGCGGATTTGCCGGGGATCGGTGCGAGCAGACGTACGTTGTCGGTCGCGACCGCGTACGCGATGTTGCGGGCGAGCGCGGTGATCTTCTCGACCTTCACACCCGGTCCGAGTTCGACTTCGTAGCGGGTAACCGTCGGGCCACGCGTGAATCCGGTGACCGCGGCGTCGATCTTGAACTGCTCGAGCACCTCCGAGATGGCCTCGATCATGGCGTCGTTGGCCTGGCTCCGCGTCTTGGGCGGGTCGCCGTCGATGAGCAGCGACAACGACGGCAGCGTGTAATCCCCATCGACGACGCGATCGACGACGATCTTGTCGTCCTCGGCTGCCTGCTTCGGTTCGGCCGCCTTGACGATCGGCTTGGGCTTCGGCCGCGCAGGAGCGGCAGGCGCGTCGGGTACCGGCACTGCGGCAGCTGCAGGCGTGACGACCTCGGTGGCGGCCTCCGGGGCCGGGGTCTTACGGGCGCGCGGCGGCTTCGCGACCGGGATGTACTCCTCGGTCGGATAGTTGTCGTACGGGTCTGCGCCGCCGTGCACCGGATAGCCGTCGGCATCGAAGTTGGAGTCGTAGTCGCCATAGCCCTCGTCTCCGAATTCGGACCCGAAGTCGGCCGGGTCGAAGTCCTCGTATTCGTCGCCCCGACTGTCGGTGCCGAACAGCGCACGCATGCGGTCCGGTACGTCGCGCACGGTGGTACCGGTGAGCAGCAGCACTCCGAACAGGCCGGCAAGCAGAAGCAGGGGCACGGCCAACCAGACGGTGAGGCCATCGGCGATCGGACCGCCCGCCACATACCCGACGAAGCCCGCACCCTCGGACCGGCCTGAGGCGTCGGTCGGCGAGCCGGCGGCCATGTGCCACAGGCCGAGGATCGGGAGGCCGAGAAGAATCGAGCCGAGAACCAGCCGAGGCCGCACCTCGGGACGGGGTTCGGACCGCATCAGAACGACCGCGATGCCGATACCGAGAACGGGCGCAACATAACCGGCCTCACCGATGACGGCGCGGATACCCACCTCGATCCATTCACCGACGGGTCCCCCGGCACTGAACCACACGCTCGCGGCAACAACGACGCTGACGGCGATCAGCCCCAGAGCGATTCCGTCCCGGCGGTGTCCGTGCTCGATGTCGGCGGCCTTACCGACCGTCCTGGTCGTGGCACCGACACCTCGTGCCGCCATCGACCATGTGGACGCGATTCCGCGGCCGATCGCGTCGAGCGCACCGCGTGACTTCTTCTTGGTGGGCGGACGCCGTGACGCTGCTCCTCTCGCAGGTCCCTTACCGCGAGACGACGCGCTCGCCCGAGTGGTCGCCGGGTTGCGCGGCGCGGTGGGCTTCTTCGGCGTCGTGACGGTGCGCGCCGTGCGACCGGTGCCGGACTTACGAGCGGTGCCGGACGCGCGCGAAGATCCGGATCCGCTGGATCCGGCCCTGGCGGTGGAGGTGCTGGTCTTTCCTGCCATGCACCCAGGCTAGTCGCAACAGCCCCGTCGAAACCATCCGCAACACCAGTAACAGCGGACAGGATGTGCGTCAGAAGCTCAGATCGAGCGCTTTCACTGCAGCGACGTCGCCCGCCGAACCCTCGAACTCGACCTCCAGCTGGTCTCGACCGAACGCGTAGAGAAGTAGTTCGGACGGCTCCCCCACCACCGTCACACCGGCGCCGGAGCCCCCCTTGAACGTGGCAGCACGGCCGTCCGGAGTGCGAGCGTGCACCGGAATCGGTGCCGAGCGGTGCCCTGCTCGTCCGATGAATCGAACCTGCGGCCACAGACGCTTCTCCACCGCAACCGGAAGATTTCGTCGCGTCCAGCTCCCGGTGGCACGGCGCAGATCTTCGTGGTGGACGAACATCTCGCCGAGGTTGATCAGCGGATCCAGCAGAGCGAACGGCGACCACATCGGCGGACCGGTGCGAACGTCCTCGACCACGGCCGCGAACGGTCGATTCGCGACGGAACGCTGAACCCGCTCCGTGTATCCGGCGAGCGGGGGCAGGAGGATGCCCGGCGACGCGTCGAGCCGTCGTTCACGGACGACGAGGTGGGCGGCCAGATCGGCCGCAGTCCATTCACCGCACAGCGTCGGCGCGTCGGGACCCACGTCGAGAAGGGTCTGAACAAGTTGGGAACGTTCGTCCTGGGCAAGGCTCACGCGCTCCAGGCTACGGCCAGACGGAACCAGCGGCATCCTGCCGCGGGATCCCATCCTTTGTCTGGGTAACCTCCCAACAGTGCCGGTATCGGAAATTCTCGTCATCCTGCTCGCCGGCCTCGGTGCCGGTGCGATCAATGCCGTCGTCGGATCCGGAACGTTGATCACGTTTCCGACTCTGGTCGCGTTCGGGTATCCCCCGGTGGTCGCCACGATGTCCAACGCCATCGGATTGGTGGCGGGAAGCGTCTCGGGCACGTGGGGGTATCGCCGAGAACTGCGCGGACAGTGGCATCGACTGCGCTGGCAATTGCCCGCGTCTTTCCTCGGAGCGCTCGGTGGAGCATGGCTGCTGCTGCACCTACCGGAAAAAGTATTCGCCTCTGTGGTTCCGGTTTTGCTCATCGGTGCGTTGATTCTCGTTGTCGCACAACCGAAAATCCAAGCCTGGGCCAAACGGCGGTCGGAGGCGGCGGGTAAGGCGGCGAACCAGATCGGTCGCGGCCGAATGGCACTGGTCACCGTCGGCACTCTGCTGGTCGGCATCTACGGCGGCTATTTCACTGCAGCACAGGGAATTCTGCTCATCGGCGTTATGGGAGCCTTGCTCCCCGAGACGATGCAGCGGATGAATGCAGCCAAGAACTTGCTGTCGCTCGTGGTGAACATCGTTGCCGCAGTTGCTTTCACGATCTTTCGATTCGACGACATCAGTTGGCAGGCCGCCGGTCTGATCGCCGTCGGATCGCTGATCGGCGGTGCCGTCGGAGCCCGGTACGGCCGCCGGCTGTCGCCGGCGGCCCTACGCGGTGCCATCGTCGTCCTCGGCCTCATCGGCGTATGGCGACTGCTCGTCTGATCCCTAGGACTGCGTTTGCTCCCTAGGACTGCGTTTGCGGCTTGACCGCGATGATCGTCGGAACGATCATCGGCTTGCGCCGGTACTTGTCCGCTACCCACCGACCGACGACACGGCGCACGGCCTGCGCGATGCGGTGCGTATCGGACACGCCGTCGGACGCCAGACGCTGCAACTCCGACTCGACGAGTTGACCGGCTTCCTTGAGTGCGGCCGGATCGTCGGAGAAACCGCGACCGGACACCTCGGGTGCGGTCACAGCACGGCCGGTGGCCGAATCGACGGCAACGCTGATCGCGATGAAGCCGCCCTCGCCCAGTACGAGACGATCCGACAGCGTCGAATCGCCGACGTCACCGACCGAGAGGCCGTCGACGTACACGTGACCGACCGGAACCTGCCCGACGATCTCGGCGAGCCCGTCGACCATGTCGACCACCACGCCGTCCTCGGCCAGCACCACGCGGTCCTCGGGTACACCCGTCGCCTTGGCCAGTGCCGCATTGGCGCGCAGATGACGCCACTCGCCGTGCACCGGCATGGCATTGGTGGGCCGTACCGCGTTGTAGAGGTACAGCAGCTCACCCGCCGAGGCGTGGCCCGAGACGTGAACCTTCGCGTTCTGCTGCGTCACGACGGTGGCACCACGCTTGGCGAGGCCGTTGACCACAGCGAACACAGAGTTCTCGTTGCCGGGGATGAGCGAGGACGCCAGCACCACGAGATCGTTGGCCTTGACGTTGATCTGACGGTGCTCGCCCCGAGCCATTCGGGACAGCGCCGACAGCGGCTCGCCCTGCGAGCCGGTGGAGATGAGCACCAACCGATCGTCGGGAAGTGTTGCGGCAGTGTCGACATTGACCTCGAGGCCGTCGGGCACCCGCAGATAGCCCAGATCCTGGGCGATCTGCATGTTGCGCACCATCGAGCGTCCGACGAACGCGACGCGACGGTTGTACCGCTCGGCGACGTCGATGACCTGCTGGATGCGGTGCACGTGACTGGCGAACGACGCGACGATGACGCGCTGCTTCGCCTTGCCGATGACGGTGTCGAGCACGCCGCCGATCTCACGCTCGGGGGTGACGAATCCGGGTACCTCGGCATTGGTGGAGTCGACCAGAAACAGGTCGACGCCCTCGTCGCCGAGCCGCGAGAAGCCGGCCAGGTCGGTCAGGCGACCGTCGAGCGGCAGCTGATCGAGCTTGATGTCACCCGTGTGCAGCACCAGACCCGCATCGGTCCTGATGGCAATGGCCAGTGCGTCGGGGATCGAGTGATTCACCGCGAAGTACTCGCAGTCGAACGGGCCGTGCTGCGTGTGCTGACCCTCGATCACCTCGACGAGGTTCGGACGCAACCGATGCTCACGGCACTTGGCCGCGACGAGCGCGAGGGTGAACTTGGATCCGACGACGGGCAGGTCAGGGCGCAGACGAAGCAGGAACGGGATAGCTCCGATGTGGTCCTCGTGACCGTGCGTCAGGACCACTGCCTCGACGTCGGCCATGCGGTTCTCGATGTGCCGGAAGTCGGGCAGGATCAGGTCGACACCCGGCTGCTGGTCCTCGGGAAACAGCACGCCGCAGTCGATGATCAGCATTTTGCCCTGGTGCTCGAACACCGTCATGTTACGACCGATTTCGCCGATGCCACCCAGCGCAACCACACGCAGGCCCTTGAACGGTGCCTTGGGCGGAGTTCCGAGGCGTTGCGTCGGATCGAACTCGCGGCGCGTGTCGGGACGCTGAGTGCGCGCCGAGTTCTGCACCATCGGCTTGCCCTGCCGGGCACCTGACGGCCGGCCCTGTGTGGGGGCCGGCCGCTCGGACGGCGGTCCGGCGTTTCGGGTTGCGCGTCCGCGCGATCGGTTAGGTCGTGTCATACAAGAACTCCTGCCGCCCGCAGCTCTGCTGCGAGCAATTCGATGTGATCGATGCTCGGTGGCACCTGGGGAAGTCGTGGTTCGCCGACATCGATTCCGATGAGGCGGAGGCCGGCCTTCGAGGCGCTGACGCCGCCGAGGCGTGCGACCGAGCGAATGACCGGAATGAGGCTGACGTTGATCGCCTGCGCCCGCGCGATGTCACCCATCATGAAGGCGGTGTGCAGTTCGCGGAGGCGAGCGGGAACGAGGTGGCCGATGACACTGACGAAGCCCGTCGCCCCGACCGAGAGCCAGGGAAGGTTCAGTGGATCGTCGCCGGAATAGAACTGCAGGCCTGTCGAGGCGATCAGTTCCGCGCCTGCGTTCAGATCTCCCTTGGCGTCCTTGACCGCGAGAATCCGGGGGTGCTCGGCGAGTCGGCGCAATGTCTCGGTCTCGATGGGCACGACGGAGCGGGGAGGGATGTCGTAGAGCATCACGGGCAGGTCGGTTGCGTTCGCGACCGCGGTGAAGTGGGCGTACAACCCGGCCTGAGGAGGCCGCGAGTAATACGGGGTGACGACGAGGAGACCGTGCGCACCCGCACGAGCGGCATCGCGGGCCAATTCCACACTGTGCGCTGTGTCGTTGCTCCCGGCTCCAGCGATGATGCGAGCTCGATGACCCACCGCGGCGATCACGGCGCGCAACAGCTCGAGCTTCTCGTTCTCGGTGGTGGTGGGCGATTCGCCCGTCGTGCCGGCCAGAACCAGTCCATCGTTGCCCTGCTCGACTAGGTGATGTGCCAGCCGAACGCCTGCGTCGATATCCAACTTACCGTCCGCCGTGAACGGGGTCACCATGGCGGTGAGCACCGTACCGAACACAGGCGCAACGGAAGGAGCGGCGTCACCGTAGGTCATGGCAGCAGATTACCCGGTGCTTTGCCCACTCTCGCGCAGCGGGACTCCCCGCTGACACCCAGGCGGGTGTACCCGGTTCCGACCCGATCCGAACCTTGCCGCTACACCTCGGTCACGAACGGGCTGCGGGCCACTTCCGTACCGTCCGGCAACGTCGAGATCTCGAAGTCACCGAACACGTCCGGAGCCACTGACACGAGCTTACGCAGACATTCGACGGCGACGCGGCGAATTTCGACGTCCGCATGCTCCGAGGCACGCATCGACACGAAATGACGCCATGCGCGGTAGTTTCCGCTCACCACCACGCGTGTCTCGGTCGCGTTCGGCAGTACCGATCTCGCTGCCTGCCGCGCCTGCTTGCCGCGCAACGCGGCATTGGTGACCGACTCCAACTTGCCCTCCAGGGCACCGAGCAGCTCGGTGTACGCCGCGCGACTGGCCTCCGTCGCGGTCGCGAACAGTGCTTCGAGCTCGGGGTCCCCCTCGATCGCGGGCGGCAGAACGACATTGGCGTCGTGCTCGGGAACGAAACGCTGCGAGAGCTGCGAGTAGGAGAAGTGCCGGTGGCGAATGAGCTCGTGTGTGCACGACCGGGAGATACCGGTGATGTAGAAGCTCACGCTCGCGTGCTCGAGCACCGAGAGGTGCCCCACGTCGAGCAGATGGCGCAGGTACGACGCATTGGTGGCGGTCCGGGGATTGGGTTTGGACCAACTTTGGTAGCACGCACGTCCGGCGAACTCGACCAGAGCCTGTCCGCCGTCCGCGTCGGTGTCCCACGGGATGTCGGCCGGGGGGACGAATTCGGTCCGAGCAACGAGTTGCACTTTCAACACGACCGTTCGGGGCACCGCTCTACGTTCGATTTCTGATGACACCACACAACACTAAGTGCGGACCACCGCATTCGGCGACGCGTGACGTCATCACGGATCGAACGACGCCACTGTAGCGCCTTGACTGACGTCACCAATGACGTCACACTGGCGTCATGGAATTGGACAAGTACACCGAGTCGCTACGCACCGATCTTCTTGCGGCTGCCGCCCTGGGAGACGAACACACCCGGCAGACGGCGGAGGCACTCGGAAAGGCCGCGGAGGCCTCGGCCAGATTGATGTTGCTCACCGCGCTGTCGGATTTCGCGGCCGAGGTGTCGAACGAACTGGACGGTCACACCGTCACCGTCCGCCTCGACGGCCCCCGGGCGCACGCCGATGTACGACGCGACATCCCGATTGTGGACATGGGCGTAACCGACGCACCCGAAGCCGAGGACTACCCGACGATGGACGACGTCTCCGGCGAAGTACGACGAGTGACGCTTCGGCTGGTCGAACAGATCAAGGAACGCGCTGAGGATGCCGCCAACAACAGCGGTGTATCTCTCAATTCGTGGTTGTCGCAAGCGGTTCAGGGCGCTCTGCGTGATCAGATGCGCAAGGATCGCGGCTGGAACAACTGAGGGGCGCTACTTCTTCTCGCGCCACTCCCGCTCGAACGGGAGCCGCCAGGCGTGCGGCGCGATGAGTTGATGAATTGCGTTGGGGCCCCACGATCCCGGCGAGTACAGGCGCACCGGAGGTGGATCCGCCAGCAACGGCTCCGATACCTGCCACAGTCGTTCGATGCCCTCGGCAGTGGTGAAGAGTGTGTGGTCTCCGTACATGGCGTCGAGGATCAACCGCTCGTAGGCCTCGAGTACATCGCCGGCGCGTTCGGTTTCGTGAATGGCGAACTGCATGCTGAGTTTGTCCAGGCGCATCCCGGGACCGGGCCGCTTGCCGTAGAACGACAGCGAAACCTTGGATGCGTCCGCCAGGTCGAAGGTCAGATGATCCGGGCCTTGAGCGCCGACCCCGGACCCGGCAGGGAACATGCTCTTCGGTGGCTCGCGGAACGCTATCGAGATGATGCGTTGGCCTTCGGCGAGACGTTTCCCGCTACGGAGGTAGAACGGCACACCGGCCCAGCGCCAGTTGTCGATTTCGCATTTGAGTGCCACGAACGTGTCCGTGTCGGAATCGGGCGCTACGCCTTCCTCCGATCGATATCCCGTATACTGCCCTCTCACAACGTTTTTCGGGTCCAGCGGCACCATCGATCGGAAGACCTTGTTCTTCTCTTCACTGATCGCGCGGGGCTCGAGTGCCGTCGGCGGTTCCATCGCCATGAAGGCCAGGACCTGGAAGAGATGGGTGACCACCATGTCCTTGTACGCGCCGGTGGACTCGTAGAACCCTGCTCGACCGTCGAGGGCGAGCTTCTCCGGTATGTCGATCTGCACGTGATCGATGAAGTTGCGGTTCCAGATCGGCTCGAACAACCCGTTGGCGAAACGAAACGCCAGGATGTTCTGCGCCGGTTCCTTCCCGAGAAAGTGGTCGATCCGAAAGATCTGGTCCTCGTCGAACGTTTCGTGCACCCGTGCATTCAAGGCGATCGCGCTCTCGAGGTCGGTGCCGAACGGCTTCTCCATGATGATCCGGGAACGCTTCACCAGATCTGCCGATGCGAGCGTATCGACCACTGCGAGTGCAGCTCTCGGTGGAACGGACAGGTAGTGCAGCCGTTTGGCGCTTCCTCCCAGTTCGATCTCGGCCTCGGCCACAGCCTCTCCCAGCGCCGCCGGTCCTGCCTTCTGCGACACGTAGGTCAGTCGCGAGGCAAAACGACTCCATTGCTCGTCGCCCACTTTGCGACTCGAGTGGGTGTTGATCGATTCGCGAGCGAGAGCGCGGAATTCGTCGGTCGACATCTCTTCGAGCGATGTGCCGACGACGCGGATGTTCGGTGCGAGCTCCGACAATGCCAGGTGCATCATTCCGGACAGGAGTTTTCGCTTGGCCAGGTCTCCTGTCGCCCCGAACAGCACGACGACCTGGGGTGGAAGTTCGGTGGCGGTATCTGTCCGGCGCGAAGTCACAGTGGAAATAGTGGCACCGATCCTGCCGACGTGCACTTCGGCAGAACGCGCACGTCGGCAGAATTCAGCGCAACGCTGCCACGAGGTCGCCGCGCTCCCCCACCACCACTCGTTCGAGTTCGAGCCAGTCTGCCATCTCGCGGAGAACGTCCCGCAGTCGTGGAGCAATGTCGCGGGCGTCGCGGTCCCCCTCGACGTAGGCCGCAATGACGTGCAGTTCGGATTGCGCTCGCACCGCTTTCAGGTCGACGCGTGCCACCAAGTGGCCGTCGAGCAAGAAGGGAAAAACGTAGTAGCCGTGAATCCGCTTGTGCTGCGGGGTGTAGATCTCGATGCGGTAGTGAAACCCGAAGATCCGCTCCACCCGAGGCCTGAAGAAGATCATCGGATCGAACGGGCACAACAGGGCGGCCGCGGTTGCGGTTCGCGGTGTTCTGGCGTCTCGATGCATGTAGGCCTGCGCATTCCACCCTCGGACCGACACCTGCTCGAGAACGCCGTCCTCGACCAGGTCGGCGATCGCGGCCTTGGACTGCTTCTGGGAGAGCCGATAGTAATCTCGCAGATCCGGCTCGGTACCGATTCCCAGTGCGCAAGAAGACTTTTCGATCAGCGCCCGCACCGCGTCCGATTCTTCGACGCGCCTGTGCAGCACGGCTTCGGGAAGCACCCGTTCGCTGAGTTCGTACTGCCGAACGAATCCGGAACGTGCCGGCACGCTCACCACGCCGGCAGCGAAGAGTTGCTCGCAGACGACCTTGACGTCGCTTCGATCCCACCAGGGACCTTTTCGCCCGGGCCTCTCGACGTCGAGATGCTTCTCTATTTCACCCGCGCTGGCCGCGCCGTGCTCTCCGATCACGGCGAGAACATCGTCCACCAACGTCGGTTCACGGTCGAGAATGCGGGCGGCTCCGCCCCATCGACCGTGTCGATACAACTCCATGCGCCACCGCATCAGCGGCCAGTCCTCCACCGGCAGCAACGCCGCCTCGTGCGCCCAGTACTCGACCAACCGCCTGGGGCGTCGGGTGGTGTCGGTCCACGCGGCGTCGTCGACGATCTTTCTGTCGTAGGCGCCGACGCGGCTGAACACCGGCGCGTAGTGCGAGCGCACCACCACCGACACCGAGTCGATCTGCAACAACCCGGTGGTGTCGATCGCGGCGTGTACTGCCGCTCGGCCGGCCGGTGCGCTCCTGCTACGACGCGAAGCCAGACCTTGGGCGGCCAAAGCAGTGCGTCGCGCCATCGCGGCGCTCATGTCTCGCATCGGGCCACCCTGTCACGACCCACCGACACGGTGGGTCAGGTGCTGAAGAGGTTCTTCGCTTTGAGGATCAGCTCGTACAGTCCGTAGGCGAACGGCACGGACACCCACAACCATGCGATCACCATCGTTCCCTGCATTCGCGCGGTGGTCATGCCTTGGCTCCTGTCGAGGTCGTCGAATCGGCGGGTGCAGCCGGATCGGATTCGTGGAATTTCGACGCCACCGGTTTGATGGCTTCGTTCGCCAGGAACCCGACGACCAACAATCCGATCATCACGTAGAAGGCCGGGAGGTACCGGCCGGTGGTTCCCGACTCTCCGGCGTCGGCGATGGCGTTGACGATCAATGGCCCGAGAACACCTGCCACCGACCATGCGGTGAGCAGTCGTCCGTGGATTGCGCCCACCTGGTACGTGCCGAAAAGGTCCTTGAGGTAGGCCGGAACGGTCGCGAATCCCGCGCCGTAGAACGACAGGATCAACAGTGCCGACACCATGAAGAGGATCTTGTTCGTATTGGTGAACAGTGCGATGTACAGGTAGAGCAACGCGCCGACGCCCAAGTACATCCGGTAGATGTTCTTGCGGCCCACCGCATCGGAGACCGACGACCAGACGAACCGTCCGATCATGTTCGTCAACGAGAGGAAGGCAACGAAACCGGCTGCCGCAGCAGCCAGAGACTCCGGCGAGGTGGCGTCGGGAAAGAAGTCCTGATAGATACCCGAGCCTCGCTCGAGGATTCCGATACCGGCAGTGACGTTGAAACACAGCACAACCCACAACAACCAGAACTGCGGAGTCTTGACAGCGTTCGCGGCCGACACGTTGTGCGTGGAAATCATCGCCGACGACGCCGGCGGGGTCCATCCGGCCGGCGTCCATCCTTCGGCCGGCACTCTGATCAACGCGACGCCCAGCGCCATGAACACCGCGTACCCGACGCCGAGCGTCAGGAACGTCTTGGCTATCGAACCGTCGGTGAAGCCGCCGAAGTTCACCATCAGTTGGCTGGTGAGGGGTGACGCGATGAGTGCACCGCCGCCGAAGCCCATGATGGCGATACCGGTGGCCATTCCCGGCCTGTCCGGGAACCACTTCATCAGCGTCGACACGGGCGAGATGTATCCGATTCCGAGGCCGATACCGCCGACGAACCCGTACCCGAATATCACCAGCCAGAACTGGCCGAGTGCCATGCCGAGTGCGGAGATGAGCAGTCCGGATACGAAAAAGACCAGAGAGACGGCCATCGCCCAGCGGGGACCGTTCTTCTCCACTCTGGTCCCGAAGATGGCGGCCGACAGGCCGAGCATCACGATGGCGAGCTGGAACGGAATAGCAGTGACGGTTCCGCTGAGTCCCAGGGCGTCGGGCTGCGAGATGGCGTTCTTGAACACGCTCCATGCGTACGCAGACCCGATCGCGAGGTGGATCGACAGTGCTGCCGGCGGTATCAACCAGCGACTCCACTCGGGCGTAGCAACGATTCTGGAGCGGTCGAGAATGGGGAGGGTCATCGAAATCCCTTGGTATCGAGAGCGGTACAAATATCAACTATCCCCTGCAGTCAAACACGGGCACAGCCCTGCCTGCTCACAATCGGACATAGTTTCTTCACCGAACTCACTACATCGCGCCGGGCATCCTCGGGGCCGCGTAATCTAGGGACAGTGGATATCGAACGGTGGCGTAGCAGATTGCCGGTGAAGCGAGCCTCGGACGGCGAGGTGATCGGGTGGACTGTCGCACACAGCTCGAGTGGATCGACTCCGCGCGACGAACACGACGAGGGGTACCTGGTCGATGCCGTCAATCCGGTGGGAATCACTGTTGCGCAGGGTGTGTCGTTGGAGGACGCGATTGCCGCCCTGGAAGAACGCGGACTGGCGTCACTGTCGTTGCCGCACTGGACAAGAGCTCCGCTGCCTCTGCAGCTCGAGACCGATCTCCTCACGCCGCAGGATGATTGGCAGTGGCGTCGGGTATTGATGACGCAACTCGACGACAACCGAGTGTGGATCAGACCCGCGTACCCGAGTTGGCCGGAACGACTTCTGGAGATTCCGCTGTCGATCCCGGCCGACGACATTCTGCGACCCCAGTCCCCCGCCGATTCCGACTGAGTCAGTAGCTCTTCAGAACAGACCTCAGCGCATCTGCCAGCTGCGTCGATCCGGGTAACCCTCAGTCGGACAGTCCGGCCGAGACCGTGCCGCCCAGTTCGTAGCAGCGCTCGCGAGCCGCCTTACCCCCGTCGGCGAGGTGGAGGGTGCCGAACACCTTCTCCAATCCCCAGCCCGACGCGATGGTCTCGACGCCGCGTGCAGCACCCACGGTGTCGTTGTTGCCGTGAATCCATGCGCCATAGGGCTTTCCGGCGACGGCGTCCAGGCACGGGTAGTAGACGGTGTCGAAGAAGTGCTTGAGCGCCCCGCTCATGTATCCGAAATTGGCGGGTGTGCCGAAGAGGAAACCGTCGGCATCGAGCACATCCGGAACTGTTGCCCCCAGGGCCGGAACGCTGCGTACGTCCACCCCTGTGATCTCGGGATCACGCGCACCGGCGAGAACGGCCTCCAACAACTCGCGAGTGAGCGGGCTCGGAGTGTGATGAACGACCAGCAGAGTGCGCGGCATCGCCCGTCAGCTCTCTGCGCGTTCCAGTGCCACCGCGCGTTTCATGGTCTCGCGAGCTCGCCCACGATCGCCCGCATAGTCGTAGGCCCGCGCAAGCCGGTACGAGCTGCGCCAGTTGTCGGGATCCTTTTCCCACTCGGCCTTGATCTGCTGGAACAGCTCGTCGGCGGCATCGCGTTCGATTCGTCCCGACGGCATCCGAGGAAGGTCGTCGACGTCGAGTTCGAGGCCTTCCTGCCGCATGCGTGATGCCAGCCGCTGATGGTCGAAGCCCGCTTTGAGCGTCGCCCACACGATCCACAACCCGACGATCGGCAGGAGGATGACCCCGATCCCCAGAGCGATACTGGCTACCCCGCCGTTCTGGATCAGCGTCACTCCGCGCTGGCCGAGCAGGAAGAAGTAGAAGCCGAGGATCAGCACCATCACCGCGATGATGGCGACGACTTTGGTCGCTTTGTTCACAGTCGATCAGCTCACAGATCCAGTAGCGGGTCGAGGCCGACAGTCAGCCCCGGTCGGGTTGCGATCTCTCGGACTCCGAGGAGCACGCCCGGAGCGAACGACGTTCGGTCCAACGAGTCGTGTCGGATACTCAGCGTCTCGCCCTGTGTCCCCAGCAGAACCTCTTGATGCGCAACGAGTCCCGCGAGCCTGATCGAATGCACACGCACTCCGTCGACATCCGCACCGCGTGCGCCGTCCAGTTCGGTCGTCGTCGCATCGGGGCTGGGCGCAGTGCCTGCGGCGGCGCGTGCTTCGGCGATCAGCGCAGCAGTGCGATACGCCGTGCCCGACGGCGCGTCGGCCTTGTTGGGGTGATGCAGTTCGATCACCTCGACCGAGTCGAAGAACCGAGCGGCCTGCTGAGCGAAGCGCATCGACAACACTGCACCGATGGCGAAGTTGGGGGCGATCAGCACTCCCGTTTCCGGTGATCCGGCCAGCCATTCACGGACTTGTTCGAGCCGCGGCTCGTCGAAACCGGTGGTGCCGACTACGGCATGGATGCCGTGCTCGATCAGGAACTGCAGGTTGTCCATCACCACATCGGGGTGGGTGAAATCCACGACCACCTGGGCACCGCTGTCTACCAGGTTCGCCAGCGGATCGCCTTGGTCGACGGTTGCCACGAGCTCGAGGTCGTCGGCTGCCTCGACGGCTGCGCAAATAGCCTGCCCGACCTTGCCTCGCGATCCCAGTACCCCTACTCGAACAGGTGCCGTTGC
Organism: Rhodococcus sp. 15-649-2-2; assembly: GCF_002258645.1. NCBI lineage: Bacteria > Bacillati > Actinomycetota > Actinomycetes > Mycobacteriales > Nocardiaceae > Rhodococcus > Rhodococcus sp. 15-649-2-2. The sequence goes on from NZ_NPFM01000031.1 coordinate 589,957, forward strand.
ACTCACGTCGTACCCACACTCGTTTCTTCGTCGTCTCGAGGCCCTACCGACCTCAGAGCCTACTTTCCCCGTGGTCCGCACCGGCAGCTACGGTCGACCGGTGACGTCCACTGTTCTGTTCGCCGACCGAGTCGATCTGGTTCGCGGGGGCCGATACCTGCTCAGCGACGCAACGATGAGGGTCGACGAGGGCGAGCATTGGGTGTTGCTCGGTGCAAACGGTGCCGGCAAGAGCACCCTGCTCAGCTTGCTGGGTGCCGTCGTCCATCCCACCCACGGTGCCGTGCACGTTCTGGGTCATCGCCTCGGCCGGGTGGACATGCGGGAATTGCGCACGCACATCGGCCACGTCGATCCACGGCTGAGGATCGACGCTCCGCTGACGTTGTTCCAGGTGGTGCTGACCGGGCTGACCAACACTCCCGACCTGATCCCGAGGTGGTCGGCCACCGAGAACGAGATCGCCCGCGCTCACCGGCTGATCGAGTCCCTCGGTGTCGCCCATCGCACCGAGGCGTCATGGCACACGCTCTCGCAGGGAGAACGTGGCCGAGCGCTCATTGCGCGCGCCCTGCTCCCCGACCCTGCCGTGTTGCTGCTCGACGAACCCGCCACCGGACTCGATCTCGCTGCCCGCGAACAACTCCTGAGTGCGCTCGATTCGCTGCGGGCCGAGCACCCGAACCTGGCGAGCATCCTGGTGACGCACCACCTCGAGGAAATTCCGGTCTCGACCACGCACGCGCTCTTGGTCCGCAACGGAAAAGTACAGGCGCGAGGGTCTGTCGACACTGTGCTGACCACGGAGAACATCAGTGTCTGTTTCGATCATCCCATCGAGATCTCGAAGCAACGTGGCCGCTGGGTGGCCACGGCCTCGCAGAGCTGATGCTCAGTCGAAGACGATGACCTGACGGATCGCGTTACCGTCGGCCAATTCGTCCATGCCGCGGTTGATCTCGTCCAACGTGATACGCGAGGAGATCAGCTTCTCGACGGGAAGCCGACCCTCACGCCACATCTGGGCGTACGTGGGAATATCGCGCGCCGGGACGGCGGAGCCCAGGTAGCTGCCGATGATCGTGCGCGCTTCCGCCACCAGGCCCAAGGGCGAGATGGACGACCGTGCGTCGGGTGCGGGAAGTCCGACGGTGATGGTCTTCCCCCCGGGAGCGGTTGCTGCGACTGCAGTCTCGAAGGCGCGGGCATTACCTGCAGCCTCGATCACGATGTCGGCCTTGATGCCCTTCTCTGCAAGCTCGGCGGGCGAGTAGACCTGTGTCGCACCGAGATCGGTCGCGGTGGACAGCTTGTCCGGCACGCCGTCGACACCGATCACCTCACCGGCACCGACCGATACAGCCGTCAGGACCGCCGCCATGCCCACTCCGCCGAGGCCGACCACCATCACCGACTGCCCGGGCTTCGGAGTTCCGGCGTTGAGCACCGCCCCGCCGCCGGTCAATACCGCACAACCGAGGACGGCGGCGATATCGGCCGGGATGTCGTCCTCGACCGGAACCACGGACTTTCGACTCACCACGGCGTGGGTGGCGAATCCGGAGACTCCGAGGTGATGCTTGACCTCTTCCCCGTCACGGTGCAATTTGATGCCGCCGCCGAGCAATGTCCCGGCATTGTTCGACGCACTGCCGGTGATGCACGGCATCTGGCCGTCGGTGGCGCACCCGGCGCACTCACCACAGCGCGGCAGGAAGGTCATCACCACGCGGGTCCCGACTGCGATGTCGTCGACGCCCGCGCCCACCTCCTCGACGCGGCCCGCGGCCTCGTGGCCGAGCAGCATCGGGACCGGACGAACGCGATTGCCGTCGACCACCGACAGGTCCGAGTGGCACAGCCCCGCGGCTTCGATTCTGATCAGCAGTTCACCGTCGCCCGGCGAGCCGAGCTCGAGGTCGGAGACGGTAATGGGATGCGAGTCCGCGAAGGGACGAGATCGGCCGATTTCTTCGAGTACTGCGCCGCGAATCTTCATCCCGCCAGACTATGCGGCTGCGCCGCATGTGCGTGGAACTTCGTAGTGGGCTACGAGTTTCCGTGCACATGGGCCGTAGGCCCTCACAGCGGCAAACGCGGCCTGAGCAGGTGCGCAACCAGCGCCGTCCACCCGGTTTGGTGCGTTGCCCCGAGTCCCTCGCCGGTGTCCCCGTCGAAGTACTCGTTGAAACTGGGATGCTCGCTCCACAGTGGGTCGGCACTGGACTCGATGCGATTGCCGTCCGCAGGCCGCTTGCCGTCCACCGGCCGGAACAAGCCGGCGAGACCGTTGTCGATCAGATCCGCCGCGTCGGTGAGGGTGCGATGATTGCCCGAGCCGGTGGGGATCTCGATGGTGAACGAATCGCCGTAGTACCGACCGTAGGCGCGAAGCTTGTCGGCCAGCAGCACGTTGACGGGGAACCACACCGGACCTCGCCAATTGGAATTGCCGCCGAACATTCCGGTGCGAGACTCCCCCGGTTCGTACTCGATGGACAGGCTGCGGCCGTCGACGTCGAACGTGACCGGTTCGCGGTACGAGGCCGAGAGCGATCGAATTCCGAACTGCGACAGAAATTCTTCGGAATCGAACATGCGCGCGAGTATGCGCTTCAGCCGCTCGGGCTGGACGAGCGTGAGCAACATTCGCACCTCACCGCCCTCACGCCGCGCCAACAGCGGACTGACCATCTCGGGTCGCCGACGCTGGATCCACCGAAGGCGGGCGGTGAGATCGGGGCATTCTTCCTCGACCCACGGCGGAATCTCGGTGGCACCGAGGATGGGCAGCAGACCGACCATGGACCGGACGCGCATCGGCACCGCGTCGCCCTCGGGCTGGACGAGGACGTCGTAGAAGAACCCGTCCTCCTCGTGCCACAACGAAATATGCTGCGAACCGAACGAATTGACCGCTTTCGCAATCGAGAGGAAGTGCGAGAAGAACTTGGTTGCGACGTCGTCCCAGGCGCTGTCGTGCCGCGCGAGCTCCAGGGCGATCTTGAACATCTGCTGGCAGTAGAACGCCATCCAACTCGTCGCGTCGGACTGCTCGAGTCGGAACCCCGGGGGCAGCGGTGCGGATCGGTTGAACAATCCGATGTTGTCCATTCCGAGGAATCCACCCTCGAAGATGTTCGACCCCTCGGAGTCCTTGCGGTTGACCCACCAGGCGAAGTTGAGCAGCAGCTTGGTGAACACCCGAACCAGAAATTCGCGGTCGCGATAACCGTCGATGCGGTAGACGTGCCACGCAGCCCACGCATGCACGGGTGGATTGACGTCGCCGAACTCCCATTCGTACGCGGGCAGTTGACCGTTGGGGTGCATGGCCCATTCTCGGCACATCAGAACCAACTGTTCCTTGGCGAAATCGGCGTCCACGTGCGCCAGCGGAATCGCATGAAAGGCCAAGTCCCAGGCCGCGAACCAGGGGTACTCCCACTCGTCGGGCATCGAAATCACATCGGCCAGCGCGAGGTGCCGCCAGTGCGCATTACGACCGCCCGGGTCCTGCCTCGATCCCGGGGCCGGTGCCCCCACCTTGTCGCCTTCGATCCATTCTTCGACGTCGTACCGGTAGAGCTGCTTCGTCCACAACAGTCCGGCGTAGGCGCGCCGTGCCACGTGCCGGTCGGTGTCGGTGAGCTCGGCACCGATCACTGCGCCGTAGAACTCGTCCGCCTCCACTCGGCGATCGATGTTGACCGCGTCGAATCCGGTCCCGAACGTCTGCTCGTCCGGCCGGTTGGGCGACAGGCGCAGTTTCACCGATTCCGTTGCCCCGGGCGCGATGTCGTCGAACCGATACCAGAATGCAGCCTTCGTTCCGGTCTGCTCGGGGTTGACGGCATCGACGTCGCCGTCGACGACTCGCCGCCCGATCCCATCCTTGGGATAGGCCGACAGGTTCTCCTGGCCCCACAGCGCCTCCGCGTTGGTTTCGTTGTCGCAGAACAGAACTGCAGGCGTGCCCTCGGCGCTGAGGTAGTAGCGTCCTAGAAACCCGTGGTCGACGGCAATGGCCTCGAGGCCGCCGGCCAGCAGGTCCGGTGGGGTCAACCGATCCAGGACACCGCCCCGGTCGTCGCGTCCCCAGGACCACGTGTTGCGCAACCACAGGTGCGGCAGCAGATCGACCGACGCCGACTCGGGGCCGTTGTTGGTGATGGAAATGGTGATGCAGATGTCGTCGGGTGAGGCCTTCGCGTACGTGACCTGGACGTCGAAGAATCTGTTCTCGTCGAGAATGCCGGTGTCGGCCAACTCGTACTCGCGGTCGTCACGGCCGCGTCGGGCATTCTCTTCCCTCAGTTGGGCATAGGGATATTCCGCGTGCGGATAGCGGTAGAGCCACTGCATCCAGCTGTGCGTCGGTGTTCCGTCGACCGCCCAGAAGTACTCCTTGACGTCCTCGCCGTGATTGCCCTCCTCGTTGGCCAGACCGAACAGCCGTTCCTTGAGAATCGGGTCTTTGCGATTCCACAGCGCGAACGAAAAATTGAGGAACCCGAAGCGATCGCAGATTCCGCCGATGCCGTCCTCACCCCAGCGGTAGGCCCGCTTGTGCGCCTGATCGAACGGGAACGACGCCCAGGCGTTTCCGTCCTCCGAGTAGTCCTCGCGCACCGTGCCCCACTGCCGTCCTGCCAGGTACGGCCCCCACTGACGCCACGGGCCGCTGACGCCGGGTGATTCCGCCAACCGAGAGTGCTCGACGGTGGACGGGGTAGGAACGCTCACGGGATTGGTGGTCACGGCACACAGTCTGGTGGTTGGCGGTCAGCGATGCACGCCGACATTGGCGGCCAGATATCCGACCCGGCGTTGCACCGCGGCGATCTCTCGGACTCCGTCGGTGAGCAGACTGCGCTCCAGGGGTGACAGATCGGCCATGACCAGCACGTCACCGGGCCGGTGGCCGGCGGTGATCTGATCGATCTGATGCGCAAGCCGTAAGCGTTGAAGCAGGGCGAACACTTCGGTGAGCACCGATACATCGTCGTCGGAAAGCATTCCGTTGCCCGACGCTGCCGCGAGTCGTGCCGGGGTCGAGGCGGAGGCCATGCCGACCGAGAGCCCACCCCAGCGAGCGAGGTTGACGATGGGGGTCAAAGCGTGAGCCTTGAGGTCGAATGTGCCGCCGCGCCGGGCCAGCACGTCTCGCAACGAGCGCAGCCGGGCCCGACCCGCCAACGCGTCTCGCAGTTGCAACCGCAATGCGTCCGGGTGATCGACCAGAAGTCGGCGGTAGGCCTCGGGAACGGTGTGCAGTGTCCTCGGGCCCCACACCACTCTTCCGTCGATCATCAGTGAGGACATGATCAGGCCGGAGTCTTCTGCCGGATTGCCACGGTCACCGAAGGGGTTGCTGAGCCAGTGAGCTGCGGCCCTTTCCCACTGCCCGGCCGAGCGTGCGAATCGGGGCGAACTCGCGACCGCGCCGTTGGTGTCCGACGGCAGTCCGGCACCGTCCAGGCTCACGTGCACGCGGGCGGCCAAGTCCATCAGCGCCTCGTCGCGGGTTCGCGGCACCGTGTTCGATGTCCCCCGCGTGCCGGGGTCCGCGGTGGTGTCGGACCAGGTCAATGCACTGTCGACGTCCGAGGACGGCATGGCTTCCCGACGCGCCACACTGCCGAGGGTGATCCAGGCGAACCGGTCGCGCGGCACTTCCGGCCGCGCCGACCATTCGATCTCGACGGCACGGCGGACGAGGCTGTCGACCACGACGGACAGGATCGCGCTGACCGCCATGGCGTCGGTGCCGCCTCGGAACAGATCCACCACCAAGCGCGGGACGAGCTTTCCTGCGTCGGCGAGTTCGGCGGTGGTCGCTGCGGACGTCACTGCCCGGCGGACCACGAAGCTACGCCGGGTGGACGCAGCATGCAGATCGGAATCCTCGACGACACCGAGAACTTCGCCCCGATCGGACAGCACGGGCATGTGCCGCAGCCCCAGCTCGAGCATGTCCATCAGGACGGTGCCGGCAAGTCGGTCCGCCGTGACGGTCTCGGCGGGCGACGTCATCACCTTCTCGATGGGAGTATCGACGCCGATCCCGGCGGCCACCACGCGAACTCGGAGGTCTCGATCGGTGAAGATGCCGTGGCGCGACCCTCGCAGCGGAACAAGGACATACGAGCTGCCCTGCTCGGTCATGTGCCGGACGGCATCTCGAACAGTAGTACCGGCGGAGGTGAACACCGCAGGCGCAGAGACCAATTCACCGACGGTCCGGCCGGCGCTGCCCTCCACCGGTCCCCCACGGTATGCAGAAGAGGAGTTGACGGCATCGGCCAGGAACGCCAGACCGGTGGGCGTTGCGAACAACGGCCGAACCAGCGCACCGGGCAACTGCAGAACGACACTCGGTTCGGTAGCGCGCGCACAGAATTCGACGGTGCCACCCGAGAGCAGCGCCGAGAATCCGAATACCCCACCGGGACCTATCGTGTCGATGGGAACGTCGGTGCGCGAGGTGTCGTCCGGGTGCGTGATCACCACACGCCCGGTACGCACCACCCACACGGTGTCGGCATCGGCCGAGGCATCCATCGGTGAACGGTCCACAACCCATGCACCACTGCCGTACTCGCGTTCGACGGCTGCGGCGGCCATCTCGGCCAGCACAGCCGGCGGCGCGCCCTGGAACGGTGGATACCTGCCGAGAAAGTCGGCCAGCGCCGATCTATCCTCCACGGATCAGGTCGGCGCACTTCTCCGCCATCGTCATCACCGTGATGTTGGGATTGACGTAGGGCAGCTTCGGCATCGCCGACGCGTCGACGACGCGCAGACGCGAAATTCCCTTGACGCGAAGCTCCGGATCGAGAACGGCCATGGCGTCGTCCACCGATCCCATCCGAGCAGTTCCGGCCGGGTGATAGACCGTGTTGTGCGTCTTGTGCACGTAGTCGAGCAGGTCCTCGTCGGTCACGGCCTCGGGCCCGGGGGCGAGTTCGCGTTCGATCCATTCCGACAGTGGACCGTCTGCGGCAATAGAACGGGCCAGTTTCAGACCGGCAAGCATCACCGCGTCGTCGTGGCCGTCCGGGTCTGTGAAGTAGCGCGGATCCACCTTTGCCCGATCACGAAAGTCTCTGCTGCGCAATCGAACCGTGCCACGCGAGCGCCCCTGGGTCACGTTGGGCGTCAGACAGAAGCCGTTGTCGGTGGTCGGATAGCCCCAGCGGAGGGTGTTCATGTCGAACGGAACACTGCCGTAATGCATCATGACGTCGGGATAGTTCAGCGACGAGTCGGTCTGCGCGAAAACCCCGATTTCCCACCACTGCGAGGATGTGGTGACCATCGGCTTGGACGCCTCCCAGAACACCAGTCCTTCGACGTGGTCGTCGAGGTTCTCGCCCACTCCGGGTGAATCGACCCGAACGGTGACTCCCATCTCCTGCAGCTGTGCCGCCGGTCCGATTCCGGAGAGCATCAACAACTTCGGCGTGTCGATGGCACCGGCGGTGACGATCACCTCGCGACGCGCCGAGACGGTGTCGTAGCCGGTCAGGTCGGGACGTTGGTACCGCACACTCGTCGCGGTCAGTGAATCGTCGATCAGAATCTCGCTGATCCAGCAGTCGGTGCGCACCTCGAGGTTGGGCCGCGATCCGATGATCGGGTGCAGGTACGCATGCGAGGTCGACATACGCGAGCCGTCCTCACCCGCATTGATCTGAAACCAACCCGCACCGTTGAGTACAGGCGTTCCGCGGTTGAATGCGACCGTGGGAAGACCTATCCCGGCGGCCGATTCGAGCACTGCCGCACCGCACGGATCGTTCGGTGGCACGTCGCGTATCCGCACGGGCCCGTCGTGACCGCGGCCGGTGTCGTTGTTCTCCACGCGCGCGACGAACGGAAGGATGTCCGACGCGCCCCAGCCCGTCGCACCGGCCGCGGCCCAATCGTCGAGGGTTTCCGCAGGCGGGTGAAAGGCGATGCAGGAGTTGTGCGACGAGCAACCGCCGAGCACTTTTGCCCGCGCGTGCCGCATGAAGCTGTTGCCGCGCTCCTGCGGTTCGACGGGATAGTCCCAGTCGTAGCCGGAGTCGAGCAGATGCATCCACTCCGCCAATTCGAGAATTGCCTTGTCGCCGACGTCGGTCGGACCTGCTTCGACGAGGCAGACACTGACGGAGGGGTCCTCGCTCAGCCGCGCAGCGAGGACACACCCCGCCGTCCCGCCACCTGCGACGACGTAATCGAACTGGGTGTCTGTCACTGCACGCTCCTTCTAGTTGCCCGTGGAGGCATGTGATTTCAGAGTGCCGATGTGCTTGCGCCCCTTGATTGCGTACCACAACAGGCCGACGCCCAGGATGCCGCCGATGTAGACGAATGCGCCGAACGTGTTGTACCAGGGGGTTCCGTACACGGCTTCGCGCGGCCACGCGAGGTTGATCGCCATCCCTGCGCCCCACACCACTGCCGCGATGTTGACCGGCAGACCCCACCTGCCCATCGTGAAGTACCCGCCGGGCTTCAGATCTGCCGGCGGCCACTCACCCTTCACTCGTTTGACCAACAGCGGCCCGGTCACCATCAGATACGCGAGGTAGATCATGATGATCGCGATCGAGGTCAGGACCGTGAAGATCTGCGGCTGACCGATGTTGACGACGAGAATGACGATGGCCAGCACGCCGATGGTCACCGCGGGCACCACCGGGGTCTGGGTCTTCGGATTCACCTTGGCCAGACTCTCGCCGAAGGGCAACGCGTTGTCTCGCGCCATGGCGAACGTGAGCCGGATCGCCGCGGTGTGCACGGCCAGTGAGCAGACGAAGACGGCAATGACGATGCAGATGAGGAAGACGGTGCCCAGCGGGCCCCACATCACCGATTCGACAATGGACTGCAGGCTGCCGTCGGGGCTGCCGAGGGAAGGATCGTTCAGGTCCGGCGCGGCCATGACGGCGAACACCAGGATGGCTCCGCCGATGACGAACGAGGCGAGGATGGCGCGCAAGATCGCTTTGGGGGCGGTGCGCCGAGGTTCGACGGTTTCCTCACCGAGCGAGCTCGCGGTGTCGAATCCGTACATGACGTAACCCGACGCCAGCGACGCGACCAGGAAGGCACCGAGGTAACCGCCGCTCTCACCGGCACCGTAGCCGTTGGAGGAGAAGAACACCTCGGGCCCCCGAGTGATGTTGGCGGCGAGCAGGATCGCGATGAGGACGGCCGCAATGAGTTCGATGAACACACCCGCACTGTTGATCATCGCCATCAGTCGAACGCCGAGCGCGTTGATCGTGGTGGTGATCGCAATCAGAATCGCACCGAGCAGCACTGCGTTGGCCGCGAAGTCGGTGTCGCCCGAGCCGTCACCGATGATCTGGAACCCGCTCCAGATACGTGGCAGATTCAGCTGCAGAGCGAGGGCAACGGCGGCCAGTGTCACGATCGACGCCGTGAGCATCAACCAGCCCGCCGACCAACCGACGATCCTGCGGCCCAACAGCTTCGCCCAGTTGTACACCGATCCCGCCACCGGATACTTCGCGGCCAACTCCATGAAGCACAGTGCTACGCAGAGTTGGCCCACGAAGACTGCAGGCCATGACCACAGGTACGCCGGACCGGCGGTGCCGAAACCGAAGTAGAACAGCTGGAACGTGCCGGTGAGGATCGAGATGTAGCTGACGCCGGCGGCGAAGCTGGCGAATTTCCCGAGACTGCGGTCGAGCGATTCCTTGTACCCGAAATCGTCCATTCCGCTCGAGCTGTCGTTCAGTAATGCCATGTTCCTGGCCTTTCCCATCGTGCACTATCGGGTACCGAACCACCCCGCCGCTGTAGGTGAGGTGTTGTGCCAAATATGCTTCGCTTCTTGATATTCGGACATACCGGACGGACCGAGTTCACGGCCGTTCCCGGACTGTTTGAAGCCGCCCCATTCCGCGCCCGCCGTGTAGACACCGAAATCGTTGAGCCACACCGTTCCATGGCGTAGCCCACGCACCATTCTTTCGCCTCGCGCGGCGTCGGACGTCCGAACTCCCGCAGCGAGACCGTAATTCGTATCGTTGCCCAGCAGCAGCGCTTCGGCCTCGGTGTCGAAGCGCTCCACAGTGAGTATGGGCCCGAATGTCTCCTCCTGCACGATATTCATGGACCGATCGCAATGATCGAAAATCGTGGGCAGAAAATAGCTACCCTTCTCCAGAGCGGGATCGTCCGGTTTCGTTCCACCGATGACCAGCGTTGCACCCTCTTCGATGCCACCCGCGACGAATCCTTCGATCTTCTCGCGTTGCGCCTGCGACACGAGCGGTCCGGTCTCGCTGGCCGGGTCCATACCCGGACCCATCACGATGGTCTTCGCGCGCTCTGCCACGGCGGCCACGAAACGGTCGGCCACCGATTCCTCGACGATCAGTCGTGTTCCGGCCGAACACACCTGACCGGAATGCAGAAACACCCCGGTCAGCACGTGGTCGACCGAGTCGGCGAACGACTGCTCGTCGGCCACCGCGTCGGCGAACACGATGTGTGGATTCTTACCGCCGAGTTCGACGGCTACCTTGGTGACGTTCTCGGCGGCAGCGGCCAGGATATGTCTGCCTGTCGCCAGCCCACCGGTGAAGGAAATGAAATCGACGTCACGGTTTCGGGTGAGCGCATCTCCGAGAACCGCGCCGCTCCCCTGCAGCAGATTGACCACACCCGCAGGTACTCCTGCTTCCTCGACCAGCTTGGTGAATGCGATGGTGCTCAGTGGGGTCACTTCGCTCGGTTTGAGTACCATCGTGCAACCGGCCGCAAGCGCCGGGGCGATCTTCCACGAGATCTGCAGCAGCGGGTAGTTCCACGGTGCGATCATGACGCACACACCGATCGGCTCGTGTACCACGCGGCTGAGAATTTCGGGCCGGTCGACATCGATCAGTCGATCCGCCTGTACCACAGCGAGATCGGCATAGAAGCGGAACACCGACGTGACGTCGTCGATGTCGATCTCACTCTCGCCGAACGTCTTTCCGGTATCGAGGGTCTCGATGTGCGCCAACTTCGCCTTGTCCCGTTGGAGCAAGTCTGCGATGCGATTGAGCAGATCACTGCGCTCACCCACCGTCACCGAGCGCCACGGCCCGTCGTCGAACGCGGACCGCGCCGCTGCCACCGCGCGCAAAGCGTCGTCGGGCGTGGCCTCGTCCACGACGGCCACCGTGCTGCCGTTGGATGGATCGACGATGTCGCGGGTCCCACCGTCACCGGACCCCAGCCACTGCCCGTCGACGAACAACGAGGGGCGCAATGCGGTCGGATCGAATCCTGCATCGGAGTCGGTCACTCGACACCTTCTTCCGTGTGTGGGCCTGATCGTGTGTCTACGGTATGCCCTCAGCGGCCGGTGACTCCATCGATCTGCTCGCGGATGATGTCCGCATGCCCGTTGTGCCGCGCATATTCGCCGATCATGTGCACGTAGACCATCCTCAGTGACATCGGTCCGCCTCGAAAGTCGACCGGATCCTCGAACGAGTGTCGGGCAGCGACCACGTCCGAGGCAGCACACTCGGCAGCGAATCGCGCGAAGTCCGACTCGGCACCCGATGCCGCCGCTCCCAGGAAGTCGGAGTCCTTACCCAACGCGGCGTCGTACATCGGGTCGAACGACATCGAAGCCAGTCGCTCTCGAAACCAGATGCGTTCGACCTTCGCGAGGTGACGGACGAGTCCGAGAAGGGAGACCGTCGAGTGCGAGAAAGGACGGCGCGCAAGCTGTTCGGCATCGGCACCGGCGCAGATGTTCAGCAACGTGGCTCTATGCCAGCGCAGCACTCCTTCGAGCATCGGTCTGTCGTCACCGACGAGCGGACCGTCGACGGGATCGGGCGTGGGCGCTGTGAAGGTCATATTGCAATTGTCGAGCACTGCGGACAGACCCGCCCGAAACAAAGTGTGGAGCCCGAGGAACGACCCATTCGGACAATTCGCATTACGGTGGGGTTCATGACTATCGAAGATGTGGGCGGCAGGCGAACGGTGACGGCGGACGAGCTTCTTCTGTTGGTGGGTGATCATCTCCTCATCGAGGAGGGTGTCGCGACCGGGTTCATCGAAAGCGCCGGACAGGTTGCCGAGAACGTGGCGGTGACGGTGACCGACGGCGTCGACGGAACCACCACGACCGAGCGGGTTTTCCTTCCCGACGCCGAGGTGACCATCGAACCGGCCGATCGCGGACGCGCCCCCGTCACCCTGTGACGGCCGGATACGGCCTGCTCAGAAGTACATCGATGTAACTTCAGAAACTTGGATCACACCAGTCACACTGGTACCGAACTGAGCTAGGGTGGCGGAAACTTGTCACCGCTCAGGAGGGCTACCGACAGTGCGATCCGGCCGAGCACAACCGACGATTCGCGTTGCCGTTGTCACCTGTGCGGCTGCTCTCGCCCTCGGCACGGGCATGGGCGCGGCGACGGCTCAGCCCGACCCGTCGACCCAGGTCACAACGGTTGCAGACGCACCACGTTCCGCCGACGCGCAGCAGTACAACGATGCACAGAATGCTCTGGTCAAGGGCCGATACGACGCCGGTTTCGCTTCGCTGGATGCCGTTGCGGCCGCGGCACCGAACGATGCCAATGTGGCAGCGCTGCAGACGTTCTATGCCAACGCAACCGATGATGCCGCCGCGCGTGCGCAGCACTCGGCCCGTCTACGCACCCTGTCCCCTGGGCTCGCCGACGCTGTCGATCGAGCCATCGCCGTCATCGACGACGCCGCGACCCGGACGATCGACTTCGCGCCGACGACCGACGGACCGCGTACCGCGATCGTGGTGCTCGGTCTCGGTCTGAACAGCGACGGCAGTATGGCCCCGGAGTTGGTCGAGCGGCTGCGCTCCGCCGTCGCGGTGGCAGAGCGTTCCCCCGAGTCGCCCATCATCGTCACCGGTGGAAATCCGCAGAGCGGCATCACCGAGGCCGAAGCGATGAGGAAGTGGCTGATCGACAACGCGATCGCGGACGACCGCATTCATACCGAGGCCACCGCGAATTCGACGGTACAGAACGCGCAGCGCGCCACCTCGCTGGCCGCAGAGATAGGTGCTGAGAATCTGTTGCTCGCAACAACTCCCAGCCATCTTCGGCGAGCGATCTCCGATTTCGAGATCGCTGGGGCCGACGTGATCGGTGCTGCGACAGCCACTCCCGACGATCTCCCGGATCTGCCTGCCCTCGCTACGACGGCACGGTTGGGCATGACCGTCGACGCCACCAAGATCCTCGGGATACCGCGCAACTACTGACGCGTCCACCCCCGTAGCACCGACTCCGTACCGGCGTCGAACATCGCACGACGAACCTCGTCGTCGGGGTTCGTGGGCATCGCCAACTCCAGCGACACCAACCCGTGCACGATCGCCCAGAACGAATGGCTGATCAAGTCGACCGATGCGCCGCTCATGGTGCCGGCCGCGACGGCGCGCGCTACCGCGGCCCGAAGCGGGTCCATCGCTGCGGCGGCGAGTTGCGCCTCTCCGGATACATCGACCGAACCGAGTACGCCGCCGAACATCACCGCGTACAGATGCGGGTTGTGCAGAGCCCAATGCCGGTAGGCAACGCCGAGTTCGCGTAGATCGACCTCGGGGTCACCGGTGACGGGCACGCTGCGCTGCACGTCACCGAAACTCGAGAACGATGCAGCGAACAGGGCCACCAGCAATTCGGCACGACCACCGAACAGCGAATAGATCGCCGTGGTCGAGGTGCCCTGCGCGGCAGCCAGCTTACGGAGAGACAGCGAGTCGACGCCGTGTTGGGCAACGCTTTCCGCCGCGGCCTCGAGTAGCCGGGTGCGTAGTTCCTCATCGTGAATTCTGGGTCTCGCCACTTGCGAAACTTACCACAACAGTGTTTTATAACAGTGTCACATAAATGTACGATCCCTCGAACAGACGGGAACACGTCATGCAACCCATCATCGACGGCCGCCGCACGGTCGACGCCGACCGCGACACCGTCACGGTCTTCCTCATCGGAATGCGCATCAACAATCCCCTTGCCGTTCGCTCCTGGCTTCCCGCGGTGCGCGCGATGCCGCGGATGCTCAGCCATCTCGAGCAGGATCCCGCCTCCGGACTGCTCGGCTACCACTCCTGGTTGGGCCGCACCACCATGCTGGTCAGCTATTGGCGCAACGCGGAAGACCTGACGCGATTCGCCTCCGATCCCGACGCACCTCATGCGCCCGCCTGGCGCGCCTTCAACCGATCGGTCGCTGCGACCGGCCATGTCGGGGTATGGCACGAAACCTATACGGCGACAGCACAGAACAGTGAATCGATCTACGTCAACATGCCGTCGTTCGGCCTCGCTGGAGCCATCGGTGGAATCCCGATCGGCACAGGCTCACACACCTGGAAGCAGCGAATGAAGTCTGCGAAGTAGGCCCGTACGAGCTAGAGGAAGTTCCCCGCTCGCGTGGCGATATCGAGAACGGGCTGAGGAAAGACTCCCAGTGCCACGGTGACGACCACCGAGACCCCGATCGCACATGACACCGACGCGGTAGGCCGCACCATTGTGACGGTCCGGTCGGTGGGATCGGTGAAGAACATCAGCACTATCACTCTCACGTAGAAGAACGCCGCGATCGCGCTGCACACCACACCGACCACGACCAATGCTGCTCCCCCGGCACCCGAGGCCGCGCTGAACACCGCGAACTTGCCGATGAAGCCGCTGGTGAGCGGGATACCGGCGAACGAGAGCAAGAACAATCCGAACACTGCGGCAACGAGCGGTGAGCGTCGACCGACACCGGCCCACCGCTCCAGGTCGCCCACCTCACCACGTTCGTCTCGGGCCAGACCGATGACGGCGAATCCACCCAACGTGCTGAAGGCGTAAGCAAGCAGGTAGAACATCGTGGCCGAGACACCCGAATCACCCACATCACCTGAATTACCCAGCGCGGTCACTCCGGTGAGGATGAACCCGGTGTGCGCCACGGACGAGTAGGCCAGCATGCGTTTGACGTCGGTCTGCGTTACCGCGACAACCGAACCGAGCACCATCGTCGCGATGGCGACCACCCACAGCATCGGCCGCCAACTCGACTCGAGACCGGGCAGTGCCATTCCGAAGATTCGCAGAATCGCACCGAACGCCGCGACCTTGGTCACCGTGGCCATCAGTGCGGTCACCGGCGTGGGGGCACCCTGGTAGACATCTGGAATCCACGAATGAAAGGGCACCGCACCGACTTTGAACAACAAACCCACAGCCAGCAGTGCGGTTCCGATCAGCGCGAGCGATCTGCCCTGACCGTCTGCGGCGATGGCGTCGGCAATGCCGTCCAATCCGACGGTACCGGCATAGCCGTACAGGAACGCGACTCCGAACAGGAAGAACGCGGACGAGAATGCGCCGAGGAGAAAGTATTTCAGCGCCGCTTCCTGGGAGAGCAGCCGCCGTCGCCGGGCCAGACCACACAGGAGATACAGCGGCAGAGACAGTACCTCCAGCGCGACGAACATCGTCAGCAGATCGGTGGACGCCGGAAACAACAGCATGCCGCCGATCGCGAACATCGCCAGTGGAAAGACCTCCGTCTGGGCAACGCCTGCGTCGATGGCCTCCTTCTCCGCGACGCTGCCCGGAGTGGTCGAGGCCTGCGGAGTGAACGAATCGATACGGCGCTCGGTTCCGGCCCCGGTGACGGCGACTGTGCGCTCCGCCAGCAAAGCGACGGCCGGGATTGCCACCAGCACGATGGTTCCCTGCAGAAACAGCGTCGGGCCGTCGATCGCCACGGCCCCGTTCATCGCATATGCCTCGGTGCCCGCCAGCCCGAGAACGGCCGCGAGAGCCGCCACCAAACCGGCCAGCGCAAGGCCGAGATGGACCCCACGGCGTGCCCGCATCGGCACGAACGCTTCGACGAGGACCCCGAGAACCGCGACACCGAAGACGATCAACATGGGCGACAGCAGTCCGTACTGCACCTCGGGAGTGGTCATCGTTGACCTCCTGCACTGTCGACGATCGTGGATTGCACTGCCGGAGTGATGACATCGAGTGCCGGTTTCGGGTACACCCCGAACACGATCAGCAACGCGAGCAACGGGACCACCACCAACGCCTCACGGGGAACGAGATCGGAGATCTTCTCGCTGCCCTCTCGGACCGGCCCCGTCATCACCCGCTGATAGAGCCAGAGAATGTAGATCGCCGACAGCACGAGCGCACCGGTGGCCACGATCGCGGCGACGCCGTATCGACCGAATGTGCCGATCAACACCAGGAATTCACTGATGAATGGGGCAAGACCGGGTAGGGAGAGCGTGGCCAGACCAGATATCAGAAACGTTCCGGCGAGAACCGGCGCGACCTTCTGGACGCCGCCGTAGTCGGCGATCGCCCGTGAACCACGACGGGACACGAGAAAGCCTGCGATCAAGAACAATGCGGCGGTGGAGATTCCATGGTTGACCATGTACAGCGTCGCACCGGCCTGACTCTGACCGGTCATCGCGAAGATGCCGAGGATGATGAAACCGAAGTGCGAAATAGAGGTGTAGGCAATGAGTCTCATCATGTCGGTCTGACCGACCGCCAGTATCGCGCCGTACACGATGCCGATCACAGCGAGCGTGATGATCCACGGGGCGAACGTCTGCGACGACTCGGGGAAGAGCTCGAGACAGAAGCGCAACATCGCGAAGGTGCCGACCTTGTCCACCACCGACATCATCAGCACCGCCGTTGCGGGGGTGGACTGCACTGCGGCGTCGGGTAACCACGTGTGGAACGGCCACAGGGGCGCCTTGATCGCGAACGCAAGCATGAAACCGAGGAACAACGCGTTCAGCACTACCGGATCCACGCCGAGCCCGCCCGATGCCGCCGCATCCGCGATCGTGCGTAGATCGAACGTACCGCCGTCGAACGGGCCACCCGCCCTGGCGGTGACGACGTACAAACCGATGACGGCAGCCAACATCACCAGGCCACCGAACAGGTTGTACAGCAGGAACTTCACCGCGGCGCGCGTGCGCTGAACACCGCCGAAACCACCGATGAGGAAGTACATCGGAATCAGCATCGCCTCGAAGAAGATGTAGAACAGCAGTACGTCCAAGGCGAGGAACGAGACGATCACCATGGACTCGACCACCAGGATCAACGCCATGTAGGTGTGCGAGACCCGGCGCGAACCGTAGTTCGCCACGCGGCTGCCGTCGTTCCAGCCCGCAACGAGGAGCAGTGGGGTCAGGACGGTGGTGAGCAACACCAGCACGAGACCGATTCCGTCGAGGCCGAGCGTGTAGCGCGCACCGAATGCCGCTATCCAGGAATGGTCTTCGAGGAACTGGTATCGATCGCCACCGGAGTCGAACGCGACCGCGAGTACCACCGACACCGCGAGTGTGCCGGTGGCGAAACCCACGGCGACACCACGCGCGATCGTCGGACGATCCGCCGGCACCAGGGCGACGACGATCGCGCCGAGTACCGGCAGAACCCACAGGACGGTCAACCAGGGGATCGTCACAGGACCACCACCATCAGCACGACGAGAACGGCCCCGGCGAACATCGCCAACGCATAGGACCGTACGAAACCGGTCTGGAGCCCCCTGGATCGACTCGACACTCCGCCGACCGATCTCCCCACCCCATCCACGACAGCGTCGATAACAGCTGTATCGGCGTATACCATTGTGCTCGTGAGCTTTTGACCGGGTCGCATGAATGCTGCCTCGTTGAAGGCGTCGCCGTACAGATCGGCGCGTGCGGCTCTGGTCAGTACCGATACGTCCTCGGGTGGAGTCGGGGGAACGTCGCGCGCGATGTACTTCCGGTAAGCGACGCCTGCGCCCACGAGTACCACTGCCAGAACTGCGACAGTGACGACCCAGGCAGGAATCGCGTGCTCCTCGTGCGCCGATCCCACCACCGGTTCCAGCCAGCTCTCGAGGCGTCCACCCACCGCGAGGAAAGCTCCCGATGCCACCGAGCCCACGGCCAACAGAATCATGGGAGCCGTCATCGTCGCCGACGCCTCGTGCGGATGTGCCTGCGCTGCCCACCGTTTCGGGCCGAAGAACGTCATCAGCATCACTCGAGTCATGTAGAAGGCCGTCAGACCTGCACCGAGCAACGTCACGCAGCCGAGCACCACACCTGCCGCTCCCCCCGCCGCGAACGCGACCTCGATGATCGGATCCTTGGCGAAGAAGCCGGAGAAGGGCGGTACTCCGATGATGGCGAGGTAGCCGAGACCGAACGTGACGAACGTGATCGGCATCGCGGCGCGGAGCCCGCCGAACCGTCGCATGTCGGTCTCGTCGTTCATCGCGTGCATCACCGAGCCGGCACCCAGGAACAAGCCTGCCTTGAAGAACCCGTGCGAGAGCAACAGCACGATCGCGAAGGCATAGCCGGACGGGCCGAGTCCGGCCGCGAGCACCATGTACCCGATCTGACTCATCGTCGAGGCCGCGAGCGCCTTCTTGATGTCGTCTTTGGCACAACCGATCACGGCACCGAACAGCAATGTCACCGCACCAACCGTGACGGTCGCTGCACGGGCGGCCGGCGACGCCTCGAACACCGGTCCGGATCGGACGATGAGATACACCCCGGCGGTGACCATCGTCGCCGCGTGAATGAGTGCGGAGACCGGAGTGGGGCCCTCCATGGCGTCGCCGAGCCACGACTGCAGCGGCACCTGCGCCGACTTCCCGCAGGCGGCCAGCAGCAACATCAGCGCCATCGCGGTGGCCACCGATTCACTCGCATCCCCGATTCCGGCGAACACCACGTCGTATTGCACCGATCCGAAGTTCACGAACATGATCATCAGGGCGATGGCCAGGCCGATATCGCCGACGCGGTTGACCACGAACGCTTTTCGAGCTGCCGAAGCGGCCGACGGCTTGTGTTGCCAGAATCCGATGAGCAGGTACGACGCCAGGCCGACACCCTCCCACCCCAGATACAGGCCGAGGAAGTTGTCGGCCAGCACCAGCAGCAGCATGGCGGCGAGAAACAGATTGAGGTACGCGAAGAAGCGCCGACGCTCTGCGTCGTGGCTCATGTATCCGATCGAGTACACGTGAATGAGCGACCCGACTCCGGTGATCAACAGGACGAAACAGATCGACAGCTGATCGGCGCGCAGTCCGAAGTCGACCTGCAATTCGTCGACGGGAACCCAGCGGAACAGAGTCTCGGTGATCGCTCTGTTCGACTCGTCACGACCGAGCATCGAGGCGAACACCAGTGCTGCAACCACGAACGACGACACCGCTGCTGCCGTCGCAGCCAGGTGCCCCCACGGGTTGCAGCGCCGGCCAGCGAGCAGCAGGACGGCCGCACCGAACGCCGGCAGAGCCGGGAGAAGCCACAGGATCGACATCGTTTCTGCTCCCCCGTCAGTTCTTCATCAGAGAATTCTCGTCCATCGAGATCGAGCGACGAGAACGGAAGATGGCCATGATGATCGCCAGGCCCACCACCACCTCGGCAGCAGCGACCACCATGGTGAAGAACGCGAACAACTGGCCGTCCAGATTGCCGTGCATGCGGGAGAACGTGACGAACGCGAGATTGACTGCGTTGAGCATCAATTCGATGCACATGAACACGATGATTGCGTTACGCCTGACGATGACTCCCGCCGCGCCGATCGTGAACTGCAGAACCGACAGATAGAGGTAGTTCTCGGGATTCATCGCTCGTCACCCCCGTCCACCTTGTACTGGCTCCGTCGATCGGCGAACAGGGCGTTGACGGACGACTCCGACTCGCTTCCGTCCGGCAGCAGAGCGCGGCGATCCACGCCGTTGTGACGGGCGAACACACCGGGGCTCGGCAGCGGCGTCACCCGGGAGCCGTCGCGGAACCGGTCCTGCGACATCTCTCGCTGACCCTTCACCGGTCCCAGAGCCTCCCGGTGCGCCAGGATCATCGCCCCGATGGTGGCCGTGATCAACAGCGCTCCGGTCAGCTCGAACGCCCATACGTACTCGACGAAGATCAGCTCGGCCAGGCCTTCGACGTTTCCGGTGGAGTTGGCCGCGTCGAGCCCGACGAAATCGAGTCGACCGGCGCGTGCCGAGTCGCGCAGCAGCACCCCGATGATCAACAGCCCGAAGCCGATTCCGATGACGACGGCCGCGATACGGTGCCCTCGCAATGTCTCGGTCAGCGACTCCGAGGTGTCGACCCCGACGAGCATCAGGACGAACAGAAACAGCATCATGACCGCGCCGGTGTAGACGACGATCTGCACGACACCGAGGAACAGCGCCCCCTGCGCCATGTAGAAGATTGCGAGCACCACCATGGTGGCGGCGAGAAACAGTGCCGAGTAGACAGCTTTCGTGCTCATCACCACACCCAGAGCGCCGAGGACCGCAACGACACCGAGGGTCCAGAACTGCACGGCCTCACCGGTGGACGTTGCCTCGAGGGCGAGCTGCACTGTGGCAGTCATCGAACCGGACCGCGATCGGTGTCGGCCTCGCTCTCGGCACCGGTGACGGTGCCGCGGTAGTAGTCCTCGGCCGAACGCCCCGGTGCCATCGCGTGCGGTGGTGCCACCATGTCCGGCTCCAGCGGTGCCAGCAGTGAATCCTTCTCGTAGATCAGGTCGGCTCGGTTGTCACCGGCGAGCTCGTATTCGTTGGTCATCGTCAGAGCCCTTGTGGGACAGGCCTCCACACACAATCCGCAGCCGATGCATCGAAGATAGTTGATCTGGTAGACCCCGCCGTACCGCTCGCCCGGCGAGAATCGCTCGGTCTCGGTGTTGTCGGCTCCTTCGACATAGATCGCGTCGGCCGGACAGGCCCACGCGCAGAGCTCGCAGCCGATGCACTTCTCGAGGCCGTCGGCGTATCGGTTGAGCTGATGCCGACCGTGGTAGCGAACCTCGGTCGGTTTCTTCTCCTCCGGATACAGCTCGGTCTCGGGTTTCTTGAACATCGTGGCGAAGGTGACACCGAATCCGGCGATGGGACCGAGGAATTCAGGCATCGGCGTTCTCCTTCTGTGACCGGGCCGGGTGTGACCGCGCTCCGGCGTGCCGGCTCGCAATCGTCGTGCCCTGCTTGGGGATGGGAGGAATCGGGAATCCGCCTGCCGCGGCATCGAATTCTTCGGTGGGCGGGGGAGGCGGAAGGTTCCGGACACGTGCGCGCCTTCGCAGCATGAGCAGCAGAGAACCCATAACGGCGACCGCGAAGACCATCGACGCGATGAACGTGACCAGAGGCACGTCGTACCTACCGGCCCCGAGTACGCGCACCGTCGCGATCACCATCACCCAGATCAGAGCGACGGGAATGAGGATCTTCCAGCCGAAGTTCATGAATTGGTCGTACCGCAGCCTCGGCAACGTCGACCGCAACCAGATGAAGACGAACAGGAACACCCACACCTTGACGACGAACCACAGCACCGGCCACCATCCCGAATTGGCACCGCTCCACAGACTCAACGGAATCGGAGCCCGCCAGCCGCCCAGGAACAACGTGGTCGCGAGCGCCGACACCGTGACCATGTTGATGTACTCGGCAAGCATGAACATCGCGAAACGCAAGGACGAGTATTCGGTGTGGAACCCGCCCACCAGTTCGCCTTCGGCCTCGGGCAAGTCGAAGGGCGCCCGGTTGGTTTCACCGACCATCGCCGTCACGTACACCAGGAACGACGGCAAGAGCAAAAGCACGTACCAGGTGTTCTGTTGCGCAGCAACGATTCCGGACGTCGACATGGTCCCCGCGTACAGGAATACCGCAGCGAACGACAGGCCCATCGCAACCTCGTAGGAAATGACCTGCGCCGTCGAACGCAGTGCACCCAGCAACGGATATGTCGAATTCGACGCCCAGCCGGCCAGGACGATTCCGTACACACCCACCGAGGTGACCGCGAGGATGTACAGAACCCCCACCGGCAGGTCGGTCATCTGCAGCGGAGTCGTGGTACCGAACACCGACACCTCGGGCCCGAACGGAATCACCGCAAAGGCCATGAAGGCAGGGACCACCGAAATGATGGGAGCCAGAATGTAGATCGGCTTGTCGACGCCGGTCGGAGTGATTCCCTCTTTCAGAGCAAGCTTGATCCCGTCCATCAGCGACTGCAACAGTCCCCACGGACCGACCCGATTGGGCCCGACGCGCATCTGCATCCACGCCATGATCTTGCGTTCGGCATAGATCGCAACGAGCGGTGTGAGAACCAAGAATACGAAGACCGCCAAGGCCTTGCCGATCACCAACCACCACGGGTCGGTGCCGAACATCGACAGATCGGTCGGAGCGGAGACGATCACAATGCATCTCCCTCGGGTCGTTCCGCAGGCTCCGCCCTGCGCAGCCTGACCACCGCACCCGACTCCGCGCCGAGTGAGCGGTACACCGAGGAACCGGGCGAGTTCATCGGTACCCACACCACGTTGTCGGGTAGATCGGTTACTTTCAGCGGCAACGTGATCGAGCCACCGTCCGTCTCGACACTCACCCAGTCACCGGCCTCCGCCTCGATCGTCGACGCAGTCGCAGCGGACAGTCGGGCCATAGGCGGGCGACCGGTCTTCGCGAGATCGTCCTCACCGTCCTGCATCCGTCCCGAATCGATGAGCATCCGCCACGTCGCCAGAATCGCCTCCCCGGGCTCGAGCGACGGCGTTTCGGCGCGCGGACGCACTCGGGCCACGGCGATCCGCGATCCGTTCCAGCCACCCAGACGGGCCAGCTCACCGCGAGCTGCAGCCGCGTCGGGCAGCAACAGCTCGACCCCCATCTGTTCGGCGATGGCATCGAGAACGCGCTGATCGGGCAGTACCGCGCCTGCCCCGAGTGCAGTGTCGAATGCGCGCGGTCTTCCCTCCCAGTCCACGAAGGTTCCCTGTTTGTCGACTACCGGTGCCACCGGGAACACCACGTCGGCGCGTTCGGTGACCGCGCTGTGTCGAAGTTCGAGACTGACCACGAACGCCGATCGATCCACTGCGTCGAGCGCGGCGCGCGGATCGGGTAGATCGTCCGGGTCGATTCCAGCAGTGATCAGAACGCGATCGGGACCGGCGTCCGCCAGTATCGCGGCGGTATCGCGACCGGAGTCAGCGGGAAGTTCTGCCACTCCCCACAGGGCTGCCACCTCGGCGCGCGCCGATGCATCGGCCACAGGCCGCCCGCCCGGCAGCACATTCGGCAGTGTGCCGGCGTCGAGCGCGCCGCGTTCTCCGGCACGTCGCGGAATCCACGCCAACTGTGCTCCGGTGTCGTCGGCCAACTTCGACGCTGCGGACAGTCCGCCGGAGACTGCGCCGAGCCGCTCTCCGACGAGGACGATCGATCCGGGCTCGCGGAGGAGTTGGGCAATGGATTCGGTGCCTCGATCGCCGACGTGCAATGCGTCGAGCCAGTGTGGCTCGTCGCCTGGAACCGATTGCAGCAGAACACCATCGAGTTTGCGTAGACCTCGACTGGCCCAGGGCGCGATCGAAGCCACCACCAGACCCCGAGTACGGTGCGCCTTGCGCAGTCTCAGGAACACCAGAGGCGATTCTTCTTCGGGCTCGAAGCCGACCAACACCACCACGGGCGCATTTTCGAGGTCGGTATAGGTGACTCCCAACCCGGTCCCTGCGATTCGACCGGCCAGGAAGTCGGCTTCCTCTGCGCTGTGACTACGGTTGCGAAAGTCGATATCGTTGGTGTGCAGAACCGTTCGAGCGAACTTGGCGTACGCGTAGGAGTCTTCGAGGGTCGATCTTCCGCCCACGAGTACCGCGGCACGACCGATGGACGCGGCCAATCCGGCTGCTGCGGCCGCCAGTGCAGCCGACCACGACGTCTCGATCAAAGCGCCCGACTCGTCTCGGATCATCGGGGCGGTGATGCGGTCCGGCTCGGTGGCGTAATGGAACGCCCAGCGGCCCTTGTCACAGTTCCATTCCTCGTTGACCTGGGGATCGTCTCCCGCCAGACGTCGAAGAACCTTGCCGCGTCGGTGGTCGGTACGTTGAGCGCAACCTCCTGCACAGTGCTCGCACACGCTCGGCGACGAGGTCAGGTCGTAGGGTCGGGCTCGGAACCGATACTCGGTGTTCGTCAGTGCCCCCACCGGGCAGATCTGGACGGTATTTCCCGAGAAGTAGGAGTCGAACGGTTCGTTACCGAAGATGCCCACCTGCTGCACCGCACCTCGTTCGAGCAACTCGATGGACGGATCTCCGGCAACCTGAGCCGCGAAGCGAGTGCACCGAGCGCACAGCACACAACGTTCCCGATCGAGCAGAACCTCGGCCGACAGCGGAATCGGCTTGGGATAGGTACGTTTGGTCTCGGTGAACCTGGACTCGGTGCGGCCCGCAGCCATTGCCTGGTTCTGCAGTGGACATTCACCGCCCTTGTCGCACACCGGGCAATCGAGGGGGTGGTTGATGAGCAACAACTCCATGACCCCGCGCTGTGCCTTGTCCGCGACCTCCGACGTCACCTGAGTACGCACGACCATGCCGTCGGCCACCGTCGTCGTACAGGACGCCAACGGCTTGCGTTGCCCCTCGACATCGACCAGACATTGCCGGCAGGCCCCCACCGGATCGAGCAGCGGATGATCGCAGAAACGCGGAATCTGCACTCCCATCAACTCGGCAGCGCGAATCACCAATGTGCCCTTGGGAACACTGACCTCGTGGTCGTCGATGGTCAACGTCACCATCTCTACCCCGGTGACCGACTGATCGGGGCTAGCAGGAGTGGAGCCAGCGGAACGACCGGGTGTCGGTGCAGTCATGACGTCAGCTCCTCTGCCATCAGGGTCGATCGGTGCGGGTCGAATGGGCATCCCTGCTCGGTGACGTGACGGATGTATTCGTCGCGGAAGTACTTCAGTGAGGACACGATGGGGCTGGCGGCACCGTCTCCCAACGCGCAGAAGGACTTTCCGGCGATGCCGTCCGCGATGTCGAGCAGAGTGGCCAGGTCACCCTCGGTACCGGTACCACCGTCGAGGCGCCTGAGGATCTGCACCAGCCAGTAGGTCCCCTCCCGGCACGGTGTGCATTTGCCGCAGGATTCGTGTGCGTAGAACTCGGTCCACCGCAACACCGCTCGCACCACACATGTCGTGTCGTCGAAGATCTGCAGTGCCTTGGTACCCAACATCGATCCGGCGGCACCGACGCCCTCGTAGTCGAGTGGGACATCGAGATGGTCGCCGGTGAACATCGGTGTCGAGGATCCTCCCGGCGTCCAGAACTTCAGTTCGTGTCCCGGTCTGATCCCGCCCGCGTAGCCGAGCAACTCCCGCAGCGTGATTCCCAGCGGTGCCTCGTACTGGCCCGGACGGCAGACGTGGCCAGAGATGGAATACAGCGTGAATCCGGGCGACTTCTCGCTGCCCATCGACCGGAACCACTCGATTCCCTTGCGCAGGATCACTGGAACGCTGGCGATCGATTCGACGTTGTTCACCACGGTCGGACGCGCGTACAGGCCCGCCACTGCGGGGAACGGTGGCCGCAGCCGAGGTTGCCCCCGCCGACCCTCCAACGAATCCAGCAGGGCTGTCTCCTCGCCGCAGATGTACGCACCGGCTCCGGCGTGGATCACCAACTCGAGGTCGAAACTCGATCCGAGAACGCCCTTTCCCAGATAGCCCGCTGCGTAGGCCTCGGCGACTGCGGCCTGCAGCCTGCGCAGCACCGGCACCACTTCACCTCGGACGTATACGAAGGCGTGGGATGCACGAATTGCATACGCGGCGATCACGATTCCCTCGATCAGCGTATGCGGACTCGCCATCAGCAGCGGCATGTCCTTGCAGGTACCCGGCTCGGACTCGTCGGCATTGACCACCAGATAGTGCTCTTTGCCGTCGTTCTGGGGTATGAAGCTCCACTTCGTTCCGGTAGGAAAGCCCGCACCACCCCTGCCACGTAGGCCGGATTCCTTGACGAAGGCAATGAGGTCGTCGGGGTCCATCGCGAGGGCCTTCTCGAGCCCCGCGTATCCGTCGTGACTTCGGTAGGTGTCGAGAGTCCACGAGTCCTTCTCGTCCCAGAACTCGCTCAAGACCGGCGTCAGAGCCATGTCACTCCCCCTTCGTCGATGGATCGGTCTCGGTGGTGTTCGGCTGTGGTGGCACGGTGGCCGAGGGCGCCGGCGCAGGCTTGTCTCGCACCGTCTCCGCTACTGCTTCGGCTCCGACATCGGGGGTCTCGACATCGGGGTGCCCGTCATCCGGATTCGATGCGACCTCGGGAGCAGACATCGCGTGCTCTCGGGCGTAGCGCAGACCGGTGAGAGTGGCTTCGCCTGCGCCACCGGATGATTCGACCGCCTCGGGGCGGTCATCGGGAAATCCGGCGAGAATTCGTTCGGTCTCACGAAACGTGCACAGTGGCGCTCCACGCGTCGGGGTGACCTGAGCACCGGATCGAAGTGCATCGACCAGATCCCGCGCAGACGACGGGGTGCTGTTGTCGAAGAACTCCCAATTGACCATCATCACCGGTGCGTAGTCGCACGCGGCGTTGCATTCGATGTGTTCGAGAGTGATGGTGCCGTCGGCGGTCGTCTCGCCATGCTCGATGTCGAGGTGGTCGCGCAGGGTGTCCATGATGGCGTCGCCGCCCATGACGGCGCACAGGGTATTGGTGCACACGCCGACGCGGTACGTCCCCGTGGGCTCGCGACGGTACATCGAATAGAACGTTGCGACGGCAGTGACCTCCGCACCGGTGAGTTCGAGTACGTCGGAACAGAATTCGATTCCTGCGGGGGTGAGGAAGCCGTCCTCGGATTGCACGAGGTGCAACAACGGCAGCAGTGCCGATCTGGCCTGCGGATAGCGCGCGACTACGATGGCGGCGTCGGCGTGCAGCCGGGCGAGCACCTCGGGGGCATACGACGTTCGTGCACCGCGGCCGGCCAGTTGCACCGCCTCGTCCGGGCGGGCTCCGAGTTGAATCAGCACCGGCTCCGAGTGCGGCTGCGTGGTCATCGGTCCACCCCACCCATCACCGGGTCGATACTGGCGACCGCGGCGATGACGTCGGAGATCATGCCGCCCTCGCACATCGCGGCCACTGCCTGCAGATTGGTGAAGGAAGGGTCTCTGAAATGCACTCGGTACGGCCGTGTCCCGCCGTCGCTGACGATGTGGACGCCCAGCTCACCGCGAGGTGACTCCACCGACGACAGCACCTGCCCGGCCGGGACTCGCATCCCCTCGGTCACCAGTTTGAAGTGGTGGATCAGTGATTCCATCGAGGTGTTCATGATGGTGCGCACGTGATCCTGCGAGTTGCCGAGGCCATCGGGTCCCGACACCAGATCGGCAGGCCAGGCGATCTTCTTGTCGTCGATGACGACGGGCCCCGGACGGAGGCGATCGAGGGTCTGTTCGACGATCTTGAGTGACTCCTTCATCTCCTCGACCCGGATCAGATAGCGCCCGTAACAGTCGCTTCCGGTGTCGGTCACCACGTCGAACTCGTAGCTGTCGTATCCGCAGTAGGGATCGGCGCGGCGCAGATCGTAGGGCAGTCCGGTCGATCGAAGCACCGGGCCGGTGACGCCGAGGGCCACGCATCCGGTGAGGTCCAGATAGCCGACGTTCTCGGTTCTGGCCTTCCAGATCGGGTTGTCGTTGAGCATGAGTTCGAGATCTCGAAGGCGTCCGGGCAGCACCCGGAGAAGCTCGCGCACCTTCTCGATCGCATCGTCCGGGAGATCCTGAGACAGCCCTCCCGGACGGATGTAGGCGTGATTCATCCGGAGCCCGGTGATGGCCTCGAAGACGTCGAGGATCAGTTCTCGCTCACGGAAGCCGAACAGCATCGCTGTTACCGCACCCAATTCCATTCCGCCCGTTGCCAATGCAACCAAGTGGGACGAAATTCGGTTCAGCTCCATCAGCATCACCCGGATCACCGTCGCGCGCTCGGGAATATCGTCGGTGATGTCGAGCAGCTTTTCCACGCCGAGGCAGTACGCCGTCTCGTTGAAGAACGGCGACAGGTAATCCATACGGGTGACGAACGTGACGCCCTGGGTCCAATTGCGATACTCGAGGTTCTTCTCGATTCCGGTGTGCAGGTAACCGATCCCGCATCGAGCCTCGGTGACGGTCTCGCCCTCGATCTCGAGAATCAACCGCAGTACCCCGTGGGTGGACGGGTGTTGCGGACCCATGTTCACCACGATTCGTTCGGTGCCGGACCCGCGGGCCAGTTCGACGACGTCGTCCCAGTCCTGGCCCGATACCGCGTAGATGGTTTCGTCTGTTGCGCTCATCAGTTGTACGACCTGCGCTCGTTCGGGGGCGCGACCCGAGCGCCCTTGTACTCGATGGGAATTCCACCCAGCGGATAGTCCTTGCGTTGCGGGTGACCGACCCAGTCGTCGGGCATCTCGATACGCGTCAGTGCTGGGTGACCGTCGAACACGATGCCGAAGAAGTCGTAGACCTCGCGTTCGTGCCAGTCGTTGGTGGGATACACCCCGCAGAGCGAGGGAGTGTGCGGATCTGCATCGGGCACGGCGACTTCGAGTCGCAGGCGACGTCCGTGTGTGATGGAGACGAGGTGATAGACCACATGCAATTCGCGGCCGACCTGATCCGGGTAATGCACACCCGATGCGCCCGTACACAACTCGAATCGCAGCTCCTCGTCGTCACGCAGCGTCCGGGCCACCACGGGAACAAGCTGCCGCGTGAGATGCAACGTCAACTCGCCCCGATGGATCACCACGCGTTCGACTGCGTCCTCGTACGACACAGCACCGGCTTCGAGAACCGCGGCCAGCCGGTCGACCACTGCATCGAAGTAGCCGCCGTAGGGCCGCACGGCGGTGTCGATCGCTGCGACCGGAGGCTGCAGTCGGCCGTAACCGGATGTGTCACCGGTGCCCTGGACACCGAACATCCCGCGGGGTCCGTGCGCGGTCATCGCAGCAGGCCTTTGAGATCGATCGTCGGGGTGGACGACAGCGCCGCGGCTTCGGCTGCCGCGCGCACCTGCTCTCGATTGACGCCGAGCGGCATTTCCTGAATCTTCTTGTGCAGCTCCAGAATTGCGTTGAGCAACATCTCCGGCCGCGGCGGGCAACCCGGCAGATAGATGTCGACGGGAACGATGTGGTCGACGCCTTGGACCACCGCGTAATTGTTGAACATTCCGCCCGAGGACGCGCAGACCCCCATGGCCAGCACCCATTTGGGTTCGGCCATCTGGTCGTACACCTGCCGCAGCACCGGACCCATCTTCTGGCTGACGCGCCCCGCCACGATCATCAGATCCGCTTGGCGCGGAGACGCGCGAAACGCTTCCATACCGAATCGGGCGAGGTCGAACCGACCGGACGTAGTGGCCATCATTTCGATCGCGCAGCACGCGAGACCGAATGTGGCCGGCCACAGCGAACCCTTACGGGCGTATCCGGCCAACCCTTCGACCGTGGTCAGCAGAAATCCACTGGGTAGCTTCTCTTCGACTCCCATCGATCACGCTCTTTCGCTTTCGCAGAATTGAGAACAAGCACCGTTCTTCGTCGAATCAGTCCCAACCGAGTCCGCCTCGCCGCCATTCGTAGATGTAGGCGACCGACACGTTGACGACGAACAGCGCCATGGCGACGAGCCCGAATGCTCCCAACACGTCGAGGTGGACCGCCCACGGATAGAGAAAGACGATCTCGATGTCGAAGATGATGAACAGCATCGCGGTCAGGTAGAACTTCACCGGAAATCGTTGGCCCGTAGGCGCATGCATCGTCGGCTCGATACCGCATTCGTAGGCGTCGAATTTGGCGCGGTTGTATCGCGCGGGCCCCACCATGGTGCCGACCATCACCGAGAACACCGCGAACGCGATCGCAATAACACCGAGAACGAGAATCGGAACGTAGGCGTTCATTCGGGCATCCGCTCCCTCGATCGACGTCCGCGCCGACGCGAGGTAAATGCGACGACCGTACCAATGTGACCTGAACCACACAGTATGGGTTCGGTACGGATCTCGCGGGATTTCGAGCAGTCCAGTTTCGTAAACCGTTGACGCGCATGGGCCGCGCAGCCTCCGGCCCCGTTCACGGGTGTGACCCATATCACGTGACCTTCGCATGCGGTCCATTCCACGGGTGACGACCAATCCGCGAACATTTCCGGCCGCCCGACCCGGGCTGCCGACATCACGAAGGAGACACGATGAAGTCGATTTCCATCTCAGCGCTCGCCGCTGAGGGACTCGGCACTGCCCTGCTGGTCATTTTCGGTGTCGGCACTGCCGTCATCGCCGGAGACACCGTCGGGACCCCTGGCATCGCACTGGCGTTCGGGCTCACCTTGCTCGCCCTCGTCTACGCGATCGGCCCGATCTCCGGCTGCCACATCAACCCGGCCGTGACGATCGGAGCCCTCATAGCTCGCGCCATCACCCCGATCAAGGCTGTGTTCTACATCGCCGCCCAGGCCGTCGGTGCAGTGATCGGCGCGCTGATCGTGCTGTTCGTCGCGTCCGGCCGTCCCGGATACGACATGTCGTCGGACGGTCTGGGCACCAATGGATTCGGCACCTCCTCGCCCGGAGAATACGGGCTGGCGTCGGTAGCGGTGTTCGAGACGATCGCGACCGGCCTGCTCGTCCTCGTCGTACTGGCCACCACGGCCCCCACCGTTCACCCCGTCGTGGCGGCCGGCATCCCGATCGGCCTGACCCTGACCGTGGTCCACCTGCTTGGCATCGGAATCGATTCGACCTCGGTCAACCCTGCTCGGTCATTCGGCCCAGCCCTCGTCGCCGGCGGTCCTGCCCTGTCACAACTGTGGGTGTTCGTGGTGTTTCCCGTGCTCGGAGCTGTCATAGCCGGCTCGATCCACCGGTTCGTGCTGACGGTGCCCGCATCGGAAAAGACGGTCTGACCTACCGCGATCGAGAGACCGGGGCACCGTCGCGTACCGAGTGCTGCCTCAACAGATCGACCACTGCCCGTCCCAGCCGAATCGGATCGAGCGGATGGGGAACAGCAGCCTCGGCGCGTGACCAGTCTGCCAACCATCTGTCGTCGGGGCGTCCGATGAGAACCAGCACCGGCGGGCACGGGTCGATCTCGTCCTTGAGCTGCTTCGCCAGCCCGAGGCCCCCGACGGGGGAGGACTCACCGTCGAGGATGACCAAGTCGACTCCGCCCGCATCCAAGTGCTCGATGACGACGGCCGCCGTAGCGACGTCCACGTAGTCGATCTCGCCGAGCGCCGGATCCGGTCGAGTTCCCACTGCAGACTTCACCTGAGCGCGAGTCTCGGCGTTGCTGCTGTAGACGAGCACCCGCACACGAGCTGGTCGATTCTCTCTCGCAGTGGCGTCGGACACACCGGCGATGCTACCGCGCGGCCGACGAGGAGGGGCCGAAACAGCCAGGGCGGAAGTGCATTCGACGTTCACAGTGTCGATCAGGATGCGATGGTGACGACCACCGCGGCGGGATATTCCGTGGTGGTCACCGTGAACTCGGGTCGATCGGTACCCACACCGATGAACGACTGCGAGATTCCGCCGGGATCGGCCAGAAAGTCGACCGAGACCACGGCGGAACCTGCATCGTTGCGAATTCGTTCCGGCCCGGCATAAGCCGCCACGCTGTCATCGGATTCCGTCGACGTGCCCGACAGGTCGACCTGCACTATCGATTTCCCGGGCACCGCGACGGGTTCACTCGTGCCGTACCGCACCGCCTCGTCGACGTACCTCACGGTGTACGACACCGGACCGTTGCCTTCCAGCCGATATTCGACGGCCGAAGCCCCTACGAACACGACATCGGTGACACCGACCGGCGACATTCCCGGGTATCGAGCACCTTCGAGACTCGGAGGAAGCTCGTCGATGTAGGGAATCACGGCCGTTGGCGCTGCGGTGGGACCCGGAACAGCGAACGGATCTCCGACAACCAGAGAACCCGTGACCGTCGTGTAGTTCGTGCCGGCCGAGACCTCGTCGATCCCGGTGGTGACGTCGGCACCGGAGCAGCCGGCGAGCAGGACGACCAGTAGTGGCCAGGCCGCCAAGGACGCGGCCGGCTCGCTGCGGTGACCTTCGTGCATCGCCGTACCGTACCGAAGAAACCGTTCGGTTCGGTAGTGGTGCTTCGACGCGATTCGGTCACGATTACGCCGACTGTCGATCCTGCTAGCGTCGGAGCATGGAGCCGAAAAGCTATTCGTCCGGTGAGCGTGTGTTCGGTCCACCCAACGGGACGTTCGACGCAGATTGGGCTGCGACAGCACTGCGGTCCAACCGCCCCGAATTGGATCACCCCACCTCGGTTCGGCTCGTCGAACAGGCCTGGGAGCTCCTTCGGTCACAGGGCCTTCGCGGCGAAGGTCTCACCCGGGCACTCGACCTGGAGCCCGAACTGGCCGCCGCAGTCTCTGCGGTGGCCACCGAGACCGCCGAGCTCTACCTCGACCCCCGGTAGTAGCTGTCGTCACACGGTCCTCAGATCGGGCGGAACTGCCCCACTGCGAAGCCGCTCACCAACACGGCAGTTCCTCCGATTTCGCCGATGATCAGCGCCACCATGAACACGTGAGTTCCCGCGACCGGGTGGACGAACTGGTTCTCGGTGTCACGCCGAATACCGTGCACGGTGTATCCGGCGATCGCGCCCACGAAGAACAGCAACACCACCGATGCCGCGGTCAGATCGACCGGCACCGGCCAGGCACTGAAGTGCGCCAGAACGGCCAACACCAGCGCTGCGAACGAGTACATCAGCGCCGCTCGGTGGGCGATGTCGACGTATCGATGCGCCGTCCCGTCCGCCGAGGTCGACATCTGGCGATATTTCAGCACCCCCAACCCCAGAGCCCACAGCAACAGAAGACCGGCCGCGAGGACGATCACCTTCGTATCCAGCTCCAACTGCATCTTCGGCTCCCCCACTCGATTACGCGCCGAAGGTAGCACCGTCGCCTGCTTTGTTACCGTTCGGCAATGCCTGTCGATCCCGGACTGTCCCAGCGCGCGCACGGAGTCAGATTCGAGTGGGGTCTCTCGGGGGCCGATTCCATCGTCGACGGGGCGGACATCGCCGTGATCGTCGACGTCCTGTCGTTCACGACGACGCTGACGGTGGCGATGGATTCGGGTATCGACGTGATTCCGTGCCGATGGCGCGACGACCGAGCTTCGCAGCTGGCCGAGGAGTTCGACGCAGTCCTCGCCGTCGGCCGTTCGGCTGGCTCTCCGGGCCGGATCAGCCTGTGCCCGGCCAGTATCCGAAACACTCCACCACCAGCCCGTCTGGTGTTGCCGTCACCCAACGGCTCCACCATCGCCTACGAACTCGCGAGCCGGGCCGGGCTGTGCATAGGCGCATCGTTGAGAAATGCCGCGGCGGTCGCGACGTGGATACGTGCCGAGAACCCGACCGCCGTGATTGCCGTCATAGCGTCCGGTGAACGGTGGCCCGACGCATCACTTCGTCCCGCAGTCGAGGACCTGTGGGGAGCGGGTGCGGTCATCGCCGAACTTCTCGATTCCGGAGCAGCCGACGCGTCTGCGGAGGCGGTGGCGGCAGCAGCGGCGTGGCGGGCCGTGAAGCAGGATGTGGCCTCCGAGCTGCTGCGATGCGCGTCCGGACAGGAATTGAACGCGATGGGGCATCCCGAGGACGTGGTGATCGCCGCCGAGACCGGCTCGAGTGGCTGCGTTCCGATTCTGCGCGACGGAATGTTCGTCGACGCAACTCGTCGACGGACGATCGCGGGTTCGACAGAGAGCTGAATCGCCGAGCCGACACGGCCAATTATGTC
This sequence comes from Rhodococcus sp. 15-649-2-2, assembly GCF_002258645.1. NCBI lineage: Bacteria > Bacillati > Actinomycetota > Actinomycetes > Mycobacteriales > Nocardiaceae > Rhodococcus > Rhodococcus sp. 15-649-2-2. Next base: position 623,789 of record NZ_NPFM01000031.1, read on the forward strand.
CGATATTTGGATCGGGACCCCTGATCACGGATCATACGGTGGTGAGTACGGAACGAGTCGCCCCGAAGACCACCGTCGTTGTACCGACGTACAACGAGCGCGAGAACCTTCCCAAGCTCGTCGAGTTGCTCGCCGGGTTGAAGGTGGAGGGGCTCGGCGTGCTGGTCGTCGACGACAATTCACCCGACGGCACCGGCGACATCGCCGACAAACTGGCCATCGACGGCCCTCTCGACATCAGTGTTCTCCACCGCACCGAGAAGAACGGACTCGGCCGCGCATACGTCGCGGGTATGACGCGGGCTCTCGACGAAGGCGCGGACATCGTGATCCAGATGGATGCCGATCTCTCGCACCCCACCGAGGTGATCCCGGCAATGATCGACAAGCTGAACACCACCGATGCGGCCGTGGTTCTCGGATCGCGATACGTTCCCGGCGGTGCCGTTGCCGCAGATTGGCCCTGGCACCGCAAAGCGCTGTCGGCCTGGGCGAACTTCTACGTCAACACGATTCTGCGACTCGGCGTCAAGGACGCGACAGCAGGATTCAAAGCATGGCACGCGCGCACCCTGCGCACCATCGATGTGGCGTCGGTCGAGAGCAACGGGTACGCGTTCCAGGTCGAGATGAACTACCGGACCGTCAAGCACGGCCTCACTCTCGCCGAGGTGCCGATCACGTTCGAGGAGCGTAGCGAGGGCGAATCCAAGATGAGCCTGTCGGTCCAGCTCGAATCGGCCTTGGTGCCGTGGAAGTTGTTGCTGGGCAAGAAGAAGCTGTAACCGGCGCACCGGCCGCCATCACGGCGTGAAGCGTCGGAATCCGCCTTCGGCCCCGATGACCTGACCGGTGATCGAACCCGAATCGGGCGAGAGCAACATCGCCACGACGGCGGCGGCCTCTTCCGGTGAGTTCCACCGACCGCGCGGCATGTGACGCTCTACGAATTCGTTCAGATCTGCGCTGGCCCAGCCGGTATCGGTGGGACCCGGATTGATCGTGTTGACCGTGATGCCTTGCTCGATCACCGCATCGGCCAGGGTCGGGGTGATCGACGCGATGGCACCCTTGCTCACCGCGTAAGGAATCTCTGTCGGCATGGGCCCCTGGTCCTGGCCAGAGGTGAACAGTACGACGCGACCACCATAGGGATGATCGACGTAGCGCCGCGCGAATTCCTGCACCAGAAGCAGAGACGCTCGCACATTCACCGCCCACGTCCGGTCGAGCGATTCCGCCGTCATCGAACCCAGATCACCCAGCTGCGACCGCGCATGGTTGACCACCAGAGAATCGATGCTGCCGAGCGTGGATTCCGCCGCGTCGAACAGGGTTGCCGGTGCCGCCGGATCCACGAAATCGATGTCGAGGTGGCCGAGCCTGTCGGTGGCGGTGGACAACTCGGCCAACACCTCCTGTGCTCCCGGTGTGCCGGCTCCCCACGGCTCGGTGATGTCGTAGCCGTCGCACGAGTGCGCAAAGACGCGGGTGCTCTGGTCACGCAACAGCCGGCGGGTGATGGCGAAACCGATTCCCTCCCGCCGACCGACGCCGGTCACGAGGACTGTTCTGCCGCGTGCGTGCGCGTCCGAGGTCATGCCGCGTCCTTGACCGTCGCGGCGTACACGTCGACGTACTCCTGCCCCGACAGGGTCGCCAGCGCTGCCATCACCTCATCGGTGGTAGCCCGCAGAATGGCTCTACTGTTCTCTCCCCCTGCGTATCTCGTGAAATCCAATGGTTCGCCGACGACCATGCGCACCTTTCCCGGACGCCACATCCTCGAACCCACCGGGTTGACTCCGAGCGTCCCGTGCATCACCACCGGCACTACGGGCGCTCCGGTCTCGATCGCCACTCTCGCCAGCCCGGTCTTGCCCTTGTACAACCGGCCGTCGGGAGATCGCGTCCCTTCCGGATACACCGCCCACACTTTCCGTTGTCGCAGAATGCTTTTCGCAGCATCGAGCGCCGGAGCAGAAGCATCCGCCCCGCGGCGGTCGACGGGAACCTGACCAGTCGCGCTGTAGAACCAGCGAAGCGCCGCGCCCTTGATTCCCCGGCCGGTGAAGTACTCGCTCTTGGCAATGAACGTGACCCGGCGACGAACCAGGAGGACGAGAAAGAACGAGTCGACGACCGTGAGGTGGTTGCCGGCGATGATCACCGGTCCCGTCGTCGGGAGATTGCCTCCACCGACCACCGACGGGCGTCCGAGGATTCGGAGAATCGGGCCGATCAACACATATTTGAAGAGCAGATACCACATCGATCGATCCTCTCGGCTGGACATCGTCACGGCCGAGAGTAGACAATGTCTACGTGCCAGACAACCTTCGGACGCGGCTGATCGACGCGGGTGTACGCCTACTCGACAGCGAGGGACCGGAAGGGTTGACCATCAGAGCGGTCACTCGCGAGGCCGGCGTCTCTCACGGCGCTCCCAGGCGGTACTTTCCGACGCTGAGCGCACTCGCCGCGGCCGTGGCCCGAGTCGGCCTCGTCGATCTCGGGACCGCGCTGAATTCTGCTGCACAACAGTCGGATTCACCCAGAGATGCTGTGGATGCGATGGCGCACGCGTACGTGCAATTCGCAGCGCAGCGCCCGGCGATGTTCGCTCTCATCTTTCGACACGACCTGCTCGCCGGCTCCGGTGAGAATCTGCGACAACAGTCGCGCCCCCTCTTCGAAGCATTCACCTCGACACTCGGCACCGTCGCGCCGGAAAATCCACAGTTCACAGCGATGAGACTGTGGACCTCCGTGCACGGAATAGCCGCGCTGCACTCCACCCGAGCATTCGAACCGATCACTGACACCTCGGCAGTGCCGGACCTGATCCGCTGTGCAGTGCGCGACGTGATCGCAGACGCTAGCGGACCAGGGACCTGACCGATGCCGGCAACTGACGAGCGTTCTTGTATGGACCGACCACCGCGGCACCGAACGGACGATCGAGCAGCACGGCGGCGACCTCGCGCACCTCGTCGTTGCCGACGCTGTCGATACGCGAGAGCGTGTCGGTGATGTCGCGGTGATTGCCGTAGTTCAGTTCGCTACGACCGATACGGTTCATCCGGGAGCCCGAATCTTCCAGGCCCAGAACCAGTCCGCCGCGCAACGAGCCCTTCGCGCGAGCACACTCCGCATCGGTGATGCCCTCGGCCGCAACCTTGGCCAAGACCTCACGAATCACCGTGGTGACCTCGCCGAGGTTCTCCGGCTGGCATCCCGCGTACACCGAGAACGCACCGCTGTCGGCAAACGTGTCCACCGAGGAGTACACCGAGTAAGCCAGTCCGCGCTCTTCCCTGATCTCCTGGAACAGGCGAGAACTGAGCCCACCGCCGACAGCCGAATTGAGCACGGACAACGCCCAGCGATGCCCTTCGTGTCGACCGAACGCCCGCACACCCAGGCACAGATGCGCCTGCTCGCTGTCACGGGTGGTCAGGCTCAACGTGGGAGCGTTGCGTAATCGTGCTGTGCCACCGCGCCTTTCGGCCGGCCGCGCACCCTTCTCCAGATGGCCGGAGAATGCGCGGCGCACGAGCGAGACGATCTGCTTGTGATCGACGTTGCCTGCGACCGCCACGACCATGCGCTGCGGGGTGTAGCGGCGAACGTGAAACGAGTGCAGTTGGGAACGGGTCATCGATTCGATGGATTCGACGGATCCGATGATCGGACGCCCGATGGGGTGATCACCGAACATCGCTTCCAGGAAGGCATCTCCCAGCAGATCCTCGGGATCGTCGTCGCGCATGGAGATCTCTTCGAGAACCACCTGCCGCTCGACGTCCACATCCGCCGATCTACACCGACCGCGAAGCACCACATCGCTGACCAAATCGATGGCGAGTGCCACGTCCTCGTCGAGCACGTGCGCATAGAAACACGTGCTCTCCTTGGAGGTGAATGCGTTCAGCTCTCCCCCGACGCCGTCCATCACCTGGGCGATCTCGAGCGCACTGCGCGTCGGCGTCGACTTGAACAGCAGATGTTCGAGGAAGTGCGCGGCTCCGGCAACACTCGGTTGCTCGTCGCGTGAGCCCACTCCGACCCACACTCCGACAGACGCCGAGCGAACGCCGGGAACGAACTCGGTGACGACCCGAAGCCCGCCGGGCAGAGTCGTGCGTTGCACGCCGGCATCGATGGCGACGTTGTCCGTAACGGCCGAACGGTACGACCCGAGGGGACGTACCGTTCGGCTCGGTTGCTTCTTACTCAGCGCTGACCTCGGCGGGTGCCTCGGGAGCGTCGGCAGGAGCAGCTGCGTTGTCGTCTTCGACGGGAACGAGGCTGATCTTGCCGCGGTTGTCGATATCGGCGATCTCGACGCGCAACTTGGATCCGACGCTCACGACGTCCTCGACCTTGTTGATGCGCTTGCCGTTACCGAGCTTCGAGATGTGCACCAGTCCGTCGCGGCCCGGGAGCAGCGAGACGAACGCACCGAAAGCCGTTGTCTTGACGACGGTTCCGAGGAATCGCTCGCCGACCTTCGGCAGCTGCGGGTTGGCGATGGCGTTGATCATGTCGATCGCGGCCTGTGCGGACGGGCCGTCCGCTGCACCGACGTAGACAGTGCCGTCATCTTCGATCGAGATGTTGGCACCGGTCTGCTCGGTGATGGAGTTGATCATCTTGCCCTTGGGCCCGATGACCTCGCCGATCTTGTCGACCGGCACCTTGATCGCGGTGACGCGAGGTGCGTACGGGCTCATCTCGTCCGGGGTGTCGATGGCCTCGGCCATGACCTCGAGGATCGTCGTGCGAGCATCCTTGGCCTGCGACAGCGCGCCGGCGAGCACCTTGGAGGGGATGCCGTCGAGCTTGGTGTCGAGCTGCAGCGCCGTGACGAAGTCCTTGGTTCCGGCGACCTTGAAGTCCATGTCGCCGAACGCATCCTCGGCACCGAGGATGTCGGTGAGGGCGACGTAACGGGTCTCGCCGTCGACCTCGTCGGACACGAGGCCCATGGCGATACCCGCAACCGGGGCACGCAACGGCACACCGGCATTGAGCAGCGACAGGGTCGAGGCGCAGACCGAGCCCATCGAGGTCGAGCCGTTCGAGCTCAGTGCCTCGGAGACCTGGCGGATGGCGTACGGGAACTCTGCCTGGCTGGGCAGAACCGGCAGCAGAGCGCGCTCGGCGAGCGCGCCGTGACCGATCTCGCGACGCTTCGGCGAACCGACGCGGCCGGTCTCACCGGTGGAGTACGGCGGGAAGTTGTAATGGTGCATGTAGCGCTTGGACGTCTCGGGCCCGAGCGAATCGACCTGCTGCGCCATCTTGACCATGTCGAGGGTGGTGACGCCCAGGATCTGGGTCTCGCCGCGCTCGAAGAGAGCCGATCCGTGGGTGCGCGGGATGATCGCGACCTCGGCGGACAGCGACCGGATGTCGGTGATGCCGCGACCGTCGATACGGAAGTGGTCGGTGAGGATGCGCTGGCGAACCGACTTCTTGGTCAGTGCACGGAATGCGGCACCGATCTCCTTCTCGCGGCCGGCGAAGCTGTCTCCGACCGAGGTGAGAACCTGAGCCTTGACCTCGTCGAGCTTGCTCTCGCGCTCGGCCTTGCCTGCAATGGTGAGCGCCTCGTTCAGCGGGATCTTGGCGGCGTTCTCGACGGCCTCGAAGACGTCCGACTGGTACGCCGGGAAGACCGGGTAGTCGCCGGTGGGCTTGGCGGCCTTGGACGCGAGCTCCTGCTGGGCGGTGCACAGGGCAGCGATGAAGGGCTTCGAAGCCTCGAGGCCCTCGGCGACGACTGCTTCGTTGGGGGCGGCAGCGCCACCCTCGATGAGCTCGATGACGTTCTCGGTGGCCTCGGCTTCGACCATCATGATGGCGACATCTGCGTCGGCACCGGAGCCGGAGACGATGCGACCCGCGACGACCATGTTGAACACGGCCTTCTCGAGCTGCTCGTTGGTCGGGAAGGCGACCCACTGCTTGTCGATCAGTGCGACGCGAACGCCACCGATCGGGCCGGAGAACGGCAGGCCGGCGATCTGAGTCGAGGCCGATGCCGCGTTGATCGCGACGACGTCGTACAGATCGGCGGGGTTGAGGCTCAGGACGGTGATGACGACCTGGATCTCGTTGCGCAGTCCGTCGACGAACGTCGGACGCAGCGGCCGGTCGATCAGGCGGCAGGTGAGGATGGCGTCGGTGGACGGACGGCCCTCACGGCGGAAGAACGATCCGGGGATCCGGCCCGCGGCGTACATGCGCTCTTCGACGTCGACCGTCAACGGGAAGAAATCGAATCCCTCACGGGGGTGCTTGCCTGCGGTCGTTGCCGACAGCAGCATGGTGTCCTCGTCGAGGTACGCGGCGACTGCGCCAGCGGCCTGCTGTGCGAGGCGGCCGGTCTCGAAGCGGATGGTCCGCTTGCCGAACGTGCCGTTGTCGATGATCGCAGTGGCTTCGTAGACGCCTTCTTCGACGTCCAAGGTTGTGGTTTCCGACATGTGTTCTGTTCTCGTCCTCTCGTCTTTGCCGTGCCCGCGTGGACACACCACGAGCCCTCCTGGCTGTGGCGGCATACCTGTGCCGTCCATCTCCGAGATCTCTCGGGACGCGGCTGCGCGGAGGCGGCCATCGATCGAAGCCCACCGGATCTCGTATCCGAAAGGCCACTACCGAAGACCGTCACCACGGCGTGACAGGCATACACGGCGGTGTGCGGATGCCGTGCATCCGCTTTCTCGTGCTGGCGAAACTGTTCTTGCGGTACAAACACAGATAGCCAACGAGGAACAGTCTAAGCACTGCCTCGTTGGCTACTGCACTATTGCTGCGAGTCCGGTGTACACCGGCGCGTCGAACCGTGCATCGGTGACAACCTCGCGTCGATGCGAATTATCGACGCAGACCCAGACGCTCGATGAGCGAGCGGTAGCGGGTGACGTCGACCTTGGCGATGTACTTGAGCAGACGACGACGACGTCCGACCAGCAGCAACAGGCCGCGGCGGGAGTGGTGATCGTGCTTGTGCATCTTGAGGTGCTCGGTCAAGTCGACGATGCGCTTGGTGAGCATTGCAACCTGCGCCTCGGGCGAGCCCGTGTCGGTGGGGTGCAAGCCGTACTCGCCGAGAACGGCCTTCTTCTGTTCGGTGGTCAATGCCACTGGTACTACTCCTGATCAATGACGTCCGCGTGAAAGGAAGCAACGCGTCCCGCCGAACGAACGAGCGGGATCGAAGCCGGTACAGCCGCCGCGGACCGCAGCGAGCACCGAGGGGTCAGCCTATCAGGCTGTGCTCGTCGCCAGAATGGAGCGGGCACGATCGGCGTCGCGGCCCATTTCCTCCACGAGCGCTTCCATCGAATCGAATTTCTCCATCCCGCGCAGCCGCTCGACGAAATCGACCGCCACATGCTGCCCGTACAGGTCGGCCTCACCGTCGAGCACGAACGCCTCGACAGTCCTGGTACGACCCGAGAACGTGGGATTGGTGCCCACCGACACCGCGGCAGGATGTCGCTCCCCCGGCGTGACCGTCCCCATGATCGGACCCGGCCCCAGCACGGTGAACCATGCCGCGTAGACGCCGTCGGCGGGAATGGCGGAGTACATGGGCGGCGCGACATTGGCTGTCGGATAACCCATTTGGCGACCTCGGCCGTCACCGTGCACAACGACACCCTCGACGCGGTGCGGTCGCCCGAGCGCGGCAGTGGCTGCAGCGACATCACCGGCGTCCACGCACGATCTGATGTACGTCGAGGAGAACGTCACGGCGTGCTCGGCGAGCAGGTTGACTCCGTCGACTGCGAATCCGGACCGTTCGCCGATCTTGCGCAGCATCGGGACGGTACCGAGTGCCTTCTTCCCGTAGGTGAAGTTCTCGCCTACGACCACTTCGGCAACGTGCAGGCGTTCGATCAGGATCTCGTGGACGTATCGCTCGGGGGTGAGTTTCATCAGCTCGGGCGTGAACGGCATGACACAGAACACGTCGATTCCCAGTTCCTCGGCGAGTTCGGCTCGCCTCGTCAGGGTCGTCAACTGAGCAGGGTGGCTCCCCGGCCGCACGACTTCCATCGGGTGAGGATCGAACGTCATGAGCACGCTGGGAACGCCGCGCTTCTTCGCAGCGGCCACCGCTCGGCCGATCAGTTGCGCGTGTCCGCGATGAACGCCGTCGAAGACGCCGATCGTGAGCACGCACCGACCCCAGTCGGCAGGTACATCGTCGAGACCTCGCCATCTCTGCACACCGCGAAGCCTACGGCCCGACGGCCGCTCGGTCACTCTCGGCCAGGCGTGTCGCACATGGCAGGTATGGACAAAAAGGTATCCCCACGGTAAATATTTCGGTGTGCCTAACTTTTTTCTTCGCACGAGTGGATTTCGCACTCGACGCGTCGTCATGAGCTGGGTGGTGGCCGGTCTCCTGGTCGTGGCGTCGACCAGCTGTGCCCGCGCCGTGGGCGACGACGATCCGGCTGCACTCGACGACGGCAGACCGCTCGTACTGACGACGTTCACCGTCCTCGCCGACATGGCCGCGAACGTCGCCGGTGAACACCTGCGAGTGGAATCGATCACAAAACCCGGTGCGGAGATTCACGGCTACGAGCCGACCCCGGGAGACCTCCGCACCGCCGAGCAGGCCGAGCTGATCCTGGACAACGGACTCGGACTCGAATCATGGTTCGCGAAGTTCGTCGAACGTGTTCCCGCACCGCACGCCGTGGTGAGTGCGGACGTGGAGCCGGTCTACATTCGCGACGATGCCTACGCGGGAAAGGCGAACCCACACGCCTGGATGTCGCCGGTCGTCGCCGAGACCTACGTGCAGAACATCGCCGACGCGTTCGTCGCACTCGACCCCGCCAACACCGACGACTACCGAGCGAACGCGGTCGCGTACATCGGACAACTCCGCGAGGTCGGTACCGAACTCGACGCCGACCTCTCCGCACTGCCCGAACGTCAGCGTGCACTCGTCACCTGTGAAGGTGCCTTCGGCTATCTGGCCCGTGACTTCGACTTGCAGGAGGCCTACCTGTGGCCGGTCAACGCCGAGCAGGAAGGAACGCCGAAGCAGGTGGTGCGCACCATCGATTTCGTTCGCGACAACGCTGTACCCGCGGTGTTCTGCGAGTCGACCGTCTCGGACAAGGCGCAGCTGCAGGTCGCCGAGGACACCGGCGCTCGATTCGGGGGAAAGCTGTACGTCGACTCGCTGAGCGATGCGTCCGGCCCCGTACCCACATACCTGGATCTACTGCGCTACGACGCACGGTTGATCGCCGACGCACTGGTAGGAGAACGATGACCCGGAAGACTGGGACCCAGCACGACAGGGCCCCGCACGAGAACGGAGCAGCGCTGACGGTCGACACCGTCAACGTGCGATACCGCGACGTCGTGGCTCTCGTCGATGCCAGTCTCACGCTTGCACCAGGGCGGGTGTGCGGGTTGGTCGGCATGAACGGATCGGGCAAGTCGACGCTGTTCAAGGCCGTCATGGGCGTGGTCAAGCCCAACTCCGGCTCGATCACCGTGTTCGGCGGCGACCCCGCCCAGGCGCGCAAAGCAGGCACTGTCAGCTATGTGCCCCAGGCGGAATCCGTCGACTGGACATTTCCGATCAGTGTGCGGGACGTGGTCATGATGGGCCGATACGGAAAGCAGAATCTTCTCCGTACTCCTCGAGCGGCCGATCGACTGGCCGTCGACGAGGCGCTGGAGCGTGTCGACCTCGCCGAGCTCGCGAGCCGTCAGATCGGCCAGCTCTCGGGTGGCCAACGCAAGCGCGCGTTCGTTGCCCGCGCCATCGCCCAGGAGGCGTCTTTGCTGTTGCTCGACGAGCCTTTCGCCGGTGTGGACAAGAAGACCGAAGCCACCATCACCCGCCTGCTCCGCGAACTCGCAGAACACGGCGCGTCGGTTCTCGTGTCCACCCATGATCTGCATGCCCTGCCGGACCTGTGCGACGAGGCGATCCTGCTCCAACAGCGGGTGCTCATGCACGGCAGTCCGGTCGAGGTACTTCGCCCCGAGAACCTCGCTCTGGCCTTCGGCATCGATCCGACGAGGATCGACGAGCTGGGCGCAGGCACTCCACGACCGGCCCGAACCTCGGAAGCGAGCTGAACCGTGTATCTGATCGATTTTCTGGTGGACCCACTCGAATACACCTTCATGCAGCGAGCCCTCCTGGTGACCGTCACCGCCTCGATCGTGTGCGCGGTCCTGAGCTGCTGGCTCGTCCTCATCGGGTGGTCGTTGATGGGCGACGCCGTCTCGCACGCCGTTCTTCCCGGCGTCGCGCTGTCTTACCTGTTCGGGGCACCGTTCGCGATCGGAGCACTGCTGTTCGCCCTCATCGCGGTCGGTGCCATCGGAGTCGTCCGCAACACCACCATCGTCAAGGAGGACGCCGCCATCGGAGTCGTCTTCACCGCGTTGTTCGCGCTCGGCGTCGTCCTGATCTCGAAGTTTCCCAGCCAGATCGACCTCAACCACATCCTGTTCGGCAACCTGCTCGGAGTCTCGCAGGCCGACATGGTCCAGGTGTTCGTCCTCGGTGGCATCGCGCTGGCCGTCATGATCGTCAAGCGTCGCGACTTCACGCTCTTCGCGTTCGACCGCACCCAGGCCCGCGCCGTCGGCCTCAATCCGACGGTGATCTCGGCCGTGATGCTGACTCTGCTCGCCCTGACGACCGTGGTCGCACTCCAGGCCGTCGGCGTCATCCTCGTGGTGGCGATGCTCATCACTCCCGGTGCGTCCGCCTATCTGCTCACGCACAGCTTCGGCCGCATGCTCGTGCTGGCACCGATCGTCTCGGTGGGTTGCGCGCTGGTGGGGATCTACGCCAGCTTCTACCTCGACGTGTCCTCGGGAGGCAGCGTCGTGCTCACCCAGGGACTCGTCTTCGTGCTTGCCTACCTGCTGAGCCCATCACAGGGCATCGTCGTCCGCGCCCTGCGACAACGCCGACAGGTGCCGGCTGCTCCGGCCGGGTGAGATGTCTTTTTCCATTGGATTGCCTAAGCTCGGCGGCGTGGCGCAACAAAGAACCGATCCCGCACCGGCCGACGGGGGCGTCCAGCTGTCCGCGGTTGCGCAGGACTATCTCAAGGTCATCTGGACGGCCAGCGAATGGAGCGAGGACTCCGTCAGCACCAAGATGCTCTCCGAGCGCATCGGCGTCTCCGCCTCGACGGTGTCCGAGGCGATTCGCAAGCTCGCCGATCAGGGCATGGTCGACCACGCCCGCTACGGAGCCATCTCACTGACCGAGAAGGGTCGCCTGGCTGCCATCGGCATGGTGCGTCGGCACCGGCTGATCGAGACCTATCTGGTCCGCGAACTGGGCTACGGCTGGGACGAAGTGCACGACGAGGCGGAGATTCTCGAACACGCCGTCTCGGACCTGATGATGGACCGGATCGACGCCAAATTGGGCCACCCCGAACGCGATCCGCACGGAGATCCGATTCCGTCGGTCGACGGTGCGATCGAGACTCCGTCCGCGACCCGCCTGAGCGAGTACCTCGACGGACAGTCCGGCCGAGTCGCGAGAATCTCCGACTCCGATCCTGCGATGCTTCGCTACTTCGATTCGGTCGGTATCACGCTCGACCTGCCGATCACGGTGATCGAACGACGTGACTACGCCGGCACGGTTGCCATCGAACTCGCGCGGGACGATGCCACGGACTCCATCGACCTGGGCCATCGCGCCGCCGAGGCGATCTGGATGGTTCCCGCGAACTGATTGCCGGGCCGGTTCAGTGCCCGCGCAAGGTCGCGGGCCGCACGACCATGACCGAACTGGCCCGCTTGCCCTTCTCCTGAAGCAGAGCAATGGTGTGACCGGTCGGATCGACGGCCGCGTACACCCCATCGATTCCGATCGGATCCAGCCACCGGCCCTGGCTCAGTGATTCCGCCTCGCCTGCATCGATCTGCCGGTGCGGAAAAGCGGTGCGTGCGGCCTCGTCGATATCGAGACTGACGGCCGGATCCTCGGCCAACTCCTCGAGTGTCCGCGCATGCTCGAGGGTGAAGGGACCGACGCGTGTGCGGCGCAGCACGGTCAGGTGACCGCCGACGCCCAGCGCCGCACCGAGATCTCGCGCCAGCGCGCGCACGTACGTCCCCGACGTGCACTCCACCTCCACATCGAGGTCGACGAAGGTGGCTTCGTGTTCGACGACATCACGCCTGGCCGTCACATCGAATCGGGTGACACTGACTTTCCGGGCCGCAAGGGTGAACTCCTCGCCGGCTCGAGACAGCTTGTGCGCTCGCTGTCCGTCGACCTTGATGGCACTGACACTCGCCGGCACCTGCTCGATGTCACCGGTCAACGCCGAGATCGCGGTCGCAATGTCCGAATCGGAGAGGTGCGAGGCCGAGACATCCGCCAGAACGTCACCCTCGGCGTCGTCTGTCGTCGTACTGCGGCCGAGCCGCACCGTCGCGGTGTACGACTTGGTGGTCAGTGAGAGCAGTCCGAGCATCTTGGTCGCCCGCTCCACACCGAGCACCAGCACTCCGGTCGCCATGGGGTCGAGAGTTCCCGCATGGCCGACCTTTCTGGTGCGCAACAGTTTTCGACACGACGCCACGACATCGTGACTCGTCACGCCCGGTCCTTTGTCGACCACCAATAAGCCGGCACCGACGAGACCGGACGAAATCTTTTCGCGAGCACTCACGAGAGAGCATTGTGCCAGGCGCGACCAGCCGGTCGTCACATCACCGAGATTGCCGTCATCACCAGTCCGTTGGCCACCATCCATCGACCGTCGAACGACGTCAGAGGAGGCCCGGAGACGGTATCGCCGGGCACCAGCAGTTCGGATCTGAACGTCCCGGAGATGTCGTCACCGGAGCCGGTGCGCTCGAAGGTGATGTGCGCGTCCTCGAAACCGAGCCACCGTCCGGTCAACGGCTCCCAGGCCTTGTACGTCGCTTCCTTGGCGCAGAACAACACTCGATCCCAGTGCACGTCCTCGCGGCCCGCGGTCGCGAGCCAGTCTCGCTCTGCCTCCAGGCTCACCGCCTCCAGCACACCGTCGGGTAGAGGCCCGTGCGGCTCGGCGTCGATGCCGACCGATCGCACCTGCATCGAATAGGCCAATACGGCACCGCGATAACCGTCGCAGTGCGTCAACGATCCGACCACACCCTTCGGCCACTGTGGCGCACCGGATTTGCCTCGCATGATCGGTGCGGGCTCCACGCCCAGCTTTCCCATCGCCACTCGAGCACAGTGCCGAGCCGAGGTGAACTCACGCTTGCGCTTGTCCACCGCCTTGGCGACCAACGGGGCTTCGAGTGGATGGGGCACCAAATCCGGTGGGTCGACGAACAGTTCGGCCGAGACCACACCGTTCGGAAGTATGGATTCGATCACTTGCCCGCCCTCATCTTCTCTACTTCTGCTTCCATCTCGGGAGTCACGGTGAAGTGCCCGCCCCATTTGTTCAACGACCCCGGCGGATACTCGGGAACCGGAAGAATTTGCCGCAGAACGTTCTTCGGCAGTCCACGGCGCTGCCACTCGCGCGGGTAGCCCACCGACACCTCCTCGAAGCGAACGCCGTCGTAGTAGGTGGTACGCGGAATGTGCAGGTGCCCGTACACCGAGCAGATCGCGTTGTACCTCGTGTGCCAATCCGCCGTGAGAGTCGACCCGCACCACAGCGCGAACTCCGGGTAGAAGAGCACCTCGGTCGGCTGACGGACCATCGGAAAGTGGTTGATCAGCACCGTGGGAACGGTTGTATCGAGGGCATCGAGCCGGTCACGAGTGGCGTCGATGCGCGCATGGCACCACGCATCCCGCGTGGCATACGGCTGCGAGGACAGCAGAAATTCGTCCGTGGCGACGACGTTCTTCTCTCGCGCGATCGCCAGCCCGTGCTCCTTGTCCCGAGCTCCCTGCGGCAGGAAGGTGTAGTCGTACAACAGAAACATCGGCACTATCGTCGCCGGACCACCCTCTCCCTCCCACAGCAGGTACGGATCCTCCGGAGTGACGACGTCGATCTCACGGCACAGGTTGACCAAGTACTCGTATCGGGCTGCTCCGTGGATCTGGACGGGATCTTTCACCGTCGTCCACAGCTCGTGGTTTCCGGGAACCCAGATGACCTTCGCGAAACGACTGCGCAGCAGTTCGAGCGCCCACTTGATGTCGTCGGTCTTCTCCGACACGTCACCGGCCACGATCAGCCAGTCGTCGGGAGACTCGGGGAAGATGTCCTCGGTGACGGGCCTGTTGCCCCGATGTCCGACGTGAATGTCGCTCACTGCCCACAGCTTCGCTGCCACTGATGACCCCTTCCGATCCGTTCGGCCGTCGACGTCGAGTCGCCGAACCGTCCGAGAACGTATCAACGCTCAATCCTCCACGGAGATTCCGCGGCGCATCCAGGCGGGGTGAAGCGGTAGCTCCCGTCATGACCGACGGTCCCGGCCGACCTGGAGGCAATCCGCTCGTCGCAACCGCAGATTCGGGTATATGGTGCCTTTCATGACTTTTTTGCGGACGACCAAGACAGCGCGGGTGTCGCGATGACGGTGCCTCCGGTCCGCATTCGAGACGCTGCCGCACTGCTCGGCGTCAGTGACGACACCGTGCGGAGGTGGATCGACGGCGGCACACTCGCCTCGTTCGAGGACGAGACAGGGCGCAAGGTGATCGCCGGCAGTGACCTCGCCGCTTATGCCCGTCAGCATGCCGCGCCCCCACCCGAAGTGGCCTCCGGCGGCAGTTCTGCCCGCAACCGACTGGTCGGGCTCGTCACCGGGGTCGTCTCGGACACTGTGATGAGCGAGGTCACCATGCAGTGTGGGCCCTTTTCCATCGTGTCCCTGATGAGTACCGAGTCCGTTCGTGAACTCGGACTGGAGCCGGGCAAGGTGACCGTCGCGGTCGTCAAGGCCACCACGGTCATCGTCGAGACACCCTAGATCGCAGGAGATTTCAGTGCAGACACTCAGACCGGCATTCGTGGCTCTCGTTGCCGTCACTCTTGTCCTCACCGGATGCGACAGGGCATCCGAATCCGGTGCCTCCGATCCGGCCGCGACCGGCAATACCGTCGGGGGTGACATCACCGTCTTCGCCGCAGCATCCCTGCGAGCGACGTTCACCGAACTGGGTACGCGCTTCGAGGCCGAGCACCCCGGCACCTCGGTCGAGTTCAGCTTTGCCGGATCCTCCGATCTGGCCACGCAGCTGATCTCCGGTGCACCCGCCGATGTCTTCGCCTCCGCGGATACGAAGAACATGACGAAGGCGGTCGACGCCGGCGTGGTGGCAGGTGATCCCGTCGACTTCGCCTCGAACACCCTGACCATCGTGACCGCGCCGGGCAACCCGGATCGCATCACGTCGTTCGCCGATCTGGCGAACCCCGACATTCTGACGGTGATCTGTGCACCTCAGGTGCCGTGCGGTGCGGCGACGGCAGCCGTGGAAGCCGCGACCGGCACGGACATCCCGGCGGTGAGCGAGGAATCGTCGGTTACCGATGTACTGGGCAAAGTCACGTCGGGTCAAGCCGATGCCGGGCTGGTGTACGTCACAGACGCAGCAGGGTCGGGTGACTCCGTGACAGCAGTGCCGTTCGCGGAATCGAGCGAAGCCGTCAACACCTATCCGGTTGCGACACTGAATGGGTCCGAGAACGACGCCACCGCTCGCGCGTTCGCCGAGTTCGTCACCGGACCGGTCGGCCGAGACGTCCTCGCCCGAGCCGGCTTCGCCGCTCCGTGACCGTACGCGTCGCCGATGGCGGGCGATCGGCGGTAGGGGTACCGCTGTGGATCTTCGTTCCGGCGACCGTCGGCGCGCTGGTCGTCGTGGCACCCCTTGCCGCGATGTTCACCCGCATCGACTGGTCGAACTTCGTCGGTCTCGTCACCTCGGAGTCTGCGGTCGCAGCGCTGGTCCTGAGCCTGAAGACGGCCACAGCCAGTACGGTGATGTGCGTGCTGCTGGGTGTACCGATGGCAATCGTGCTCTCCCGCAGCACTGTTCGTGGCCTGTCGGTACTCCGCTCCCTGGTCGTACTCCCTCTGGTCCTGCCTCCGGTGGTCGGCGGTATCGCGTTGCTCTACACATTCGGCCGTCAAGGCCTGCTCGGCGAACATCTCGAAGCGTTCGGAATCCGAATCGCGTTCACCACCTCCGCCGTCGTGTTGGCGCAGGTGTTCGTGTCGCTGCCGTTTCTCGTCGTGAGCGTCGAAGGCGCACTGCGTACGGCCGGAAGTCGGTACGACGTGGTTGCGGCGACTCTGGGGGCAACGCCGACCACTGTTCTACGCCGCGTCACCGTTCCCTTGATCTTGCCTGGATTGATATCCGGTACCGTTCTCGCGTTCGCACGCGCACTCGGCGAATTCGGAGCGACCTTGACCTTCGCGGGCTCGCTCGAAGGAGTCACCCGAACCCTGCCGCTGGAGATCTATCTGCAGCGCGAGGCCGATCCCGATGCCGCGGTGGCGCTGTCGCTGGTGCTGATCCTGGTTGCTGCCGTCGTCGTCGTCACCGCGCGCGGTACTCGATCGTCGGGTTCGCTGTGAGCTCGCTGCACGTTCGCGCCACTGTCGATGTCCGCGGCGTCGACATCGAACTCGACGTCGAAGAGGGTGAGACGGTCGCCGTCCTCGGCCCCAACGGGGCCGGCAAATCGACACTGCTGCAGCTGGTGTCGGGGTCGGTGGTGCCCGACGACGGCATCGTCCGACTCGGCGAGGACACGTTGACCGACACCTCGTCGAAGACCTTCGTTCCGATCCACGCGCGAGGTGTTGCCACTCTCGCGCAGGACGCACTCCTGTTTCCCCACATGGACGCTCGAACGAACGTCGCCTTCGCGCCGCGGAGCGCGGGTGAGAGCCGAGCGTCCTGGAAGACTGTGGCCGATACTTGGCTGGCCGCGGTAGGAGCCTCTCATCTGGCCGACCGTCGCCCGGACCAATTGTCCGGTGGCCAAGCCCAACGCATAGCGATCGCACGCGCTCTTGCCGCCGATCCTCGACTGCTGCTGCTCGACGAACCCCTTGCGGCGTTGGACGTCGAGACAGCACCGGCGCTCCGCAGAGTGCTGCGATCGGTAGTGCGCGACAGGTCCCGCACGGCGCTGATCGTCACCCACGATCTGCTCGACGTGGTCGCGTTGGCCGATTCCGTCGCGATCGTCGACGGCGGGCGCGTGGTGGAGCGGGGCTCGGTTGCCGAGGTACTCGCGGCTCCCCGAAGCGAATTCGGTGCCCGAATCGCCGGAGTCAACCTGCTCTCCGGCCGTGCGGCCGACGCCGACGGCACGACCGCACTGACCACGAGCTGGGGCTTGACGGTCCACGGATCAGGGCAACACGTCACCGGGACGTCGCTGGTCGCGGTCTTCTCCCCCGCCGCGGTCTCGGTGCACCCGACAGCCCCCCATGCCAGCCCACGGAACGTTTTCGAGGTCGTGATCGACGAGATGGAGGTGCAGGGCTCCGGCATTCGCGTCCGATCTCGTCCGCATCCCGACGGCTCGCCCGGAATGGCCGCCGACATCACCCCCGCAGCGGTCTCCGATCTGGGGCTCGAGCCGGGGCGCAGCGTGTATTTCGTGGTGAAGAGCCTCGAAGTTGCTCTGCATCCCGCGTTGCCGTCACCGTCGTAATTGACGATCGCTGCCGATCACCAGCCACTTACCGGACAGCACTCGTCCGGCCACCGCGAGCATGCGCAAGGCGACGAAAACACCGAGTCCGATCCAGATCCCCACCAAGCCCCAGTCGAAGACCAGAGCGGACCAGATGAACGGCAGGAACCCCACGACGGCACATGCCATGGTGGCGTTCCGCAGGAACGCTGCATCGCCACTGCCGAGCAGCACTCCGTCCAACGCGAACACCACGCCGGCAATGGGAATGATCGCCACGAAGATCCACCAGATCGCATGCATCTGATCGACGACCGACGCATCGGTGGTGAACAGGCCTGGGACGAACGAACGCCCGACGGCGAACACACCGGCCAGGACCACGGCGAATACGGTCGACCACGCCGTCAAGCGCCATGCCAGTGCGCGCGCATCCTCGGTTCGGCCGGCACCCAACGCAGCCCCGACGAGGGTCTGCGCAGCAATTGCCAACGAATCGAGCATGAGTGACACCAGGTTCCACATGTGCAGCACCACCTGGTTCGCGGCGACCGAGGCGGCCCCGAATCTCGACGCGACCGCGGCTGCAGAGAGGAAGCAGGCCTGAAACGCGAGGCTGCGCACGATGAGATCGCGACCGAGTACCAACTGCGCACGCATCACCGACCATCGCGGACGCAGTTCAGTGCTTTCTCGAACCACCGCGACGACGAACAATGCACCGGCGACGCCCTGACCGATCACGTTGGCCACAGCCGATCCGACCAGCTCCAATCGTGGGAATCCGAACAACCCGTGAACCAGAAGCGGGCACAGTACCGCCGACACACCGAAGCCGAGCACAACGAAACGTAGCGGTGTCACGGTGTTCTGAACACCGCGCATCCACCCGTTTCCGGCCAACGAGATCAGGATGAACGGCACACCCAACAGCGCGATGCGCAGCCACGCGATCGCCTCGGCGGCGATGTCGCCACCTCCGGTCAAGACCGACACCACAGGCTCGGCCGCGAGTTGCACGACCGCCACGATGACGACCCCGAGCCCGAATGCCAACCAGGTTGCTTGAACCCCCTCGCCTACGGCGTCGTGTTCGCGCCCGGCACCGTGCATACGAGCGGCTCGGGCAGTCGTGCCATAGGACAGGAAGGTCAACTGGGTGCTGACCTGTGCGAGTACCAAACCACCGATTGCCAAGCCGGCGAGCGCCAGAGCGCCGAGTCGGCCGACCACCGCGGCATCGAACAACAGGTAGAGAGGCTCTGCGGCGAGGACGCCGAGAGAGGGAAGGGACAAGCCGAGTATTCGACGAGCAGTGACCGGCGAGGAACTCACGACGTGGACAAGGCTCCGCGCAGAGCGTCGATCACATCGCCGAGTTCACCGGTCGCGGTGTAGCCGGCCGCGTTGCGGTGTCCTCCACCTCCGAGGGCACACGCCACCGCCGACACGTCCACCTCGGTCTTGGACCGCAACGACACCACCCAGACCGTCCCGAAGTCCTGCTGCTTGAGCACGGCAGCCACTTCGGCTTCGGACGTGGTGCGGACGATGTCGATGACACTCTCGATCTCTTCCGACCGCAATCCGGCCGCGTCTTCGCTGCGGATGACCGCGTACACCAACCCGCGCCCGTCGGCCGCCTCGGGAATCAACGATGCCGAACCGAGCACCGACCCGAGCATCGGCAGCCACTCGAACGGGTGAGTATCGAGCAGCTTGCGCGCGATGTGTGCGCCGTCGATCCCCGTCGCCAGCAGTCGCTCGGCCAGCAGATGCGAACCCGGGCGAACCCATCGGAACGAACCGGTGTCGGTGACCAGGCCGGCGAACAGCAGGTGCGCCAGATCGGCGTCGATCTCGACACCCCATTGGTCGAACAGCCGCGCGATCACAGCAGTCGTCGACTCCGCTGACGCATGCACCACGTTGACCGTTCCGAATCGGGTGTTGCTGCGGTGATGATCGATGACGAGGCTGGTCGACGCAGAATCGAGCCGGTTACCCAACGACCCCAGCCGGCCCCGACTTCCGGCGTCGACCGTGACGACCAGATCCACCGTGTCGGCCACCTTGTCGGCGTCGACCAGCAGGTGCCGGCCGGGCAGCTCGTTCATCGACTCGGGCAGAAAAGCCGGCGCTGCGAAGGCCACTTGCACATCGGTGCCACGACGTTCGAGTACCGAGCCGAGCGCCAGCCCGCTACCGATCGTGTCTGCGTCGGGCTGCACATGGCACAGAACGGTCACCGAGGATGCACGTTCGAGCATCTCGATCGCCCGCGCCAGATCCTCGTCCTGCTGCGACTCTGCCCCCGAACCATCGGACATGTCAGTCGGCTTCGGCCGGCTCGACGTCTGCAGGAGTGGAGCCTGCGGAATGACCATCCAAGTCTGCGACTTCGCGCGGAGCTTTGTACGGGTCCGGGTCTCCGGCAGGTTTGGCGTTCGCACGCGCACGGGCCAGTTCCTCGTCGGCCACGCGGGCGCGTTCGAGAAGGTCTTCCATGTGGCGCGCGGTGTCGGGCACCGTGTCGGTCACGAACGTCAAGGTCGGTGTGTACCGCACACCCGTTCCGGCTCCGACCTTCGAGCGCAGCACACCCTTGGCCTTCTCCAGTCCTGCCGCGGCAGCCTGCAGGTCGGGCGGAGTATCGAGGTCTTCACCCATCACGGTGTAGTACACCGTGGCGTCGTGCAGGTCAGCGGTGACTTTGGTGTCGGTGATGGTCACGAACGCGAGCCGCGGATCTTTGATCTCGTGATCGATCGCAGTCGCAACGATGGCAGCGATTCGCTTGGACAACTTACGAGCCCTGGCCTGATCCACCACGACAATCACACTCCTCTTTCATGGCCGGACGTCGACCGAAGTGCGACGTCCCGGCGGCTGCGTTGTACACGCCTGCCGAACAGTGCTCGACAGGACTTCCCGAATCAATCCTCGGGTCCGAATATTCTCCGACGTACTGCCAACAATTCCAGATCGTGGCGTTCGGCGACGTGCCGTTCGCATTCGTCCAGCTTGTCGTGCAGCAGGTCCACATCGGTACCAGCGGCCGCGACTCCCAGCAACGACCGTCGAATACGTTCTCGTTCACCGGTTTCCGCAGCCGACACTCCCAGCCTTTGCAGATCACCCAGTACCGGTTCCATCATCGACCGCTTCTCGGCCAGCGAACGTACGTCCCCCAACAACACGTCCAACTCCAGAGCACCCAGATACACGCTGACGTCCTTCGATCGGCTCCGACGACAAAGCCGGTGGCGGTACAACTGTCGTACCACCACCGGCTCGAAAGTCGGAGCGCAGTGTCACTCCCCTGGCTTCACTACCGAGCCGACGCGACCGGATACGGAGCCGAACGGCTCCGCATCTGTTCTAGTCGCGCGGCTTTTCACGGAGTTCGTACGCCTCGATGACATCGCCCACCTTGATGTCGGAGTACGTCACCGTCAAACCACACTCGTATCCCTCACGGACCTCCGTCGCGTCGTCCTTCTCGCGGCGGAGCGAGGAGATCGTGACGGTTTCCGCAACAACGGCACTGTCTCGGATGAGTCGTGCCTTCGCGTTGCGACGGATCGTACCGGAGGTGACGAGGCAACCGGCGATGTTTCCGACCTTGGAGGAACGGAACAGCGCGCGGATCTCGGCCTGCCCGAGGGCAACCTCCTCGTACACCGGCTTGAGCATGCCCTTGAGGGCCTTCTCGATCTCGTCGATCGCCTGGTAAATCACCGAGTAGTACCGGATGTCGACGCCTTCGCGGTTGGCCAGCTCGGTGGCTTTGCCCTCCGCTCGAACGTTGAAGCCGATGATGATCGCGTTGGATGCCGACGCCAGGTTGACGTTGGTCTCCGTGACGCCACCTACACCGCGGTCGATGACCCGCAGTTCGACCTCGTCGTCGATCTGGATCCCGAGCAGCGCCTCTTCGAGAGCCTCGACGGTTCCCGAGTTGTCACCCTTGAGGATCAAGTTGAGCTGCGAAGTCTCCTTCAGAGCTGCATCGAGATCGTCGAGGCTGATGCGCTTACGGCTCTTGGCTGCGAGCGCGTTCCGCTTGCGTGCATTCCGACGATCGGCGATCTGACGGGCGATCCGGTCCTCGTCGACGACCAGAAGGTTGTCACCTGCACCGGGCACCGACGTGAAGCCGATGACCTGAACGGGCCGGGACGGCAACGCCTCGGTGACGTCCTCGCCGTGCTCGTCGACCATTCGGCGGACGCGTCCGTACGCGTCACCGGCAACGATCGAGTCACCGACACGCAGCGTTCCGCGGGCGATGAGCACGGTCGCGACCGGCCCACGACCACGGTCGAGGTGGGCCTCGATGGCAACACCCTGAGCGTCCATGTCCGGGTTGGCGCGCAGATCGAGCGACGCGTCGGCCGTCAGCAGCACCGCTTCGAGAAGGGCATCGATGTTGGTGCCCTGCTTGGCGGAGATGTCGACGAACATGGTCTCGCCGCCGTATTCCTCGGCGACCAGACCGTATTCGGTCAGCTGCTGCCGGATCTTGTCCGGGTTCGCGCCTTCCTTGTCGATCTTGTTGACCGCAACCACGATCGGCACATCGGCCGCCTGGGCGTGGTTGATGGCTTCCACCGTCTGCGGCATGACGCCGTCGTCGGCTGCAACCACCAGGATCGCGAGGTCGGTGGCCTTGGCACCACGGGCACGCATGGCCGTGAAGGCCTCGTGACCGGGGGTGTCGATGAACGTCACGAGACGTTCGTTGCCCTCGAGCTCGGTCAACACCTGGTAGGCACCGATGTGCTGCGTGATGCCGCCTGCTTCGCCTTCGCGCACCGTGGTGTTACGAATCGAGTCCAGCAGTCGAGTCTTGCCGTGGTCGACGTGGCCCATGACGGTGACCACCGGGGGACGCTGTTCGAGATCGTCCTCGCCGCCGGCGTCCTCGCCGTAGGTGAGGTCGAACGAGTCGAGCAGTTCACGATCTTCGTCCTCGGGGCTGACGACCTGAACGACGTAGTTCATCTCGCCGCCGAGCAGCTCCAGCGTCTCGTCGTTGACCGACTGCGTCGCAGTGACCATCTCGCCGAGGTTGAACAGGGCCTGCACCAGTGCGGCCGGGTTCGCGTCGATCTTGTCCGCGAAGTCCGACAGCGAAGCGCCGCGGGCGAGACGAATGGTCTCGCCGTTGCCGCGGGGCAGCCTGACGCCGCCGACTGCGGGAGCCTGCATGCTCTCGTACTCGGCGCGTTTCGCCCGCTTCGACTTACGGCCACGACGAACTGCTCCGCCGGGACGACCGAAGGCGCCTGCTGCTGCGCCGCGCTGACCGGGACGGCCACCGCCGCCGGGACGGCCACGGAAGCCGCCTGCGGGAGCGCCGCCTGCGGGGGCACCACCGGGAGCACCCGGAGCGCCACCGCCGCGGTAGCCACCGCCGCCGCCGCCACCCGGACGTCCGCCCGGTGCGCCACCGGGGCGACCGGGGCGTCCTGCTGCGGGTCCCGGACGAGCCGAACGGGTCGGCATCGCACCCGGATTGGGGCGAGGAGGCATCGAGCCCGGGCTCGGACGAGGTCCGGCCTGGCCCGGAGCGGGACGAGGCCCACCCTGACCGGGAGCCGGACGGCTGCCGGCCGACGGTGTGGCGGGACGAGGCCCACCCTGTCCGGGAGCGGGACGTCCGCCGCCGGGACGCGGGGCTCCGGGAGCCGGCCGAGGAGCAGGTCGTTCCACGGGGGCCGAGGAGTAGGGGTTGTTGCCGACACGCGGAGCCTTGGGGCCTGGCTTGGGGCCGGGACCTGCGGGCTTGGGTGCTGCCGGGGCCTGGGTTGCGTCGGCGGTGTCGGCCGACGCGGCCGGAGCCTGCTCGACCGGAGCAGCGGGCTGCGCGGCGGGCGCGGCCGGTGCCGGAGCAGCGGGTGCAGCCGGAGCTGCTTCGACGGGTGCCTGTGCTACCGGAGCTGCGGGTGCTTCCGGCTCTGCCTGGCGGGGTGCAGGCTTGGGGCCCGGACGGGGTCCACCCGGCTTCGCTGCGCCCTGCTTCGCGGTGCTGCTGGCGGCGCGATCGGCCGCTGCGCGACCGTTGGGTGCTGCTGCGGCGGGTGCCGACGCGTCCGCGTTCTCGGACGGGAAGGACTCACGAAGTCGACGGGCCACCGGGGCCTCGACTGTGGATGATGCGGACTTGACGAACTCGCCCTGCTCTTTGAGCCGTGCGAGTAGTTCCTTACTGGTGACACCGAGTTCTTTTGCCAACTCGTGCACGCGGGCCTTGCCTGCCACTGCTCTCCTCACTGAGAGGCCGAGCGAGGCTTGGTGCCCGCACGACCTCGGGTTATCTCCGATGGACGTTCATCGTTGGTGCTTCACGGTGTGCTCATCAGTGCTGTTGCCTGTTCTTGTCGACGGGTGTTGCTCTTGTCGTATCCTCGGCCGGTAGTGGGCCGTGCTCTTCGAGCACGGCTGTCACTGCGGACGATTCCACATTTCCCGATATCCGAAACGCACGACCGAAAACTCGGCGTCGCTCCGCATTGTGCAGGCATTCTCGGCTGTAGTGCAACCACGCACCACGGCCGGACATCGAATGCCGGATGTCGGGGACGAGAGCGAATTCGTGCGAACCAGCTTCTCGAACCACGATCCTCAACAGATCGGCGGCCGGAACTCGCTCCCTGCACCCGACGCATGTACGAATCGGCCGGGCTTTCACAACCGGATACTCGCGTTCATGCTTCTGGGAAGAGACTTCGTTACCGAACCATCGACCACTCTACCGCTGTATTGCCTCGAACTCCGCATTCCGGCCCTATGCGCTGGTCGTCTCGGGTGCCGCCGCATCGCTGCGGATATCGATACGCCAACCGGTCAGTCGAGCAGCCAGTCGAGCGTTCTGTCCTTCCTTGCCGATCGCAAGAGAGAGCTGGTACTCCGGAACCACCACACGAGCCGCGCGAGCAGCAGCATCCACGACCGTCACAGAGACAACCTTGGACGGTGAGAGCGCATTCCCGACGAACGTGGCCGGGTCCTCGTCGAAATCGATGATGTCGATCTTCTCGCCCGCCAGTTCACTCATCACGTTCCGCACCCGCTGCCCCATCGGTCCGATACAGGCACCTTTGGCATTGAGGCCCGACACCGTGGAGGCGACAGCGATCTTCGACCGATGACCCGACTCGCGTGCGACCGCCACGATGTCCACGGAACCGTCGGCGATCTCGGGTACCTCGAGGGCGAACAATTTGCGCACCAGATTCGGATGGGTGCGTGAGAGTGTGATCTGCGGACCCCGGTTGCCCCGAGCGACTCCGACGACGTAGCACTTGATGCGTTCGCCGTGTTCGTACGTTTCACCGGGAACCTGCTCGGCGGGAGGCAGGAGTCCGTCGGCCCCGTTGGCGTCGCTGCCGATGCGCACGATGACGGTGCCCTTGGCGTTGGCGCGCGTGTCGCGCTGGATGACGCCGTTGACGATCTCACCCTCGTGAGTGGAGTACTCACCGAACGACCGCTCGTGCTCGGCGTCGCGCAGGCGCTGCAGAATGACCTGGCGCGCGGTGGTGGCTGCGATACGCCCGAAGCCCTCCGGGGTGTCGTCCCACTCGGAGATCACGTTGCCGTCGGCGTCGATTTCCTTGGCCATCACGCGAACGGATCCGGTCTTGCGATCGACATCGATCCACGCGTTGGACTGGTGCCCCTCGGTGTGCCGGTAGGCGGTCAACAACGCGGTCTGGATAGTCGAGATCACCATCTCGATCGGAATTCCCTTGTCCGCCTCGATCGCCCGCAGTGCGGCAATGTCGATATTCACTTGTTCGACCCTTCTTCCGGTGCTTCCACATCCACGATTTCGTCGGTGTTCGCAGGCGAGGGCCTGCTGCCGACCACGCCACCCGCCAAGTCCATCTCCTCGGCGGTGGGCCTTGAAAATTCCACCTGTACAACAGCTTTCACGACGTCTGTCAGAACTATCGACCGCGTGGACAGCACGCCCTTCTCCTTGGTCACCACGGTGACCGAATCTCCGTCGAGTAGACCGACCCGACCGTCCAGCTTGCTCTCGGCCAACTCGATGCGCACCTTGCGTCCGCGGGCCCGACGCCAATGCCGCGGCTCGGTCAGGGGCCGGTCGATTCCGGGAGTGGTGACTTCGAGCGTGTACGGCGCTTCACCGAAATCCGTCACCGCATCGAAGGCGTCGGAGATCTCTCGGCTCAGCTCAGGGAGCGCGTCCAGGTCGATGCCCTCTTCTCGATCGACCATGATGCGCACCGCGCTGTGCTTGCCTGCTGCGACGACGTTCACGTCTTCGAGGTCGTAGCCCCGTTCTCGAACGAGGTCGGCGAGTAGTTCGACAACCCTCCCCTTGGACGGAACAGGCATGTCGCGAACTCCTCGTGTGTAGTTGTGGGCGGTCCGACGAGCGGCAGCCGGACTGCGTTTGCCGAACCAACAGACTACCGCCCCGCAGACACTGCTCGTGACCACGCACGCCGTCACGACACGCGGGCATGGCACGTGCAGGCGCTGCGGTCTGGCACGATGTCGGGGTGCCCACGCCGATCGCCCCCTTTGCGCTCAGTCGCCGCGGGTTGTTCCGACTCGCCGGTGCCGCAGCCCTGTCTGCGGCCACCGTCTCCACCGTTGCGGCTTGCGCCCAGGACGAGATCTCCGGCCCCGCGCTCGATTCTCTGACCGCACAGCTGCGTGCTGCCCGTAGCGACGCAACGGATGCCACAGCGGCAGCGACCGCGATTCCCGACTACGCAGCTGCGCTCGGAGTCGTTGCGGCTCAGCGGACAGAGCACGCCGATGCGCTCGACACCGAGATCGCCCGCGCCACCGGTGCAACGACCGACACCTCCACGTCAGCCAGCACGACCACCGTCGCTCCCCCGGCTCCGCCACCGGACATCGCGGCGGTGCGGGAGATGTTGACCACGTCCGCTCGCAATGCAGCGGACGCGGCTCGAAACGAAAGCGGTTATCGGGCCGGTCTTCTCGGTTCGATCAGTGCGTCGTGCACAGTGTCGGCTCTGGTGGTGCTGGCATGAGCGATCTAGGTCCGGAACAGCAAGGTCTGGTCGACGCCCTCGAAGCCGAGTACGCGGCGGTATTCGCCTACGGCGTCGTCGCGGCGTTCTCCAACCCCACGCGCGCCGACCTGGTCGCAACGAACACTGCTGCCCATCGTGCACGCAGAGACGCAACCATCGACGCGCTCCAGGCAGCCAGTGTCGCCGTCCCCCTCCCCGATCCTGCATACGCATCACCGTTTCCGGTAACCGACGCGATCTCGGCCACTCGGTTGGCTGCCCAGGCCGAGATCGACACGTGTGTGGCGTGGCGTTCGCTGATCGAACGCAGCCAGTCCGGCGGTACGCGCGAGATGGGAGTCCAGGCGTTGACCGACGCCGCGGTTCGGCTCGCGACGTGGCAACAGATCCTGGGAGTCACACCGTCGTCGACGGCATTTCCCGGTCGACCGTGACGGCCTCCGCCCCAGCGGCGGAACGACCCGGCATGAACAGTGCCGCGACCAGTCCGATCCCGACTGCTCCTGCCCCGACGAGTAGGGCCGGTGCCAGAGCGTCGGTGTAGCCGGTGGGCGTCAACGATCCGCCGTTACCGATGAACACGGCGGTCAGCACCGCGATCCCCAGCGCGATACCCACTTCGCGCATCGTGGAGTTCGCGCTGCTCGCCGTGGCGTGATCGTCGACCTTCATGTCTCGCAACACTGCCGTCGCGGACGGCGCGAACGTCAGGCCCATGCCCACGCCGGCCATGAGCAGCGCCGGGACCATGGACAGGTACTCGGTGTCGGGCCCGAGGATCAGAGCCATCCACACCAGCGACACCGACTGCAGCGCCAAGCCGCTGACCAGCAATCCACGGAGCCCGACGCGCTCCGCCAACAGGCCCGCAATCGGCGCGACCACCATCGGCGCTGCGGTCCAGGGCAGCGTACGCAGGCCTGCCTGGAACGGTGTGTAGTGCATGACTATCTGCAGGTACTGCGCAAGAAGGAACACAGCTCCGAACATGCCGAGCGAGAACGTGATTCCGATGACGTTGGCGAGGGTGAAACTGCGTGATCGGAACAGCGCCAACGGCAGTACGGAATACCGGGTGCGAGACGCTCGCGCGACGAACGCGACGAGCAACACCGCAGACCCGATGGCACTGCTGAGCACTGTGGTCGACGCCCATCCGTCGTCGTTGCCGTGAACCACCGCCCACACCAACAGGAAGACGCCACCGCCGGCAAGCAGCACACCGAGCAGATCGAGCGGCTGGGTCCGTCCCGTCGATTCTTTCAGCGCTGTGTAGGCGAGCGGTACTGCAACCAGTGCCACTGGAACGTTGATCCAGAAGATCGCCTGCCAGGAGATGCCGTCGACGACGGCTCCACCGACGACCGGCCCCAGGGCCACACCGAGGCCGGAGACTCCGCCCCAGATCCCGATTGCCATGGCGCGCTTGCCCATCGGTACCACCGCGGCCAGCAGGGTCAACGACAACGGCATGATCGCGGCAGCACCTACGCCCTGCACAGCCCGCGCCGCGATGAGCATGGCCGGGCTCGTGGCGAGTGCACTGGCCACCGAGGCGACGGTGAAGATCGCGATGCCACCGAGGAACACCGCCCGTCTGCCCCACCTGTCACCGAGCGTCGCCGCGGTGAGCATGAACGTGGCGAAGCTCAGGGTGTAGGCGTTGAGGAACCACTGCAGCTGGCCGACCGACGCGTTCAGATCCTGCTGAATGACCGGCAGCGCGCTGGTCATCACCAGATTGTCGAGTGTTGCCATGAACATCGGTAGGGAAGCCGCGAGGATTCCGAGCCACACCGGAATCGACCGAGCGACAGGATGATGTGCAGGCGGAGAGGCTGTAGCGGTCACGGCGAACGTCCCGTCTCGAGTTTGTAAGCATCGAATGATTACTTACGAACGACCGTAAGTTATCGACTGATAACCTGTCAACATGTCCGACACTCCCACGCCCAAGCCCAGAGCAACCCGGATGGACGCGGCCGACCGTCGAGAACTCGTCCTCGACGCCGCAACACGTGCGTTCGCACGCGGGGGCTTTGCCGGAACGAGTACCGATGCAGTGGCGAAGGAAGCGGGCGTGTCGCAGCCGTACGTGGTCCGGATGTTCGGAACCAAAGTCGAATTGTTTCGGCTGGTCTTCCAACGCTCCATCGACGGCATCATGACGGCATTCGACGCGGTGCTGGCCTCGGGGCCCCTGGACCCAGCAGACGACGAGACCTGGGCCGACCTCGGCGGTGCCTACGCCGATCTGGTGGAAGATCGCGACCTGCTGATGGTCATGATGCACGGGTTCGGCGCAGGGTCGGTACCCGAGATCGGCCGTCAGGCACGAGAAGGAATGGGCGCGATCTACAGCCAGATCCGCAACGGGACCGGGTGTTCGGAAGATCAGGCTCGGCAATTCGTCGCGCACGGAATGCTGCTCAATGTCTTGATATCGATGCAGGCACCGGAGCATCCGGAGGACAGCGCTGGACTGCACGAGATGACGATGTGCGCGTTCGGAACCAAGCTCGTTCCAGCCGATCCCGGACTGCGCTGAAGGCTAGGGACGCATCTCGTACCGACCGTCGTACGAGACGACCTCGTTCCACACCGTCTCGAAACGGTGGCCGTCGACCACCGGTTTACGAATCGAATCCAGAGCCCACTGTTGTTGCGCAGCGGTCGACGACGGCTTCCCGTACAGCGCGACGGCATAGCCGGAGAAGTCCCTGATCTGGAAATCGAAGATCTGGTCCATCATCTCGTTCGAGATCTCGTCGGCCTGCTCGAGCAGGAGGTGGCCGTAGACGACGAGCGAGAACAGGTGGCCCACCACGAGTAGAAAATCGAGGTCCTTCTGCTGCGCTTCGTCGGGCGCGCACTCGGCGAGAAACGACCTGAACGCCTGCGCCTGCTCGTAGAACCGTCCGACATTGGGGATACCGGAGTGCTTCTGGTACACCGGATTCCAGTCGTGGAACCGCACCGAGCTCGCGCCTCTGGCCGGGCCTTGAGCGAAGAAGAAACTGTCGTCGACCGGCTCGGTTCGGGTGCCGACGTCGGGGTAGTCGGTGGGCGAGAACATGTACGCCGGCATGAACTTGAGCATCAGCGCAACGTTGACGTGCACGGTGCCCTCGAGCTTGGGAAGCGTTCCGATCAGCTGGGCGGCCTCACGGAAGTAGGTGTTCTTCTCGTACCCCTTGGCTGCGATGACGTCGTGCAACAGCCGAACGACGGTTTCGCCCTCCGAGGTGACCTTTGCCTTCGTCATCGGATTGAACAGCAGGTAGCGCCGGTCCTCGGGTCCGGCAGCGCGGAAGTAGTCCACCGCGCGGGCGCTGAAGAGTTTCATCGCGATCAGGCGCGAGTAACCGTCGACGAATGCGCTGCGCACGTGCGGAAAATCGGTGACGCGATTTCCGTAGAGAATTCTGTTGTTCGCATGTGTGATCGCCTCGTAGAACGCATGCTCGCAGATGCCGACCGAACCGGTGCAGAGATTGAACTTGCCGACGTTCACCGTGTTGAGTGCCGCCGAGAAGGCATCGGCACCGGTATGCAGGATGTCCTGCCCACGGACGGGGTAGCTCTCCAGCGAGAACGTACTGACGTACATCTGGCCGTGCACGACACTCTCGCGCAACTGATACGCGGGATGCGCGCTGTCGGCTACGAAGAACACGTACGAATCCGGTCCCTCGATATCGGTGCGCCGACCGAACACCGACACCATCCCGGCCACGTTGCCGTTTCCGATGTAGTACTTCTCCCCCGACGCGGTGAACTCGAGGTCGGGGTCGTCGGCCGAGGGCGTCAACAGCATGTCGGTGGAATACACGTCGGCACCGTGTGCCCGCTCGGACAAGCCGAAGGCCATGACTCCGCCGCGGTCCAACTCGGCTGCGGCACGGCGCTTGGCGTCGTCGTTCGCACTCATCCAGATCGGCCCGAGCCCGAGGACGGTGACCTGCCAGGTGTACCAGTACGCAAGACCGTAGAACCCGAGAATCTCGCTGAGCGCAGCGTTGCGCGCGGCGTCCCATCGTGTGTTCGGCAATCCGTCGGCGTACGCGGCGGGTGTGGAGAACGTCGCGAACAACTTCTGCTCGGCGACGAATTCCAGAAAGTCTGCGGGCCAGACGCTGTCGAGATCGTCCGCCAGCAGCCTGCCTTTACCGCGGCTCTCGAACCACTCGATCAGTGCGCGCAGCTGTCGGCGAGAGTCTTCGTCGAGCTCGGCCGGGTCGAAAGTCGTCGGATCGAACAGCGCATACTGAGCCACGGTGTGACCTCTCCTAGTCGTTGCCCCGAAGCTACCAGCGGGGTAAACGACCGCGCAGAAAGATCGCGAGAGAAGTCCTACGGGGTGTGCCGCACGGCCTTCACGATCTCCTCGACCGCCGAATCGATGTCCAGTTCGCGACTCTCACCGGAGAAGCGGTCGCGGATCTCGACCTTGCCGTCGGCCCAGCCGCGGCCGAGAACGACCACGAGCGGAACGCCGATCAGTTCCGAGTCCTTGAACTTCACTCCCGGCGACGCCTTGCGATCGTCGAACAGTACCTCTATTCCCTGCGTATCCAGTTGCGTTGCAATGGATTCCGCACCGGCGCGCGCAGCGTCGTCCTTGTTCGCGATCACCAGATGAACATCGGCAGGCGCTACCTCCGACGGCCACCGCAGGCCCTTGTCGTCGTGCATCTGCTCGGCGATCACAGCGACCAGACGCGAGACACCGACGCCGTAGGAACCCTGCACCAGGCGGACGGGCTTACCGGCCTCGCCGAGGACATCGACCGAGAACGCGTCGGTGTACTTGTAGCCGAGCTGGAAGATGTGTCCGATCTCGATCCCGCGGGCACTGACGAGCGGACCACGACCGTCGGGAGATATGTCACCGTCGCGTACCTCGGCCGCTTCGATGGTGCCGTCGGGAACGAAGTCACGACCGGCCACGAGGTTCACCACATGCTTGCCCTTGACATCCGCGCCGGTGATCCACGACGTCCCGTCGACGACCCTCGGATCAACGAGATAGCGAACACCGTTGGCCTGCAACGCGCGCGGTCCGATGTACCCCTTGATCAGGAACGGATTGGCCGCGAAGTCCGCGTCGGTCAGCAAGGCGAACTCGGCGGGTTCGAGCGATGCTTCGAGCCGCTTCTCGTCCACCTCGCGGTCGCCGGGCAGCCCGACGGCGAGCAACTCCCACTCCCCCTCGGCATTACGAACCTTGAGCAGAATGTTCTTGAGAGTGTCGGCCCCGGTGACGGTACGGCCCAGATCGGCACCGTTGGCCCACTCGACCAGAGTCGCGATGGTCGGGGTATCGCCCGTTTCGTAGTCGACTGCAGCCGGCTGCCCCTCGATGGGGAGCGGCTCGGGTGCCGGTGTCGTGACGGCCTCGACGTTGGCCGCGTAACCCGACTCGATACACCGGACGTACGTGTCTTCGCCGATGTCGCTCTCGGCGAGGAATTCCTCGGATGCACTGCCGCCCATGGCACCGGAAGTCGCAGCGACGATGACGTAGGAGACGCCGAGCCTGGCGAAGATGCGCTGGTAGGCCTCACGGTGGGCGGCGTAGGACTTCTTCAGTCCGTCCTCGTCCATATCGAAGGAGTACGAGTCCTTCATGACGAATTCGCGTCCGCGCAGAATGCCTGCGCGGGGACGCTCCTCGTCGCGGTACTTGGTCTGGATCTGGTACAGCGTGACCGGAAGATCCTTGTAGGAGTTGTACTCGGCCTTCACTGTCAGCGCGAACAGCTCTTCGTGGGTGGGCCCCAGCAGCATGTCGTTGCCCTTGCGGTCCTGCAACCGGAACAGTGCGTCGCCGTACTCGGTCCACCGATTCGTGGTCTCGTAGGGCTCGCGCGGCAGCAGGGCGGGCAGCGAGATCTCCTGCGCACCGATGGCGTTCATCTCCTCGCGTACCACGCGCTCGACCTGGCGAAGGACCCGCAAACCGAGGGGAAGCCACGAGTAGACACCCGGCGCGATACGACGAACGTAGCCGGCGCGAACCAACAGCTTGTGGCTGTCGACCTCGGCGTCGGCCGGGTCGTCGCGAAGGGTACGGAGGAACAGCTGCGAAAGACGGGTGATCACGGGTTGTCAGACTAGTCGGTTGCGCAGCACCTGTGAGCAGGTGGCCGTGCAGTGAGTAGCCTTGACCACCGTGCTGATTCTCCTTCCTCCCTCCGAGACGAAGTCCGACGGCGGTTCCGGAGCACCCCTCGATCTGGACCGACTGGCGTTGCCGTCGTTGTTGCCCCTTCGCAGAAAGCTCGCCGATGCCTTGGTCGAGTTGTCCGGCGACGTCGATGCCTCCGTCACCGCACTCGGCCTCGGTCCTACCCAGGTCGACGAGATCGAACGCAACGCCCGATTGTGGACCTCCCCCACCACGCCCGCCCTGCAGCGGTACACCGGCGTGCTCTACGACGCCCTCGATGCGCCGTCGTTCACCAGGGCCGGTCGCGCCCGAGCACACGCGAGACTGTGGATCGGATCGGCACTGTTCGGGGCCGTCCGGGCGTCCGATCCGATTCCGTCGTACCGGCTCTCCGGCGGATCGACGATTCCCGACTTCGGCACACTGCGATCGCATTGGAAGCCGGAACTGTCCGACGCGATCCTCGCCGAGGACGAGGGCATCGTCGTCGACCTCCGCTCCGGCACCTATCAACAGCTCGGTCCCGTTCCCGGCGCGATCACCGCTACGGTGCTCACCGAGAAGCCCGACGGCAGCCGATCGGTGGTGAGCCACTTCAACAAGCATCACAAGGGACTGCTGGCACGTGCATTGACCCTGACCACCGCCGAACCGAAAGACGTGAAAGCCGTTGCGCGCGTGGCATCGAAAGCGGGTCTACGAGTCGAAGTGGCGTCGACCACCGAACTGATCGTGCTCACCGAATGAGCGATATCCCCGGTCTGCTCCGCCGCGGTGCCGACGCGTCCGTGGGCAAGACCAAGAGCCAACGCATCGCCGACGACGTCGCCGATCGGCTGGTGTCGATGGACGCGACCGCAGTCGGCTCTCTGGCACTGACGAACATGATCGAGACCCTGTACGAAAACGGTTGGCAGCCGTTGGATCTGGTGCACGTGGTGCGGCGTCAGCACACGATGGCCGTGACCACCCTCGCGGCGGCGGCACTACTCCATCAAGCCGATCTCACCGATGCGGATTCGCGGGCCCCGCAGGACTGGGTGGATCAGATGTCGTCCATCTGCGAGCAGTTCCCTAAAGTTGCGACGAGGGTCGAGTCCACCCCCGACTTCCTGACGGCATACCTCACCTCCTCCGGCAAGTCCGACTACATCGCCGCCAGTGATCAGTGGCTCGACGTGCTGACACTGCTCGGTCAATGGCAGACACTCCCCCGGTGGCCTCAGCTCGGCCCCAAGCCGTCCCAGTGGCCGCGCACTCGTCCCACGGTGTCGGGTGTCGCCGGCCCCGACTCACCGAACACCAAGATGCTGAGCAAGATTCGTGGCCTGTTGGCCAAAGCCGACGCCACGGACTTCGAGGAGGAAGCCGAGACGTTGACGGCCAAGGCGCAGGAGCTGATGACGCGCTACTCGATCGACACCATGCTGCTCTCCCAGGGACACATCGACATTCACGGCCGACGGGTACATGTCGACGGCCCCCATGCCCCAGCCAAGGCGCAACTGCTGCACGTCGTCGGAACTGCCAACCGCGTCAAGGCGATCTGGGACTCCGAGTTCGCCGTCGCAACCCTGGTGGGTGCCCCGGTGGACGTGGAGCAGACCGAATTGCTGTTCACCTCCCTGCTGGTCCAGGCAACCCGCGCCCTCGGTCATTCGCCGGAAGCGAAGAAGCGCAAGAAAGCCGGCTCGGCTGCCTTCGGTAAGGCCTTCCTGTACGCATATGCGATCCGCGTCGGAGATCGCTTGACCGACGCCGATGCGCACGCACTCGAGGAGGCGCGCCACGACTCCGGTGATCTACTACCGATACTGGCGGCGCAAACGGTCGCAGTGGAGGCCGAGTTCGATCGATTGTTCCCGACGGCGAAGCCGATGCGCGGTCCGCGTCTGGACGCGGAGGGCTGGGACTCGGGCCAGGCGGCTGCGGATCGGGCCGACCTCTCGCGCTGAGGTGTGATGTCACTGCCGGTCCGCAAGGCAAAATGATTCTGTGCCCGAGCCCCTCGACGACATCATGACAAGAACCTCGGAATTGCTCTCCGAGCGCAACATGGCCGCGCTGTCGACGTTGATGGCAGGCGTGTCGACGACCGACGCGGTGCGGATACTCGAGCGAGTCGACTCCGCTCGCCGCGCGGTGCTCTTTCGCCTACTGCCCAAGGACGAGGCGGTGTCGGTGTTCGAGCGGTTCGACGCCACGGTGCGCAGCGAGTTGTTCGAGAGCCTGCGTAGCGACGACGTCATCGCGCTGTTCGAGGACCTCGACCCGGACGACCGAGTCGAACTGCTCGACGAACTTCCGTCCAATGTCGCGCACCGGATGATGAGCGGACTGTCCGCCGCGGAGCGAGCGCTGACGGCACCCATGTTGGGCTACGACCGTGGATCGGTCGGTCGGCGGATGAGCCCCGAATACGTACGCGTGCACTCCGATACCACGGTGGTCGAGGCACTCGATGCCGTTCGTCGTACCGGCGCGGATGCCGAATCGGTCTACCTCCTACCGATCACCGACCAGCACCGCACGCTGGTCGGTGTGGTGACTCTTGCCGACCTGGCGACCGCGGCACCGACGACCCCGGTGGGCGATCTGTACTCGGATCACCCGGTGGTCAAGGCGGACTCGTCCGCCGAGATCGCGTCCCGGCTGTGCTTCGAGCACCGGAGTCCCGCGGTGGTGGTCGTCGATTCCGAGGAACGGCTGATCGGCATTCTCACTCTCGAGCAGTCCGCGCGCATCCTCGAGGAGGCAGAGGACGAGGATGCCGCCCGGGCAGGCGGCTCGGAGCCACTACGGCGTCCCTACCTGTCCACGCCGGTGCTCGCCATCGTTCGCTCCCGTGTGGTGTGGCTACTGGTCCTGGCATTGTCGGCAATTCTCACGGTGCAGGTACTCGAGATCTTCGAGCATGCTCTTGCCGCCGTGGTCACTCTCGCCCTGTTCATCCCTCTGTTGACCGGGACCGGAGGCAACACGGGCTCGCAGGCAGCGACCACTGTCACCCGAGCCCTCGCGTTGGGCGACGTCCGTCCGCGCGACATTGCCGCAGTGCTGTTTCGAGAGGTTCGGGTCGGCGCGACCATGGGTGCGATGCTCGGCACCCTCGGCTTCGCCATCACAGGACTCGTCTACGACTGGCACCTCGGGGTCGTCATCGGAACCACTCTGCTGTCGATCTGCACCATTGCGGCCACCGTCGGCGGTGCCATGCCGTTGGTTGCCAAGAAGATCGGCGTCGATCCGGCTGTGTTCTCGACGCCGTTCATCTCGACCTTCTGCGACGCAACGGGTCTGATCGTGTATTTCCTCATCGCCAAGGCTGTTCTCGGCGTGTGATCAGCCCTGCTCGTCAGCCTTTCTGGGCGTCTTCCTGAGCTGCCTGGGCCTGGGCGACCTGCTGCGGGGTGAATCGGATGAAGAGGGCCGCGAAGCCGGCTATCACGGCGCAGACGGCGCAGCAGAACAAAGCGAACATGTAGCCCGAGCTCAGTGCATCGAGTTGGCTCTCGTTCATCAGTGTCGCGGGCCCGGAGATTCCGCCCAGCGAGATGGTGCGCGAGGTGACCAGCGCTCCGATGACGGCCAGGGCCAACGGGCCACCGAGGGTTTGGGCAACCAGGGAAATCGCCGTCAACGGCCCGATCTCGGTGGGGCTCACCCCGGCGATAGCGCACAGCGGTAGCGGCACCACCGTCAGGCCGACACCGAAGCCGATGCCGATGACGGGAAAGAACAGTCCGGGGAAATACGACGAGTCCGCGTTCATCGTCGTGACCGACACCATGAGCCAGCCGACCATGATGACGGCACCGCTCAGAATCAACCAGCGGGGAGCGATTCGGGTCACCAGTTGCGAGGCCAGGAACGCCGCGGCACCGAGTCCGAAGGCGAACGGCACGAACGCCAGACCGGCATGAAGCGGGCTGTATCCCAGGATGTCCTGGACGAACAGGGCCACGTACGCGGCGAGGCAGAACATCACGCCGCCGGCGAAGAAGATGGCCACGAAGGTCGCGACCCGATCCCGGTTGCGGAACAGCGAAAACGGCAGCAGCGGATTGTCGGCACGACGTTCGACCAACAGGAACAGTCCGAGGAAGAGCAACCCCGCGATCAGCGAGACGATGACGATCGGGTTGGTCCAGCCCAGTTCGGTGCCCTCGCTCAAGGCCAGGACCACACCGGTGCAGCCCAGTGTGGCCAGAATCGCGCCGGGAACGTCGAGGGGCAATTTTGCGCCCACCGTCTCCTGCAGCGACACGACCGCAAGCACCACGATGACCACGCCGATCGGCACGTTGATCAGGAATATCCAACGCCAGGACACCTCGGTCAACGCGCCGCCGATGATGAGCCCGGCAATGGAGCCGACACCCGTCATGGCCGCGTAGATCGCAATGGCTTGATTGCGCACCGGGCCGGGCGCGAAGGTGGTTGCCACCAGCGCAAACGCCGTGGGCGACGCCACCGCGGCCCCGACCCCTTGCAGGGCCCTGGCAGCGACGAGCGTGGCTTCGTTGACCGCGAGACCGCACAACAGCGACGCGATCGTGAACAGCACGACGCCGGCCAGGAACATCTTCTTGCGACCGAATGCATCGCCGAGCCTGCCGCCGAGCAGCATCAGTCCGCCGAACGCCAGGGCGTACGACGTCAGCACCCAGTTGCGGCCGGCGTCGGACAGCCCGAGATCGGCCTGCAGGGGTGCCAGGGCCAGGTTGGCGACGGTGCCGTCGAGCACAACCATCAGCTGCAGGCCACTCAGGACGATGATCGCCATCCCGAACGCTCGGGTCGTCACCGGATATTTGATCTCGGTGGCGGAGGTCTGGGACATCGATGACTCAGGCACGAGCGTTCACGTTACCGGCGTTCACGGAGAAACCGGCAACGGTCCCGATAACGACGATGGCAGGAGGCCTGATCCCCGCTTCGCGAACGGCCTCGGCAACGGTGCTCAGGTCCGCCCGAACTTCACGCTGCGTACGCATGGTGCCCTCCTGCACAACGATGACCGGGGTGTCGGACGGCCGTCCACCGGCGACGAGCACCTCGGCGAACTTCCCGATCCGCTCGACGGCCATCAGCAGCACGATCGTGCCCTTGAGCTTGGCGAGCGCGTCCCAGTCGACCAGCGAATCGGGGTGATCGGGTGCAACATGGCCGCTGACGACCACGAACTCGTGGGTGACGGCGCGATGCGTCACCGGGATGCCTGCGGACGAGGGCACCGAGATGGCACTGGTGATGCCGGGTACCACGGTCACCGGGATTCCCTCGGCAGCCAGCGCTTCGAGCTCCTCGTATCCCCTACCGAACACATAGGGGTCGCCGCCCTTGAGCCGAACGACGAACTTGCCTGCTTTCGCACCGTCGATCAATGCCCGATTGATCGCTTCCTGCGCCATGGCACGGCCGTACGGAATCTTCGAGGCGTCGATGACCTCGACATGCGGACCCAGTTCGGCGAGCAGCTCGGGGGGAGCAAGGCGATCTGCAACCACGACGTCCGCGTAGGCAAGCAGTCTGCGGCCTCGGACAGTGATGAGATCCGGGTCGCCCGGTCCTCCACCGACCAGCGCGACGCCGGTCATCGGCGCGTGGGCCGAGTCGGCGACGACCCCGGACTGCAGGGCCTCGATCACCGCGTTGCGCACCGCCGCGGACCGCCGATGCTCACCGCCCGCGAGTACACCGAGGGTCAGGCCGTCCCACTCGGCCGAGGCCGGAGTGACCGCCGTTCCGTCCTTGGCGATGTCGGCTCGGACGCAGAAGATCTTGGACGCGGTGGCCTCGGCGACGATGGCGACATTGGTGTCGGCCTCGTCCGTGCAGGCGATGGCGTACCAGGCGTCGGCGAGGTCACCCTCGCGGTAGTCGCGCAACTCGAGCGTCACCTGGCCCGCGGTCGCCATGGCCTCGACAGCAGGCGTGGCCTCGCGAGTGATCACGTGCACCACGGCGCCGGAGGAGATGAGCAGCGGCAATCGGCGCTGCGCGACGGTGCCGCCTCCGACCACGACGACGCGTCGACCGTCCAGATTCAGGCCGACCAGATAGGGAGAGTCAGTCGCGTTCACGGGAAGAAACGCTACCGCGCGCGCTGCACTCGCTTTTCGTCCCATACGGGCTCACCGGATTCGTAAGCCTGCCCGGTACTGCCGAACACCAGAAATCGGTCGAAACTACGGGCGAACCAGCGGTCGTGAGTGACCGCGATCACCGTGCCCTCGAACGCCGCGATCGCGTCCTCCAGGGCGTCGGCGGACATGAGGTCGAGGTTGTCGGTCGGCTCGTCCAACAGCAACAGCGTTGCGCCCGAGAGTTCGAGAAGCAGGATCTGCACGCGGGCCTGTTGACCGCCCGAGAGATTGTCGTAGGACTGCTCGGCAGCACGGGCCAGACCGTAGCGGTCCAATGCCCGGCCCGCGGCCTCCCGCCCCATGCCGTCACGGTGTTGGTTGCCCATGTGCAAGATGTCGAGCAACGTGTTGCCCGCAAGGTCCGGGCGAGTGTGTGTCTGCGCGAACAGTCCCGGACGCACGCGCGCACCGAGGACCGCCGTGCCGGTATGGGGCACCGGGTCGAGTGCCAGTTCCTGGACCGGCTCGTGCTCCTTCTCCGGATCGGTGCCACCGTTGGCGAGCAGCCGCAGAAAGTGCGATTTGCCGGAGCCGTTGGACCCCAACACCGCAACGCGGTCTCCGTACCAGATTTCGGTGTCGAAGGGCTTCATCAGACCGGTCAGTTCCAGAGCAGTGCACACCAGCGCTCGTTTGGCCGTCCGACCGCCTCGTAGTCGAACGGTGACGTGCTGCTTCAGCGGCACCGCCTCCGGGGGTCCGGCCTCCTCGAACTTGGCCAAACGGGTCTGGGACGCGTGGTATCGGGCAGCCACCCCGTCGTTGAACTTCGCCTTCTCACGCAGTCGCAACACCAGCGCACGAAGTTTGACCAGTTCCTCGTCCCACCGCCGCCGCAATTCGTCGAGCCGAGCATTCCGGTCCTCGCGGGCGGCGTGATAGGTCGCGAATCCCCCACCGTGCACCCAGGACGTAGCACCGCTCACTCCCGGTTCGAGGGTAACGATCCGATTCGCAGCGCTGGCGATCAGCTCACGATCGTGGCTGATGAACAGCACCGACTTGTCCGAGTCGCGAATGGTCGCCTCGAGCCAACGCTTGCCCGGCACGTCGAGGTAGTTGTCCGGCTCGTCTAGCAGCAACAGGTTGTCGGGCCCGGCGAAGAGTGCTTCGAGCACCAGACGCTTCTGTTCACCGCCACTGAGCGTCGATGCGGCACGCCACTTGGCCCGGTCGAACGGCATGCCAAGTGCGGCGGTGGTGACCTTGTCCCAGAACGGCTCGAGATCGTAACCGCCGACGTCACCCCAATCCGACAGTGCCTGGGCGTACTTCATCTGGGTCTTCTCGTCGTCGATCTCGATCATCGTGTTCTCGGCGTCGTCGAGTGCCGCAGCCGCCGCGCGGACGGCCGGCGACGCAACCGAGAGCAGCAGGTCGCGCACGGTCGAGTCGTCGCGTAACTGGCCGACGAACTGTCGCATCACTCCGAGCGAGCCGGAACTCGACACCGAACCCTCGTCGGCGGTCTCGTCGCCGGCGATGATCCGCGTCAGCGTCGTCTTGCCGGTTCCGTTCGGGCCGATCAATGCCGTCTTGGCACCGTCGCCCACTCGAAATCCGACTCCGTTCAACAGCTGCCTGCCGTCGGGCAGGAAATACACGATGTCGTTGAGTTCGAGGTGGGCCACAACGAACCAGCCAACCTCATCGGCACCGCGATGGCCAATCGTTTACCACTGCGCCCGTATCTTCAGGCGAGGGCCAAGTCTTCTCTAGGCGAGGGCCAGGGTCGACGTCTCGGTCAGAACCTGCTCACCGGCATCGTCGACGTGAGCATGGCGCACCTGCAACCGCGCCGAATCACCGTGCAGGGTCAGCAACATGACGCCGTTGTCGAACCACGGTCCCGCCTCCGCTTCCCATTCGACTCCCGAGGGGCCCACGTGCGCAGCTCGAGCGAGTTTCGACAGGATCCGAGCTGCTGGACGTTTGATGGCCAGCTTGTTGACCGCGCGGATAGGGAGATCGAGCGGATTGCGGAACGGAGACATGGTCAGTTGATAGGTGGCAGGCACATCTCGCCCACCGACACCGAAGTTCGCGTTCGCCACGTAGGAGCAGTGCACGTCGCCGGACAGCC
This sequence comes from Rhodococcus sp. 15-649-2-2, assembly GCF_002258645.1. Classification (NCBI taxonomy): domain Bacteria; kingdom Bacillati; phylum Actinomycetota; class Actinomycetes; order Mycobacteriales; family Nocardiaceae; genus Rhodococcus; species Rhodococcus sp. 15-649-2-2. Next base: position 664,903 of record NZ_NPFM01000031.1, read on the forward strand.
ACATGATGGACGCAGGCTTGTTCTCACCGCGGGAGAGCTCACGCGTCAACGCCGCCATGTCGTTGAACGAATTGGTGAACGCCGCCCAGTGTTCGAGGTCGAGGCCGATCCGCATCTTCTCGGCCACCTTCGCCGGAATGGAACCCCAACTCCCCTGCGCCACAGCCTCGTTCCACTGTTCCAGGTAGTGCAGAGCGGGCAGCATGAGGTAGGGCAGCGAAGAACCGAACAGCAGGTGTCGCGGAGTGGCTTCGAGCGCGCGCTCGCGTACCCACGCCCACTCCTTCTCGTCCACCATCTCTCGGTTGTTCGGATCCAGATTTCGCGAGCACCGCGAATCGATCATGATCAGACGCGTGTCACCGAAATCGCGGTAGAAGCTCCAGCGCCCCGTCTCGGGATTGCGGTCGATCCGTAATGCAAAATCGGCCAACAACTTCTCGCGATCCGCGTCACTGGCAGCGGACCGGACCGCGGCGTACATCTCGTCCTGCGCCAATTCCTTCGGCGACAGATTGCCCAGGTGCTGGTACACCCAGTACGACGAGTACGCGCCGATCACGCGATCGTTCCACCACGGCCGAGTTTCGATGTCCCGACGCCAGGACGCGGACGAATTCCAATCGTCCCGCAGATCGTGGTCGTCGAGGATCATGCACGACGGGATGCTCGCCATCAGTGTCCGTACCGGCTCCAGTCCCCACGACTCCCTGTACAGCCACGAATACTCCTCGAAGTCGCAGATCTCGTTCTCCGCGTCGGTTCCGACGGCACTCCGCGGGCCCTCGCCGGATCGACGCCGAGCCTGCAGCCGTTCGACGATCTCGGGCGACGGGTCGTCGGCGTAGACCTGATCACCGAGAAGCAGCAATGCCTGCGGCCACCGACTCGGATCCTCTTCTATCAGCGCGTTGCCCAGTCCGGCCAACGCGTCGGCTCCGATCTGCTTCAGAGATTCCTCGCTGTAGTTGTCACCTCGCCGGCACGATCCGAAGGCCAATGTGACGGGTCCCTGGGCGTCGACAGTGTGGATGGCCGCAGTATGGCCTTCACGCGGCCAGACCTTGCGCTCATCGACGAACACCTCGTAATAGACCGCGGAATTGGCGGGCAGGCCTTCGAGTGGAACCAGCGCGTAGTGGTGGCCGTGGACACCCCACGTGCGTTCCGCCGCGCGGACGCCGGCATCGGTGACGACCGTTACGGTCGACGCTTCGGCCATCTCGAACCACAGGGTCGCGGTCTCGGTGCCGACGTACCGGACGATCGGGCCGAGCAGGACAAGGCTGTCGGAAGTCATTGGATCCACATTGCCTGCGTCGGCCCGCTTTCGCCAGTCAGTGGCGCGGATCGGTCCTCACGAGCGGGCCGCCACCACGACCTTTCCCCGTACGTGCCCGGTCTCGACCAACCGATGCGCTTCGCGCAGCTGCTCGGCATCGATAGGAGAGAGGACAGTCGTGACGGTTGTCCGCACCACACCCGCGTCGACGAGCTCGGCCACCCTGGTCAACAACTCGTGCTGGCGAACAAGATCCGAAGCGTCGTGCATCGGACGCGCGAACATGAACTCCCAGTGCCACGAGATCGCCTTCGTCTTGAGCGGGAGAACATCGAGGGTCTCGGGATCGTCGATCGCCACTATCTGGCCGAACGGCGTCAACAGGTCCGCATAGATCTCGACCTGGCCGGAGGAATGAGCAGTGAACACGTAGTCGATGCCGTCCGGAGCGACTCGACGTACGTCGCCCCGAAGATCGCGCCGATGGTTCACCACCTCGGCTGCGCCGAGAGAACGGACCCACTTCTCCGCATCCTCGTCCGCTGCTGTCGCGATCACCCTCACTCGGGGAGCGAGAACCCGAAGAAATTGCAGCACCAGAGATCCGACGCCGCCGGTGGCCCCCACCATCAGCAATGTGCCGGTGGACTCGGCAGTGATGCGGAGTTTGTCGAACAATCCTTCCCAGGCAGTGATCGCAGTCAGCGGCAACGCCGCGGCCTCTGCGAAATCGAGAGTGGTCGGCTTCTTCGCCACGATCCGTTCGTCCACCGCATGCAACTCCGAGTCGGTCCCGGGTCTGCCGAGGTCGCCCGCGTAGTAGACCTCGTCGCCCGGGGTGAACAGTGAGACGTCGGCACCGACGGCACGCACAACACCGGCCGCGTCGAACCCGAGGACTTTCGGTTCGCCGTGCGGGTCGTTGCCTGCGCGGACCTTGACGTCCACCGGGTTCACCGACACGGCTCTGACATCTACCAATATGTCCCTCGGTCGCACGCTCGGCACGTCGACAACCACATCGGTGAGGCTGGCGGGATCGTCGATCGGGAGCGAGCGGGTGTAGGCAACGGCTTTCATCGTCTCGGTCATACCTACAGGATGGCCCGACCCCCCTGTCCACCGTCAAGGCAGAGCTCGACAACGGCAACGGTGACACCGTCCAGACCGAACCTGGGTACCGTCAACTCCGTCGAACCGCCGGCCAGCAGTGCCGCTGCTTCGGCGACGCTGGCACTTCCGACGGCACGCAGCACTCGGACCGACACGGTGGGCGTGACGACGGTCGACAGTTCATCGGCCGAGTAGGTCACCCCCCGAACCCCCATGCTCGACGCCACCGCCGCCACCAGATCCGCTTTCCGGTCGATCGAGGCGATGGCCTCGACGCGCCAATTCGGTTGCAGGACGGTCGAGATCACGCGCACGATCTCGTCGGCCCCAACACCCGACCGGGCACCGATTCCGACCACGACCCGCATCGTCGACGAGCCCTAGACGCGCGCGTAATCGACTGCGGCGGAAACGAATCGAGTGATGGACTCGGGATTGCCCGCAGCGTGTGTGTGCAGGTAGGACGCGTGCACTCCGCCGCGGACGAAGCCTTCGCGAGCGGCGGTTCTGCCGTCCGGTCGCTGCCGATGCCAACCCCAGGCCGCCGGGGCGGGCTCGCGCACTGCGACGAGCTTCGTGCGATGGAACTCGTGGCCGGTGACACGGGTTCCCGCGTCGAACAGAGACGACGCCTCGAGGGCGACCGCGTCTCGATACCCGAGAGTGAGCGTGTTCCCGAATTCCGCGTCGACGTCGATGACGCCTGCCATTGCATGACCGTCCAATTGTGTGGCCAGATAGAGCAATCCGGCGCATTCTGCGTGAACGGGCAGACCCCTGGCCGCGGCCGTCCTGATGTCGGTCAGCAACAGTTCGTTCGCTGCCAGCGCGGCAGCGTGTTCCTCCGGGAATCCACCGGGCAGCACGACTGCTGCTGTACCGGTGGGCAATCCGTCGCGAAGTGGGTCGAACACAGCGACGTCGGCCCCGGCTGCGCGCAGAAGTTCCACATGCTCGGTGTAGCCGAAGGTGAATGCTGGACCACCTGCCACCGCGACGACCGGCGATCCTTCGGACCTACGAACCTCGTCTACCGGATCCCACTCCGGCGCGAGTATCGACGAGCGAGCCAAGGCGCTCACTGCCTCTACATCGACGAACTGCGCCACCAGCGCGCTCATCGCGTCGACCGCATCGGTGGCGGCACCACCGTGTTCGACGGCGGTTATCAGGCCCAGATGTCGTGATGGCACAACCAATTCGCTCATTCTCGGCAACGCGCCGAGCACCGGCACACCCACCCGCTCACACGCTTGACGCAGCACATCCTCGTGGCGTTCGCTGCCGACCCGGTTGAGGATCACCCCGCCGATGCGGACGCTGGGGTCGAACGTCGAGAACCCGTGCAGCACAGCCGCGAGCGACTGACTGTGGCCGCGGGCATCGACCACAAGAATGACCGGGGCACCGAGCATTGCCGCCACCCGTGCGGTCGATCCCTCGGCGGACGCCTCCCCGGGGCCGGTCATGTCGATCTTGCCGTCGAACAGTCCCATGACTCCTTCGACGACCGCGATGTCGCAGCCCCGGCTGCCGTGCCGAAAGAGAGGCCCGATTCGATCGGCACCCACCATGACCGCATCGAGATTGCGTCCGGGCAGCCCGGCCGCCAGACCGTGATAGCCGGGGTCGATGTAATCCGGACCCACCTTGAACGGTGCGACCTTTCGGCCGGCAGCACGTAGTGCGCCCATCAGCCCGGTGGCCACCGTCGTCTTTCCGCTGCCCGAAGCGGGGGCCGCAATGACCACGGCGGGGCACGACGGAGTCACCATTCGATGCCTCGCTGTCCTTTGCGGCCGGCATCCATCGGGTGCTTGACCTTGGCCATCTCGGTGACGAGATCCGCGGCCTCGATCAGCTCACGGGGCGCATCCCGTCCGGTGATGACGACGTGTTGGTTGCCCGGTCGATGGGTCAGAACCTCGACCACCTCAGCGACATCGACCCAACCCCACTTGAGTGGGTAGGTGAACTCGTCCAACACGTAGAAGCGGTGTGACTCCTGCTCGATCCGCCGGGCGATCTCCCGCCAGCCCTCTGCTGCCGCCTCGGCGTGGTCGACGTCGCTGCCCTTCTTGCGAGTCCACGACCAGCCCTCGCCCATCTTGTGCCACTCGACGGCTCCGCCGACACCGGTGCTCTCGTGCAGGTCGCCGAGAGTCCTGAACGCCGCTTCCTCGCCGACTTTCCACTTGGCACTCTTGACGAACTGGAACACTCCGACGTCGAACCCTTGGTTCCACGCCCGCAACGCCATGCCGAACGCAGCGGTCGATTTCCCCTTGCCCGGGCCGGTATGAACGGCGAGGACGGGCAGATTGCGGCGCTGACGCGTCGTGAGGCCGTCCTGCGGAACGGTGCCGGGAGCGGGTACACCCTGAGGCATCGCGCGCCCCTACGCCGCTGCGCGGACGACGGCGGTGACCTGTTCGGCCGACAGATCCTCCAGCGCCACGTAGCCACCACCGAGACGGGCTGCGAAATCGGCGGCCAGGCCGAGACGGACCATTCCCGATTCGCAGTCGACGACGACCGAGGCGATCTTGTCCGACGCGATACGTCCTGCGGCAATGCGCGCTCGGCCGACAGGGTCGGTACCTCCGGTTGCTCGGCCGTCGGTCAGCGCAACCACCAGTGCGCGGCGCAGCGGGTCTCGAACCCGTTCTCGCAGAACCAGATCCCGCGCCTTCAGAAATCCCTGCGCCAACGGAGACCGACCACCGGTCTTCATGTTGCGCAACCGCGTCACGGCCACATCCACCGAAGACGTGGGCGGCAATACCGTCTCGGCTTCCTTGCCGCGCACGGTGATGACGGCGACCTTGTCACGGCGTTGATACGCATCGCGCAACAGTGACAGCACCGCACCGGTCACCGCCGAGAGTCGATCTCGTGCAGCCATCGATCCCGAGGCATCGACGACGAAGACGATCAAGTTGCCCTCGCGCCCCTCCTTGATCGCGCCCCGAAGATCCGCAGGCTCGAGCTTCAGCCGGCCGGAGGTACGGCCGCGGACGACCTGATGCTCGGCGGCGGCGAACAACGTGCCGATCAGATGCAGGCCTTTGCCTCGCTCGACAGTGGGCCGCACCGACCGTCCGTGCGAGGAGCGTGACCGCGAGCGTCGACCCGGCGCGCCCTCTCCTACTCCGGGAACCTCGAGCAGCCGGGCCTTGAACTGGGCACCCGGAGTTCCTGCCTGCTTGTTCTTGCCCGTTCCAGAGGGCTGTGGCTCAGGGGTGCCCGAGGTCTCGGTGTCGGGCGACGACGGGGACGACTCCGAACGCTCGGTCCCTTCGGCACCGTCCGGCACCGGCGCTCCCCCGTCGCCGTCGGGCGTCGGGTCGGGATCTGGATCCGGTTGCTGCTCTGCCTGTTCCGCGGCGTCGCGCATGGCGTCGTCCAACTGCTTGTCGTCGATGCCCGGCTCGTCGAACGGGTCGCGTCGACGCCGATGCGGTAGCGCCAGTTCCGCAGCGACCCGCACGTCTTCCTCTGCCACCTCGCTCGCGCCCCGCCACGCGGCGTGGGCGGACGCAGTGCGTGCCAGCACCAGATCGGCGCGCATGCCGTCGACGTCGAACGACGCGCACAACGCGGCGATGCGCCGAAGTTCCTTGTCGCTCAACTCCACATCGTCGAGGATCTTCCGGGCGGCCAGAATCTGCTCGGCCACCGCGATGTCGTCGTCGCGAAATTGGGCGGCGAACGCGTGCGGATCGCGCTCGTAGTTCATCCGGCGGCGGACGACGTTCATCCGAACATCCACATCGCGCGAGGCCGTCACGTCCACTGCGAGACCGAACCGGTCGAGCAGCTGCGGTCGCAGCTCACCCTCCTCGGGGTTCATCGTGCCGACCAAGACGAATTGTGCTGGGTGCGAATGTGATACACCGTCGCGCTCGACGTGTACGCGGCCCATTGCGGCCGCGTCGAGCAGTACGTCGACCAGATGATCGTGCAGCAGATTCACTTCGTCGACGTAGAGAACTCCGCGGTGCGCAGCTGCGAGCAGGCCGGGCTGGAAGGCGCGTTCGCCGTCACGCAGCACCTTCTCGAGGTCGATGGACCCGACCACTCGATCCTCGGTGGCTCCCACCGGAAGCTCGACGAGCTTTGCCGGTCGGGATCCGTCCTCGTCGTCCACTGCCGGCAGCAGCGTCGCGAGCGCACGCACCACCGTCGATTTGGCGGTGCCCTTCTCGCCGCGGACCAGCACACCGCCGATGCCGGGATGCACGGCGCACAGAATCAACGACAGGCGCAGTTGGTCCTGACCGACGATCGCACTGAACGGATATCCCGGTTCGGGAACACTTCCACCTTGCTGCACAGCTATGTCCCTTCGTGCCCGGAGTTCCGCGCCGGGCGTTCGGTAGAAAAACGCGAAGCCGGGCGGCGATCTGGCTGACAGGAGAATCTGCTTATGCGAAGAAACTCCTGAACACAGTGGCGGGACCGCGCCTGATTCGTACAGGACTTCTCCGCAACCGACTTCGAACGGAACACTACCGCCGAACGAACGAATGCCACACACGGTATGTCCGTGTGTGGCATTCGTTCCGGGAGTGGAGCCTGCGGAACGACCTCACCAATTGTCGAGTACTGCGGAAGGTCAGGCCTCGCTCCAGGCGGTGCCGCCGCCCCGACGCATCGGGGTGTGCGGAATACCGTCCTCGAGAACTTCCTCACCGTCGGGCAGGAAGCCGTGCTTGGCATACATGTCGACGAGGTAGCTCTGAGCATTGATGCGGCACGGCGCGGAGCCGACCTCGGCCAGCGCGGCCCGCAGGATCCGCGTGGTGTGGCCCTGCCCTCGGGCCGAGCGCTGGGTGCAGAGGCGACCGATGCGGAACGCCTTCTCCCCGTCGTCGTGCTCCTCGAGCAGACGGAGGGTGCACACCACCTCGCCGTCCCGTTCGAGCCAGAAGTGTCGCGTCTCGGTCAGCAGGTCACGCCCGTCCAACTCCGGATAAGCACATGCCTGCTCGACCACGAACACCTCGACACGCAGCTTCAACAGGTCGTACAACGTGTTGTTGGACAGGTCTAGTGCCCATGATCGTTTGAGAGCTGCTGCTTGCGTATTCATACCTTTTGCTATCACACACCCGTGGGCTGTGCGAGCTCACGCGAGTTTTCCAGCTCCAGTGTCTTCGAGGTCCAAGCCCAGACCTCGTCGAACAACGAGCTGTTCTGGGCCAGCTTGACCCCCAGCGACGGGACCATTTCCTTGAGCTTGGGCTGCCACGCGTCGTACTTGTCGCCGAAGCACCGCTGGAGCACGTCCAGCATGGCCGGGACGGCGGTGGACGCACCGGGCGAGGCACCGAGCAATCCGGCAATCGTGCCGTCCGCAGCGTTGACCACAGCGGTGCCGAACTCGAGCACACCGCCGCGGCCCTTCTTGCGGATGACCTGCACTCGCTGACCTGCGGTGACGAGCTCCCAGTCCTTACCGATGACCGAGGGGGCGAACTCTCGCAGAGTCTCCACCCGATCCGCCTGCGACTGCGCCAGCTCGCTGACGAGGTACTTGACGAGCCCGAGTTCGGTCACACCGACGCCGAGCATCGACATCAGGTTGCCGGGCTTGACCGAGCCGGGCAGGTCGGTGATCTTGCCCTGCTTGAGGAACTTGGGCGACCAGCCGGCGTACGGGCCGAACAGCAGACCCTGCTCACCGTTGATCACCCGAGTGTCGAGGTGCGGCACGGACATGGGAGGCGCGCCCACCGAGGCCTTGCCGTACACCTTGGCCGAATGCTGCTCGATCAGTTCGGGGTTGGTGCACCGCAGCCACTCGCCGCTGACCGGGAAGCCGCCGAATCCCTTGATCTCCGCGATGCCGGACTTCTGCAGCAGGTGCAGTGCTCCGCCGCCTGCGCCGACGAACACGAACTTGGCGTTGACGGTCTTCTTGGCTCCGGTCCGCTGGTTTGCGACCTTGACGTCCCACGTGCCGTCGGACTGCTTGGTGATGTTGCGCACATCGTGGCCGAAGTGCACGGTGCCGCCCGCGGACGAGAGGTAGTTGAGCAGCTGCTTGGTAAGTGCGCCGAAGTCGACGTCGGTGCCCTCCTGGCTCCAGTTCAGCGCTACCGGATCGGAGAAGTCGCGGCCCTTCGCCATCAACGGCAGTCGCGCCGAGAACTCGTCCTTGGAATCGATGAACTCCATTCCGGCGAACAGCGGGTTGCCGACGAGCGCCTCGTACCGCGCGCGCAGGTACTTCGCGTTGTCTGCTCCGTGCACGAAGCTCACGTGCGGAATGGGGTTGATGAAGTTCTTGGCGTCGGAGAGCACGCCGGTCTCGATACCGTGGGCCCAGAACTGACGCGAGACCTGAAACTGCTCGTTGACGTTGAGCGCCTTGGCGATGTCGACGCTGCCGTCCTTGTTCTGCGGCGTGTAGTTCAACTCGCACAGTGCCGAGTGGCCGGTACCCGCGTTGTTCCACGCGTCGCTGCTCTCGGCCGCGGCAGCATCGAGGCGCTCGTAGACGTCGATCGACCAGTTCGGCTCGAGCTGACGGAGCAGCGCACCGAGGGTGGCGCTCATGATTCCGGCACCGACCAGAACGACGTCGGTCTTGATCCGCTTACCCTGCTCTTCTTTGGACACTGGAGAATCGACTTCCTTGTCTGTGGAGGTCTCGACCGGAGAACTCTGCTGTAGAGGGCTATTCACCCGATGCGGTCAGGTTACTAGCTGGGCCTACCCCATCGGACACCACGTCAACCTGCTCTCGATTGTGCTCCTCGGACGCCGCTCACGGCGCCCACTACAGTTGTGATCTGTGACTACCTGGGTGCCCGACGTCCTCGGCGACGGCTACGAACAGACGACCATTCCACTCGGTGACGATCCGGACGGAGAGGGGCAGGTCGAGGCCACTCTGGTGCGGTATCAACCGTCCGGTGCCTCGAACTTCGAGCGTGCGGTGATCTACGTTCACGGTTTCACCGACTACTTCTTCCAGCGACACATCGCCGAGCACTTCGCGGCGAAGGGATACGCGTTCTACGCCCTCGACCTGCGTAAGTGCGGGCGTTCGCGCCGCGAGGGCCAGACTGCGCATTTCGTGACCGATCTGGCGATGTACGACGCCGAGTTGAACGAAGCACTGAGCCTGGTACGAGCCGAGCGCGCGGACGCCTCGGTGCTGCTGATGGCGCACTCCACGGGCGGCCTCGTTCTCCCCCTGTGGCTGAACCGCCTCAACCGTCAGGAAGGCGGGTCGGCCGGATCGGGCTTGGCAGGAGTCGTTCTCAACAGCCCGTGGTTCGACCTGCAGGGCCCACCCGCCATTCGCAGTGTCGGCACCGCAGCGATCGATGTGATCGGCCGATTCCGATCCAAGACGCAGGTCCCCGGTAGCGGGCTCGACACATACGGGCTGTCGCTCGCTGCGTCGGAGAACGGCGAATGGGACTACGACCTCGACTGGAAACCGCTCGCGGGCTTTCCCATCACCTTCGGGTGGATTCGCGCTGTCCGCCACGGACACGCCGAGCTGCACCGGGGCCTCGACATCGGCATTCCCTCGCTGATTCTTCGGTCGAAGGTGACGCACTTCTCCCGCCGTTACAGCTCGGCCGTCGACGCCGCGGATGCCGTTCTGGACGTTCGACAGATCGCGCGGTGGGCCGGTTGCCTGGGCGACCGTACGACGATCGTGCCCATCGAGGGAGCCCGCCACGACGTGTTTCTGTCCACCGAGGGCCCACGGGTACGGGCATTCGAGGAAATGGACGAATGGCTCGAGTGGTTGCACCGAGGAGAGAGCACCGACCATGCGTCGGGCAAGGACCACAGCGAGAGCGGGCACATTTCATGACCGAGCATTTCGACATCGCGATCATCGGCTCCGGATCGGGAAACTCGATCGCCGATTCACGCTTCGACGACAAGAAGATCGCTCTGCTCGAGGAGAATTCCACGTTCGGTGGCACGTGCCTCAACGTCGGGTGCATCCCCACCAAGATGTTCGTCTATGCAGCCGAAGTCGCTCGGACGGTGCGAGACTCGGCGAAGTACGGAGTCGATGCCCACGTCGACACGGTGCGCTGGCGGGACATCGTCGACCGCGTCTTCGGACGGATCGACCCCATCTCCGAGGGCGGTAAGCGATACCGCGCCGAGGGCAGCCCCAACGTCACGTTGTTCGAGGGACACGCGACGTTCGTCGGCCCCCGCACGATCGACACCGGCACCGGCACCGTCATCACCGCCGACCAGGTTGTCATTGCGGCCGGGTCACGTCCGACGGTGCCACAGGCCATTGCCGATTCGGGTGTCTCCTATCACACCAACAGTGACGTGATGCGACTGCCGGAGCTTCCCGAGCATCTGGTGATTCTCGGATCCGGTTACATCGCAGCAGAATTCGCGCACGTGTTCTCGGCCCTCGGGTCCAAGGTCTCGATCGTCGCCAGGAAGGACGGGCTCCTGCGCGCGCTCGACGCCGATATCTCCAAGCGCTTCACCGAACTGGCGCGCGCCAAGTGGGACGTCCATCTCGACGCCGGCGAGACCCGTGCTGTGACCGAGGGGACGCTGCACGGCGTCGAACTGGCCGACGGCACCAAGGTCCTGGGCGACGCGTTTCTCGTCGCCGTGGGCCGGGAACCGAACGGAGACAGACTCGATCTGGGCACGGCAGGCATCGAGCTCGATGACGAGGGCCGCATCGTGGTGGACGAATTCGGCCGCACCACGGCCGAGGGAGTGTTCGCACTCGGCGACGTCTCGTCCCCTTACCAGCTCAAGCACGTGGCCAACCAGGAAGCTCGGGCCGTGCAGTACAACCTGCTGCAGGACGCGTGGCACGGCGACACCTCGACACTGCGCGAGTACGACCATCGGTTCGTTCCTGCGGCGGTGTTCACCGATCCACAGATCGCCGAGGTGGGCATGACCGAGGAACAAGCCCGCGACGCGGGGTTGGACATCACGGTCAAAGTGCAGAACTACGGCGACGTCGCCTACGGCTGGGCGATGGAGGACAGCGAAGGTCTGTGCAAGATCATTGCCGAAAAGGGGACCGGCAAGATCCTCGGAGCTCACATCATCGGCGCACAGGCACCCACGGTGATTCAGCCACTCATCCAGGCCATGAGCTTCGGGTTGTCTGCCCAGGACATGGCTCGGGGCCAGTACTGGATTCATCCAGGACTGCCCGAGGTGGTCGAGAACGCTCTGCTCGGTCTCGAACTGTAATTTCGACCGTCTACCAGGGACTGGTGCGGAGCACGATCTCGGTGGCCAGCTCGGCCGATGCGTCGACGGGGATGTTTCGGGCCCCGTCGAGCTGAACCACTCGGAAATCCGAGTAGACGAACCGGCCACTCGCGTCGGCGGATGCGCGACCCAACGAGGACCCGACGACCAATGTCGTCGGTAGCTCGACAGGGGGGCAATCCGCCGCGCGGACGGTGCCCTGCTCGTCCGCGATTGCGGGGTGGCAACGGTTCACCGCGATCAGGCTGGCGAACCGTCCGAAGGTTTTCGCGGCCAGCGTCCACGCAGGTTCTGCGCCCGCGCCGCTGCCGACGAGGTGCACCCACGAGAGCTTCAGCTCGTCGAGAACAGCCAGGATGGCCTCGTCGCTCACGCCGTCGATGCTTTCCAGCGCAACGGTTTTCAGATCCGAGTTGTGCAGCCGTTCACTGACTGCGTCGTACACATCCACCGGATCACCTGCGTCGGGCAGCAACAGGACGGCGTGTCTGCTGTCGGGGCCCGCCACTCGCACCGAACATTGCCCGCCCGCTGCACTCACATGCGTGAACTCCATGACGACGACGGTACTGCCTCTTGCGCATGCTCCGCATCGGTTCTATGGTTAGTTACATGAGTAATGAACCAGTGAGGCAAGCAACCTCCACGCATCGGCGGCAGTTCTGATGGACGAGGGCAGGCCGATCTTCTTGCAGATCGCCGAGCTCGTCGAGAACTCCATCATCGACGGATCGTTGGCCGAGGAAGAGCAGGTCCCTTCGACGAACGAGCTCGCCGCGTTCCATCGAATCAATCCGGCAACCGCGGGCAAGGGGCTCGCCAAACTCGTCGCCGACGGCGTCGTCTACAAGAAGCGAGGAATCGGCATGTTCGTCACCACAGGGGCTCGCGACGCTCTCCGGTTCCGTCGCCGCGACCTCTTCGCCCGTCAGTACATCGATCCGTTGGTCACCGAGGCACGCAAGCTCGGCATGACCGTCGACGAACTCAAGACCATGCTCGACAACTGGGAGGCAGCACGATGAGCGTCCACACTCTCGGCTCGATCGGCGAACCCGGCACCATCGCCGCGTCGGCCACTCACCTGACCAAGAAGTTCGGCACGTTCACCGCTGTCGACGATGTCAGTTTCGAGATCGAACGGAACAAGATCTACGGCTTTCTCGGCCGCAACGGCGCGGGCAAGACCACCGTCATGCAGATGATGACCGCGCAGATGCGCCAGAGCGCCGGCGAAGTGTCGGTACTCGGACAGCGGCCGTGGGAGAACCCACATGCCCTGAGTCACGTGTGCTTCGTCAAGGAAAGCCAGAAGTATCCGGACGATCTGAAGGTGAAGAACGCCATCTCGCAGGCATCCCACATTCTTCCGCACTGGGACGACGACTTCGCGGCCGAATTACTGCGGGACTTCGACCTGCCCGTGGGCCGCAAGATCAAGAAGCTCTCGCGAGGAATGACGTCGGCTCTCGGAATCGTCATCGGACTCGCATCGCGTGCACCACTGACCTTTTTCGACGAGCCCTACTTGGGACTGGACGCGGTCTCGCGTCACATGTTCTACGACAGATTGCTGGCCGACTACGCCGAGAATCCCAGGACAGTGATCCTGTCCACCCATTTGATCGACGAGGTCAGTGATCTGATCGAACACGTGATCCTCATCGACAAGGGCAGAATCGTGCTCGACGCCGACTCGGATGCGCTGCGCGAGGGCGCATTCGAGATCACCGGTCCCGCCAAGGCGGTCGACTCGTTCATCTCGGGACACAGAACTCTGCACCGAACCAGCCTCGGAGCCAGCGCGCGGGCGACGATCGACGGCCGACTCACCGACAGACAAAAATCGGACGGTGCCGCAGCGGGGCTCACTATCGAAGCAATTCCATTGCAGCAGTTGATCATCGAACGCACCAATGTCGCAAGCGAGGAGGCAGCGTCATGAAACGAATACTGAACGTCGCTCGAATCCACAACACCTCCTGGGCAACCACATTCGCGTGGCCACTGGGAATTCTCGCGGTCGTTTTCGTGATCACGTACGGCATCTTCCTCGTGGTTCCCGTGAACGAATCCGAGTTCACCTTCACCGGTGGAGTGTTCTCCGTGTACGGATTCGGGATCGCGTTCTATATCACCGCTATCACACAATGCTTTCCGTACGCGCTCGGCCTGAGTGTCACACGGCGCGAATTCCTCAGTGCCACAGCCCTCGTGGGTATCACACAATCGGTCGCGATCGGCACCATCGTGTACCTGTTGTCGGTAGTCGAGGCCGCGACGGGAGGCTTCGGGAAGAAGCTTCGCATGTTCGGCCTCGCCCGCTATGCGACCGACAACGAAGTTCTACAGTGGGCAACTCTGGTGACCGGATTGCTGTTGATCGGCGGGATCGGCGCATTCATCGGCGTCGTCTACCGGCGCTACCGCACCAATGGCCTGTTCACCCTCGGACTCGGTGCGCTCGTGCTCTTCGGCGGCGGCTCGGTACTCGTGACCTGGCAGAACTGGTGGCCCAACGTCGGAAGCTTCTTCACCGACACCCCACGCATCCTGCTGCTCGTGATCATCCCCTTGATCATCACCGCGGTGCTGTCCGCAGCCAGCTGGGTCGGACTTCTCAAAGCAACTGCGTGACAATCTTTTTCAACGCAGGATCGACGCCGTGCTCGATGAGATCGAGTACGGCGTCGACGTCGAGGTTGTCTTCCACCAGATCGGCCAGCAGGTCCAACTGCTGCTCCCGCAGTGCCGCGACCGACGTAGCAGGGGCCACCAGAAATCCCTCGCGACCCGACTTCGCCGCTACCCAGGCAAGGAAGGATCGTCTGAAATCGTCGGACTCGAGAAGGCCGTGCCAGTGAGTTCCTACGACGCTGCCACGCACACTGCCCTCGCGAACACCCGACGCTGCGGTCAGCAGTGCATCGTCCCCGCTACGAACAACTCGTCCGTGATGAATCTCGTACCCGGACAGAGAATGTGCGCCGAACCGCTGTGCCCGACCCGTCACCTGCGCGAGTACCTTGTCGGCTGCGAACTCGATATCGAGATCGAGCAGACCCAGCCCCTCGACGACACCGACACCCGACTCCACCGCGTCCGAGATGGTTCGACCGAGCATCTGGTATCCGCCGCAGATACCCAGAACCGGCCGACCCGCGGCGGCGCGCTCGGAAATGGCACGAGCAAGACCGCTGCGCCGCAACCACTCCAGATCCGACACCGTGGACTTGCTGCCGGGGACGACCACCAGATCCACATCGTCGAGCCGAGAGGGCTCGGTGACCCAGTGCACCGACACTCCGGGCTCGCACGCCAGCGCCTCGACATCGGTCGTATTGGAGATTCTCGGCAACCGCACCGCCGCCACCCGTAGCCACTGGGACCCGACGGGAGGACGCGGCCTGCCCACCGGAGCGTCGGCAACCGTACCGAGGGAATCCTCCGCATCCATCCACAATCCGTCCGCGAACGGGACGACTCCATACGTCGGCCGCCCGGTCAGTGCACGCAACTGATCGAGACCCGGTGCCAACAGCGCCGGATCGCCTCGAAACTTGTTGATCACGAATCCCGCGACGAGCGCCTGATCTTCCGGAGACAGCACGGCAACAGTGCCGAACAGGTGGGCGAGCACTCCCCCGCGGTCGATGTCGCCCACCACGATCACCGGCAGAGCAGTCGCCGTCGCCAGTCCCATATTGGCCAAATCGGTTGCACGCAGATTGATCTCGGCGGGCGAACCCGCTCCCTCGCAGATCACCACATCGAATTCTGCACGCAGAGAGGCCAGCTCGTCGGCCACCACGGTTCGCAGCGCTGTCCGATGCTCGATGTAGTTGCTCGCACTCACTTGCGCCACGGCGCGCCCGCGCACCACCAACTGCGAGGTCCGGTCGCTTCCTGGTTTGAGCAACACCGGATTGAAGCGGACACTCGGCTCGAGGCCGCAGGCCGCCGCCTGCATCGCCTGCGCCCGACCGATCTCACCGCCGTCGAGCGTGACCACCGAATTGTTGGACATGTTCTGCGCCTTGAACGGAGCCACTCGCACGCCCCGTCTCGCCAACATGCGACACAGACCGGCAACCAACACGCTCTTACCAGCATCCGACGTCGTCCCCGCAACCAGCAGGGCACCTTTCAGACTCACGGCATTCGTTTTTTTCTGTTCACTCCGCAGGCTCCGCTCACGGCATTGGTTTTCTGTTCACTCCGCGGGCTCCGCTCACGGCAGGGTCAGAATCTCGCTGCCCGTCTCGGTGACCACAAGGGTGTGCTCGAACTGCGCGGTCCACTTCTTGTCGTGTGTGACCACCGTCCAGCCGTCGTCCCACATCTCGGCGTTGATCGTGCCCAGATTGATCATCGGTTCGATCGTGAAGGTCATTCCCGGCTCGATGACGGTGTCCACCGACGGCTGGTCGTAGTGCAGAACGACGAGACCGTTGTGGAAGGTGGTACCGATGCCGTGTCCGGTGAAATCCTCGACCACTCCGTACCCGAACCGGTGCGCATACGACTCGATGACGCGGCCCACCACATTCAGTGCGCGACCCGGCTTGACTGCCTTGATGGCCCGCATGGTGGCCTCGTGGGTGCGCTCGACGAGCAGGCGTGCCTCCTCGGAGACGTTGCCGGCCAGAAACGTTGCGTTGGTATCGCCGTGTACTCCGTCGATGTACGCGGTGACGTCGATGTTGACGATGTCGCCGTCCTCGATCACCGTCGAGTCGGGGATGCCGTGACAGATGACCTCGTTGAGCGAGGTGCAGCACGACTTCGGAAAACCCTTGTAGCCCAACGTCGACGGGTATGCGCCGTGATCGATCATGTACTCGTGAGCGATGCGGTCGAGCTCGTCGGTCGTCACTCCCGGTGCCACCGCCCGGCCCGCTTCCTGTAGGGCCCTGGCCGCAATCTTCGATGCCACCCGCATCTTCTCGATGACCTCGGGAGTCTGCACCCACGGTTCGCTGCCTTCGGCGACAGTCGACTTCCACGCATACTCGGGCC
The DNA here is from genome assembly GCF_002258645.1 of Rhodococcus sp. 15-649-2-2. Lineage (NCBI taxonomy): Bacteria > Bacillati > Actinomycetota > Actinomycetes > Mycobacteriales > Nocardiaceae > Rhodococcus > Rhodococcus sp. 15-649-2-2. Next base: position 681,563 of record NZ_NPFM01000031.1, read on the forward strand.
GCTCGATCGACTTGGGCACCGCGAGGACGGGCGATACGACGCCTGGTACGAGTGGCTGACGGGGCTTGCTCTCGGCGGTCACAGACATGTGCCCCAGAGTAGTCGGCCCCGTACCGACACTCCGCCCAGAGCAGGATGCCCGGGCAATCGAATCATCGTTCTCTCGAGCGGATATGATCTGGGTCACGTTCAATGCCGACTGCCGACGCTGATTGCCGACTCGAAGGAGGGCAGCACCATGGTTCACTCGAATCTGCTGCGCCCTCGTGACGGCGACGCCCTGCGCGCCGAACTACGCCAGGTGGCGGCAACGTCGAATGTGCCCGTCGTGTTCGGCGGCGAAGTCTCTTCGGAGACTCTGTATCTGAGCGAGTTCCAGGGCACCCGCACCCGTGGTCTCGACGGACTCGCCATCCCACCTCGGTCGGGCCTCGGTGGACGCGTCATGGAGCAGCGCAGACCGGCAGCCGTGAGCGATTACGGATCGTCCATGTCGATCACCCATCACTTCGATCGACCGGTGCTCGGCGAAGGCCTCAAATCGATCCTCGCGATGCCTGTGGTGGTGGCGGGAGTCGCTCGGATAGTGATGTATGCCGCGGTACGCGAGCGAGGCCCGCTCGGCGATCGCGTCGGCGACATCATGACGGCAGCCGCGCGACGCCTCGGGCAGGAGATCGCCGTTCGCGACGAGGTCGACCGCAGGGTTCGTCTACTGGCGACCACCCGTTCGATTGTCGATTCGGACCTGTCGCGGGCCGCCGAACTGCGCAGCGTTCACGAGGAGCTGGCCGATCTCGCTCGGTCCGTGGGTGACGAGAAGATCCGGCGCAGACTCGATCTGGTCACTGCTCGCATGGCAGCGACCCTCGGCCAGGGAGTGTCGTCCACAGAGATACAGCCGGACGGCACCGTACCGCAGTCTCCACCCCTGTTGACACCACGCGAAATCGACGTGATCTCACAGGTTGCGTTGGGCTGCACCAACATCGAGGTTGCACAGCGCCTGTCGATCGGTGCCGAAACGGTCAAGTCGTACCTGCGGAGCGTGATGCGAAAAACCGAGTCGCATACCCGATACGAAGCCGTGGTGGCGTGCCGTCGGCTGGGCATCGTGACGGCCTGATCTGCCACACCGGTTGTTCGCTCAGTACCCCGGTGGCAGCTGCTCGAACATTTCCCGGGTCACCGCAACAGCGTTGTCCGAGCTGCCCCCACGCACCACGAGCGTGGCAAACGCGATGTCGCCTCGATAGCCGACGAACCACGAGTGCGAGCCGCCCTCGACCTCGGCCTCACCGGTCTTTCCGTAGACCTCACCCTGGTCTGCGATGCGCTCGGCCGTCCCGCTGGTGACCACCGATCGCATCATCCCGCGTAGTCCGTCGACCATCGCCGGTTCGATCGGCGGGTGATCACCGGTGATCACCGTGTCGCGTCCCACCAACAGGTTCGGCACCGGAGTCGAACCGTGGGCCACCGTCGCCGCGGCCAAGGCCATGCCGAAGGTGGAGACGACCACCTTGCCCTGCCCGAAGCCGTCCTCGGTGCGTTGGACGAGCTCGTCCGCCGGGGGCACCGAACCCGAGTCGGTCGGCAGCCCGACGACGTCGTAATCCGGGCCGACGCCGAACTGAGATGCCGCGACGGTCAACGCGTCGGGCGACATCTCGCTGGCCAGTTTCGCGAACGAGGTGTTGCACGATCGAGTGAACGCGGTACTCATCGTGACGTCGCCGAGCGAGAACTCGTTGTAGTTGGGCACACTGCGCTCGCCGATCTCGATGCGACCCGGACACGGAACGGTGCTGCCCGGGGTCGCCAGTCCGCTCGAAATGGCAGCGCCGGCGGTGATGATCTTGAACGTCGATCCGGGCGGGTAGAGACCGGCGGACGCCACCGGTCCGTCCCGGTCGGCAGCCGGGTTCTGCGCTACCGCCAGGATCGCACCCGTCGACGGTTGAATGACCACCGTCATCGCCTGCTCGGTGCGCGCGTTCACTGCTCGCTGCGCCGCGACCTGGATATTGCGATCGAGGCTGATCGAGAAGGATGGAGCGGGCTGCGGCGGAGTATCGGTCAGAACGTCGACGTCGACGCCGTTGCGGTTGCTGGTCACCACGCTCCAGCCCGCCTGACCGTCGACCTCGTCGATGACGGCCTTCTTGACCTGACCCACCAGATCCGGCGCGAACGTGGGGTCGGTGGACACCAGATCCGACTCGTCGGATGCCGTGACACCGGGAATCTCGGTGAGCGCTGCCGAGATGGGCTGAAAGTCGCTCTCACGCAGCAGTGCCACCGGATAGTCGCCGTCGACCGAGGTGGCCGACTCCACGATGGACTGAGCCGTGATCGACGCGTCGAACGGAGTCAGCAGCGTCGACAACGCAGTCGCCGATGCCACCACGTTGTTCGCATTCGCTGCGTCGAACTTGATTCGATGCACGACGCCGGGCACCAGAACGTCGGTTCCGGAACGCTCGTTGACGCGGGCCCTCGGGGCCGCCGTCGAGCGCAGCGACATGGTTTGGGTGTCACCGAGCTTGGGATGGATGTCCGACGCCGTCCAGCGCACCACCCAGTCGCCCTCGCTGCGCCCCATGTTCAGCTGACCGTCGTAGGTCCACACCCGGTCCTTCGGCAGCTGCCACGTGTACGTGTAACCGACTGTGGCGGTATCTCCGTCGACCTGCACCGACGTCGTCTGCGCGTCCAGGGACTCGGCCTGCAGATTGGTCCACGCCTCGGTCAGTGCGGTGGCGGCGGCATCGGGCTTGTCGGTGTCCGCAGCGGCAGCGGCGATGTCATTGGACTCGAAGGCGGCGAGAAATGCCTGGGCCGCGGGCTCCGGGCCGTCAGGCTTGGGGGTACACCCGGTGAGCGAAGCAGCAACCACGGCTCCGATCGCCAGCACCACGCCGACTCGATACCGCATCTCGGTTGCACCACGTGATCTCATTGCGCCCCATCGTAATAGGGCGCACCCCTGACCGATGGCAACGAAACGCGGTTCGCGACAAGCTAATCGAGCAATACCGTGGTGAAGGTTGCCACCTGAGTCAGCCCGATTTTCGCGTACGCCCGCCGGGCGACGTAGTTGAAGCTGTTGACGTACAGGCTGGCGGTGCGGCCCTGACGAACGACCGAGTCGACCACTGCGGCGGTACCGGACGCACCGAGACCGTGTCCACGCCGGTCGGGGTGAACCCACACGCCCTGGATCTGGCCCACCGTCGCCGACTGCGATCCGATCTCGGCCTTGAACACCACTCGGCCGTCCTCGAATCGAGCCCAGGCACGCTGCGCCGCAATGAGACTCGAGATCCGGCGTCTGTATCCACGGCCGCCGTCGTTCTGCCGGGGGTCGACTCCGACTTCCTCGATGAACATGGCGACGGCCGCAGTGAGATACACGTCGAGCTCGTCGGGTCGAACGAGACGGACCTGAGGATCGGGTGGCAAAGACGAACGCACCGACGTGGCCAGCAGTGGTTGCTCACCGCGGACCTCCCGGGCGGGGCCCCAGTCGGTCTCGAGCATCTCCCACAGCGGCAGCGTCAGTTCGGCCCGCCCGACCAGCGAGGAACACAATCGGGGGCCGCGGCACGCACGGTCTGCGAACGACCGGAGGTCGTCGCCCGATCCGAGCAGTGGAACGAGGTTCGCTCCGTAGAAGCACAACGATTCGTCCGGGCCGCCCCTACTCCACATCTCACCGTGAAACGACCTGGGATCCAGTCCGGATTCTTGCACCCGGGCGGCAACCATGCAGGTCGCGACCGGGTCGGCGTCGAGCACGCGCAGCACGTGTGCGGTGTCTCGATTACCGAGAGGCTTCGCACCGAGGAGCTTGAGCACCTACCGACCTCCTGACCCACCTACCGCGTACACATCGACCGAGCGTGCACCGAATCATTCCAGAGAACGTGTTCCCCCGGTGGCAGTGCGACAAACCGGATGACGACCGGGTTCGTCCTGCTCAGCTGACGGTCACCACCGGAGCGCCACCGTCTGCAGACTCGTCCTTCTCGAATTCCTCGGCGATGCGCATTGCTTCCTCGATCAAGGTCTCCACTATCTGCGCCTCGGGCACGGTCTTGATGACCTTGCCCTTGACGAAGATCTGGCCCTTGCCGTTGCCCGATGCCACGCCCAGATCAGCGTCACGCGCCTCGCCCGGTCCGTTGACGACGCAGCCCATCACGGCAACGCGCAGCGGGATCTCCATGCCTTCGAGGCCCGCAGTGACCTCGTCGGCGAGGGTGTAGACGTCGACCTGCGCACGCCCACAGGACGGGCACGAGACGATCTCGAGCTTGCGGGGGCGGAGATTGAAGGACTGCAGAATCTGGTTGCCCACCTTGATCTCCTCCGCAGGCGGTGCCGACAAGGAGACGCGAATGGTGTCGCCGATCCCCTTGGACAGCAACGCACCGAAGGCGACTGCGGACTTGATGGTCCCCTGGAACGCGGGCCCGGCCTCGGTGACGCCGAGGTGCAGCGGGTAGTCGCACTGCGCGGCGAGCTGCTCGTACGCGGCGACCATCACGACAGGGTCGTTGTGCTTGACGGAGATCTTGATATCGCCGAATCCGTGTTCTTCGAACAGTCCGGCCTCCCACAGCGCCGACTCGACGAGTGCCTCGGGAGTGGCCTTGCCGTACTTCTTCATCAGGCGGGGATCGAGGGATCCAGCGTTCACACCGATGCGGATCGGGATGTTCGCATCGCCTGCGGCCTTGGCGACTTCCTTGACGCGACCGTCGAATTCCTTGATGTTGCCGGGATTGACGCGGACCGCGGCGCAGCCCGCATCGATAGCGGCGAAGATGTACTTGGGCTGAAAGTGGATGTCGGCGATCACCGGGATCTGGCTCTTCTTGGCGATGATCGACAGCGCATCGGCGTCATCCTGTGTGGGGCACGCCACACGCACGATGTCGCAGCCCGACGCCGTCAGCTCGGCGATCTGCTGCAGCGTGGCGTTGATGTCGTGAGTCTTGGTGGTGCACATGGACTGCACCGAGATGGGGCTATCACTACCCACTCCCACCGTGCCGACCTGGAGCTGCCTGGTCTTTCGACGTGGCGCGAGCACGGGCACCGGCGGTGCCGGCATTCCCAATCCGACTGACACGGTCACAGTGGCCTTCTTTCCTAGCTACGACTGACGAGTCTACTGATAGATCTGAATGGGGTTGACGATGTCCGCCGTGAGCGTCAACAAGGAGAACCCGATGAAAACGACGATGACCACGTAGGTGACCGGCATGAGTTTCATGTAGTCCACCGGAGCGCCGTCGGGTAGGCCGCGGCGGTTGCGGAAGATGTTGCGGATGCGCTCGTAGATGGTCACGGCGATGTGTCCACCGTCGAGCGGCAACAACGGAACGATGTTGAACGCTCCGAGGAAGAAGTTCAACGAGGCGAGCAGTCCCACGAAGGTTGCCCAGTTGTCGTTCTCGGCGGCCTGACCTCCGATCACGCTCGCACCCACGACGCTCATCGGGGTGTCGAGGCCACGTTCGCCACCGAAGATCGACTCCCACAGCGCCTGCACCTTGGTGGGAAGCTGCACGAGCGCTTTGCCGGTCTGGACGAAGATGTCGCCGGTGAAGACGAACGTCTCGGGTACCGCCTCGATCGGGTTGTACCGAACATTCGGCGGCGCGATCGTGGAACCGCTGACGCCGACCGCGCCTACGGTCGTGGACTCCTTGGCTCCGGTGTCCGGATCGGTGACGTAGCGCTGAACCTCGGTCACCGGGATAGTCAGGTCCAGCGACGAACCGTCTCGCTCGACGGTCAGATCCACCGGCCCCGACGACGCCTGCACAGTTTCGACGACCTCGGACCAGTACTGCACCGGCTCGCCGTTCACTGCGGTGACCACGTCGCCCTTACGGAGCCCCGCTTGCTCAGCCGGGCTCGCTCCCGAGCACGGCGCGAGTTCGCCGTCCTCGGTTTGCGAGGGTGCGATGCACACGACATCGCTGACCTGGACGGTCGGCGGCGTCACCCGATCCGGGGTTCCCCAGCCGAGCACCAACGCGTACACCAGCACGATGCCGAGCACGAAGTTCATCGCGATGCCGCCGACCATGACGACGATCCGCTTCCACGTCTTCTGGCGATACATGGCTCGCTCGACTTCGTCGGGTGCGAGCTCGTCGATCGCCGTCATTCCGGCGATGTCGCAGAATCCTCCGGCTGGAATCGCCTTGAGGCCGTACTCGGTCTCGCCGCGCCGGAAGGAGAAAATCTTGGGACCGAAACCGATGTAATACCTACGGACCTTCATGCCGAGCGCTTTCGCGGTCCACATGTGTCCTGCCTCGTGCAGTGCGATCGACACACCGATGCCGATGGCGAACAGCACGACGCCGAGTGCGAACACCATGTGAGTCAGAGGCCCTTCTGCTTCAGGAGCTCACGCGCATGTGCGCGAGCCCAGGAATCCGCCGCGAGAACATCGTCCACGGTAGTCGGCACCGCAGACCAGTCCGCCCTGCCGTCGTCGACCACCGCACGCACCGTGTGCACGATCTGCGGGAATTCGATGTGCCCGGCCAAGAATGCCTCGGCCGCGATCTCGTTGGACGCGTTGTACACCGCAGTCGTGCAACCACCCAGAATGCCGGCCTCGCGTGCGAGCTGTACGGCGGGAAACACTCGATCGTCCAGCGGCTCGAAGTCCCAGGAGAACGCCGAGGTGAAGTCGAGTGCGCGAGCGACATCGGACACCCGATCGGGCCACCCGAGCGCCAGACCGATCGGCAGCTTCATGTCCGGCGGGCTGGCCTGGGCGATGGTGGAGCCATCGACGAACGTGACCATGGAATGCACGATGGATTGCCGGTGAACGGTCACGTCGATCTTGTCGTAGGGCACTCCGAAGAGCAGATGCGCCTCGATCAACTCGAGCCCCTTGTTCACCAGGGTCGCCGAGTTCAAGGTGTTCATCGGACCCATCGACCAGGTGGGATGGGCCGCGGCCTGCTTCGGGGTGACCGATTTCAGTTCGGTCTCGGTCCATCCTCGGAACGGTCCACCCGACGCAGTCAGGATCAACCGATCCACCTCGCTGCGGGTGCCGCTTCGTAGGCACTGCGCCAAGGCGGAGTGCTCCGAGTCGACCGGCACGATTTGCCCGGGGGCGGCAGCGGCCAGTACGAGCTCGCCGCCCGCCACCAGTGATTCCTTGTTGGCCAATGCGAGCCGGGCACCGGTTTTCAGCGCCGCGAGCGTTGGTTCGAGACCGAGCGAACCCACCAGCGCATTGAGCACGACGTCAGCCGGAGTCGTCTCGACGAGCTCGGTGACTGCGCTTGGCCCACTGAGTGTTCCGGGAAAATCGAGTGCGGCGGCGGCGTCCGAGTCGGCGACTGCGACACGCTGGGCACCGGTTTCGGCGATCTGACGACGAAGCAGGTCGATGTTTCCGCCGCCCGCTGCGAGACCGACCACAACGAAGCGATCCGGGTTGGCTGCAATGACGTCGAGCGCTTGGGTGCCGATCGAACCGGTACTCCCCAGCAGCAGCACGCGAATCGGCTCGGGGCGATCCGAGGTGGTCGTTCGCTCACTATGGTCTGGCACCGGTCCATTGTTGCCTACCGAGCCTGAGAAACCCCTATGCGCTCCGCCGATGCTGGCAGGGTGGAAGGCATGGACGTCTCGAAGTACAGCGCAGCATCGTTCAACTACACCGATGTGGGGGCGACGAAGGGACCCTTCCCGCCGGGTTACCACTACGTCGAGAGGTCGCGAGTGGTCGGGTCGGGGCTCGACGACTTCCTGGCCGCAGCAGATGCCCTGATGCGGTGGGACATGCATCGCGGTGCCGGTCTGAAGATCCATTCGAGCGAAGATTCCGCCGTTCCCGACGCGGTGGTCGTTCTCACGCTCGGTCCGATCCGTATCCCGTGCAAGGTCGTCTACGTCATCGACGAGGCCAACCGACAGGGCTTCGCCTACGGCACACTCGACGGACATCCCGAGTCCGGGGAGGAGCTGTTCCACGTCGACTACTCCCCCGCGGACGGAACCGTCACCGCTCACATCACCGCGTTCTCGAGCCCCGGCCGCTGGTACACCAGGCTCGGCGGCCCGGTGGGAAGGCGCGTCCAGGCTCTGTTCACCGACCGGTATCTGACTGCGCTGGCGAAGGCCTGCCGTTCGCCGCGCTGAGTCAGGAGCCGGGCGGGTGTACGGCGCGCCAGTGCTCGGCGATGTCGATTCGCTTGGCGACCCATACTTTCTCGTGGGATTGCACGTGATCGAGAAACCGTTCGAGGGCCGCGATACGAGCCGGCCTGCCGACCAGTCGACAGTGCAATCCGACCGAGAGCATCTTGGGGCTGCCGTGCTCGCCTTCGGCATAGAGCACGTCGAACGCGTCCCGAAGATGTGCGAAGAACTCGTCCCCGGTCGAGAAGCCTCCCGGTGAGGCGAATCGCATGTCGTTGGTGTCGAGGGTGTACGGCACCACCAGGTGATCGACCGCCCCATTGCCCGTGGACACCTTCTCCCAGTACGGCAGGTCGTCGGCGTAGGAATCGGAGTCGTACACGAATCCGCCGTGCTCGACGACGAGTGATCGCGTGTTCGGTGAATCGCGGCCGGTGTACCACCCCAGCGGGGCCGAGCCGGTCAGCTCCGTCAGGATCGCCACGGCCTCGGCCATGTGCTCGCGCTCGACGTTCTCGTCGATCTGCTGATAGGACAGCCACCGCAGGCCGTGGCAGGCGATCTCGTGGCCCAGCTCTGCCAGCGCGGCAACCACTTCCGGATTTCGCTCCATGGCTTTCGCGACGGCGAACACCGTCAGAGGTAGATCTCGTTTCTCGAATGCTCGCAGTACTCGCCACACACCTGCCCTGGATCCGTACTCGTACAGGGACTCCATGCTCATGTGACGGTTCGGAAACGCTTGTGCCCCGATCATTTCCGACAGGAACGTCTCGGACTTGGTGTCGCCGTCGAGCACATTGTTCTCCGCGCCCTCCTCGTAATTGAGGACGAATTGGACGGCGATGTTCGCCTCTCCCGGCCACTGGGCATCCGGTGGTGTTCGGCCGTACCCGACCATGTCACGGGGGTAGCTCAGCGGAAACTGGGTCAGCGGGTGCGGAAGGCGCTCGGACGTCACCGAGGCAGTCTCTCACCGAAGTAGATACTCGCGCCGGGTGAGCGCAACCCTGATGGCTACGACGGGCGGTCGTATGCCAATATTGTCGCAACGCGGCAGCCTCGACGCCTCGTGCGCACGTCAACGTGAATCATCACTCGAGAGGACCGACCGGTGGCAAACAACGAACTGGAAACCGCTTCGTACGACCAGGTCGTCGATACCCGTCACGAGGTTCCGGACGTGCCGTCCGCCGAGTGGGGATGGAGTGGCGAGTCGAACCGTGCGATGCGAGTGGCCGCCATCGTCGTCGCCGCGTTCCTGCTCTTCATGATCATCGGCAACCACACCGGCAAGGTCGAGGACCTGTGGCTGATCGGATTCGCCGTCGGTCTGGTCGGACTGGTCGTGCGTGACGTGATCGTTCGCCGCAAGCCCCGCTAGCTGCCGGTCAGTTCTCGGCTGCCAGCTGACCGCACGCCGCGGCGATCTCCTGGCCACGGGTGTCGCGCACCGTGCACGAGACACCCTGCGCAATCACTCGTCTGACGAATTCTCGCTCCACTGGCTTCGGGCTGGCATCCCACTCGCTGCCCGGAGTCGGATTGAGCGGGATCAGGTTCACGTGAACCCGGGATCCGAGCGCCTTGTGCAGCTTCTTGCCCAACATGTCCGCTCGCCAAGGCTGATCGTTGACGTCCCGGATCATCGCGTACTCGATCGAGACGCGTCGACCGGTCTGATCGGCGTAGTACCGAGCGGCGGAGAGAACCTCCGCCACCGACCACCGGTTGTTGACCGGAACCAACGTGTCGCGAAGCTCGTCGTCGGGCGTGTGCAAGGACACAGCCAACGTGACGGACAATCCCTCGTCGGCCAACTTGCGAATGGCCGGAGCCAGACCGACCGTCGACACGGTGACCGAACGTTGGGAGAGTCCCAGACCGTCGGGTGCCGGTGAGACGATCTTGCGCACTGCAGCGACGACGCGTTTGTAGTTGGCCAGCGGCTCGCCCATCCCCATGAACACCACGTTCGACAGTCGGCCTTCGCCGCCGTGAACCACGCCGTCACGCAGATCGGCCGCAGCCGAACGGACCTGGTCGACGATCTCGGCGGTCGACAGGTTTCTCGTCAGACCGGCCTGGCCGGTCGCACAGAAAGGACAGGCCATTCCGCACCCGGCCTGACTGGAGATGCACAGAGTGGCCCGATCCGGGTATCGCATCAGAACGCTCTCGAGCAACGTCCCGTCGTTGGCCTTCCACAGGGTCTTTCGAGTGTCACCGTCGTCACATGCCAGGTGCTTGATCGGCGTCAGCAACGTGGGGAAGAGATCGGCACCGACCTTCTCGCGAGCCTCGGCCGGGAGGTCGGTCATCTTGGTGGTGTCGGCTTCGAGCCGCGCGTAGTAGTGGCGCGCCAGCTGATCCGCCCGGAACGCAGGCAGTCCGAGCGCCTTCACCGCCTCCCGGAGGCCCTCTTTGTCCAGGTCGGCGAGGTGACGCGACGGCATGCCCCGGCGCGGCGCAGTGAAGACCAAGGGAAGATTCGGTCTCTTCTGCTCGGTCGAGGTGTTCGTTGCGTCGGCGGCCTCACTCATGCCTCCATTGTCCACCCGTTTGCCTCGCAGTCCTATTCGCGTCGGTTTCCGACCGTTGTCCGACGGGTACTGGCGACGTGGCCGGATGCGCGTGCATTCGACCTCCACGTGCGGAAGGATCATCGACATGGCCACCAGAGCTGAAGACAGTCACGAGACATCGCTTGACAAGTCGAGCGCGGGCCTCCCCGGCGAACACAGGGCCTCGGGCGACCTCGCTCCGATCACCACCCCGGATTCGGACGGTCACTCGGCGCCCGATCCGGAGTTCGTTCCCGAGCGGCAGGCCGCCGGCTCGAACGACATCGCCCACACTCGCACCGCTGCCCTGTGGACCGGCCTCGTGGTGGGAGCCGTGGTTCTGGTCGTTCTCCTCGTGTTCATCGTGCAGAACCTCGACTCGGTCACCGTGCAGATCTTCGCGTGGCAGCTCGATCTTCCGCTCGGCATCAGCATGTTGCTGGCCGCGATCGCGGGCGCACTGGTGATGGCCATGGTGGGAGGGGCTCGAATCCTTCAGGTACGGCGCTCTGCGAAAAAGAAGTAACGCGGCTCGTGAACACTATGTACAGAAGCTGGCGCTGACTCACTGAATCGATCAGGCTGTGGGTGCCCCACTTCACTCGAGGAGCATGACGTGACAACTTTCATGGAGACACCAGTGGCATCCGGCGTTGCCCCCGACCGCGCGCGCTCCTGGCTGCTGGTGCCCGCAACCAAGCCCGACACCTTCGGCGATGCAGTCGCGTCGGGAGTCGATGCCGTCATCCTCGACATCGAGGACGCCGTCGCTCCGGCCAAGAAGCCCGCCGCACGCGAGGCTGTTGTTCAGTGGCTGAGCCAGGGCAATTCCGCATGGGTGCGCATCAACGATGCAACGACCCCGTACTGGGCCGACGATCTCGCCGCGTTGTCCGGTCTCCCCGGTCTGGTCGGCGTCATGCTCGCCAAGACCGAAAGCGGTGGCCAGGTCGAGGCAACTGCGGCCCGCCTGGCACCCGGTACCCCGATTCTGGCGTTGGTCGAGTCGGCCATGGGCCTCGAAGCGGCTACCGAGATCGCCCGCGCGGATTCGACCTTCCGTCTCGCTTTCGGCAGCGGCGACTTCCGACGCGACACCGGTATGAGTGACGATCCACTGGCGATGGCCTACCCCCGCTCGCGCCTGGTCGTCTCCTCACGGGTGGCACGACTGCCCGGACCCATCGACGGTCCGACGTTGACCGCGAACGACAGCATCCTCGGACGCGATGCAGCCTTGACGCTGTCGATGGGCATGGCAGGCAAACTGTGCATGCACACCGATCAGGTGGCCATCGTCAACCGCGAATTGGCACCCTCACCCACGGACGTGTCCTGGGCACGCGACGTGATCGATGCTCTCGGCGCCGACGGTGCCCACGTCAAAGACGGTAGCGACCTGCCTCGGCTGGCGAAGGCGCTCAAGATCAGCGAACTCGCCGAGGTTTTCGGAATCTCCGGCGCGTCCTGATCACCCGGCGCTGAGGTGCGCGGGCCCACCTCAGCGCAATTCGACTCCCGCCGGTTTGCACCGAACGTGGATGCGATAGCGCACATCCAGAGCGAGTCCGTCGACCTCCCGTGCTGCCATACGCGCTACTCGCGGGGAGAACTCGATTCCCATTACCTCGCGCAAGGTCCGACGGTCGGGAAACGCCCATCTGGTGCCGACGCGAAGCAGCTCGAACCCCTGCGCATCGAAGAATGCCTCGACGGCCACAGGATCGTACTGCGGAAGATCCGCACGCATCCAGTCACCGTACGGCGACGCCGTCGCGTCGAGGTCGACCACGACCAGTGCGCCGCCGGGCCGGAGGACGCGCATCGCCTCGCGAATACCCGGACCGCAGCCGGGGCCGAAGAAGTACGCCGTGCGGGCATGAACGAGGTCGATGCTCCCATCGGCGACGGGTAGCGAATCTGCTCGACCGACCTTCACGTCGACGTTCGAGAGGCCGGCCACCCGGGATCTCGCCGCTGCCGCAAGCGGTTCGTGCGGCTCGACACCCAGCACATCGGCGGCGTCGGCGGCAAAGATCGGAAGGTGAAATCCGCTTCCACAGCCCACGTCGACAACTGCCTTGGACGCCCAGTTCGCGACCGACCTGATTGCCTCGAACACGGCACCGTCGACATCTTGAGCACGGTTCTCTGCCTCGTACAAGTGTGGCCAGTGCCAGATGTTGGGACTGGGGATCACCCCGCCGCGATCTGCGCCCATCGTCCGATCGAGTCGTTTCAGAGCAAGACGGTGAAGACGAGCCAGGCAACGAACGCCGACGGCAGCAGCGAGTCGAGTCGGTCCATGATGCCGCCGTGCCCGGGGAGCAACGAGCCCATGTCCTTGATTCTCAGGTCGCGCTTGACCTGCGATTCTATGAGGTCGCCCAGGGTGCCCGTGACGACCAGCACGACTCCCAGCAACACACCGATCATCGAGTTCGCCTCGAGGATCAGGGTCACCGTCAGCAGGCAACCGATGACGCAGAAGATGACCGACCCGACGAGCCCCTCCCAGGACTTCTTCGGGCTGATCGCCGGTGCCATCGGGTGTTTGCCGAACAACACGCCGGCGATGTAACCGCCGACATCCGAACAGACGACGCCGATGACGAACACCAGGATGCGGCCGGCACCGTTGTCCTGCAGAACCATCAGAACGGCGAACGAGGCCAGGAGCGGTAACCAACAGGCCACCAGAACGGTGACCGAGAGTTCTTCGAGGTAATTCTTCGGTGCGGTGCCGAACCCCTGACGGAGTAACAGCCACACCATGCAGACCACAACGGTGCCCACCGCGGCACTGAGTACTCCGACGGCACCGAACGGCCAGCCCAGCCAGATCATGGCCTGACCGCCGAGAATCAGCGGGATGCGCGGAACCAGCACACCGCCCTCACGGAGCCGCTTGGATACCTCGTACGTCGCGACGGCCAACGCAACCGCGACGACCCCGATCCACACCAGCGGGACGAACACGAGCACGAGAATCAACCCGATACCCAAACTGCCGCCGACGCCGATCGCGGCAGGCAGATTACGGCCGGCTTTCCCGGCGGACTTCGCGGCAGCGACCCCGGACGAGGCAGCGGGCGTACCGCTGCCCTCCTGCCGATCCGGTCCCACCACTGTCGTCAACTCCTCGCGATTCATCGTCTGCCGTCGTGAAAGCCATTCCTCTCGGAGGTCAGACCTCCATCAACTCGCCCTCTTTGCGCTTGACGAGTTCGTCCACCGACGCGGTGTACTTGGCGGTCGTTTTGTCGAGCTCGTTTTCCGCGCGCACGACGTCGTCTTCGCCCGCTTCACCGTCCTTCTGGATCCGCTTGAGCTCTTCCATCGTCTTGCGGCGAACGTTGCGAATGGAGACCTTCGCGTCCTCGCCCTTGCCCTTCGCCTGCTTGACGAATTCGCGGCGTCGTTCCTCGGTCAACTGCGGCACACCGATACGAATCAGGTTGCCGTCGTTCGTGGGGTTCACCCCGAGGTCCGAGTTGCGGATCGCAGTTTCGATCGGCCCCAGCTGATTCGACTCGTACGGCTTGATCACGACCAGACGAGCTTCCGGAACGCTGATGCTCGCCAGCTGAGTGATCGGCGTCGGCGCTCCGTAGTACTCGATGACGATGCGCGAGAACATTCCGGGGTTGGCACGCCCGGTACGGATCGAGGACAGATCGTCACGTGCAACCGATACGGCCTTTTCCATCTTCTCTTCGGCGTCGAAGAGCGCTTCGTCAATCACGATCTGTCCTCCATCGTCTTCGTTCTCGATTCACCCGCGGTCTTGTCGGTGACGTTCACGACGTGACCAGCGTGCCGATCTTCTCGCCCGCCACGGCGCGAGCAATGTTTCCTTGAACCAACAAATTGAACACCAACATCGGCATCTGGTTGTCCATGCAGAGGCTGAAGGCAGTCGCGTCGGCGACTTTGAGTCCCTGCTCGATCGCCTCGCGGTGAGTGATCGTGTCGAACATCGTCGCGTCGGGGTCCAGACGCGGATCGGCCGAGTAGACGCCGTCGACGCCCTTTGCCATCAGCAGCACCTCGGCTCCGATTTCCAGAGCGCGCTGTGCGGCCGTGGTGTCGGTGGAGAAGTACGGCATCCCCATCCCGGCCCCGAAGATCACGACGCGGCCCTTCTCCAGGTGCCTGCGCGCGCGTAGCGGTAAGTACGGCTCCGCGACCTGGCCCATGGTGATTGCCGTCTGCACCCTGGTTGCCACTCCCTGCTTTTCCAGGAAATCCTGCAGCGCAAGGCAATTCATGACCGTGCCGAGCATGCCCATGTAGTCCGAGCGAGATCGATCCATTCCGCGCTGCTGCAGTTCGGCACCACGGAAGAAGTTTCCGCCACCGATCACCACGGCGACCTGAACTCCGGTGGCCACCACCTCGGCGATCTGTTCGGCAACGTTGTTCACGACATCCGGGTCGAGCCCCACTTGGCCGCCACCGAACATCTCCCCACCCAGTTTGAGCATCACACGTCGGAACCCGGGACGGTCAGGGGCCGGATCGGTCATAGCTCTCCTCGGTACTCGTCGAACACTACGGTTTACTCACCGATCATCCTGCCCTATCGACACACGATCGGTGGACACGGCTCCGACCTGCACACCCACCTGCCCTGCGCACGAACGATGCCGCCCACTCGATGGAATCGAATGAACGGCATCGCCTCGACCGACAGGTGCGCAGACTAGCTGGCGCCGACCTCGAATCGAGAGAAGCGGGTGATGGTCACGCCGGCCTCGTCGAGAATGGCCTTCACGGTCTTGTTGCCGTCCTGAACCGACTTCTGCTCGGTGAGAACGACGTCCTTGAAGAATCCGTTGACGCGACCTTCGACGATCTTCGGCAGAGCCTGCTCCGGCTTGCCTTCTTCGCGAGCGGTCTCTTCGGCGATGCGACGCTCGGCCGCAACCAGATCCTCGGGGACCTCGTCACGGCTGACGTACTTGGCCTTGAGCGCGGCGATCTGCATGGCGGCCGCGCGAGCGGCATCGCCTGCGGCGTCGCCGTCACCGGTGTATTCGACCAGCACGCCGACGGCAGGCGGCAGGTCCGCGCTGCGCTTGTGCAGGTACGTCGCGGTGTGGCCGTCGTAGGACACGACGCGGCGAATTTCCAGCTTCTCGCCGATCTTGGCCGACAACTCGTTCAGGGCCGTCTCGACGGTCTTGCCGTTCAGGTCGAGCGCCTTGAGGGCGTCGACATCGGCCGGCTTGCCTGCTGCAGCCGTCGACGCGACGGACGCGGCGAACGTCTGGAACTCGTCGTTCTTGGCCACGAAGTCGGTCTCGGAGTTGATCTCGACGAGCACGCCACCCTCGGCGACGACGAGGCCCTCGGCGGTGTTGCGCTCGGCGCGCTTGCCGACGTCCTTGGCGCCCTTGATACGCAGGTACTCGACGGCCTTGTCGTAGTCGCCGTCGTTCTCGGCGAGCGCGTTCTTGCAGTCCATCATTCCGGAGCCGGTGAGCTCACGGAGCCGCTTGACGTCGGCGGCAGTGTAGTTCGCCATCGTGGGCGAGCCTCCTCAAAGTCTGGTTACGGGCGTTGACGAAAAATGCTGTTCTCAGGGCGTGATCGACGGGCTCATTTCAGAGCTGACGCGACGACCACCCTGACATACCGAAGCGGCCCCGGCCCACCCCACTTCGGTGAACCGGGACCGAATTCGATCAAGCCTGAGCGGCCGGTGCTTCCTCTGCTGCCGGAGCCTCTGCAGCGGGAGCGTCGGTTGCCGGAGCTTCCTCTGCTGCCGCAGCCTCGGTTGCCGGTGCCTCTGCTGCCGGTGCGTCGGCTGCCGGTGACGCCTGCTGGAGCTGCTCGAGCTCCCATTCGGCGAGGGGCTCGCCTGCGCCGACCTCGGGCTTGGCGTCGGATGCAGTGTTCTGACCTGCTCGCGCCTGCACGCCCTCGGCGACTGCGGATGCGACGACCTTGGTCAGCAGCGCAGCGGAACGGATCGCGTCGTCGTTGCCCGGGATCGGGTAGTCGACCACGTCGGGATCGCAGTTGGTGTCGAGGATCGCGATGACCGGGATGTTCAACTTGCGAGCCTCGGCAACGGCGAGATGCTCCTTGTTGGTGTCGACGATCCAGATGGCCGACGGAACCTTGGCCATGTCCCGGATGCCACCGAGGGTGCGGTCGAGCTTGGTCATCTCACGCGTGAGCATGAGGATTTCCTTCTTGGTGCGTCCCTCGAAGCCACCGGTCTGCTCCATGGCCTCGAGCTCCTTGAGACGGAGCAGACGCTTGTGCACCGTCTGGAAGTTGGTGAGCATGCCACCGAGCCAGCGCTGGTTCACGTAGGGCATGCCCACGCGGGTCGCCTCAGCGGCGATGGACTCCTGTGCCTGCTTCTTGGTTCCGACGAACAGAACCGTGCCGTTGTGGGCGACGGTCTCTTTGACGAACTCGTAGGCCTTGTCGATGAAGGTCAGAGTCTGCTGCAAGTCGATGATGTAGATGCCGTTGCGGTCGGTGAAGATGAATCGCTTCATCTTCGGGTTCCAGCGACGGGTCTGGTGTCCGAAGTGTGTGCCGCTGTCGAGCAGCTGCTTCATTGTTACTACAGCCATGGCTGAAGAACTCTCTTTCGATGGTGCGGTTGACGCAGAGTGTCGGTGACCTCTGCCCTGGCGGCCGCTGGAGTTGCCGGACCTGCGGATCTCGAGGATCCTCAGGACCGCCGACAACCGGTTCTCGTATCGGTAGTTCTGCCGTGGCAGTCGATGCGAAGAAAGCGGACGCGCGAAGTCGACCCGTGCACGCACAGGCCGCATCGACGAGTGTAGACCTGCCGCGCCCCCCGTCATAACCAGGCCCGACTGTCAAGAGATTCCGCTACCTGTGGACAAACAAGTCCGCCGTCCACAATCGACGTTCGCTGTCGTTCGTGTGCTCGGATTCGGGAGATGGTCGACGGGTGAACATTCGTCTCGCACTACGAGCATCGTCGATCGGCGTCGTGGTCGCCCTCTCGCTCTCGACGGCGGTGGCATCGGCCGCCCCGGGCGACTTCGCCTGGCCGCTGCAACCGAAGCCCCGAATCGTCACCCCGTTCGACCGCCCCGACCAGAATTGGCTTCCCGGACACCGCGGTGTCGACCTGGCCGCCGAGGAGGGCCGATCGGTACTGGCGGTGGC
This sequence comes from Rhodococcus sp. 15-649-2-2, assembly GCF_002258645.1. Lineage (NCBI taxonomy): Bacteria > Bacillati > Actinomycetota > Actinomycetes > Mycobacteriales > Nocardiaceae > Rhodococcus > Rhodococcus sp. 15-649-2-2. Next base: position 699,484 of record NZ_NPFM01000031.1, read on the forward strand.
CGACGGCACGGTGGTCTTCGCCGGTTCGGTCGCGGGAAAACCCGTCGTGTCGGTGGACCATCCGGGAGGACTGCGATCGACGTACGAGCCGGTGACGGCCTCGGTTACAGCAGGAACCCGGGTCCGCCGCGGAACGGTGCTGGGTTCACTGGCGTCCGGACACGAGGGCTGCTCGTCCGCATGTCTGCACTGGGGCATCAGGCGGGGCCGCGAATACCTCGATCCGACGGCTCTGGTGCGCACCCGTCCGATCAGATTGAAACCAGTGGACGGACCGAGCCGGTGATCGTCAGCGCGGGGGGCCGGAGTGCCTGCCGGACGCTGCGGGAAAATCGTCCGCGACCATGGCGGCGAGCTCGACGAATGCGCTCCTGGTCTGGGGGCGCAACATGTCGAGATCGACCACGGCACCCTCGGCCAGATGCTCGTCGAACGGAACGACGAGGACGGCTCGACATCGCTCGAGAAAATGCTGCTGCAGCAGGTTCATGTCCACTGCCGACGAGCCGGGACGAACCGAGCTGATCACCACTACCGTTCGCTCGACCAGGTGTCCGTAACCGTGCAGCTCGAGCCAGTCCAATGTCGCCGCTGCACTGCGCGCACCGTCGACCGCCGGCGAGCTGACCAGAACCAGCGCGTTCGCCAGTTGGAGCACACCGTTCATCGCCGAGTGCATGATGCCGGTTCCGCAATCGGTCAGGATCAGGTTGTAGTAGACCTGCAGCATGTCGATGACGGCTCGGTAGTCCTCTTCGCCGAACATTTCCGACGCCGCCGGGTCGCGCTCTCCCGCAAGCACTTCCAGTCGACTCGGTGCCTGCGAGGTGTGCTCGCGAATGTCGGAGTAGCGCCGAATGTTCGGTGCGGCGGCCAACAGGTCTCGGACGGTAGACGACGTCTGCCGCGGAACCCGCTCTCCGAGGGTGCCGAAATCGGGGTTCGCGTCCACTGCGATGACACAATCTCCCCGCAACGACGCGAACGTCGAGCCGAGGCCGAGAGTGGTCGTCGTCTTGCCGACACCACCCTTGAGCGAGAGGAACGCGATCCGGTAGTCACCGAGCACAGGCTGGCGGATGCGCTCGACCTGATTTCGGTACCGCTCCTCTGCGGTCGACTCACCCGGATTGATGACACCACCGGTCAGCCGGTGTACGCCTCGACGCCATCCGGAGTTCGACGCTCGCTTGGGACGCTTGAGCAGCGAATCCGCGCCGAGGTCCTGGCTGTTGGGCCGATACGGATTGGGGGCACCCGCCCATGGTTGGGGCGACCAACCTCCTGTCGGTGCCGGGAACTCCTCGGGCCGCGACTGTGCGGGCAAGTGTCGGTTGGGCTCTGCGGCCACCGGCCCCGGCTCGAGCGGCACGGGTGGGTTGTATCGGGGCGGAACGGTCCGTCGGTCGATCGAATCGGGCGTCTGCCAGGGTGGCGGCTGCCGAGGCGTCGAACGTGATCGAGGAATCGGTTCCGGTGATGCGGGCCTAGAACCGTTCTCCGGTGCCGTGCCGCTTCGGTCGCCGGGCTCCTGGCCCTGCGCCGCGAAGTCCTGACGGCCATGCATCGACCACGGCTCCGAAGTACCTTGCGGTCGGTCGCGGTCCACGGTCCCCCGTATTCGGTCTTGTTGGTCGGTGATGACGCTACCAAACGTAGCGCCGCCGACGCTCGACTCACGCTCGGGGGTGAGCCTGATCGTGCACGGCGCGCAACCGTTCGACCGATACGTGGGTGTAGATCTGCGTGGTCGCGAGGGAGGCGTGCCCGAGCAACTCCTGCACCACCCTGAGATCGGCACCGCCTTCGAGGAGATGGGTCGCTGCTGTGTGGCGCAAGCCGTGCGGACCGAGGCTGGGGCCACCGGGAACGGTGTCGAGCACCGCATGAACTGCTGTTCTGGCCTGCCGTTGGTCGAGCCGCCCACCTCGCCTACCCAGCAACAGCGCGGCCCCGGATCGCTGATCGACCAACTCCGGCCTGCCACTGACGAGCCAGTTCTCCAGAGCGTCTGCTGCCGGCATGCCGTACGGCGCAGAGCGTTCCTTGTTTCCTTTACCCAGAACGCGAATCAGGCGGCGATCGGTGTCGACGTCGTCGATGTCGAGTCCGCACAGCTCTCCGACGCGGACCCCGGTTGCGTACAGGAGCTCGACGATGAGCCGATCTCTCAGCGCGATCGGATCGAGCTCGGCAGCACCCGATTCGGCAGCGGCCAACGCCTCGGCCGCTTGATTGTGGCGCAGTACACCAGGCAAAGTCCGGTGACTCGACGGTGCTGCCAGCCGTTCTGCGGGCCCGACCTGCACCGCTCCCACCCGCTCGAGCCACTTGCCGAAGGTCCGCGCCGACGAGGTTCGCCTGGCCATCGAGGTTCTGGCCGCGCCGGCCGCCGAATACTTCGCCAACCAGGAGCGCACAGCGCGGAGGTCGAGATCGGCGATGGTCGCTTCGGGGTCGGAGTCCGCGAGATGCGCGAGGAGCGATCGAGCATCCGCGACGTAGGCGCGGATGGTGTGCTCGGAGCGCTCTCGACCGAGTCGAAGGTGTTCGGCGAACTCTTCGATGTGGATGCCGAGGTGGGGCGGCAGCGAATCGGTCATCGGCTCAGCTTGAGCGCTCCCACGCTCCGCGACAACCGGACACGCCGACCGTCACGAGCCGTCGCCCGTTCAGGCGTCGACACCGGCTTCGGCCTGCGCGAGCTCGCGCTTCCACACTCGGAAGTTCTCCTCGGTCCGCCCTCGACGCCAGTAGCCCGAGATCGATGCCCACTCGGCACCGACCCCACGCTCCTTGCGAATATAGGGCCGGATGTTGTGCATCACGGCCTGCGCCTCACCGTGCACGAAAACCTGTGCCTGGCCGGGCAGCCATTCCGTACCCTTGACTGCTGCGATCAAGGGAGCGTTGTCGCCGGCCAGGTCGTCGCCGACGTCGTTCGAGGATGCACCCCGGTGAACCCAGGTGACATCGACGACGGCGAGCGTCTCCATGTAGATCTCGTCGTGACGGTCGGCAACTTCGATGAAGACTTTGGCGATGGCGTCTTCGGGCAGCGCCTCCACGGCGGCCGAAATAGCGGGAATCGCCGATTCGTCACCTGCGAACAGATGCCAGTCCGCGTCGGGTCGAGGGGCGTACCCGCCGGACGGGCCGAAGAACGACATCTCGTCCCCCGGCTTCGCCTTGGTGGCCCACGGCCCGGCAACTCCTTCGTCGCCGTGCACCACGAAGTCGATCGCGATCTCGCGCGCACTCGTGTCGACGGATCGAACGGTGTAGGTGCGCATGATCGGATCGTCGTCGGTTCCGAAGAACAGCTTGACGTAGGCGTCGGTCTCGTCGATCGCGTCGAAGTCGTCGAAACTGTCTCCGCCGAGGTACACCCGGTACATGTGCGGGGTGAGCGCCTCGGTGCGCAGGACGGACAGGGTGGTTTTCTTGCGTGGCACTTCGGACCCCTCTTCGAGCGAACGACGTCGATGCGTGCTGCACCGACTAAGCATTACCTAACACCCTACCTTCGAGGCTCGGCGAACGTGGTGTTCATCCCCGCACCACGCGGAACCACCCCGTCTCGTCGCTGGCAACGAAGCCGTCCATTTCCAGCACAGGCAGTGCAGCGCGCACCTTGCCGATCGGCACACCGGACTGTTCGGACAACTCGCGGCTCGACAGCGACCCGGTTGCCGGCAACGCGTCGTAGATCAACAATCCGGTCTCCGAGAGCGCATCCGTCTCACGAAAGAGATCGGGCCGCCATTCCTCCGGCGACCCGAGGGCACCGGCCTCGGCAACGACATCGTGCGAGCTCGACACCAGCACGGCCTCGCCGTCGCGGATCATGCGATGGCACCCCTTGGACGTCGGTGATGTGACCGGTCCGGGGACCGCGAGTACCGGACGACCCAGTTTTTTGGCCCATGCCGCAGTGTTGCGAGCCCCGCTGCGCCACCCTGCCTCGACCACCACCACTGCCGATCCGAGTGCCGCAACGAGTCTGTTGCGAGCGAGGAAGCGATGCTTGGCAGGGGTGGTGCCCGGTGCGTATTCGCTCAGGACCAGCCCGTGATCGGCTATCTGTCGCAGCAATCGCGAATGCCCCGCCGGATAGGCACGGTCGACGCCACAGGCGAGCACCGCCATCGTCGTTCCCTCTACTCCGAGAGCCCCCCGATGCGCCGCGGCATCGATCCCGAAGGCCGCTCCCGAAATGATGGTCCAACCGTCGAGTGCGAGGTCTGCCGAAATTTCTGCGGTCACGTGATCCCCGTACGGGCTCGATGCACGGGTCCCCACGATCGACACCGATCGTTCGGTGGCAGTTGCGACGGGCCGACTTCCGAGCGCCCACAACGCAATCGGAGGACAGGTGTCCACCCCTGCGGTCAGACCCGATCCGTCGAAGCCGAGGAATCTCCACGCCGGCCACTCGTCGTCGTCGGGAGTGATCAACCGGCCACCCAGCGCGCCGATGTGATCGAGATCGGCTGCAGCGGTGTCGATGTGGGCACGTACCTCGAGCCGCTCGCCCAATCGGCCTGCCCGCACCGCCGCAGCGGCCGCTTCCGGGCCGTGCGCCGCGGCATGGTCGACCACGAGTCGATGCGGGCCCTGCGCCACCCTCGACAGATATGCCCACGCGAGTCGGCGTGCGTCGTGGGTCATGCCACTCCCCTGTCGCGGAAATCCAGTGCTGCACCGACCTCGTCGGCACCTGGAACCGTGCCACCTGCGAGGTCGCTCAGCGTCCACGCCACCCGTATCGCCCTGTCTGCTCCCCGCGCGGTCAACGATCCGTTCCGCAGCGCACGCTCCACCGGCGCGAGCGTCGAGCGCGCCAGCCGAAACCGTTGCCGTAGCGCAGGTCCCGGGACTTCTGCATTTGTTCTCCAGCCGAAATCCTGCCACCGGTGGGCGGCCGCGTCCCTGGCTCCGGTCACGCGTGCGCGGATCTCACTCGTTCCCTCCCCCACCTCGTCGACCAGTGCTCCCGTCGCGACGCCCATCATCTGTATGCGGAGATCGACACGGTCCAGCAACGGCCCCGAGAGCTTTCCGAGATATTTGCGCCGAGCAGTGGGCGCACAGACACAATCGACCTGTCGCGCAGGTGCGCACGGGCACGGATTCGCCGCCAAAACCAGCTGAAATCGAGCCGGATATCTCGCCACACCGTCTCGACGAGCAATGCGAATCTCACCGTCCTCCAACGGAGTCCGCAGAGCCTCCAGTACGCGAACGCTCATCTCGGCGCACTCGTCCAGAAACAGGACTCCGCGATGTGCGCGACTGACCGCTCCCGGCTTGGCCATTCCCGTTCCACCACCTACCAGAGCGCTCACCGACGTCGAATGATGAGGTGCAATGAACGGCGGCGATGTGATGAGCGGTCGCGCAGTGGTCAACAACCCGGCCACCGAATGGATGGCCGTCACCTCGAGCGCCTCGGACTCGGTCAGCGGCGGCAGAATTCCCGGAAGACGCTGCGCCAGCATTGTTTTGCCGATTCCCGGCGGACCGGTCAGCATGATGTGATGTGCTCCGGCCGCCGCTACTTCCAGAGCCCACCGCGCATCCGCCTGCCCGGCTACATCACTGAGATCCGGATAGATCTCCTGATGCCACTCGGTCGGCACCGGCGATTCCAGGGCTTGCTCGCCGCGAAGCCACGCCACGACATCCCCGAGCGAGCCTGCGCCCAGCACGTCGATACCGTCCACCAGGCCCGCCTCGGGTAGACACTGCATCGGGACCACCACCCGTTGCCAACCTGCACCCTTGACCGCAAGCACCCCGGGTAAGACCCCGCGAACTGCCCTGAGCCGGCCGTCCAGAGCGAGTTCGCCCAGAAACACCGTCTCCGACAGACTCCCGCGCGGGATGGCCTTCGCCGCATCGAGAACAGACAACGCGAGAGCGAGGTCGTACACCGATCCACCCTTGGGCAACGTTGCGGGCGACAGCGCGAGAATCACCCGGCTGTCCGGCCACGTGCCACCCGAGTTCTTCACGGCCGCTTTCACGCGATCTCGCGACTCGTTCAGCGCGGTATCGGGCAGACCGACCAGATGAGTGCCGGGCAAGCCCTGCCCGATGTCGGCTTCGATCTCCACCAGCACACCGTCGACACCGTTGACCGCAACCGAATGCGCTCTCCCGAGCGGCATCAGAACGCAGCCCGGATGTGAGTGATCACCGGATTGTCGTCTCTCCCGACCACGATCGCGATCACGTCGAATCTGATCTGCACCCACGGACCCTGTTGCAGGGCAAGCCACGACAGCGCAAGCCCTCTGATCCGCACCTGCTTGGTGTACGTCACAGCCTCGGCCGGCGTTCCGTAACCGATTCCCGAACGCGTCTTCACCTCGACGAAAACCATGGTGTCACCCTCGCGCGCGATGATGTCGAGCTCACCGGATCGATGCCGCCAGTTCCGCTCGATCACCTCGAGCCCGATGTCCTCGAGATGGCGCACCGCGAGGTCCTCACCGCGCGCACCGAGTTCCTGATTGGTCGCCATATCCGCATTCCTCCACTCTCCGGCCGTACTTCGCGGCCGATTCGGTACTACCGAAGGTGGCACGTCCGAATCGAGGAGAAACAAAGAATGCGCAGGTGGGCGATTACCCTGTGGACAACTGCTCGCCTGTGCACGAACGGGCAGATGTGCGGAGACAAATTGTCGGCATTGTCGGACCTTCGTGTTACAGCGTGGGCGAGTGGCAACGTCGGCGAGTTACAACAGCCCGGTGGCAGTGGCCCCCACGCACAAAACTCCGCCCGAATTCAGAATTCGGACGGAGCTGATGCCGAGCGTCGACACCAGGAAACGGGTGCCGGTGGAGCGTTTCGGGGCACCGACGAAGTCGGCGCTACCGGATGATCAGTGGGCGGCCTCGTATGCCGCCTGCACGTCCTGACTGATGCGGCCGCGAGCACTGACCTCGTGGCCGTTCTCGCGTGCCCATGCCCGAATGTCCTGAAGATCGACTTTTCCGCGAGCCGGTGCCGGAGCAGCGCCGCCCTTACGGGTACGGCGTCCGGAGACCTTCTCTGCGTGCTCGATCCAGAAAGCCAACTGTTCATGCAATTCGTTTGCATGCTTGAGGTTCAAATCGATGCGGTACTGGTTTCCACCGATGCCGAATTCGATGGATTCACCTTGGCCGTCTTTGATTACCGATCCATCGACATCGTCGATCATCTGCACAAGCGTCTTGCGTGCCATCTCGTACCTCTTACACGTCTGGGGGATGTGATATTCAAGTTCTACCACCGATTCTCGTTTCGGCGCAAAGAAGTGCAGGTGTTACGCAACGTGTCGAATCGGCGAATATCAGTCCGGATATGGCAGCACATTTCGAGAAAATAGACGTCGAAATCGAATGCCTTTGTTACGCAGTTACTTTCGCGACGAGAATCTACCGTGCCGTTACCTGCCGGAGCTGGCCCCCGTCGAAACCGACGATGAAACAGGACATGCGGAACGATTTGGTCGGCTGTCCAATTTCTCGAACAATCACGGTCGTAATCGGCGAACACCGGTTCGGCAACTCGTCGGCGCGAGGCCTGGTGTGTTTCACACGCCCGCGAGCCGTCGTCGACTGCCGCGTGCCGCGGCGTTCGCCGCGGCGAGCTATTCCGGAAGGCGAAGGTCTGGTTTGTCCAACTCTTCGATGTTGACGTCCTTGAACGTGATCACTCGGACGTGCTTGACGAAACGGGCGGGGCGATACATGTCCCACACCCACGAATCCGACATCCGCAATTCGAAGTAGATTTCACCGTCGGCGTTGTGCGGAATGAGTTCGACGGAGTTCGCCAGATAGAACCGACGTTCGGTTTCGACCACGTAGTTGAACTGACCCACGATGTCCCGATACTCGCGATACAGCGAGAGTTCCATCTCGGTTTCGTACTTTTCGAGATCTTCGGCACTCATCGGTCTCTTTCATCCTCCAGTCGGGCGTGAAAAGCAATCATCGCGCACCTGCGTCGCGGCAGTCCATTCGCCCCACGGCGTCGCCGTTCCGAGTGGTGCCTGCGGCACGACCCACAGGTGGATCCCCAGCCGAGCCCGCGGCCGCCGCAGCGACATTCGCATACGACATTCGATGTTCTCGGCTGGGGCCGAGAGCGATCATGGCGGCCGAATGAGCCCGCGTGCTGTAGCCCTTGTGGACGGCGAACCCGTAGCCCGGAATCTCTTCGTCCATCTGCACCATCAGCCGATCGCGTGAGACCTTCGCCAGCACACTCGCGGCAGCGATGCACGCGGCGGTGGCGTCGCCGCCGATCACCGGTAGCGACGGAACCGGCAGGCCGGGCACCCGAAAGCCGTCGGTGAGCACGTACCCGGGGGTCACTCCGAGCCCGGCAACTGCGCGACGCATTCCCTCGATGTTCGCTACGTGCACCCCGATGCGATCGACCTCGGCAGCATCGATGAACACCACGCTCCATGCCAGAGCCAGCTTCTGAATCTTGGGGAACAGTTCCTCGCGTCGACGCTCGGTCAACTTCTTCGAGTCGTCCAGATCGGCCAGCGCTGCGTGGGCTCGTGCGCCGAGTACGCAGGCCGCCACCGTCAGCGGACCGGCGCACGCTCCCCTACCCGCTTCGTCCACACCCGCAACCGGCCCGAGACCTCCGCGCTCCAAGGCCGACTCCATCGTCCGCAAACCTGCAGCCCGCCGGATGACCGGACGGGGCGGCCACGACGACCGCGTCAGAGTCGCTCGTGCACGAGGCACGCGGCGGGGGGCCGTCGTCATCGACCTTGAATGTCGGGAGAATCCAGGAGGCCGGTCCTTGACGGTGGCAGCGCAATGAAGACGGCCTTGCCGATCACGTTGTCGAGCGGAACGGTACCGGTGAATTCGTCGGTGACGTGATAGCGGGAATCTCGTGAGTTGCTCCGGTTGTCTCCCATCACCCAGATGTTGCCCTCCGGAACGGTCACGGGGTCGAAGCATCGTCCCGACTTCAGTTCGGTGTCACAGGTCATCGTCCCGGGCGCGAACGGGAAATCCATCTGAATGTACGGCTCGTCCAAGGGCTTCCCATCGACGAGTACTCGGCCCTGATCGTCACAGCACTCGACGGTCTGACCGCCGGTGGCAATGACGCGTTTGACCAGATCGTTCTCGTCCGGGGCGACGACGCCGATCAAGGAGCCCACTTCCTGAGCCCCGCGGACGATCGAATTGTCGGAGCGCTGCGAGACGAATTCGTCGTTCCACGAATCCGGACCACGAAAGACGACGATGTCGCCGGGCTTCGGGTCTCCGAAGCGGTAACCGATCTTTTCGACCACGATCCGGTCGCCGGTACAGCCCGCGCAGCCGTGCAGAGTCGGCTCCATCGATTCGGACGGGATCAAGTACACCCGAGCGACGAATGTCTGGAGCAGAAAACTCAACAGCAGCGCTACCAGAATGAGAATCGGAAGCTCTCGCCAGAACGATCGGGGCTTGCGATCCCGACGCTTGTTCTGCGAAGACTCGTCGTCGGGCTCATCGGTCGGATCCTGTGGGGACTGCGTCACGTCAACAGGTTAGCCGGAACGCTCGTCTGCACGGCCGGACGGTCTGTGCACCGGCGTTTCGGACCGGCCGAGACGCATCATGCCGCGCCGCCCGAAGGGGCGACGCGGCATGATGGGAGCTATGTGGAGCCGGGCGGAACCGGTCAGCGCTTTTCCTTGATCTTGGCAGCCTTGCCACGCAGATCGCGGAGGTAGTAGAGCTTAGCGCGACGGACGTCACCGCGGGTGAGGACCTCGAACTGCGCAATGTTGGGGCTGTGCACCGGGAAGGTGCGCTCGACGCCGACGCCGAACGAGACCTTACGAACCGTGAACGTCTCGCGAACGCCACCGCCCTGACGTCGGATGACGACGCCCTTGAAGATCTGAATACGCTCCTTCGAGCCTTCGATGACCTTGACGTGCACGTTCAGGGTGTCGCCGGGGCGGAAATCGGGGATGTCGCCACGCAGCGACTGATTGTCGAGAAAGTCCAGAGTGTTCATCGGTTGTGCCATCCTTGCGTTCTGCGCTTGAGTAGAGGAACCGAGCGGCTCGCGCACTGCGCGGCTCGACTGGTTCGTACTCCGAGTGAGGTCCGTGCCTGCTAGAGGCAACCCGACCATTGTGCCAGACCATCATGCCTACGGCGAAATCGACTCCGCGCGGGGTGAGACGCCGGCGCCCGACACCGGTGCCGGCACCACGACACGCGCCAGCTCGTCCTCGGTGGCCTCGCGTGCATGAACGATGCTGGGCTTGCCCGCGATCGCGTCCTGCAAGTAGATCTTGGCTCTGATGAGCGGTCTGCGCCAGCGCTTCTCGCGCCGCAGAGCTCTCTCCATCTTCTTCGGTCTGCTGGTGTAGCGCCACCTCGCCCACGGCGCGCTCGGTCGGCTCAACCGAATCGCCGCCAACACGAGGATCGGCAGTACGAACAGCCCTACCAACCCAGTCCAGATCTTGCCCTTGAGCAGGACGATCACGCACAGGGCCAGGTTGATCAGCGCCAAGACCGCCAGCGCGCTGCGCACCCACGGATCGGGGTCGGCCCGAAAGTCTGCCGGGCTCAACAGCTCCAACGGATGGAAGCCGAGCAGCAGCAAACCGGTGAACGCCAGGGCCGCAAAGACGGCATCGACCGACGTGCGGCCCTGTTCCGACCAGTAGACGTCGCGGAGGTAGAAGATCAACGCGAACTCGTCGAGAACGAGCGCAGCGCCGATGCCGAAGACGGCGGCCAGCACCGCGCCGATCGTCTGCGATCCGTCGACGTACACCGCGATCAGGCCGATCCCTGCCAGCAGCATCAACACGATCCCGAACACGACGTGATGTATGTGTTGCCCACCGGGAGTGATGTTGCCGGGCCACCACTTCACATCTGCGCGAATCATCCTGACGCTGAGACGGATCAGCAGAAAACCCAGTAGCAGTCCCAAAAGGAAACACAGCAGTGGCAGACGACCGTGATCGATGACCCCGTGTTGCAACCACCTCACGTGCGTCTCACGTCCTTCCTACCGAACGACCGGCGAGTCGGACTTCACACTATTCGTGATCCGTGCCGCCCAGGACGGCATCGACCACCGAGCCGTCGCTATTTTCCGAATCCGGCCTTCCGCAGCGCGTCGGCCATCGAGCCGGCCGCCGGTGCGGCCTGCTGGCCGCCGCCGCGGCGTTCACGCTGGGGACGTGAGTCTCGTCCACGACTGCCCTGGTCGGCACCGCCGGCTCGCCCTTGGCCCCGCGGACGTTCGCCCTGTTGTCCACGTGGGGCGTCCTTTCCGGCGGAGGCCCCAGGCTCGTCGTCCAGTCGCAGACTCAACCCGATGCGCTGACGAGGGAGGTCGACCTCCATGACCTTGACGCGCACGACGTCGCCGGATTTGACGACCTCACGCGGGTCCTTGACGAAGTTGTGCGACATCGCAGAGACGTGAACGAGACCGTCCTGATGGACACCGACATCGACGAAAGCACCGAATGCCGCCACGTTGGTCACGACGCCTTCGAGCGTCATCCCCGGCTTCAGGTCGGCCACCTTCTCGATACCGGCCGCGAAAGTAGCGGTCTTGAACTCCGGACGCGGGTCGCGTCCCGGCTTCTCCAGCTCGGAGATGATGTCCGTGACAGTGGGCAACCCGAATCGTTCGTCGACGAATTCCGCGGGATCGAGGCGGCGCAGGAGGGCCGTGTTGCCGACCACTTCGCGCACTCCGACGCCGGCCTTGCCGACGATGCGGCGCACTACGGGGTACGCCTCCGGGTGCACGCTCGAGCGATCGAGTGGATCCTCTCCCCCGGAGATGCGGAGGAACCCGGCGCACTGCTCGAAAGCTTTGGGGCCCAAGCGCGGTACGTCCTTGAGGGTGCTGCGGCTGGCGAACGGTCCGTTCTGGTCGCGGTGCGCCACGATGCTCTCGGCGAGCGAGCCGGCAATTCCGGATACCCGCGACAGCAGTGGCACCGACGCTGTGTTGACGTCGACACCGACCGCGTTCACCGCATCCTCGACGACGGCCCCGAGAGAGCGAGCGAGCAAGGTTTCGGAGATGTCGTGCTGGTACTGGCCGACGCCGATGGACTTGGGATCGATCTTGACCAGCTCGGCCAACGGATCCTGCAGTCTGCGAGCGATCGAGACCGCGCCGCGGATCGAGACGTCGAGTTCGGGCAGCTCACTCGAGGCGTACGCCGACGCCGAGTAGACCGAGGCACCGGCCTCGGAGACCACCACCTTGGTCAGATTCGCAGCCGGGAACCTGGCAATCAATTCTGCTGCCAGGGAATCGGTTTCACGTGACGCCGTACCGTTTCCGATGGCGATGAGCTCCACTTCGTGCTTGGCCGCGAGGCCGGCGAGAGTGGCCAGCGCCTGATCCCACTTGCCCTGCGGCTTATGGGGATAGATGGTGTCGTAGTCGACGACCTTTCCGGTCGCGTCGACGATGGCAACCTTGGTGCCGGTACGGAAGCCCGGGTCGAGTCCCATCGTGGTGCGGTTGCCCGCCGGCGCGGCGAGCAGCAGGTCCTTGAGGTTGCTCGCGAACACGTCGACGGCGTCCTTCTCGGCGGATTGACGCAGTCGCATACGGGTATCGAGGGAGACCGTGACCAGCATCTTGGTACGCCACGCCCATCGAACGGTATCGAGCAGCCATTTGTCGGCGGGCCGTCCTCGATTCGCGATCCCGAACTTGGTGGCGATCCGACCCTCGTAGACGCTCGGCACCCCGGGCGTCGGTTCTTCGCGCTCGGGCTCGAATCCGAGCGAGAGTACTTCTTCCTTCTCGCCTCTGAGGGTGGCGAGGATGCGATGCGAGGGCAGGCTCGTGAAGGGTTCGGAGAACTCGAAGTAGTCGGAGAACTTGGCACCCTCCTCCTCCTTGCCCTTGCGGACCGTGGCAACGAGCTTGCCGGAGGTCCACATGAGTTCACGCAGTTCACCCACCAGGTCGGCATCCTCGGCAAAACGCTCGACGAGAATCGCACGCGCGCCGTCGAGCTGCTCCTGATCGAACTGCGCCGGATCCGTCGTGAGGTCGGAGAACAGGGCATCGGCCACGGGATCGTGCCCCGCTTCACGCGCAATCTGGGCTTTCGTCCGACGCTTGGGCTTGAACGGCAGATAGATGTCCTCGACGCGCGCCTTGGTATCGGCGAGCATCAGAGACTGCTCGAGGGCGTCGTCGAGCTTGCCCTGACCACGGATGGATTCGATGACGGCGTCTCTGCGCTCGTCGAGCTCACGGAGGTACCGCAGCCGCTCGTCGAGCTGACGCAGCTGCGCATCGTCGAGGGTGCCGGTGACCTCCTTGCGGTACCGCGCGATGAACGGGACCGTCGAGCCGCCGTCGAGCAGTTCTACGGCGGCCCGAACCTGTTCCTCACGAACGTCGAGTTCTTCGGCTATGCGCTTGTTCACAGATTTCAGAGCAGTGGTCACGGCGATGGACCCTACCGCTACTGTGGGACAGGTCGGTCAGCGGTTCAACGTCTGGGAGAGATGCACGCATGGTCAGGGTGTCTCGATTCCTGACTGTCGTCTGTGCCTCCCTGCTCCTCACCGCAGGTTGCTCGGTTCCACCGGACGATCAACCCGGCGACTCCGCTGCGAAAGCAACCGCCGAGACCTCCGCGTCGCCCTTTCCCGACATGCAGAAGGTCGACGGCGTCGCTCTGGAAGCCCGAATCCCCATGGCGATCGCGTCGGCGCAGGCCCGAGGTGCCGACGTCGACTTCGCGTTGCTCGACCGCGACACCGGGTCTTTCTACAGCAGCAACGCCGGCACACAGGTCGAAACCGCGTCGGTGTCCAAGCTATTCATCGCCGACGAAGTGATGTTCCGAGCGCAGTCGGAGAACCGCCCAGTCTCGGCCGACGAACTGGCCACCATGACCAGCATGCTGGAGCTCTCCGACGACAACGCCGCCTATACCCTGTGGTACCGCTACGGCACGTCCGAGATTGTCCGCGCGGTCGCGGCCCGATACGGATTGCAACGCACGACGGCACCGGGCGACGATCAGTGGTACAACACCGAGACAACGCCGGGCGACCTGATCGGGTACTACGCAGGCTTGCTCAACGGCAGCGGCGGACTGACGACTGCGTCGACGGACGTCATAATCGGCATGCTGCGGCGTTCGGCACCGATTGCCGCAGACGGCTACAAACAGCATTTCGGAATCGTCGACGGTCTACCGGGCGAGAGCGTGCACGCCGTCAAGCAGGGCTGGATGTGCTGTGTTTCCGATCGGTGGGTGCACTTGTCGACCGGCACGATCGGGGTCGACAATCGCTACGTCCTCGCTCTGTCGTCACGGGAAGACATCTTCTACGCCGACGACATGGAGAGCTATCCGGACACCGCGGTGGTCGACGTGAGTGACGACGCCAGCGCCCTACACGCCAGGGACACTCTCACCGGATTCGTCTCGATGCTCTTTCCCGGCGGAACGATCAGCTGAATTGCTCAGTCGCCGAGCAGATCCGGGCGACGCTCGGCGGTCCGTGTCAACGACTGAGCCCGACGCCATGCCGCTATCTTCGCGTGATCGCCGGAGAGAAGGACGTCGGGAACGTCGAGTTCGCGCCACCGGGCCGGACGCGTGTAGCTCGGCCCTTCGAGCAGACCATCGGAGAACGAATCCTCTTGGTGCGACTGTTGATTGCCGAGTACTCCGGGCATGAGTCGAACCACCGCCTCGGCCATCACCAGGACGGCCGCCTCGCCGCCGATGAGCACGTAGTCGCCGATACTGACTTCTTCGACGCGTACGCGGCGCGACGCGTCGTCGAAGACCCGCTGATCGATTCCTTCGTACCGGCCGCACGCGAACACGAGATGTTGCTCGGTGGACCACCGTTCGGCCGTGCGCTGGGTGAACGGAACACCGGCGGGAGTAGGAACGACGAGGAGCGAATCCTCGGTCAGTACGTGGTCGAGGGCATCGCCCCAGACCGTCGGCTTCATGACCATCCCCGGTCCGCCGCCATAGGGTGAATCGTCGACGGCCTTGTGCACGTCATGGGTCCACGATCGCAGATCGTGAACCTCCACAGAGACAAGACCGCGGTCGATTGCCTTGCCCAACAGAGCAGTTCGCAGCGGAGTCAGGTATTCGGGAAAAATGGTGACGACGTCGAGGCGCACGATCTACTCCGGGTCCAGCAGGCCCTCGGGCGGATCGATCTCGATCGTCTTGTCGGCCAACGACACCGACGTCACGATCGCGGCCACGAAGGGAACGAGAATTTCGGCGCGGGTGTCTCCGCCGAACGTCGTACTCGGCCGGATGGAAAGCAACTCGCCCGCTGCCGAGTGCAGGACCTCGCGGACCGTTCCCACTGCCGAGCCGTCGGTCAGAACGACGGTGAGTCCCTCGAGTTCGTGATCGTAGAATTCGTCCGGATCGTCGGACGGGGGCAAGTCCGTCGACTCGACGATGAACAACGTTCCGCGGATCTGGTCCGCGGTCGTCTTGTCGTCGATGCCGTTCAGACGCAGCAGAAGCCGCCCGGAGTGTTCCCGGACGGCATCCACCGTGTACGAGGCGGGAGCAGCGTTCGATCGAGGCTTGCGGCCGCGAAGAACGGACCCTACCGCGAAGCGGTCGTCGGGGTCGTCGGTGCGAACCTCGACGACGACTTCGCCTTTGATGCCGTGCGACTTTGCAACACGGCCGATGACCAGCTCCATAATTGTGTGCGTGACCTAGTGGTCCGTGTCGACCACATCGACACGAATGCCGCGACCACCGATACCCGAGACGAGTGTGCGCAGCGCCGTGGCGGTACGACCGCCGCGACCGATGACCTTGCCCAGATCGTCGGGGTGCACGTGAACCTCCACAGTGCGACCACGACGGCCGGTGATCATCTCGACGCGAACGTCATCGGGATTGGCGACGATGCCGCGAACGAGATGTTCGACGGCATCGGCGACAACGGCACTCACTTCTCAGCAGCCTCGGCGGCCGGCGCGTCTGCCGTCTCGGTTGCTGCAGCGTCGGTGCTCTCCGCAGCGGCGTCGTCGGACTTCGGAGCCTTCTTCTTCTTCGCGGTGGTGGCCTCGCCCTGCGGCTCGGAATCTGCCTGCGCCAGTGCGGCGTTGAACAGGTCGAGCTTCGACGGCTTGGGCTCGGCGAGGCGGAGGGTTCCCTCGGTGCCGGGCAGACCCTTGAACTTCTGCCAGTCGCCGGTGATCTTCAGCAGGGCCTCGACAGGCTCGGTCGGCTGCGCGCCGACGCCCAGCCAGTACTGCGCACGCTCGGAGTTGATCTCGATGACGCTGGGGTCCTGCTTGGGCTCGTACGTGCCGATGGTCTCGATCGCACGGCCGTTACGGCGGGTACGAGCATCGGAGATGACAACGCGGTAGTGCGGGGTGCGGATCTTGCCGATACGCATGAGCTTGATCTTGACAGCCATGTTCTGGTGGAGCCTTTCGAAAGTTGGTCACGGCGCAATTCAGCGGTTCACACGGCATGCGAACCCGGTTTTGCGTTGAAGGTTGTTGTGACCGCCGCGCGGTACGTAACCGGAAGACGGGCGAACAGCTGTTCATTGTGCCAGACGAGCACCGCGAACCGTGAATCGCCCTCGGCAACGACTCGCTCAAGCAAGCAGGATCACGAGAGCAGGCAGAGTGTTGTTCATCGAGTGGGCCGTGGTCGACGCCACGATCGAGCCGGTCCGCATTCTGGCGATGCCGATTGCCAGCCCGCCCCACAGCAGAATCACGAAGCGCCACCATTCGCGATGCCAGATGGCGAACACGACCGCCGTGATCGCCAGGACCACCCATCGATTGCCCAGCCAGGCCATCGGCATCGGGCGGGTGCGCGTCTCGAGCGCGCCCCACAGCATGCCGCGAAACATCGTTTCCTCGCAGATCGGTGCGCCGATCCAGATCCATACGGCCAGAGCGACTTTCCATCCGACAGCCGTATCCGTGACGTTGCCCAGTGGGGTCTGGTCCTCGAGGTCGAGGCTCGACAAGAGCACCAGCGCGAGCAGTAGACCGCCGACCACGGCGACACCACCCCATGCCAGTCCGGATCGAACCTGACCCAGCAGTTCGGAACTGGATCTGGGAAGACCGAAATCCACGACGGGACCGTTGCCACGAGACATCGAGATCGCCACAGCCAGTCCGGCGGCGAGCAGGCTGGGAATCATGATGCCCACGACGAACAGAGAGGAGGTCTCGGTCGTCACGACGAGTCCGAGAAGCAGGAAGCCCGCCAGATTGAGGCCGAGAACGAGCGCTGCCGCCGGTAGTCCCCATCGCTGGCCGAGTCGACGCTGGTGAGCGGCCTGTTCGGCCCGCCAGTAGGTCTCGGACAGTCCCGAGCCTTGCTGCTGAACGTGATTCATCGGTGCCAATCCGGCCCAACTCGGGCGGTTCGGGTCGAACTGCCCGCCGCTGTTGTACGGATCAGTCATCACCGGCCTCCGATCTTCTCGTCGTGTGGGCTCCTCTGTCGGTCACGCGTCCGCGCAGTATCACCAGCTCCGGGTTGGCCAGCACGTCCGGTCCTCCACGCGGATCCTCGGAGTAGACGACGAGGTCTGCGGGTGCGCCGTGCTCGAGCCCCGGTCGTCCCAGCCAGGACCGAGCGTCCCAGCAGGCAGCACCGAGGGCGTCCGTCGGAGAGAGTCCGACGCGCGCGAGTGCCGCGACCTCGTCGGCGATGCGACCGTGGGCGATCGACCCACCGGCATCGGTTCCCGCATAGATGGAGATCCCGGCATCATGGGCCCGTCCGACGGTGTCGGCGACGCGGGCGTGCAGCGCCCGCATGTGCCGGGCGTAGACGGGGTATCGGGTGGCGGAGTCCGCGATTCCGGGAAACGTCTCGATGTTGATGAGCGTCGGCACCAGCGCAGTTCGGTGCTCGACCATCATCTCGATGGTCTCGTCGGTCAGACCGGTGCCGTGTTCGATGCAGTCGATTCCCGCCGCGATCAGTCCGGGGAGCGCATCCTCGCCGAATACATGGGCGGTCACCCGCGCGCCCTCGGCATGAGCAGCGGCTATGGCGTCGACGAGGATCGAGTCGTTCCACAGCGGCCGAAGATCGCCTACCGAGCGATCGATCCAATCGCCGACGAGCTTGACCCAGCCGTCACCGAACCGAGCTTGCTGTGCAACTGCCTCGGGCAACTGCGACTCGTCCTCGATATCGATGGCCAGACCCGGTATGTACCGTTTCGGCGATGCGATGTGTCGGCCTGCTCTGATGATCCGGGGAAGGTCGTCCCGCTCGTCCAACTCGCGGGTGTCGACCGGAGACCCGGCGTCGCGAAGCAGCAACGCGCCGACGCCTCGCTCGGTCTGTGCCTGTCGGATCGAGCCGCTCAGGTCCGTGTGGCCCCCGCCGTACTCGATTCCCACATGACAGTGGGCATCGACGAGACCGGGCAGAATCCAGCCACCGTCGTGCACGAAATCCGCGTCCGCAATCGGCTCCACGGAGACGAGACCGTGGTCGATCCAGAGATCGATCTCGGACCCGTCCGGCAGTCCGCGGCCCCGCACCCGCATCGCCGACACGTGCGGCGCTTACTTCTTCGGCAGTTTCAGCTGAGAGAGATCGATGCCCTCCAGCCCTGGTGGCAATTGGTCGAGGCCCTTGGGCATGGACGACAGATCGGGCATTCCAGCTGGCATTCCGCCCGGCATTCCGGGGAATCCACCGCGGATCTTCGGCTGTGTCGGGCCGCGAGCACCCTTCTTGCCCTTCTTGCCCTTCTTGTTGTTCCGCACCTGCTTGCGCGCGCCCGGCATACCCATGCGCCCGGCCATCGCCGACATCATCTTGCGTGCCTCGAAGAATCGATCCACCAGCTGATTGACGTCGGACACCTTGACGCCCGAACCGTTCGCGATACGGAGTCGCCGCGATGCGTTGATGATCTTCGGGTCGGTTCGCTCCTGCGGCGTCATGCCGCGGATGATCGCCTGAACACGGTCGAGTTGCTTCTCGTCGACGTTGGCGAGTTCCTTCATCTGACCCGCACCGGGCAACATGCCCAACAGATTTCCGATGGGCCCCATCTTGCGGACGGCCATCATCTGCTCGAGGAAGTCGTCGAGCGTGAGCTGTCCCGAGCCGATCTTGTTGGCGGTCGCCTCGGCCTGTTCGGCGTCGAAGTGCTGCTCGGCCTGTTCGATGAGGCTGAGAACGTCGCCCATGCCGAGGATCCGGCTGGCCATACGATCGGGGTGGAAGACGTCGAAATCCTCGAGCTTCTCGCCGGTCGACGCGAACATGATGGGCTGCCCGGTCACCTCGCGGACACTGAGTGCCGCGCCGCCACGAGCGTCGCCGTCGAGCTTGGTGAGCACGACGCCGGTGAAACCGACTCCGTCGCGGAACGCCTCGGCGGTGCTGACGGCATCCTGGCCGACCATGGCGTCGAGAACGAACAAGGTTTCGTCCGGCTCCACCGCATCGCGAATCCCAGCGGCCTGGCTCATCAGCTCGGTATCGATGCCGAGGCGGCCGGCGGTGTCGACGATGACCACGTCGTACTGCTTGCTCCGCGCCTCGGCGATGCCGGCTCGCGCGACCTCGACGGGATCTGCAGCCGAGACACCGAGTGCGTTGTCACCGCCGCCGATCGACGTGCCGGGATGCGGCGCGAACACAGCTGCGCCCGCGCGCTCGCCCACGATCTGAAGCTGGCTGACGGCACCGGGGCGCTGCAGGTCGCAGGCAACGAGCAACGGAGTGTGGCCCTGGCCCTTGAGCCATTTGGCCAGCTTGCCTGCCAGTGTCGTCTTACCCGAACCCTGCAGGCCGGCGAGCATGATCACCGTGGGCGGGTTCTTGGCGAAGACGAGTCTGCGGGTCTCGCCGCCGAGGATGCCGACGAGTTCCTCGTTGACGATCTTGACTACCTGCTGCGCCGGGTTGAGCGCGCCCGACACCTCGGCACCCTTGGCACGGACCTTGATGCGGTTGATGAACTCCCGCACGACAGGCAGGGCCACGTCCGCTTCGAGCAGGGCCAGACGGATCTCGCGGGCCGTGGCGTCGATATCCGCACCGGACAGTCGACCTTTGCCACGCAGGTCCTTGAGAGTCCCGGCCAACCTGTCGGAAAGGGATTCGAACACCGATTGCACTCCTGAGCTAGCCGATCACCGAAAACGAGCCGAATCCGGCACGGTCACCAGACTAGCGCCAGCACAACCTGCCGTCGCTGGGGCGTGCGGCAGCCGTGTCGTTCGACAGACGGACGTGTCGCTCGGAGATGGCGCCGAGTCAGGCGTTGCGCGCGGAATCGTTCCATGTCACTGCCACTCCCCGCGTCGAGAGCCACGATGCGGGATCGACCTTGACGCCCGAGGGATCGTGCACCTCGAAGTGCAGATGCGGACCGGTCGATTGGCCACGATTGCCCACCGTGGCGATCTGCTCGCCGGCCGACACGCGCTGACCGGTCTGCACCGAGAAATCGTTGACATGTCCATAGATCGTCTCGGTGCCGTCGTCGTGCTTCACCTTCACCCAGAGACCGAACCCGGATGCCGGGCCCGCGTCGGACACCGTGCCGTCGGCGGCCGCATAGATGGGGGTCCCGATGGGTGCCGCGATGTCGAGGCCGCTGTGCTGGGCGCCCCATCGCGATCCGAAATTGGACGTCAGCACGCCCGCCACGGGCTGGACCGTGGCTTTCTTCAGCGAACGCAGACTCTCCAGCGGTGACGCACCACCTGTACCCAGCTGACCCAGACCCACGTCGTCGAGCCATTGTTGCGCTGCAGCACCGGGATCGGCCACTCCGAATGCAGCGAGCGGACCCGGGCTCGGTGCGGCGCTGGGCTCCACTGCCGGTGCGGCCTCGGAGGGCGTCGACTCCGGAGATGCGGGCTGCGCCGGGGGTGCCGACTGTGGGGGTACGAACTGCGGGGGTACGAACTGCGGAACCTCGAACTGCGGAACCTCGAACTGTGGGGGGACGAACTGGGGTAGCTCGAATCCCGCGGGGAGCAGCCCCTCCGGTACGGCGAAGGGGAAACCTGCGGCGGGCGGCTCGGGTATCGGAGCGGCACCCGCGGTACCCGCCCCCATCGACGTCGCGCCGACGACGATCGCACCGGTAGCCGCGACGATGGTCGCGGCCCGTCGACCGGTGTCCGGGGTCACTTCTGCGGCGCGGTGCTTACCGGGCGTCGTATCCGTTGCTGTGTCGGCCGGTGTGTAGATGTTCGACCGTCGGTGGGATCCCACAGTTCGTGCCTCTCGCATTAGCAGCAGTGGAGCCTGCAGAAACGACTCTTTGTTCCGGCGGTGTGGAGTCTGCGGATGTGATCTCGCCGAGTCGTCCTGCGTGTGGTGACGAACATAACAAATTGATATCGGGGGTAAACCCACCGGCCGTAACTTCGTGAGAAGTCACCACGGAGTGTCGGTTTGCGGTTGTGTTCCGACCAGCGGTCAGGTGCCCTCGGGCTTCTCCGGAGGCTTGGGCGGTTCCGGGGCCGGTACAACCGCGAGCAAGGCTCGTTCGAGATCCTCTCGGACCGCCCTGCTGTCCGCTCCCGCCAGGTCGATGCAGAAGGAATCGACCACCGAGCTGCCCAGTGTCGACACTCGAGCCCAGCGGATATCGGATCCCTGCTGTTCGATGGCACTGGCCAGCCTGCAGAGAAGACCGAGCCGGTCTTCTGCTCGAAGTTCGAGCACTACCTGGCCTGGTTCGTGGTCGTCGAACCAGAGCACCCGAGGCGGAGCCTGCGCGTAGAGAACCGGTACCGCCGAATCCTCGCCGTCGTCCTCTACGGTCTCGGCTCTGGCGTCGCGTTCCTTGGCGTCGAGTACCGCGACGAGGTCGAGTTCTCCGGCCTGAGCGCGGATGATCTCCTGCCGGAGCAGACCGGCCTGCGGCGGAGCTCCGAACAGCGGCGCAACGTCGAACGAGTTGATCGCCGACCCCTCGTGACTGCCGAGCGAGGCAGAAAGCACGCGCAGCGAGTGCAGCGCCAGGACTCCGGCAGCGTCCGACAGCAGTCCCGGGGTGTCGGGCGCGACGACCGTGACGACGAAGGTGTGGAGCCCATCGGTCGGCGCGATGTCGACGTGCACACCTCCCCGCGCGGCCAGCTCGATGTGAGCCGGGTCGAGTGGATCCGGGGATGGCAGAGACTCCCCCGCCATCACCAATCGACAGCGTCGCACCAGCTCGCGAATGAGCGACGCCTTCCAGTCCCCCCAGACTCCGGGACCCGTGGCGAGCGAATCCGCTTCGGCGAGAGCATGAAGCAGCTCCAGCAGGATGGTGTCGGCACCGAGTGCGTCGACGACGGTCTGCACGGTTGCAGGGTCGTCGAGGTCGCGTCGGGTGGCGGTCTCCGGCAGCAGCAGGTGGTATCTCACCATCGACGTCAGCAGCGCCACATCGGACGGCCACAGCCCGAGCCTGTTACCGATCTGGATTGCGAGATCTGCACCGACGACGCTGTGGTCGCCGCCGCGCCCCTTGCCTATGTCATGTATCAGCGCGCCGAGAACCAGCAGATCCGGACGCGCGACCCTGGTGGTCAAAGCGCTTGCATAGGCAGCAGTTTCGACCAGATGCCGATCGACGGTCCACGTGTGCACCGCATCTCGCGGCGGCAGGTCGCGCACTGCGCCCCACTCCGGAATGAGTCGGCCCCACAGGCCGGTTCGATCGAGCGCTTCGATGGCCGCAATGGCTTTGCGACCCGATCCGAGCAGCACGAGCAGATCGTTCAGAGCCTCCTTCGGCCAGGGCTCGCGGAGCTCGGGTGCGCTGTCCGACAACCGGTTGAGTGTCGATGCCGACATCGGCATTCCGGTCTGTGCCGATGCCGCGGCGACGCGCATGATCAGGCCCGGATCCTTGTTCGGCCGTGCGTCACGGGCGAGTACCACCTCACCCGCGTGTTCGACGACCCCCTCGTCGAGTGGACGACGAACCGGGACACGACGCAGACGTGAAAGACCTTTCCTCGGCAGCGAATTGCCGGCAGTACGCAAACCGACATCCACCGAGTAACTGATGGTGCGAGCCGAATCGCTCAGCACGCGTGCAAGATCGAAGCGATCGCCGATGCGGAGCGCGGCACCGATTTCATCGGCGTCCTGCGCGCGCAGTTGATCCCGCGCTCGGCCGGCAACACGGTGCAGTTCGGTGCGGACGTCGAGAAGTCTTCCGTGCGCGAATGCCAAACCGCCACCGGGCGATTCGGGGCCGAGACCGGGCATACCGTCGGTGAGTTGGGCGATGGAGAGGGCGTCGAGAAGCTGTACGTCACGCAATCCGCCGCGGCCACTCTTGAGCTCGGGCTCGGCGCGGTGCGCGATCTCACCGCTACGTGCCCACCGGCCGCGGGTCTGCTCGATCAGCTCGTCGAACCGTCCGCGAATTCCGGTGCGCCACTGGCGACGTACGCCGCCGATGAGCAGATTGCTCAACTCGACGTCACCGGCGATATGGCGGGCCTCGAGCATCCCGAGCGCTGCCGTCATATCGGCCGCCGCTACCTGGAGAGCCTGCGGCACCGTGCGCACACTGTGATCGAGCTTGATATGGGCGTCCCACAGTGGATACCAGAGCTTGTCGGCGACCTCGGCCACGATTCGCGGTTCGAGATCGTCGTGCAGCAGTATCAGGTCCAGATCCGAGTACGGCAGCAGTTCACGGCGTGCCAGACCGCCGACAGCGACGATCGCAAAGCCCGAGTCCGGTTTGATCCCCAGCTCGGCACCTTTGGTGGTCAGCCAGAACTCGTGGAGATCGACCAGAGCCTGCCTCAGCGACGGAGCATCGAGGCGACGGTTGCGCGTGCCGCCGTCGAGTAGTTGTTTTCTGGCGCGAGCGAGATCTGCTGCAGCATCGCTCGTGCCCTTCGATGCGGAGCCCGTGGAGACCGAAGGCCCCGATCCTGACGCTTTCGCGCCAGAACCGGGGCCCCCGGCCCGAGACCCTTTGGGGTCAGAGTGCATCGGCGCCACGTTCTCCGGTGCGGACTCGGATGACCGAATCGACCGGGGAAACCCAGACCTTGCCGTCACCGATCTTGCCGGTGCGAGCGGCCTCGACGATGACCTCGACGACCTTCTCGACGGCAGCGTCGTCGACGACTACCTCGACACGCACCTTCGGAACGAAGTCGACCGAATACTCGGCACCTCGGTAGACCTCGGTGTGCCCCTTCTGGCGACCGTAGCCCTGAACCTCACTGACGGTCATTCCGAGCACGCCGGCCTGCTCCAGCCCCGTCTTGACGTCCTCCAGGGTGAACGGTTTGACGATTGCCGTGATCAGCTTCATTTTTGATTCCCTTCACAAGACCTCGAGTGCCCGTTGTCGTACGGTGCAGCGTTCACATCTATCTCTACCTTGTCAGGCGAAATCATATGCAGTCTCAGCGTGCTCGGCTTCGTCGATGCCATTGGCCTCTTCCTCGTCCGACACACGCCAGCCGAGAGGCTTGAGCGCGAACGCGATGACCGCGGTGATGATGCCGGTGAAGATCAACGCGAACAGTGCGATGACGATCTGCACGACGAGCTGCTTGTAGTCGCCGCCGTAGAACAGGCCGGTCTCGGAGCCGAGGAAGCCGATTCCGATGGTGCCCCACAGGCCTGCGACCAGGTGCACACCGACTACGTCGAGCGAGTCGTCGTAGCCGAACTTGAACTTCAGTCCGACCGCGAGGGCGGACAGAACACCGGCGATGACGCCGAGAATCATGGCACCGACCGGGGTCAGCGCGCCTGCGGCCGGGGTGATTGCTACCAGACCGGCGACGATGCCCGAGGCAGCACCGAGGCTGGTGGCATGGCCGTCACGAATGCGCTCGGTGATGAGCCAGCCCGCGATGGCCGCTGCGGTGGCAGCGGTGGTGTTGACCCAGGCCAAGCCGGCGATGCCGTCGGCTGCGAAGGCGGAACCGGCGTTGAATCCGAACCAGCCGAACCACAGCAGCGCTGCACCGAGCATGACGAACGGCAGGTTGTGCGGGCGGTAGGCGACCTTGCCGAATCCGGCGCGCTTGCCGATGATGATCGCCAGAATCAGGCCTGCGATACCGGCGTTGATGTGCACGACCGTGCCGCCGGCGAAGTCGATCGGGGCGACGTTCGCAACCAGTCCGCCCTCACCGTCGTCGGTGGTACCGAAGATCTTTGCCGCCAGACCGTTCTCGGATCCGGAGAGCAGTCCGCCGCCCCAGACCATGTGGGCCAGTGGGAAGTACGCGAGGGTGACCCAGATGCCTGCGAATGCCAGCCACGTGCCGTACTTGACGCGGCCTGCGATGGAGCCGCTGATCAGTGCGACCGTGATGATCGCGAAGGTGACCTGGAATGCCACATCGATGATGTTGGCGTATCCCCATGCACCGGCGATGTAGTTACCGTCGGCATCGGTGATCGAATCCTTGAGTCCGAAGAACTCGAACGGGTTGGCGAAGACGCCACCGATGTCCTGGGTTCCGTAGGACATCGACCAACCCCACAGGAAGTAGATGATCGAGACGACGGCCATTGCTCCGAACGACATCATCATCATGTTCAACACGGACTTCGACTGCGACATACCGCCGTAGAAGAACGCCAAGCCCGGCGTCATCAGCAGTACCAGAGATGCTGCAATCAGCATCCACGCGGCGTTGCCGGAGTTGGCCAACATATCCTCGGGACTCACGTACACCCTCCATTCTCCTGCACACCGGTTGGCGCGCCGTTACGCAAGAAGAGTGGTTTCACGAAGTTTCATCCGTGACACTCGGGTGTTTCGGACATGTGAACGCATGACCGAATTCTGTTGCAAAAAGGTTTCGTGCTGGCGTTTGTGCTTTTCGACCGATTCGCAGGCGACCACAGGGGCTCGATCAGCCGAGCAGCGCGTCGACGAACGCTCCCGGCTCGAACGGGGCCAAATCGTCGGCACCCTCGCCGAGACCGACCAGCTTGACGGGCACTCCGAGTTCACGCTGGACCTGAAAAACGATGCCACCCTTCGCGGTTCCGTCGAGCTTGGTCAGCACGACTCCCGTGATGTTCACGATCTCGGCGAAGACGCGGGCCTGTGTCAGTCCGTTCTGGCCCACAGTTGCGTCGAGAACGAGCAGAACGTCGTCGACGTGGGCCCGCTTCTCGATGACTCGCTTGACCTTGCTCAGCTCGTCCATCAGACCCGATTTGGTGTGCAACCGTCCCGCGGTGTCGATCAGAACCACATCGACACCGTTCTCGATTCCCTTGCTCACCGCGTCGAAGGCGACAGCGGCCGGATCTGCTGCCTCCTTGCCACGAACCACCTCGGCACCGACTCGCTCGGCCCAGGTCTGCAACTGATCGGCCGCGGCCGCGCGGAACGTGTCGGCGGCTCCGAGCAACACTCGCCGCCCGTCCGCGACCAGTACGCGAGCGAGTTTGCCGGTGGTCGTGGTCTTGCCGGTGCCGTTGACTCCGACCACCAGCAGCACGGCAGGCGCACCGTCGTGCGGAAGCGCTCGAATCGACCGATCGAACTCGGGATGAAGTTGCGCAACGAGAATCTCGCGCAGAAGTGCTCGCGCATCGGACTCGGTGCGGATACTGCGCGCCGCCATCTGCTCACGCAGGGTGCGCATGATCTCTGCGGTGGTCGCAGAACCGATATCGGCGATCAGCAGGGTGTCCTCGACCTCTTCCCAGGAATCTTCGTCCAGGTCACCGCCGCCGAGCAATCCGAGCAAGCTCTTGCCCACCGCGGACTGAGAGCGCGCCAGGCGACCGCGGAGCCGATCCAGCCGACCCTCGGTGGGATCGATGGTGTCCAGTCGAGGAGCAGGAGCCTCGGCGTCCACGGCCGGTTCCGGCACTGCGGGCTCGGCCGGCTCGGGGGGCTCGACAACCGGCTCCTGAGGCTCGACGACCGGTGCCTCGGGTTCGAGCACCTCCGGCTCGTCCTGGGTGGGAGTGGGTGCCACCGGCGTCGGCTCGACCGGGGAGGTCTCGACGGGCTTCGGGACAGGTTTCGGCGCAGGTGGAACGGGCTTCGGGGCAGGCGCGACGGGCTCGGCGGTCGCCGTGCCCTGGCTGAACGAGAAACCACTGCCCGCCGTATAGCCACCGGATCTGTCCTTGGTGGCCGCGTCCTCGATCCGCGCGGCCTCGTCCGACTTGAGCGACACTCTCCGTCGACGGGAGAGCACCAGCCCGACGACGAGAACGACCAGTAGGACAGCGGCGATCGCCGCGACGATGATCCACGCTTGGTTACTCACGTACCCCATCCTGTCAGGCGTTCACGGCCGTTCGTCACCGGTGGTGCTTCGCCCGAGAAAAGCACTGTCCCCCACCCCAGCCGTGTCGATAGCATCTGAAGTCATGGAGTGGACGACGGTGCGCGATGCCGACCGATTGACGGAGATGTTCGGCC
This sequence comes from Rhodococcus sp. 15-649-2-2, assembly GCF_002258645.1. NCBI lineage: Bacteria > Bacillati > Actinomycetota > Actinomycetes > Mycobacteriales > Nocardiaceae > Rhodococcus > Rhodococcus sp. 15-649-2-2. Next base: position 726,936 of record NZ_NPFM01000031.1, read on the forward strand.
AGCCGAGCTTTCGAGCCGCGAACAAGGACCGCAGCACACTGCACCCGCTGGACGTGCAATGGCTCGCTGCCTCGCCTTTTTGCCTGATGGGTACCTCGGACGCGAGTGGACGGTGCGACGTCTCCCCCAAAGGTGACCCGCCCGGCAGCTTGGTCCACGTCATCGACGACGCCACGATCGCCCTTGCCGAACGTCCCGGCAATCGTCGGATGGACGGCTACCGGAACATTCTCGAGAACCCGTTCGTCGGACTGAACTTCTTCGTGCCGGGGCGCGGTGACACTCTGCGCATCGCCGGTCGCGCGTCACTGGTGACCGATGCACCGTTCTTCGACGAACTGCAGGTCAAGGGCCACCGGCCGATCATGTGCCTCGTCGTCGACATCGAGCAGGTGTTCCACCACTGCGCCAAGGCGTTCATGCGGTCCAAGTTGTGGCAGCCGGAAACATGGGATGCGGAGTCCATTCCCGATGTCGCGTCCTTGACGAAGGCGTTGATTCCGCAGGCCCCCGAGACCGTCGAGGAACTGCGCGAGTACTACGGGCCCTCGTACACCGAGCAGCTCTACCCGAAGCAGTAGGCGGGACCGGACCTACGAGACCGCGTCCGGTTCGACCACGGGTGCTGTCTCCGGCTCGGCTACATCCACCGCGACGCGTTCTCGGTTCAGTCGCTGCGAGATGACCGTGGTGATGCCGTCACCGCGCATGCTGACGCCGTACAACGCGTCGGCGACTTCCATGGTCGGCTTCTGGTGCGTGATGACGATCAGCTGCGACTTCTCACGGAGCTGCTCGAACAACCCGATCAGTCGGCGCAGGTTGGTGTCGTCGAGTGCAGCCTCGACCTCGTCCATGACGTAGAACGGTGACGGCCGGGCACGGAAGATGGCCACCAACATGGCGACTGCAGTGAGCGACTTCTCGCCGCCCGAGAGCAAGGACAATCGCTTGACCTTCTTGCCCGGTGGACGCGCCTCCACCTCGATTCCGGTGGTGAGCATGTCCGACGGGTCGGTCAGAATCAGCCGTCCTTCGCCGCCGGGAAAGAGTTTGGCGAACACGCCGGTGAATTCTCTTTCGACGTCCAGCCAGGCCTCGGTGAAGACCTGCAGGATGCGGTCGTCGACGTCGGCGACCACGCCGAGCAAGTCCTTGCGCGCGGACTTGACGTCCTCGAGTTGAGTGGACAAGAAGTTGTAGCGCTCTTCGAGGGCTGCGAACTCTTCGAGAGCCAACGGGTTCACTTTGCCGAGTGTGGCGAGATCACGTTCTGCGCGTTTGGCCCGCTGCTCCTGAGTGGCGCGATCGAACGGCATGGGCGCGGGGGCCACAACCTGCTCACCGCGTTCCTTGGCGGCCTCGTACTCCGCCATCTCGAGCTCGGTCGGGGGCAGCGTCGCATCGGGGCCGTACTCGGCCACCAGATCGTCGAGGCCGATGCCGTGTTGTTCGAGAATCGTCGTTTCGAGTTGCTCGATTCGCAGTGCCGCCTGCGCACGGGCGACCTCGTCCCGGTGGACGGCGTCGGTGATCGACGCAAGCTGGCCCTGAAGGGCCCGAACCTGTTCCTTGACCTTGTCGAGTTCGACTGTGCGCGTAGCGCGTTCGGCGGAGAGCTGGTCGCGCCTTCGTGCCGCCGCAGCCACCACCGAGGCCAATCGAGCGGCGAGGTCCTCACCCGATTCGCCGACGGCAGCAGCCACTGCGGCAGCGTGCCGCCGGGCTGCGCCCTCGCGTTCGGCTCGTGCCCTGGCCTCGCGTTCGGTTCGCGCCGCTCGGCGCAGCGAATCGGCTCGGCCCCGCACCGACTGCGCGCGCTCCTCGGCGGTTCGTACGTTCAGCCTCGCCTCGACCTCCACCGCGCGCACTTCGGTCAGTGCCGCAGCCGCCATCTCGCGCTCCATGGTGGTCGCCGCGTCACCGCTCTCGCCGTCTCCGGCGAAACCGTTCTGTTCGTCCTCTGCCGTCCGCAGACTGTCTTCGAGCTCGGCCAGGCGCTCGATCGCTTCTTCGCGGCTCGCTTCGGCGGAACTGCGCTGGGTCGCCAATCGCGCGGATTCTGCGTGTGCCGAACGTGCCAGCTGCCCCAAGCGACCCAACTGCTCGTACACAGCGGCCATCGCAGCATCGGATTCGTTCAGGGCTGCGAGCGCCTGCTCGGCGGATTCACGCCGGTCGCGCTGTTCCGCCAACGCGCCCGACAGCGCGGCGTCGAGCTCCTCGGCCCGGCGTACGGCCGCCGTCAGCTCCACCGTCGACGTATCGATCGCCGACTGTACTTCCAGGGTGCTGGGTCGACGGTCCGATCCGCCGGTGACCCAGCCCGGCTCGACGACGTCGCCGTCCGTGGTCACGGCACGCAGTTCACTCGAATCCGAGACGAGCCGGTGCGCCGCGTCCAGCGAGTCGACAACCACCACACCGTCGAGCAATGCCGCCATCGCTCCGGCCAACCGATCCGGATACTCGATCAGGTCGAGTGCCCACCGAGCACCGTTCGCTAGCGCAGGCCGTTGAATCGGTTGTGCAGCAACAGCATTACCGTGCACGATGGACGCGCGACCGCCGTCGGCAGCGCGTAGGGCCAGCACGGCAGCGCGCGCAGCGTCGAACGATTCGGCGTGCGCAGCATCGGCCGCCGGACCCATGGCGACGGCGACCGCGATCTCGTACCCCGGCTCGACCGTGAGATGGCCGGCGAGCAGACCGGACAGACCGTCCTGCTGGTTCTCCACCAGCCACCCGGCACCGTCCTTGCGTTCGAGGCCCATGGTGAGCGCCTCGATCCTGGCCTCGAACGATGCCACCCTCTTACCAGCGATGCGCTCTTCGGCCTGCAATTCCGATACCCGGGCGTCGGCATGGCGTAATGCGGCGACCGCTCGTTCGTAATGGGTGTCGAGGCTGAGCTCACTGGCGTCGAGGGTGCCGATCTGATCCTGGACGCTCTCGAACTCACGTTGAGCCGACTCGCCGCGTTCTCTGGCCTCGTCGATGGCCACCGAGAGTCGCGCTACTTCGGCGTCGATGGACTCGACCTTGGTTCTGAAGGTGTCGACTCGACCGGACAGGCGCGCGAATCCTTCGCGGCGGTCGGCAACCGCGCGAACAGCGGCGAGGTGAGCACGCTCGGCGGCTGCAGCAGCGGATTCGCGCTCGGCGAGCTGCTCGCGGGCCGCTTCGAGGGTTTCGCGCGCCATCTCGACGGCCTCGACGAGTTCCATTTCTTCCTCGGCGACGCGCTCGGCCTGTGCTTCGAGCTCGTCCGGATCCTGCCCGCGACCGGTGCTCTGGACGGCGTCCAGATGCCGAGCACGTTCGTGCGCGATGCGTACCGTCGCATTCACGCGTTCGGCCAGCGCGGACAGGCGAAACCACGTCTGCCCGGCCGCTTCGGCGCTCGGTGTCAGCCGTGCCACCGCCTGCTCGTGTTCTGCGAGCGCTACGGTTCCGGCTTCGAGGGCATCCTGCACCATCGCGTACTGTTCGCGAGCCGCTTCCTCGTCCTGGGTCTGGTTCGCGAATTCTTCACGTCTGGCCACCAGGTCGTCGGCCACCAACCGCAGCCGAGCGTCACGCAGGTCTGCCTGCACGGTCTGCGCGCGACGCGCAACCTCGGCCTGCCTGCCCAGTGGCTTGAGTTGACGGCGCAATTCGGTTGTGAGGTCCGTCAACCGCGCGAGATTGGCCTGCATCGCGTCGAGCTTGCGAACCGCTTTTTCCTTGCGCTTGCGGTGCTTGAGCACCCCGGCGGCTTCCTCGATGAAGGCCCGACGGTCCTCGGGACGCGATTCCAGGATCGCCGCCAGTCGACCCTGCCCGACGATAACGTGCATCTCGCGGCCGATACCGGAATCGCTGAGCAACTCCTGGACGTCCATCAACCGGCACGAGCTGCCGTTGATCTCGTATTCACCGGCACCGTCCCGGAACATGCGTCGGGTGATCGAGACCTCGGAGTAGTCGATCGGCAGCGCACCGTCCGAGTTGTCGATCGTCAGAGTCACCTCGGCGCGGCCGAGGGGTGCGCGGCCGGACGTACCCGCGAAGATGACGTCCTCCATCTTCCCGCCGCGCAACGCCTTGGCACCTTGTTCACCCATCACCCAGGTCAGGGCATCCACGACGTTGGATTTACCGGAGCCGTTGGGGCCGACCACACAGGTGATTCCAGGCTCGAAACGAAGAGTCGTCGCCGAAGCAAAGGACTTGAAGCCCTTGAGCGTCAGACTCTTGAGATACATAGCGTCCGTACTTTACCGGTACGACGTAGCGATGTGCGCCGAGCCGTCCGCGGGCGGCGGCGGGTCACCGTTCCACGAAGCCTGTGAGGCCGCCGCGGGCGCTCTCCCAACTCTCGACGACCAGGGTGACCGTGCCCGGGGTGCTGCCGCCTCGGAGCAATTCCAGGAGTGCGTCGAGGCGCTGACGCGGACCCTCGGCTATCACCAGAACACGTCCGTCCGCGTGGTTGGTCGCATGCCCGACCAATCCCAGCTCCAGCGCACGCGAGCGAGTCCACCAACGAAACCCGACCCCCTGAACCAGGCCGTGCACCCATGCCGTCAGCCGTTCGTCCGTCATACCGGACTCATCTTTCGGACCGTTCCGTCGAAACTCGTGGCGTACAACGCCTCCGAATCGAATCCGAATCCGCCGAAAGCAACCGACGAGGTCAACGGCACTCCGGTCGCGATGACACAGGACGATCCGGTCTCGGGATCGACACGGACGACCCTGCCCGCGAGATTCTGTGCGAGATAGACCGTTCCGTCGTCGGCCACGGTCAGATCGTCCGACATCGTGAGCGGTCCGAATCCGTCGACGCGAATGCGCGTGGACGGACCGGCCGGGTCCTTCTCGTCGAGCACAGTCACCGTCGTTTCCGGATCGAACGTAGTGGCCACGTAGATGTTTCCGCCGCCGACACCGATGCCGTTGGCCGAACCCAGATCGGTACGCACCGTCGACACCGAACCGACCGTCTCATCGCCGCCGACTGCGATGCGAGTGAGCCCAGACGCGCCACCGAGATTCCGGGTGGTGAACAGATCGCCGGTGGCGGAGCGGGCCAGGCCGTTGGGCATGGTCAGGCCCGACGCGTACGTCGACCTGGCACCCGTGCCGAGATCGATCGTCTCGATCGTTCCCGTCCGCATGTCGAAAAGTCCTGCGGCAGCACTGTTTCCGGTTGTGAAGTACAGAGTGTCTCCGTCCCGTACCAATCCGCCGGGTGACTCGACGCCCGACACGAGAGTGCCCCGGTCCCCGTTCGGTGCGACGGTACGCAGAGCGCCCGGTCCGATCGGCGAGGTCTCGGAGACGATCATCGAGCCTCTGCCGTCGAATTCCAGATTCTCGAGCAGCCCGAATCCCGATGCCACCGTGCTCACCGACCACGGACTGCAGGTGCTCGACGCCTCCGCGGTGGGAGACAGGGCAACCGACGCTGCGAGAACAAGGCCCGCCACGACGGCGGCTGCCCCCACCTTCATCAGGCGTCCACGTCGATGTCCAAGTTGATCGTCGTACCCGCCTTCAGGGTCCGCCCCACCGTGCAGACCTTGTCGATCGCCCGCTCGACGACGGTGAGCAGTCGCTGCTGCGCATCCGGCTCCATCGCGCTGAGGTCGACGCGGAGGATCTCGTTCAATTCCGGGTACAGCTCGTTCTCACGATCTGCTGCACCGGACACTTCGACGGTGGCGGAGTAGTCGTCCCCCAGTCGACGCGAGAGCGGTACGTCCGAGCTCATACCGGTGCACGCTGCGAGTGCGATCTTGAGCAGCTCACCGGGTGTGAAGACGCCCTCGACCGACTCGGAACCGATGAGTACTTCGGCTCCTCGCGAGCTGCGACCGGTGTAGCGACGGGTGCCTGTGCGCTCGACCCAGAGGTTGGTCGGCGTGCTCTGTTCTGCCATGACCGAAATACTAGGCGGGCGGCTCAGGAGTGGAGCCTGCGGAATGACCTCTTCACACAGGAGTGGAGCCTGCGGAATGACCTGTGCGCTGTCAGGTCCGGATGTGTCGGGGTCTCGGCTGGCAGGTGGGGCAGCTGAACGAGGAGCGGTTCATGAACTTCTCACGCCTGATCGGTGCTCCGCATCGTGAACAGGGCAGACCTTCCTGTCCGTAGGCATCGAGCGACCTGTCGAAGTAGCCGGACTGTCCGTTGACGTTGACGTACAGCGCATCGAACGAGGTACCACCCTGCGCCAGGGCCTCCCCCATCACCGCGTGGACGGCAGTCAGCAGTCGACGAAGAGCAGGCCGGGTCAACGTTTCTGCGATGCGGTTTCCGTGAATCTTCGCCCGCCACAGAGCCTCGTCTGCGTAGATGTTGCCCACGCCGGACAGCACGGTCTGATCGAGGAGAGCCCGCTTGATCTCGGTGTGCTTGCCGCGCAACACGTTCACCACGGATTCCGCGTCGAACAGCGGGTCGATCGGGTCTCGCGCGATGTGCGCCACCGGTTCGGGTACCGGTGTGCCGTCCACCGTCACGATCGGGGAGAGAGCCCAGCCGCCGAATGTTCGCTGGTCGACGAACCGAAGATCGGTACCGTCGTCGAGTCGTGCCCGAATCCGCAAGTGCTTCTCGTCCGGCGCGGACGGCGGCTGCACCAGCATCTGTCCACTCATACCCAGGTGCACGACAGTGGCGAAGTCGCCGGGCTCCATCACCAGCCACAGATACTTCCCACGGCGCCGGGCCGAGGACACGCGCTGACCCCGCAGCTGACCGATCAGATCGAGGCCACCGAGATCGTGACGACGCACGGCACGGGGGTGCAGTACCTCCACCGAATCGATGGTCTTACCCACCACGTGAGATTCCAGACCGAGCCTGACGACTTCGACCTCGGGCAATTCGGGCATCAGGAAGGGTCGGTCGGGGGCACGTCGGCTACGGCAATGTCGTTGCCCGACAGCGTATTCCACGCCAAACTGGCGGCCTTCTGCTCGGCTTCCTTCTTCGATCGACCGACTCCGACGCCCCGGGGGAATCCACCGATCAACACGGTGGCAGTGAATTCCTTGTCGTGGTCGGGTCCGGTGGACGCAATCTCGTATGCCGGAACGCCCAGGGCGCGTTCTGCAGTCAATTCCTGCAGGCTCGTCTTCCAGTCCAGACCTGCACCGAGCTTGGGAGCACGGTCCAACAGGCCGGCGAACAGGGTCAGAACGACGGTGCGAGCGACGTCGATGCCGTGTTGCAGATGAATCGCACCCAGCATCGACTCCATACCGTCGGCCAGGATGCTCGGCTTGTCGCGGCCGCCGGTCTGCTCCTCGCCCTTACCCAGCAGCAGATGACGACCCAGACCGCCGTCACCGAGACCGCGCGCTACTTCCGCCAAGGCATGCATGTTCACCACGCTTGCCCGGATTTTGGCCAACTGGCCCTCGGACTTGGTGGGGTGCACCGCGTAGAGATGCTCTGTCACCGCCAGGCCGAGCACCGAATCGCCCAGGAACTCGAGGCGCTCGTTGGTAGGAAGACCGCCGTGCTCGTAGGCAAACGAACGATGGGTCAGAGCCAGGGTCAACAGTGGTTCCGACAGAGAAACACCGATAGCGGCGAGGAGCGACTCTCGGTCGTCCCCGCCGCTGACGGCAGTAGAACTATTCTTCTGTGAATCGTTGTTGCGACGATCCACTACTTCGTTGGTCACCGGAGCGGGAATCAGACCGCTGCGACGACCTGGCGGCCCTTGTAGGTACCGCACGAAGGGCACGCGATGTGGGGCAACGTCTTCTCGCCGCACCCACGGTTGGGGCACGTCACGAGGGTGGGCGCAGTGGTTTTCCACTGTGCACGACGCGACCTCGTGTTGGAACGCGACATTTTGCGCTTCGGGACAGCCACTTACTTCTCCTCGGCTTCGTTGTTCACAAGTTCTGTGCTCGGTTCTGGATCCACGCCAAATTTGGCTGCAAGTCCAGCCCAGCGAGGATCAATTGTATCGTGACTGTGGCCGGATTCAGCAATCGCCAGGCGAACGCCGCATTCTGGGCACAATCCCTCGCACTCGTCACTGCAGACGGGATGGAGTGGAAGCTCCAGACCGACCGCGTCGACGATGACGGGTTCGAGGTCTATCAGGTCGTCGACGATGCGGTGGATCTCGTCCGCATCCGTGGTCTCCTCGGTGATGCTGTTCGGGTATGCGAACAGTTCGGTCAAGTAGACGTCGACGTTGCCGCTGACCGGATCGAGGCACCGCGTGCACTCGCCGGCAGTGGCAGCTCGTACGGAACCGGTGACGAGAACGCCCTCCGATACCGCCTGCAACTGCAGATCGAGCGAGACCGGGACTCCGGCTTCGATGGCAATCGCATCGAGGCCGATTCGGGAAGGAGCCGGAACCGTCCGCTCGACGGTCTTCGTCGACCCGGGTCGACGACCGAGGTTGAGGATGTCCAGAACGAATCCGGCGTCCAGTTCAGGACGGGTCGTTCTCTTGGGCGGGGGCACGGCTGTTCTTCCTTACTGTCGGTTTGCCTACTGTCGGTAAGCAACCCCACAACGATACGCATGCGTGCATACGAGGGCAAATCACCGCCCTCAGTGTCGGCTGCGACGGCCTTCCTGGCTGCCGTACGCGGGTTCGCCGTACGGTTCGCTGCCGTATTCCGGGACACCGGAACCGGTTCGAAGTTGCTGACGTCCGCGACCGACGGAGCGAATGGTGCCGCTGAGGAACTCCTCGAACTCCGCGAGTTTGGTGTCGACGTACACGTCGCACTCACTGCGCATTCGATCGGATTCGGCATGGGCACTGTCGATCACGCGCGCCGACTCGGCGTGCGCGGCCTGCACCACCTCGGTCTGGGACACCAACCGGTTCTGTTCGGCGGTGCCGTCGGCCACCGATCGCTCGTAGGACAACGTGCCGGACTCGATCATTCGGTCGGCCTCGGTACGGGCCCGAACGGTCAACTCCTCGTACTCGCGCTGGCCCTCGAGCACCGTCCGCTCTGCTTCTGCCTCGGCATCGGCCACGAGCTGCTCGGCATGCGCCGACGCCTCGGACACCATGCGGTCCGCCTGCGCCTTGGCATCGGCGAGAATGCGATCGGCAGAATCCCGAGCGTTCTCGACGGTGTCCTGCGCTTCGGCGTTGGCGGTTCCGACCGTCTTCTCCGCTGTGGCCCGGGCATCGCCCACGAGCTTGTCGCGATGGTCCAGAACGTCCTGCGCGTCGTCGAGCTCGCCGGGGATGGCGTCACGAACATCGTCGAGCAGTTCCAGGACATCGCCGCGCGGGACGACGCATCCAGCGGTCATCGGAACGCCGCGCGCCTCCTCGACAATGGCGACGAGCTCGTCGAGCGCCTCGAATACGCGGTACACCGGTTACCCCAATCGTCGAATCTGCCACTGCACGTGCCGACCGCCGAGCGGTCGAGCTACACAGTGCTGCACTTATTCAGTCTGCCTGCCCAGACGCGCGTCGGCGCTATACCCTCCCGGTGTGTCGCTCCGCGAACTAGTCGGCGGCGCGCTCGGCGATACGAGCGGTCAGTCGCTCCTGCACGAACGGCGGCAGCATCCCGGTGACGTCTCCCCCGGAGGTCGCGACTTCCTTGATCAGCGAACTGGACAGAAAGCTGTGCGCTGGATTCGCCGGGAGGAACAGCGTGTCCACCCCGGTGAGGGTTCGATTCATCTGCGCCATCTGCAACTCGTAGTCGAAATCGACCGAGCTGCGCAGACCTTTGACGATCGCCGAAAAGCCTTCTTGCCGAGCATAATCGACCAACAGGCCGTACCAGGAACCGACTCTGACGTTGGGCAGATGCTCCGTGGCCACCTCGAGCATCTCGATTCGCTCGTCGATGCTGAACATGCCCTTCTTGCTCTTGTTCACCATCACCGTGACCACCACCTCGTCGAACGCGGCGGCGGCTCGCTCGAAGATATCGAGATGACCATTGGTCACCGGGTCGAAGGATCCAGGACACAGTGCGCCAGTCATGCCCGCGAACTTATCAGCCGATCCCGGGATCGGTCGTCACGATCGTGCCGCGATCTCGATTCGACTCTCCCCGTACTTCTTCGACTTCTCCGCTACCAGACCGTCCGGCCACTCCGTCTCCGGCGAACGCGACGATCGCTCAAGAACGACCACCGCATCCGGTGCAAGCCATCCCCCGGTGACGAGCCTGTTCAGCAGATCCGTCACCGCACTGTCGGTGACGGCGTACGGCGGGTCGGCCAGCACCAGGTCGTATGCCGCATCCGGTACCCCAGCCAGTACCGAGGCCACCGGGGCGCACTTGACCGACGCGCCGATCAGTCCGACCGACTCTATGTTCTGGCGCACCACCGCCGCCGCTCGTGAGTCGGACTCGACCAGTACCGCCGACGATGCGCCGCGCGAGAGCGCTTCGAGCCCGAGCGCACCCGACCCAGCGAACAGATCGAGAACCGCGGCACCGTCGAAGTCCATCCGGCTCTCGAGCGAGCTGAACAGAGCCTCCCGCACCCGCTCGGATGTCGGGCGGGTGCCCTGGCCCGGAACCGAGAGCCGCCGGCCCCCTGCGACCCCCGCCACGATCCGCGTCATTCGCTCCCGGCCTCTTCGCCCGTCGACCCCCCACCGACGACGACGAGCAGATCGCCGCCCTCGACCTGTTGAACACCCGAGATCGCCAGCCGGGTCACCGTGCCGCCGCGAGGCGCGGTGATCGCCGCCTCCATCTTCATCGCTTCGATGGTGGCGACCGTGTCGCCGGCCGAAATCTTCTGTCCCTCTTCGACGGACAGGGTCACGACACCGGCGAACGGTGCCGGGATGTGGCCGGAGTTCGATCGGTCCGCTTTCTCGACCGTCGGCACCTCGCTCGAGATGGATCGATCGCGCACCGACACCGGACGCAGCTGACCGTTCAGAATGCACATGACGGTGCGCATGCCACGCTCGTCGGGGTCGGAGATCGCTTCGAGCCCGATGAGCAGCTCGACTCCCTTCTCCAGGGTGACGCGATGCTCTTCACCTTGACGCAGCCCGTAGAAGAACTGGTTGGCCGACAGCCGAGTCGTATCGCCGTACTTCTCGCGGTGTGCCTCGAGTTCCGCCGTCGGGCCGGGGAAGAGCAGGCGATTGAGAGTCGTACGGCGTTGCGCCGACGTGCCGTCGAGATTCTTCTCGTCCTCGTCGGTCAGCGGCGTGACCGGCTTGCCCGCACCTCGGCCTTCGAGAGCCTTGGTGCGCAGCGGCTCGGGCCAGCCACCTGCGGGGGTTCCCAGATCGCCACGGAGGAAGCCGATCACCGAATCGGGGATGTCGTATCGACTCGGGTCTTCGGCGAACTCTTCGGCCGATGCTCCCGCACCGACCAGAGCCAGGGCCAGATCACCGACGACCTTCGAACTCGGCGTCACCTTGGTCAGGCGACCCAACATTCGGTCTGCTGCGGCGTAATTGGCCTCGACCGTCTCGAACCGATCACCGAGTCCGAGCGAGATGGCCTGCTGCCGCAAGTTGGAGAGTTGACCGCCGGGAATCTCGTGCGTGTAGACACGGCCGGTCGGTGCCGGCAGTCCGGACTCGAAGGGCGCGTAAACCTTTCGCACGGCCTCCCAGTAGGGCTCGAGATCGCAGACGGCCTGCAGATCCAACCCGGTGTCCCGGTCGGTGTGGGCCGCTGCCGCAACGATGGCCGAGAGCGCCGGCTGGCTGGTGGTTCCGGCCATCGCCGCGCTGGCACCGTCGACGGCGTCGGCACCGGCCTCCCACGCTGCCAAGTACGTGGCCAACTGACCACCGGGTGTGTCGTGCGTGTGCACATGTACGGGCAGATCGAAATTCGACCGTAGCGCCGTCACCAACGTCTTGGCCGCCGGTGCGCGAAGCAGCCCGGCCATGTCCTTGATCGCGAGTACATGCGCTCCTGCATCGACGATCTGCTCGGCCAGCTTCAGGTAGTAGTCGAGGGTGTACAGGTCTTCGTTCGGGTTGGACAGGTCCCCGGTGTAGCTCAGCGCCACTTCGGCCAGCGCAGTTCCGGTTTCGCGCACCGCATCGATTGCAGGGCGCATCTGATCGACATTGTTGAGCGCGTCGAAGATGCGGAAGATGTCGATTCCGGTGTCGGTGGCCTCGGCGACGAAACTGCGGGTCACCTTCTCCGGATACGGGGTGTAGCCGACGGTGTTCCTACCGCGCAGCAGCATCTGAATTGCGATGTTGGGGACGGCTTCTCGCAGACTTGCAAGTCGTTCCCACGGATCCTCGTGCAGGAAGCGCAGCGCCACATCGTACGTAGCACCGCCCCACGCCTCGATGGAGAGCAACTGCGGCGTCGTACGTGCCACGTACGGGGCCACACCCAGCAATCCACTCGTGCGCACACGCGTGGCCAACAAGGACTGGTGCGCGTCACGGAAGGTCGTGTCGGTGACGCCGAGTGCCTTCTGGTTGCGCAGATCTCGGGCAAAACCTTCGGGCCCGAGGGCGAGCAATCGCTGACGCGAACCGTCGGGAATCGGCGCGGAGAAGTCGACCGCAGGAAGTTTGTCGTGTGGGTACACCGGGGACGGACGCTCACCGTGCGGCTTGTTGACCGTCACATCGGCAAGGTAGGTGAGAATCTTGGTGCCACGGTCACCCGAGGAGCGCGACGTCAGTAGTTCCGGTCGCTCCTCGATGAACGAGGTGGTGACCCGGCCCGCGGTGAAGTCGGGGTCGACCAGAACCGCTTGCAGGAACGGGATGTTCGTCGCGACGCCGCGAATCCTGAACTCCGCCACCGCACGTCGGGCCCGCGCCACGGCGGTGTCGAAGTCACGGCCACGGCAAGTGAGCTTGACGAGCATGGAATCGAAGTACGCGCCGACCTCTGCGCCCAGCGTCGTACCACCGTCGAGCCGAACCCCGGCACCGCCGGGAGTGCGGTAGGCGGTGATGCGGCCGACGTCGGGCCGAAAGCCGTTCGCTGGATCCTCGGTGGTGATACGGCACTGCAACGCGGCACCGCGCAACACGATGTTCTCCTGCTGCAGACCGAGGTCCGCGAGCGTCTCCCCCGAGGCGATCCGCAACTGGGACTGCACCAGGTCCACATCCGTCACCTCTTCGGTGACGGTGTGCTCCACCTGAATTCGCGGATTCATCTCGATGAAGACGTGATTGCCGCGGGTGTCGAGGAGGAACTCCACGGTACCGGCGCACGAGTAGTTGATCTGCTTGGCGAACGCAACGGCGTCGGCGCAGATTCTCTCCCGCAGCTCCGAGGGCAGGTTCGGTGCCGGTGCCAATTCGATGACCTTCTGGTGCCGACGCTGCACGCTGCAGTCCCGCTCGAACAGGTGCACCACATTGCCCTGGCCGTCGGCGAGTATCTGGACTTCGATATGCCGGGGATCGATCACGGCCTGCTCGAGGAATACCGTCGCGTCTCCGAACGCCGACTCCGCCTCGCGCGCAGCAGCTTCGATGGACTCACGCAACTGCGCCGGTTCGGCAACTCGTCGCATCCCTCGGCCACCGCCGCCCGCCACCGCCTTGACGAAAAGGGGAAAGGTCATGGTCTCCGACGCTGCGACGAGCTCGTCGATGTCGGACGAGGGTTCCGACGACGCCAGAACCGGAAGCCCTGCGGCTTTCGCTGCCGCGATAGCGCGTGCCTTGTTGCCGGTCAGCTCCAGTACATCGGCGGACGGGCCGACGAAGGTGATGCCGGCCTCGGCACACGCAGCGGCCAGATCCGGGTTCTCGGAGAGGAATCCGTACCCGGGATACACCGCGTCGGCCCCGCTCCTCTTGGCGGCGGCGACGATTTCGTCGACCGAGAGGTACGCCCGTACCGGATGGCCCTTCTCCCCGATCTGATATGCCTCGTCGGCTTTCGTCCGGTGCACCGAGTTTCGGTCCTCGAACGGGAACACCGCAACGGTGGAGGCACCGAGTTCGTAGGAAGCACGGAAGGCACGGATGGCGATCTCGCCGCGGTTGGCAACCAAAACTTTGGAGAACATTGGCTCAACTTACCCGGCAGCATGGGCCTCCGAGGCGTACTGATCTCACCATTCGGGACGAATTGTTCGATTCTCTCGACTGAAACGGTGCAGTGAAGGCCTACTGGCTCCCCTGGTCGTTCCTGCAGGCTCGACTCCCGCTTCCCTGGTCGTTCCTGCAGGCTCCACTCCTGTCCGGTCAGGACTTCTGTAGGTAGTCGACGCGGTCCGATCGCCAGGCCGACCGCATCATCGACGCGATGCCAGGATCGTTCGCCAACGACGGGTCCCGTGCGAACAACGTCCTCGCGCAGTCCTGTGCGTCGGCGATGATGTCCTCGTCGTCGATGAACGACAGCAGCCGAAGGCCGCTGACCGTGCCGGACTGTGCGGCCCCGAGTACGTCACCTTCTCGCCGGGTGGCGAGGTCCAGTTTTGCCAGCTCGAAGCCGTCGTTGGTCGCGGCCACCGCCTCGAGCCGGGCGAACGAACCGCCCATGGGACTGAGGTAGCTGATCATGATGCACAGACCCTGGTGTCCACCTCGACCGATTCGACCGCGCAACTGGTGGAGTTGACTGACCCCGAATCGGTCGGCGTCCATGATCACCATCACCGTCGCATTGGGAACGTCGACGCCCACTTCGACCACCGTCGTACACACGAGGACATCGATCTCGCCCGTATTGAACTCGGACATGGTGATGTCCTTGTCGTCACCCGACAGTCGCCCGTGCAACAACCCCACCCGGAGATCGTGCATCGGACCGGCAACGAGGGTGTCGTACATGTCCACCGCGGCCGTGGTCTCCGGTCCGTCGTCGGACTTCGAGGCGGTCTTCTTCTTGCCCGTCTCGGCGTCGTCGCCGTCGCCGATCCGCGAGCAGACCACGTAGGCCTGACGTCCGGCAGCAACTTCCTCACGGATGCGCTGCCACGCTCGATCCACCCACGTCGGCTTGGCTCTGGCAGGCACGACGTTGCTGATGATCGGTGACCGGCCGCGAGGAAGTTCTGTCAGTACCGACGTTTCGAGATCGCCGAGCGTCGACATCGCGATGGTGCGCGGGATCGGTGTCGCTGTCATCACGAGCAAGTGGGGACTTGTGTTGCCGCGGGCCTTGGCCCGCAACGCATCTCGCTGCTCGACACCGAATCGATGTTGTTCGTCCACGACGACCATCGCGAGATCGAGAAACTCCACCCGGTCCTCGATCAGGGCGTGGGTACCGATCACGATCCCGGCGTCTCCGGTCACGGCATCGAGCAGTGCGGACCGCTTGGCCGCAGTGGACATCGAACCGGTCAGCAGAGCGACCTTGGTCGCGAGTTCGTGCGATCCGAGCTCGCCACCGGCGGCAAGACTGCCGAGCATCGACCTGATCGATCGCGCATGTTGGGAGGCGAGGACCTCGGTGGGTGCCAGCAGCGCACACTGATGACCGGCATCGATCACCTGCAACATCGCCCGGAGCGCGACGATGGTCTTGCCCGAGCCGACCTCGCCCTGCAACAGCCTCGACATCGGATGTGGCGCAGACAGATCGTTGGCGATCTCGGCCGCGACGTCGTGCTGACCGGCGGTCAATTCGAACGGCAGCCGCCGATCGAACTCGACGGCGATGCCGTCGGTGATCGGCGGGCATCGCGCGGCCACCCGAGTCGATGCATCGCGGCGACGGTCCGCGAGGACGAGCTGCACGGCCAGAGCCTCGTCGAATTTGAGCCGCTCACGGGCGGAGTCCTTGTCCTGCGCGGTGTTGGGGAAGTGGACCGACCGCAGCGCGGTATCGATGTCGACGAGTCCACGTTCTCGGCGCACCGATTCCGGCAGCGGATCGGTCACATCGTCGAGTTGGTCGAGGACCTGCCGCACGCAACGCATGAATGTCCAACTCTCGACGTCCTTGGTGGCCGCGTAAATGGGAACGAACGCCCGATCGAAGACCGACATGTCGACGGATCCCGAGGCATCGACCGCACCACGGGCCAGACCGGCCAGAGTTCCGCCGCCGACGATGCGACCCGCGGGCACGACGGCTCCGTCGTTGTCGTCTCCGCCCAGGATCACGTAGCTGGGGTGGGTGAGATTCCACCGCTTGCCGAAGTACTTGACCTTGCCGGAGAACATTCCCCGCCGACCTGGCACGACTACGTGCTTGAGCTTGTGCGGACTGAAGAAGGTGGCCTCGATCCGCTGTCCGTCGGCGGCGAGGGTCACTGCGAGGAACTGGCCGTTGCGATTCTTCATCGAACGCAGCGTCGCGGACTCGACCGTGGCGACGATGGTGATGTGCTCGCCCTCGGGGGGCTCTGTTTCGCCGAGCTCCGAACCGTGCGTCATGTAGCGATGCGGATAGTGCCGCAGCAGATCCTCGACGGTACGAATACCGAAGGTGTCCGCGAGCGGGGTCGCCGCCGCGACTCCGAGAACGTGATCGAGCCGGTCCACCAGCGTTGCCATAACCGAAATTCCCTATTCCACTCCGAATTGCACGAGGTCTCCGGGCTGCCCACCTGCGTAGACCACCACGTCGACCCCGGGATGCGCACCCGTCACGTACTCGGCCAGCCGATCACCGAAGTCCGCCGAAGCCTGAGCCCCGACGAGCACCGTCACCATCTCTCCGCCGGTGGCCAGAAGCTGATCGAGCAGACGGCACCCCGCGTCGAGCGGGCGCGCGGCAACGATCACCACCTCTTGCCCCGCCAGGCCGATGCTGTCGCCCGGCTCGCACATACCCACCCACGTGAGCGACCGCTCCTGCGCGATGCGCAGTGAACCCCACCTGGTTCCCGCCGCCGCCTCGGACATCGTGAACGCATCGTCGACCGCGGCCCTGGCGACGTCGTGCACCGCGAGCGCGGCCAGTCCCTGCACCATCGCCGAGCACGGCAGCATCATCACGTCCTTGCCGTCGGCTCGGGCCGCGGCGCCGACGGCAACCAGTTCTTGCGCCGACAGCGCCCCGTTCGGCAACACCAACACCTCGCGATGCTTGGCTGCGACAATTGCTCGCTGCAGTACCGAGGAGTCGATCGGCTCGTCACACCGCACCACCGTCGCGCCTTCCTGAACGTAGAGATCAGCGGCACCGTCACCGGCAACCAGCGCCAAAATATCGCGTCCCACCGACAACGCCGGTCCACGGCGTGCGTCGTCGCCGACCCCAGCATCGAACTCGGCCAAGCCGAAGCACGAGATACGCACCCCGCGAACGCTTCCGGTGCCGATTCCGCACTCGACGGCAGCACCGGGATCTGCGGTGTGAACGTGCGCAGACCAGGCCCCGGATCCGTCACCGGCAACCACCACCGAGTCGCCGAGATCGGACAGAGCAGCGCGGAGGGCAGTTGCCTGCGCGTCGTCGATCCCGTGGACGACGTAGACCACCTCGTACCCCAGGGGCCGGCCGTGGGTGGACACCGTCACCGTCTCGGGTGTTCCGGTACAGCCGTCGGTCGCGTTCGATACGTCGCCTACGAGTGTCCGTTCACGACTTTGTGGGCGGTGGTAACGCCTGCGCGGCGGGATGCGGCCGGTCACCACTTCGACCAGCGCATCGAAAACGACCGAGAGCCCGAGCGCTCCGGCGTCCACGACCCCGGCCTCGCGGAGTTCGACGAGTTGGTCGGTCGTGCTGTCGAGGGCGCGCGCCGTGGCCTCGGCGATGTCGATCACCAGCGTGGAGAGATCGACGTTGGCGTCGTGCGCCGCAGCATCGCGGTCGGCGGCGGCGAGCACGGTGAGCATCGTGCCCTCGACGGGAACGCTCACCGCATCCGAGACCAGGACCTGCGCGCGTCGCAGCATCGCCTGGATCGACACGGTGTCCAAGGGGCCGTCCGCTGCAGCCTCGGCGACCGCACGCAGCAACTGGGAGACGATCACACCCGAGTTACCACGGGCACCCGCTACCGCGCCGACGGCCAGTGCACGCCCGATGGCACGGGTGTCCGCGGCGGGTCCGGCCCCTCGCATCGACTCCACCGCGGCCCGGAAGGTGAACATCAGGTTGGTACCGGTGTCCGAGTCGGGGATCGGAAACACGTTGAGCGCATTGATCTCGTCGCACCGGGCAGTGAGGGAATCCACGCACCGGTAGGCCCACCGTCGCAGGGCCGCAGCATCGATCGAATCGAGAACGTCGACCACGTCGAGCAGCCTCCCCCGCGTTGCACCGATACCCTTGTCCGTACTCCGGTCGCGGACAGTGCCCGAAGCTTAGTCGGGCAGGATCGGTGGCGCGTCGCCGTGAGCCCTCACGCAGCGTCTGCCGTGGCGGTTTGGTGATTGCGTGCTGCGCCGCTATTCTTGCAGGGTTGCCTCGAGGCGATCTTCACGCATTGCAATCCTTGCATCTGCTCGTAGTTCGTTTCGATGTCTTCGACCACATGTATCGATCAACATCTATCAAGGAGTTCGCGACTATGGCTGCCGTCTGCGACGTATGCGCCAAGGGGCCCGGCTTCGGTAAGTCGGTCTCGCACTCGCACCGACGGACCAACCGTCGTTGGAACCCGAATATCCAGACCGTTCACGCTCAGGTTGCGCCTGGTAACTCCAAGCGCATGAACGTGTGCACCTCCTGCTTGAAGGCAGGCAAGGTGGTCCGGGGCTGATTTCGGCCTCGCTCTTCGATTTCCTCCACGGCCTCGACTGCGTGCGAGCACTGTGCCCCGCCCCCGGATACTCGGAGGCGGGGCACAGTCGTTCGTGCTCCCGTTCTGTTCTGTTACACAGCCGAGCGGAACCGTGACGAAGATGGCGAATCACGGGCACCGGCCGGTGACACCGGCCGAGCAGTCTCGAACGTATGGCGACCACACGCACACTCTTCGTCTCGGCGCTCGCAATGCTGACGCTCACGGCATGCTCGAATACAGAGCCCGACACGCCGACGGCCGCGCACTACCTGGCCACTCAGCCCGACTCGGGGCCGGCCGGCGGTGAGATAGACGACCGGATAGGCCTCGACAACACCGATCTTCCCGCACTGGCCCGTCTCGACCCCGTTCTGCTGAAAGCGCTGCGCTCCGCTGCTGCCGACGCGACATCGTCCGGAGTGAATGTGTACGTCACCTCCGGATGGCGTTCCGCGGCGTACCAGCAACGCTTGTTCGACGAGGCCGTACGCCGCTACGGCAGCACCGACGAAGCCAGACGATGGGTGCAAACTCCGAACAACTCCAAGCATGTCACCGGACGGGCGGTGGATGTCGGACCGACGGATGCCGCCGACTGGATGAGCCGACACGGCAACGACTACGGCCTGTGCCAGACCTATGCCAACGAAATGTGGCACTTCGAGATGGCGACCACTCCCGGCGACACATGCCCGGTCGCACTCGACGACCCGTCCGACGAACGAGCGGAGGGCCGACGATGACACGGGTCGAACCGAGGCGTCTGGTCGCCGCGCTGGCATTGCTGAACCTGGGAGTCGTCGTCTACTACCTGGGCGTGTTGACGACCGTAGGACAAACGGTGGATCAGGAACTGATGGTGAGCGCCGAAACACTGTCCGGAGACCTCGTGGACGTCTGCGCCGAATTCGTCGACCTCGTCGCACCGGTCTCGGCCGCAGGAGCGGTTCTCGTCGCATTTCTGATCATGTTCAGCGGCAACAGGATTGCCCTGACACTGCGAGTGGGAATCATGACACTCGGACCGATTGCGACGGCCTGGATTCTCAAGTACTCGCTCGATCGACCGAACCTGGACGGCCTCGTCCAGCACAACTCCTTTCCCAGCGGCACCCTCACCTGCGTCACAGCTGTCGTCTGTGCGGTCTACCTCGCAACCGCTCGCCCCTGGCGGATCGTCGTCGCGATCAACGGAGTACTGCTCGTCCTCGGAACTGCCGTGTCGGTCGTCGTCCTGAAATGGCACCGCCCCAGTGACGCGCTCGGCGCGCTGCTGCTCGTCGGATGCTATGCCCTGGCGGTCTCCGCATTTCCGATCAGGATCTCCGACCCCCGACATTCGACGCTGGCCGACCCCGACAACGAACGTCTCGCGCAGGTGTGAGCCCTGTACCCTTGGCCGATCGCGATTGCCCCTACTACACAAGGTCTTCGACATGGTGAACATTCTCTTCGTGGAGGACGATCCAGCTGTGGCCGAAGCAATGACGTTGGGGCTGAATCGACTCGGTCACTGCGTCGACCATCGCCCCGACGGCAACGGTGATCTCGACAACGCGCTCACCGCCGCCGAGATCGTCCTGCTCGACCTCGGTCTCCCCGGAGCCGACGGTTACGAGATCTGTCGACGGATTCGAGCGCAGAGTTCGATCCCGATCATCATCCTCACGGCCCGCTCCGATGACATCGACACCGTCGCGGGTCTGGAAGCCGGTGCGGACGACTACGTGGTCAAACCCGCAAGCCCACGAGTCCTGGACGCTCGTATCAAGGCTGTGGTCAGACGATCGACCGAGACGACACCCGCCGTGGCGACGGCAACGGCAATCGTCGAACAGTACGGCGATGTGACCGTCGACCGTTCGTCGCTACAGGTGAGGAAGGGCGGAACTCTGCTGACACTGACACCGACCGAGCTTCGGCTCCTGCTCGCCCTGACCGAGAACGTGGGTCACGTGCTCAGCCGAGGCCAATTGTTGTCTGCAGCATGGGATCAGGACTACCTCGGTGACTCCCGGATCGTCGATGCCGCGATCCAGAGACTGCGCGGAAAAATCGAGGACGACCCTGCTGCACCGGCAGCCATCGAAACGGTGCGCGGGTTCGGATATCGATTCGATCCCGGCCCGGCTCGTTGATGGCGTCTCGGCTGCGAGTCGACGGCCTACGTACTCGACTGGTCCTCGTGTTCATCACCATCGTCGTGATCATCGCCGGTGCCACTGCCGGTGTGGTGTCGTTCATGGCGCGATCGTGGATCTACTCCAACGCGCAGGACGTGGCGACGGCGCAGTTCCGCGACGAGCTACGGGATGTCGACGGGGCCCAGGTGACCCGAACGACGGCATCCGAACTGAGACAACTCTTTCCGTCCGACGCGACGTTGCTCGTCGGCGACGACGAAGTGCAACGGGGATCCGTCGACCCGGCCACGCTCTCCCCCGACTTTCTGGCCGGGGTGGACGGTCGCGGAATCATCCGTTTCGTCCGACTCGACTCCGAACGGATCCTGCTGGCCATGTCGGTCCGTGTCTTCGAGTCGAACGACCCGGACGGCGACGAAACCCTCGTCACGGCCGTCGCCATTCGGCCGCTCGAGGGCGTGCAGGACAAGTTCGACGATCTTCTGCGCGCCGTGGCCCTCACCCTGGCGGGCGGAGTACTGGTCAGTGGTCTGCTCGGATTGTGGATCGCCTCGACCCTGGTGCGTCCGCTGCGACGCCTCGATCGGGCCGCTGCCCGCGCCGCCGACGGTGATCTGAGTGTCCGACTCTCCGAGGAGGGCGTGACCGAACTCGCCGAGCTGACGACGACCTTCAACACCATGATCGCCAGAAACGAGACGGTCATTCGCGGGTTGGAGGAGTCGGAAGAGCAGGCGCGCAGGTTCGTCGCCGACGTCTCACACGAGCTGAGAACTCCGCTGGCAGCACTCGTTCCGGTCGGCGAGATACTCCGAGAGGAAATCCCCCAACTCTCGCCCGATGCGGGAGCAGCCGCCCGGATAGTCAGCGGTGAGATCGGCAAGCTCACTCGGCTCGTCGAGGATCTCATCGAGATGTCTCGTCACGACGCACAACAGGCGCGCCTCGTTCTCGACGACGTAGACCTCGTCGAACTCGTCCGACAGTCGCTGACCCGCCGCGGATGGGCGGAGAGCGTCGAACTGCGTGGGCCGGACACTATCGACGCCACCGTGGATCCACGACGCATCGACGTGGTGGTCGCCAACCTCGTGGGTAATGCCCTGCGTCACGGCGAGCCCCCGGTACGCGTGGAGATGCACGCTCGTCCCGAGTGGGTGGACGTGGCAGTGGTCGACCACGGGCCCGGAATATCACCGGAGGACAGCCACGCGATCTTCCGACGGTTCTACAAGGTGGACACCGCTCGTGGACGCAGCGAGGGCAGCGGTCTCGGACTGTCCCTCGCCGCCGAGAACGTGCGCCTGCACGGCGGCACCATCACCGTCGACCGGGTGGATTCGAGCACGGTATTCAGCGTCCAGCTGCCCCGTCTTCGACCCCGGTAGCGGTCCTGGCAGAGGGCTCGCGCATCCGTGCCCCGAGCACGCCGGCCCCACGGCGGAACAGAAGAGTCGGTTAGAGTCCCGAACGTGACTTATTCGGACGCGGACATTTCCAGCAAGGTCGGCATCGAGGACGGTGTACTGCGCATCGTCGTCGCCACCGAGGCAGGCGGTGCCTCGCTCGACCTCGAAGGCATCGCCGACGGCACCTCGGCCCTCCGCTCCGTCAACGCCGGTACGACCGCAATCGGAAGCGTCCTGCTCATCGGACGGGGACCCAATTTCTGCGCCGGCGGCAATGTACGCGATTTCGCTGGTGCGGCCGATCGCAGTGCCTTCGTCGGTTCCGTCGCAGACACGTTCCATGCTTTCGTTCGTGAACTCGCAACAGTCAGCGTCCCGATCGTCGCCGGTGTACACGGCTGGGCCGCCGGTGCAGGCATGAGCCTGGTCTGTCTCACCGATATCGCCATCGGCGGACCGTCCACCAAGCTGCGCCCCGCGTACCCCTCGATCGGATTCACTCCGGACGGAGGAATGTCGTGGACGCTGCCCCGCATCGTCGGTTCGGGCCGCGCGATGGACATTCTGCTGAACGACTCGATCATCAACGGCGAGGAGGCAGTTCGTCTCGGGATTCTCAGCCGCCTCGTGGGCGACGACATCGTGGACAGCGAGGCCGAGCGCCTGGCTCGAACCCTCGCCAACGGGCCGACATCAGCGTACAAGGGAATCAAATCGCTGCTACAGGCGTCCGAATCCGCAACTCTGACAGAGCATTTGGATGCCGAAGCCGCATCGATTTCGGCGGCCGCATCCTCGCCGGCCGGACGAGAAGGCGTCGACGCGTTCGTGGAGAAGCGTCGTCCCGACTTCTCCTGATCCGATCACGGCAACGTCCAGTCGATCGGCTCGTCTCCCCCCTCGACCAACAACTCGTTGACTCGACTGAAGGGCTTGGACCCGAAGAACCCGCGTGACGCGGACAGCGGTGACGGGTGCGCAGATTCGATGTACGGCACAGATCCGAGCATCGGCTTCAGAGTCGCAGCGTCGCGTCCCCACAGAATCGCGACGAGACCCGGCGCGTCGGGATTCTCGGCTCGCGCGACGAGAGCCCGAATAGCCTGCTCCGTCACCGCTTCCCACCCCTTCTTCCGGTGCGATGCGGCCTGCGAAGGTTCGACGGTGAGCACCCTGTTGAGCAGCATCACGCCACGGTCCGACCACGGTGTGAGATCTCCGTTGCTGGGCGTGGGTAACCCCAGGTCGTCGGAGTACTCCTTGAAGATGTTGCTCAAGCTGCGCGGCACGGGCTTTACTTCCGGTGCGACGGAAAAGCTCAGTCCCACTGC
The DNA here is from genome assembly GCF_002258645.1 of Rhodococcus sp. 15-649-2-2. Taxonomy (NCBI): domain Bacteria; kingdom Bacillati; phylum Actinomycetota; class Actinomycetes; order Mycobacteriales; family Nocardiaceae; genus Rhodococcus; species Rhodococcus sp. 15-649-2-2. Next base: position 750,438 of record NZ_NPFM01000031.1, read on the forward strand.
ATGTCCCGGTGTCGGATACGGATCCTGACCGACGATGAGGACCCGGACACGGTCGAAGGGATAGCGAAACGCGCGCAGAACGTTCTCTCCCGCAGGCAGGTAGTGCCGACCGGCGGCAAGCTCTTCCCGCAGAAAGTCGCCCATCGCGGCAACATTCGACTCGACGGGCGAAAGAGCATCCGCCCACCCCGATTCGACGCTCTCGGCGAGCGGCCGGGGCGTCATCGGTCGATCCGGCGCAGCGCGCCACGGTAGTACGCGGCATTGGCCGAGTACATCTGTACGTTGATGTCCACATGCCCTTCGGGGACCTGGTACCCCTCCCGGATCTTCGCGGGAACACCGAGCGCCATGGAACGTTCGGGAACGACGAACTTGAACGGCACCACTGCTCCCGCCCCGACGATCGAACCCGCCCCGATCTTCGAGCCGTTCAGCACCACCGAGCCCGAGGCGATGAGGCAGTTGTCTCCGATGACCGCACCTTCGACGTGTGCATTGTGCCCGAGTACGCATCCGGAGCCGATCACCGTCGCGTCGATCGGTGTGCAGTGCACCACGGTCCCGTCCTGGACGTTGGTCCCCGCGCCGATGGTGATGGTGCCGTAATCCGCCCGCAGAACTGCGGTGGGCCACACGGACGATCCGGCCGCGAGGGTCACCGCTCCGATGACGACCGCGTCGGGGTGGACGTAGGCGTCGGGATGAATGTCGGGTTCACGATCACCGAGTGCGTAGATAGCCATCTCAGCAACTTAGCCGACTCGATCGGACGTCGGCCGCGTTCACTCGCTCTCGAAGCTCGTCCACCCCGATCTACCCGAATGAACGCGTCCGTCGACCGTCACCCGACTCGCCCGGTCGTCAACGACGTGCTCGACACGGCCGATCACCGTCCATTCCGCCGGAACGGCACTGTGATCGCCGAACGTTCCTACGAGAGCATGGTCCTCACCGCCCGTGAGTACCCAATCCAGCGGATCGACTCCCATTACCGTTGCTGCCGAACGCAATTCGACTGGAATTTCCAACAGCTCGGGATCGATGTCCATTCGGACGTTCGACGCATCGGCTATGTGGCCCAGATCGGACAGCAATCCATCGGAGACGTCGGTGAGTGACGTCGCGCCGGCCTCGGCGGCCCCGACCCCGGCGCGGTACGGCGGGACGGGAACTCGGTGTGCGTCGAGCACAGCGTCGTGGCCCGTTCTGTCCGTGTCCGCAAGCAGTAGAGCCAGTCCGGCGGCCGACCAGCCGAGCCGCCCCGCGTAAGCGATCACGTCACCGACACGCGCGCCCGATCGCAGCACCGGCGCCCTGCCCTGCAGATCACCGAGGGCGGTGACCGAGATCACCAGCTCTGGTGACTGCACCACATCGCCACCGACGATGGCCGATCCCGCGGCCACCGCCTCGAGCCACATGCCCTCGTTGAGGCCGTCGGTCACACGCACCGGCGTATCGGCCGGGCATCCGAGAGAGACGAGAAAACCCGAGCACCGAGCGCCCATCGCGGCGATGTCCGCGCCGTTCTGCGCGATCGCCTTGCGGCCGATCTGCACCGGACTGGACCAGTCCAGCCGAAAATGCCTGCCGTGCACCAACATATCCGTCGATGCCGCGATTCTTCCGTCGGGCGCGGCGACGACGGCCGCGTCGTCACCGGGCCCGACGATGGTCGACGGAGGTTGCACGCGGTCTGCGACGGCGCGGGAGATCACCTCGAACTCGCCGAGCTGCGCGACGGTGGGTTCGGTGTCTGCGGCCGACTCGGTGCCGGGGTCGTCGATGATGTTCCTCCTCGAGAACGCGGTGCGTGCGCGACGGACTCGCGCGGAGCGCGTGGCCCGCCTGCGGTACCTTTCAGAGGCGGCCGGGACAGCTCCGACGCTGCAGGTTACGTGCACAGAGAACGTAGTCGACCCAACTTACAGTCGAGAAGTCCGGCAGGGAAAGGGACCACCGATGGTGCAAGCATTCGTTCTCGTTCAGACCGAGGTGGGCCGCGCGAGGGCCGTCGCGCAGCAGATCGAGGCCGTCGACGGAGTGGTCTCCGCGGAGGCCGTCGTCGGACCCTACGACGTCATCGTGCGCGCCGACGGTGCATCCGACGCCGAGGTCGCCGAGATCGTCTCCCGCATCCAGAAGGTGGACGCCATCACTCGGACTCTCACCTGTCCGGTCGCTCCGCAGCCGACCGCATCGGTCGGATAGCTCGTGAGCTCGACCGACGCAGGCAACGACGCCCACGACGACAACACCGACGGCAAGACCGACACCGACGGCACCCGCGAACAACGACACCCCGCCGTGATAGCCACCGCGATCGCGTTGCCGGTTGCGCTGGTGGTCGGAGTTCTGGTCGCCGCGATTGCGGTGAACCGTTCGCCGGTCCACGATCCGGTCGCGTTGGGCCCGGTCGACTCCCCGGACGCCACGAGTGCGCAATGTGCGTCGTTGCTCGACGCCCTGCCCGAGGACCTGGGCGACTACACCGCAGCCGAGCTGGCCGACCCTGCGCCTGCCGGGGTTCGCGCGTGGGTCTCGGCCGAGGAGAACGCCGAGCCGGTCGTGCTGCGCTGCGGCCTGACCCGTCCGGTCGGGTTCGACGTGGCTGCGCCGCTTCAGGTCATCGACGGCGTCCAATGGTTCGAAGTGTCCGGGGAGGACGACGGAATCGACGCCAGCACATGGTTCGTCGTCGATCGAGGTGTCTACATCGCCCTGACCATTCCGGGTGATTCCGGTCCGACGCCCCTGCAGGATGCGTCATCGGCAGTGTCGAACGCACTACCCCAGCAAGCCCTCGATCCGGCTCCGTTGCAGTAGCGGACGGAACTAGCGCAACCCCGTCCCGCGGGCGAGCGCAGTGTCGATCAGGGTGGTGATCAGCGTCGGGTAGTCGACACCGGATTCCGCCCACATCTTGGGGTACATCGAGATGGAGGTGAATCCGGGCATCGTGTTGATCTCGTTGATGACCGGGCCGTCTTCGGTGACGAAGAAGTCCACTCGCGCCAGCCCCTGACAGTCCAGCGCCCGGAAAGCGGCAACGGCGAGTTCGCGGATGCGGTCGCTGGTCGCATCGTCGAGAGCAGCCGGGATGTCGAACTCGCTGACATCGTCGAGGTACTTGGTGTCGAAGTCGTAGAACGCGTGATCGTCGACCTCCGCATCCGGAATGCGGATTTCGGCAATGGCGCTCGCGCGCACGGTTCCGTCCGGAAATTCGAGGACCCCGCACTCGACCTCACGGCCGTGGATCATTCCTTCGACGATCACTTTGGGGTCGTGTTCACGCGCGACGGCTATCGCGGCGTCCAATTGATCCCAACCGGTGATCCGGGAGATACCGATCGACGATCCGCCTCTGGCCGGTTTGACGAACGCGGGCAACCCGATCCGGTCCCGCTCGACTGTGGTGAGGTTGTCGGCACCGCGGCGAAGTACGACCTGGCGACCGATCGGAAGCCCTTCGGCACCGAGCAGTTTCTTGGTGAATTCCTTGTCCATTCCGGCCGCGCTGGCCAACACCCCTGGCCCGACGTACGGGACGCCCGCCAACTCGAGCAGGCCCTGCAGCGTTCCATCCTCGCCGTACGGCCCGTGCAGTACCGGGAACACCACGTCGACAGATGTGAAGACCGTTGCGCCGTCTCCCTCGCCGAGAGCGATCAGCGCACCGGCGTGGCCCGGGTCGGTACTGAGGGTCAGTGCCGCACCGGCCTTGTCCACGGTGGGCAGCACCCGGTCGTGAATCGTCAGTGCACCGGCATCGGAGGAGCCGAGAACCCAGGCACCGTCCGGGGTGATGCCCACCGGGACCACCTCGTACTTGGCCGGATCGAGATTCTGCAGCACGCTACCTGCCGATACACAGGACACGGCGTGCTCGCTGCTGCGGCCACCGAAGACGACGGCGACTTTGATGCGGGGAGTACTCACGATGAGAAACCGTACCGTCGCTACCCGCTCGGCGCGGATTCGCCCTGTCGGTCGCGAGCGCGCGAACTTTGCCTCACTCGGGCTTGATACGTCGTCCCAACAGGTGACCGACCGCGTCCGGAACGGACATGCCCCCGTGACACACCCGGTGCACCGCATCGGTCAGCGGCATCTCCACGTCGTAGCTCTCGGCTAGCGCACGCACCGACGTGCAGGACTTCACACCCTCGGCAACCTGTCCGTGCGCTGCTTCCTGCGCGCTTTCGAGGGAACCACCCGAACCGAGGCGCTCACCGAACGTGCGGTTGCGCGAGAGGGGCGACGAACACGTGGCGACGAGGTCGCCTACGCCGGCCAGACCGGACAACGTCGACGGCTTGGCACCGAGTGCTACGCCGAGTCGGATGATCTCGGCCAAACCCCTGGTCATGATCGATGCGAGTGTGTTCTCTCCGTATCCGACGCCACTGGCCATCCCGCACGCGAGGGCGATGACGTTCTTGCAGGCTCCACCGATCTCGGCCCCGATGACATCGGAGTTCGTGTACGGCCGGAAGTAACCGGTGGCGCAGGACTTCTGGATCTCGAGGGCACGCTGGGAGTCCGAGCATGCGATGACGGTCGCGGCAGGCTGCCCCTCGGCGATCGGGCGCGCAAGGTTGGGCCCGGACAGACACGCCACCCGACTCGGATCTGCTCCGGTGACCTGAGCGATCACCTGGCTCATGCGCATGAGCGTGCCGGTCTCGATTCCCTTGGCCAACGACAGCAGTGTTGCGTGCGGCGGGATCGAGTCGGTCCACTCCCCCAGGTTGGCCCGCAGACTCTGCGACGGCACGGCCAACACCACGATGTCGGCTCCGTCGAGAGCACGAGCGGGATCGCTCGATGCGTGAATCGACGAGGGCAGCTCGATCCCCGGAAGGTAGTCCTTGTTCTCGTGGCCGTCGGTGATGGATGCAGCGAGCTCGTCACGGCGGGCCCACATCGTGACGTCGGTCCCGGCATCGGCCAGCACTTTGGCGAATGCCGTTCCCCACGACCCCGAACCCATCACCGCTGCTCTGCTCATGCCGCCAACCCCTCACCTGCTTGCCGATGCCCTCGTTCTTCGCGCGGCATCACCCTAACTCGCACACCGGCTCGGGCGGTCGGAGTCGGCACAGATCCGCGACGCTGGCAGGATCGAGCACCATGGGTGCACACCGATTCGACGACGGCGACCGAGTGGCCGCGTCGTCCGACCCTGCCCGCCGCGTTGTCGCCGTCCTCATCGCGGTGAAGGATCTCGCGGCGGCGAAGTCGCGGTTGGCGGCGGACTTCTCGGGTTCCGAGCGAACAAGTTTGGTGCTCGCGATGCTCAGCGACACCGTGGCCGCCGCAGACGCCGTATCGGTGGTGGATTCGGTCACGGTGGTCACCCCTGATCCCCTCGTCGCAGAGACCGCCCGCAGAATCGGCGCGCGAGTGTTCGACGAGCCGGTCGGCGATCCCGCACAGCCACCGGACGCACGTCTCAACCACGCGTTCGCGTCCGCGGCGGCCGTGTTGCGACGCGCAGAGGTCGTCGGCCGGCGACGAGAGCACGATGACGACGCCCGGATCGACATCATTGCGCTGCAAGCCGACCTCCCGGCCATGCGTCCCGCCGAACTCGCTCAGGCATACGCTGTTGCGCCTCGCGGAGGCCGATCACTGGTGGTCGATCACCACGGCACCGGTACCGCCGCGTTGATCCTCAAGGACTCCCCCGGCGAGCTCGCACCACTGTTCGGGGTGGATTCCGCACGCCGCCATGCCGAGTCAGGCGCACAGAAGCTCGACGGCACCTGGCCGGGTCTGCGGCTCGACGTCGACACTGCGGTGGACGTCCGCAGTGCACACCGGCTCGGGGTCGGACCCGCAACGGCTGCCGTCCTGCGCGCGCTCGGTTGGAGTGACGACGCATCGGCGACAACTGCGTGACCGAGTTTCGCCCATCGGAGTTTCACCCACGCCGGGTATGAGGGATGATCGTCCGGTGAGCAGAGACGACGCGCAGCCGGCCAACGAAGATCCGTCGAGGGAGACTGGGGAAGGCACCGGTTCGGAGCCGGTCTGGAGCGCTCCGATCGCAGCGACGATGCCGAGCATCCCCTCCGCGCTACCGGCCGCCACACCGGAGTCGGTGGACATCACCACCGTGCTCCCCGAAAATCGCTATCTCAATCGGGAATTGAGCTGGCTCGACTTCAATTCACGTGTCCTCGCTCTGGCGGAGGACTCGTCGCTCCCCCTGCTGGAACGGGCAAAGTTTCTCGCGATCTACGCGTCGAACCTCGACGAGTTCTACATGGTTCGAGTGGCCGGTCTCAAACGTCGCGACGAAACCGGTCTTTCGGTTCGATCCGCGGACGGTATGACTCCGCGCGAACAGCTCGCGGTGATCGGCCAGCGAACCCAGGAGCTCGCGCTCAAACATGCGCGAGTACTGCTGGATTCGATTCTGCCGGAGCTCACCGCAGAAGGCATCGCGATCATCCGGTGGTCGGATCTGGACAGCGACGAACGTGCCCGGCTCTCGGACTACTTCACCGAACAGGTCTTCCCAGTGCTCACACCACTGGCCGTCGACCCCGCTCACCCGTTCCCCTACATCAGCGGCCTGAGCCTCAATCTCGCTGTGACGGTTAAGGATTACTCCACAACCGGTGAGCATTTCGCTCGCGTGAAGGTCCCCGACAACGTCGATCGCTTCGTGCGGGTCAAGCGCGGCGAAGGCTCGCACCGCATCGACGCGTTTCTGTCGATGGAGGAGTTGATCTCGGCGCACCTCGACGTACTCTTCCCCGGCATGCAGGTCGTCGAGTCTCACGCGTTCCGCATCACGCGCAACGCCGATTTCGAGGTCGAGGAAGACCGCGACGAGGATCTGCTTCAGGCGCTCGAGCGCGAGCTGGCCCGTAGGCGTTTCGGCTCACCGGTCCGCCTCGAGATCGCCGACGACATGACCGAGCACATGCTCGAATTGCTGCTGCGTGAACTCGATGTCGACCCCGGCGACGTCATCCAGGTACCCGGACTGCTCGATCTGTCGTGCCTGTGGCAGGTCTACAGCGTCGACCGTCCCAATCTGAAGGACGCACCCTTCGTTCCGGCGACCCACCCGGCGTTCGGCGAGCGCGAGACCCCCAAGAGCGTCTTCTCGACGCTGCGCGACGGCGATGTCCTGGTGCATCATCCGTACGATTCGTTCTCCACCAGCGTCCAACGCTTCATCGAGCAGGCAGCGGCCGACCCGCAGGTGCTCGCCATCAAGCAGACGTTGTATCGCACGTCGGGAGATTCCCCGATCGTCAATGCGCTCGTCGATGCAGCCGGTGCGGGCAAACAGGTGGTTGCACTGGTCGAGATCAAGGCACGTTTCGACGAGCAGGCCAACATCGAATGGGCGCGCAAGCTGGAAAAGGCAGGCGTGCACGTGGTGTACGGGCTCGTCGGCCTCAAGACGCACTGCAAGACCTGTCTCGTGGTGCGCCGAGAGGGGTCGGTCATTCGCCGGTACTGCCACATCGGAACCGGTAACTACAACCCCAAGACAGCGCGCATCTACGAGGACGTCGGTTTGTTCACGTCGTCCCCGGAGATCGGTGCCGACCTCACCGATCTGTTCAACTCGCTCACCGGATACTCACGAAAGTCCAAGTACCGCAACCTACTCGTGGCACCGTACGGAGTGCGCCGCGGCATCGTCGAACGCATCGAGGCCGAGGTCGAACACCTCAAGCAGGGACGTGCGGCGGGGATTCGTCTCAAGGCGAACGCGTTGGTCGACGAGCAGGTCATCGATGCGCTCTACCGCGCGTCCATCGCAGGCGTTCCGGTCAAGGTGGTGGTTCGCGGTATCTGCGCGCTCAAGCCGGGAGTTCCAGGACTGTCGGAGAACATCGAGGTTCGCTCCATCCTGGGCAGGTTCCTCGAGCACTCGCGAGTTCTGCATTTTCAGGGTGCGGACGAGTTCTGGATCGGCAGTGCGGACATGATGCACCGCAACCTCGATCGCCGAGTCGAGGTGATGGCTCAGGTCAAGGACACACGACTGGCGAACCAGCTGAGCGAGATCTTCGATTCCGCCCTCGATCCCACCACGCGCTGTTGGGAGTTGGGACCGGACGGCGGCTGGGTCGCTTCACCCGCGCAGGGTGAGACAGTCCGTGAGCATCAGGTGGAGTTGATGCGTAGCCGGAGGAATCAGGCGTCCTGATGGGAACCTCCGATGGCTCCCCTCGCGCCAACATTTTTGCGGCCGGCTCTGTTCTGTGGCGACGATCTCCGCGCAGCGACGGTTCCGTCGAGATCGCGTTGGTACACAGGCCGAAGTACGACGACTGGTCGTTCCCCAAGGGAAAGCTCGATCCCGGTGAGACCGCTGTCGATGCGGCAGTCCGAGAAGTCAAGGAAGAGACCGGATTCGACTCGCGACTGGGGCGGTCACTGTCCTACGTCACGTACCCGATCCCGGGCCACCGTCGGATGAAGAAGGTCCTCTACTGGGCGGCGGAGGCAACCGGCGGCGAGTTCGTCCCCAACGAAGAGGTGGACGAGGTGCGCTGGATAGCACCCGCAGACATCGGCCGCGAACTCTCGTATCCCATGGACCACAAGATTCTTCGCCGGTTCGTGGCGAAACCTGCCGACACCTCGACGGTTCTGTTGGTCCGTCACGGTAGCGCCGGCTCGCGCTCGCGGTACAAGGGCAACGACGTGGATCGCCCGCTCGACAAGACCGGACGACGTCAGGCCGAGTCACTGGTCTCGCTGCTTCGGGCATTCGGGGGCGACGCGGTGTACGCGGCCGACCGTGCCCGGTGTGTTCAGACGGTCGCTCCGTTCGCAGAATCGTTGGGAGCGGAGATCGTCCCGGAGCACCTGCTGTCCGAGGAGGGGTATGCCGATGACCCGCGCAAGGGGCGTCATCGCGCTCGCGACATAGCCGAACTGCCCGGCACGCCCGTTGTCTGCAGCCAGGGCAAGGTGATCCCCGACCTGATGCGCTGGTGGGCCGAAAAGGACGGAATCACGTTGCCAGCCAACAGGAATCGAAAAGGCAGCGTGTGGGTGCTCTCGCGTCACGACGGCAGGCTCGTTGCGGCCGACCACATTGCCAGCCCCCTACCCACCCTCATTTCCGGCACCTAGGGGACGCAACACGAACGACAATAAGGCCCCCGACTCGGATATCGAATCGGGGGCCTTACTTGCGTTCGTGCGAGAGGTGAAGCCTGCGGGCTCTACTTCTTCGCTGCGCGCTTTGCGGGAGCCTTCTTGGCCGGAGCCTTCTTCGCTGGAGCCTTCTTGGCTACGGTCTTCTTGGCTGCCGTCTTGGCCGGAGCCTTCTTGGCGGGTGCAGCCGTCGTGGCAGCCTTACGAGCAGTTGTCTTGGCCGGAGCCTTCTTTGCAACTGTCTTGCGCGCGGTGGTCTTCGCGGGAGCTGCCTTCTTGGCGGCGGTCTTCGCGGGAGCTGCCTTCTTGGCGGCGGTCTTCGCGGGAGCTGCCTTCTTGGCAGCAGCGGTGGTTGCCTTGCGGGCGGTCGTCTTCACGGCTGCCTTCTTCGCAGCCGTCTTCTTTGCCGCCGCAGTCTTCTTGGCCGGAGCCGCTGCGGAACCGCGCTTGACGGCGGGACCGGTGGCAGGCAACTTCTGTCCGCCTGCGATGACTGCCTTGAACTGCGCACCCGGACGGAACGCCGGAACGTTGGTCGGCTTGACGCGAACGGTCTCGCCGGTGCGGGGGTTGCGCGCGACACGCGCTGCGCGACGACGCTGCTCGAACACGCCGAAGCCTGTGATCGTGACACTCTCGCCGCGGTGCACTGCACGCACGATGGTGTCGACGATGTTCTCGACAGCCTCTGTGGCGCTCCGCCTGTCAGACCCCAACTTCTCGGTCAGGGCGTCGATCAGCTCTGCCTTGTTCATGGAATTTCCTCCGCTATATGGTGGCCCATCGTCGGACCGACTACTACAACGGTAAACCCCAAGTCGTCAAGAGTCTATGCGCCACGCCAATTTTCATTTTGGTGTCGCGGAATGATTCACGGCCGCATAGCGTGTCGGACCCCCACCCGGTCAGCTTTCGGTCGGGGTCTCGATCCGCGCTGGGAGCGTCAGGGGTTTGTATGAAGGCCTTGACTTTTCATACTCCGCAATGGCCTCTACCTGGCGTAATGTCAATCCGATGTCGTCCAGACCTTCCAGCAGACGCCACCGGGTGTAGTCGTCAATCGCGAAGCGCACCACCAAAGTTCCAGCCGTTACGGTCTTGTCGACGAGGTCGACAATTATTTCCAGACCGGGCTGTTCTTCTAAGGCTTTCCACAGCAATTCGACGTCCGACTGTTCCACTTCGGCCGCCAGCAGCCCGGCTTTGCCCGAGTTCCCACGGAAGATATCGGCGAATCGGGACGCGATCACAACCCTGAAACCGAAGTCCGACAGCGCCCAGACGGCATGTTCGCGTGACGATCCCGTACCGAAATCGGGTCCGGCTACGAGTACCGAGCCCCGGTTGTACGGCTCGAGATTCAGGATGAAGTCCGGATCCGAGCGCCACGCGGCGAACAACCCGTCCTCGAATCCGGTGCGCGTCACCCGCTTGAGGTAGACCGCGGGGATTATCTGATCGGTGTCGACGTTGGACCGCCGAAGCGGAACTCCGATACCGGTGTGCCGGGTGAAAGCTTCCATCGAATTGTCTCCTATGGGTTCGATCGATCCGAGCGAGGACGCGTTCTACGCGAGATCCGCCGGAGAGGACAGGGTTCCGCGAATTGCGGTAGCAGCAGCAACCAGAGGCGAGACGAGATGAGTACGACCGCCTTTGCCCTGCCTGCCCTCGAAATTGCGGTTCGAGGTCGACGCCGATCGCTCACCCGCCACCAGTTGGTCCGGATTCATCCCGAGGCACATGGAACATCCAGCCTGGCGCCATTCGGCCCCTGCGGCAGTGAAGATGTCGCCGAGGCCTTCCTCCTCCGCCTGCGCTCGCACCCGCATGGAGCCGGGTACCACCAACATTCGCACTCCCTCGGCAACTCGGTGTCCCTCGAGAACCGACGCAACGGCACGCAGATCCTCGATCCGGCCATTGGTGCAGGAACCGACGAACACGGTGTCGACGGCGATCTCACGGATCGGCGTGCCGGCTTCGAGACCCATGTACTGCAGGGCCTTCTGCGCCGACAATCGCTCGCCCTCGTCGGTCATCGACTCCGGATCGGGCACCGTACTTCCCAGCGGCGCACCCTGACCCGGATTCGTGCCCCACGTGACGAACGGCGTCAACGTATCGGCATCGATGTGGACCTCGTTGTCGAACACTGCATCCGGATCCGTCGCCAGCTCGTTCCACGACGCCACTGCTGCATCCCAGTCGGCTCCCTGCGGTGCGTGCGGGCGACCCTTCAGGTATTCGTAGGTGATGTCGTCGGGTGCGATCATTCCTGCCCTCGCACCGGCTTCGATCGACATGTTGCAGATGGTCATTCGCGCTTCCATCGACAGCTTTCGGATGGCCTCACCGCGGTACTCGAGGACGTAACCCTGCCCGCCGCCGGTACCGATCTGGGCAATGACAGCAAGAATCAGGTCCTTGCTCGTCACGCCGGGTGCCAGTTCACCGTCGACGGTGATCGCCATCGTCTTGAACGGACGCAGAGAAAGAGTCTGTGTGGCCATCACGTGCTCGACCTCGCTCGTACCGATGCCCATGGCGATCGAGCCGAAGGCCCCGTGCGTCGACGTGTGACTGTCCCCGCACACGACGGTCATACCGGGCTGGGTCAAACCCAGCTGGGGTCCGATGATGTGCACGATGCCCTGATCGAGATCGCCCATCGGGTACAGCCGCACTCCGAATTCCTCGCAGTTTCGGCGAAGGGTGTCCACCTGGGTACGCGAGACGAGATCTGCGATGGGGGCGAAGATATCGGCCGTGGGGACATTGTGATCCTCGGTCGCGATCGTCAGATCGGGGCGGCGAAGCCCGCGGCCGGCCAACCGTAGACCGTCGAACGCCTGCGGACTGGTCACCTCGTGCACGAGGTGAAGATCGATGTAGATCAGATCGGGCTCACGAGCGCCGCCTTCTCCTCCGCCTCGGACCACCACGTGCTGGTCCCATACCTTCTCCGCCAAAGTCTTCGGTGTTTCGGACATCGGTGTCGTCGACCTCGCCTTCCTGTCGTCGCGTGGGCGAACTTCGCTGGTTCACCTCGCGTCTCGTCTCGACATCATGCCTCTCGGCACGCAGGAGATCTCACAGTTGTGCAATCTCAGCATTCGGGAGGCTAATATCGTTCTATGAGACAGCATAGCCTGGCCGGCCTCGTCGACAAATCGAGTGGCATCGGTGTACTCGACAAGGCAATGGCGGTGCTGCACGCGGTGGCCGAGAAGCCCTGCAATCTCGGAGATCTGTGCGCTCGCACCGCCCTCCCCCGCGCCACCGCTCACCGACTCGCGGTCGGCCTGGAGACCCACCGACTACTCGTTCGAGATGCCGACGGCCTGTGGCACACCGGGCCGGGCCTCGGGGAACTCGCAGCGAGCGCGTCCGACGCATTGCTCGACGCCGCCGCCTCCGTGCTCCCACGCCTGCGCGAAATCACCGGTGAAAGTGTGCAGATCTATCGGCGGGAAGGAACGGTACGTGTCTGCGTGGCGTCCATGGAGCCCCCGACAGGCCTTCGAGACACAGTGCTCGTCGGTGCGCGGCTGCCGATGACAGCCGGTTCCGGTGCCAAAGTTCTTCTGGCATGGGCAGACTCGCACACTCAAAGAACCGTTCTGCCCGACGCAGAATTCGGCGAGCGCGTCCTCATCGAGGTACGACGCCGCGGCTGGGCGCAGAGCGCGGGCGAGCGCGAACCAGGCGTCGCCAGCGTGGCGGCGCCGGTTCGCGACGGCAACGACACTGTGGTGGCGGCGATCTCGGTATCGGGACCCATCGATCGAATCGGACGCAAGCCCGGTGCGCGCTGGGCCGCGGATCTTCTCGCAGCAGCCGACGCGCTGCACAAGCGTCTCTGACCGATGCTCTCCGGCCACGGTCGGACAGCCGAAAAATTGGCTGAGCGCGCGGCGAGAATGGAGTACCTTCGTCTCGAGCGGCCCCACCGGCCGGTCGTCTACTGCGAGGAGTCACCCATGCCCGAATCCGGCAGTGAAGAATTGAAGAAGAAGTTCCGCGAGGTCCTGGAGCAGAAGAACAGCAAGGCCCACAATTCCGTCGAGCACAAAGACGGTGGACCGAAGGTCAACAGCACCCACGGACCGGCCGACCATCAGAAGATGTTCCGTCGCAAGAGCGTGTGAAGCATCCGGTCCGAAACGACAACACCCTCTCGATCCGAGGATCGAGAGGGTGTTGTCAGTTGTAGCCCCGACGGGATTCGAACCCGCGCTACCGCCTTGAGAGGGCGGCGTCCTAGGCCGCTAGACGACGGGGCCAGGAACTTCACCTGCATTGTTTCGAGCTTGTGAGTGCCGAGTCAGCTTAACTGCCTCGGCACCGGCGACAAAATCGCCACTACCTGCTCGCTGGGGTACCAGGACTCGAACCTAGAATGGCGGTACCAGAAACCGCTGTGTTGCCAATTACACCATACCCCAATGGACTTGAATCGAACTGCTCACCGACATCGGTGTGCACTGCGTTTCGAGCCGGGATAGAGACTATCAAAGGTGCATACCCATTCTCCAAATCGGCTGCTCAGAGCATCCAAAACAACGCTGCGGACCCGCTCCGACAGCGCTCGACCGGCGTCTGTCGCCGATGCACGAGCCCGCACTGCCCCTCGGGTCGCACGTACAGCAGACTTGGTCTCCGTGGCCGCTCGCACACATCGCACAGTCCGATGAAGGTCGTGCTCGTACCTCGCGGCGAGCAGGCGGTACTGACGTATCTCGACGACGACTGTGCGATCCGAGGCGTACCCACCGTGGTCGAGGATCCGGCTGCAGCAGTTGCCGATCTCGAGGCGTCCGAACGGCCGAGATGGGTATGGGAGGACACCAGCCGGATCTACCCTCGTCTCCTCGAACGTGGGATACGCGTGCGCCGTTGCCACGATCTCGCTCTGGTCGGTGCGATTCTGGCGATGCGAACCGGCTCCGCAGCTGCCCCATCCGCACCCGCAGACCTGCGACCGGGACTGTTCGACGCGGATCCGCACTCCGACCCTGCAGCAGTGGTCACCGAGTACCAGCGTCAGTTCGAGCACATCGGTGCCGACCGCGCACTGCACCTACTGGCGGCGGCGGAATCGGCCGGAGGTCTGGCCGCTGCGGAGATGACCCACAGCGGATTGCCGTTCTCGGCAGCGGCGCACCGGCGTCATCTCGAGTCGATGCTCGGGGCCCGTCCGGTCGATGGTTCCCTTCCCCCGGCTCTGGTTCGCCTGGAAAGCGAGATCTCGTCGACGTTCGGCCGACGCGTCAATCCTTCGTCTCCGGTGGAGGTGGTGGCCGCGTTCGCACGCTCCGGAATCGAACTGACATCCACTCGCGCCCACGTCATCCGCGAGATCGATCACCCTGCCGTCCCCCTGCTGTTGCGCCATCGCGATCTCTCCAAATTGCACAGTACGAATGGGTGGACTTGGCTGGACTCGTGGGTGCGGGGCGATCGGTTCCGGCCGGTCTACGTTCCCGGTGCCGTGGTCTCGGGCCGGTGGGCAAGCCGCGGCGGGGGCGGCCTACAGATTCCGAAACCGTTGCGAGCCAGCGTGATCGCCGATCCCGGACATACGTTCGTCGCCGCCGACGCCGGACAACTCGAACCCCGCATTCTCGCGGCGATGTCCGGCGACCCCCGCATGGTTGCCGCTGCCGGTACCGCTGATCTGTACGCACCCGTGGCAGCTGAGTCGTTCGAGGGTGATCGCGGCAAGGCCAAGGTCGCCGTTCTCGGAGTTCTGTACGGCGCGACGTCGGGTGAGGCTCGCGGTCTGCTGACACGGCTGCGGGCCAGGTTCCCCGGTGCGGTGGGACTCGTCGAAGAAGCCGCCCGCGCCGGCGAACGGGGTGAGGTCGTCCGCTCGTGGTTGGGGCGGGCCTGCCCACCGCCGTCGGCGCAGTGGTGGTCCGGTGGTGACGCGCACGCGCGCGGACGATTCACCCGTAACTTCGTGGTACAGGCCACCGCTGCCGAATGGGCGTTGTGCTTGTTGGCCGATCTGCGCGGACGGTTGCGGGACGAGATCGGAGCCGGAAGTAGCGAGCTGGTGTTCTTTCAGCACGACGAAGTGGTGGTGCACTGCCCGACGGTCGATGCAGACCGGGTGTCGGAAGCCGTTGCAGCGGCGGCATTGTCGGCTACCCGGTTGATGTTCGGCGATACGGCCGTGAGGTTTCCGATGGAGACGAGAATCGACCGCTTCTACGGCGTTTCGGCTTCCGAGTCGGAGTCGGAGGCCGACTGAGCACTCGGTGGGTCCTCGAACGTCACCTCGATTTCCTCGAATGCGGTGCTGCGCTGCGCTTCTGCCTGTCCGGTAAAGGTGAGCTTGTCACCCTCGGTCAGTTCCACGTCGTCGGTGAAGGGTGCCAGAAGGGCTCGTGGGAAGAGTCGATCGACGCGAACGACGTTGATCTCGATGCACATCACCACGGACAACGAGGTGACGTACAGAAACGCGAGCAGTCCGAGTACCACGGCGAACACTCCGTTGGTGACGGTCGCATTGCTCACCACGTACTTCACGTAGACGCTGCCGAAACTCTGCAGCAATTGCCAGATGATGCCCGCCGCGATGGCACCCGGCAGGACGTCTCGGATGGACAGGGGCCTGGCGGTCGCCAAGCGGAAGGCAACGACGAACACCGCGACGTACAGGAGGGTGGCCACGGTGAACACGATCGGGCCGGCCTCGGGACCGAAATATCCTGCGGCACTGAGCACATTGACAGCCGTGATCGTGAGGGTCGCGATCCCGACAGTACCGAGCAGGCCCAACCCGCGCACGCGGGCGCGAATCGGATCGGGGCGCACGTTCTTGGGCACTGCCCACGCGGTGTTGGTCGCGTTCTGTAGTGCCACCGACACACCGAGCCCGCCGTAGAGGGATCCGAGTCCACCGACGACCAAACCCACGACACCGCCGCTGATTCGATCCGGCTGACCGAGTTCGTCACCGATCACCGGAATCTGCCCCAGCGCCGAATCGAGGATCTGCTGCTGCAGTTCCGGGCTACCGACCAACACGATGCCCAGAACCGTGGAGAACAACAGGAGCGCGGGAAAAAGCGAGACGAAGGCGTAGTAAGTGATCAGGGCGGCAAGATACCCGCCCTGATCGTCGACGAACTTGTACACCACCGCAATGGGATATCCGAGAACCGGCCGCCTGCGCTGCAGTCGGTCGAGTCGATCGGCGACGCTCATGTGTCGAAATCTCCGACCGAGCGTGACGGCCAGCGACGAACCGCCGTCACGCGATACGAGTGCGTGCGGCAGCCAAGCGAGCGAGGGTCCTCTCGCGGCCGAGCAGTTCCATGGACTCGTAGAGCGGCGGACTGATGTGCGACCCTGTCACTCCGACTCGAACCGGAGCAAAGGCCTTGCGCGGCTTGAGCTCCAGCTTCTCGATCAACGCGTCCTTGAGAGTCGCCTCCAGGTCCGCCGTGGTCCAAGTCTGCAACGCCGTCAGTGCCTCGACAGTGGCGTCGAGAACGGGTGCGGCATCGGGGCCGAGGTTCTTGGCTGCAGCAGCGGGATCGATCTCGAAGTCCGCCTCGTCGACGAACAAGAATTTCAGCAGTCCCCATGCGTCCGACAGCACGACGATGCGGGTCTGCACCAGATCGGCCGCGACGGCGAAGATCTTCTCGTCGACCGGCTCGGTGAGATGGCCTCGAGCGACGAGGTATTCGCGCAAGCGCACCGCGAAATCGTCCGCTGCCAGCATCCTGATGTGCTCGGCGTTGATCGCGTCGGCCTTCTTCTGGTCGAAGCGCGCCGGGTTGGAATTGACCGACGAGATCTCGAACGCCGCCACCATCTCGTCGAGCGAGAAAACATCGTGGTCGTCCGAGATGCCCCAACCGAGAAGGGCGAGGTAGTTCAGCAACCCCTCGGGGATGAATCCCCGATCGCGGTGGATGAAGAGATCGGCTTCGGGGTCACGCTTGGACAGCTTCTTGTTGCCCTGGCCCATCACGAACGGCAGATGCCCGAACTCCGGGGTCCGATCGGCCACGCCGATTCGGATCAGCGCCTCGTAGAGGGCGAGCTGACGAGGAGTCGACGACAGGAGGTCTTCCCCGCGCAGCACATGGGTGATCTTCATCAGTGCGTCGTCGACGGGATTGACCAACGTGTACAGCGGAACTCCGTTACCGCGGGTCAACGCGAAGTCCGGTACGGTTCCCGCCTTGAACGTGGTCTCCCCGCGTACGAGGTCGTTCCAACTCAGATCGTGATCGGGCATACGCAGCCGGACGACGGCTCCACGCCCCTCGTCCAGAAAGCCCTGCCGCTGTTCCGGAGTCAGATCGCGGTCGAAGTTGTCGTAGCCGAGTTTGGGGTCGCGCCCGGCCGCCTTGTGGCGAGCTTCGACTTCCTCGGGCGTGGAAAACGATTCGTAGGCTTCACCGGCGTCGAGCAACTGGCGAACGACGGCCGTGTGCTGATCTCGACGCAAAGACTGACGGTAGGGCTCGTACGGACCGCCCACCTCGGGACCCTCGTCCCAGTCGAGACCGAGCCAGCGCAATGCGTCGAGCAGGGCGGCGTAGGACTCCTCGGAGTCGCGCGCGGCGTCCGTGTCCTCGATGCGAAAGACGAAAGTTCCACCGTGATGCCGGGCGAACGCCCAGTTGAACAGTGCTGTTCGGATCAGTCCGACGTGCGGGGTACCGGTGGGAGACGGGCAGAATCGAACGCGAACGTCTGCTGGAGTGGTCATCGTTGCCCTATTTCTTCGCTGCGACAGGATTGGTCAGGGTACCGATTCCCTCGACGGTGATCGACACACTGTCACCGTCGACGATGGGTCCCACTCCCTCGGGGGTTCCAGTGAGAATGACGTCACCGGGGAGCAGCGTCATCACCGCGGACACCCACTCGATGATCTTCGGAATGTCGTGCAGCAGAAGCGAAGTGCGGCTCCGCTGCTTGACGACACCGTCGACCTCGGTCTTGATCTCCAGATCGGAGGGATCGAGCGAGGTCTCGATCCACGGCCCCAGTGGGCAGAAGGTGTCGTGCCCCTTGGCGCGAGTCCACTGCCCGTCGTTCTTCTGGTGGTCACGGGCCGAGACGTCGTTGGCCACGGTATATCCGAGCACCACCTCGTACGCCTTCGACGCGGGAACATCCTTGCAGGGACGACCGATCACAATGGCCAGTTCACCCTCGTAGTGCACCTCGTTCGAAGACGACGGCAGCACGATGGCCGCACCCGGGCCGACGATGGAGGTGTTCGGCTTGATGAAGATCACGGGGTCCTTCGGTGCCTCACCGCCCATCTCGGCCGCGTGAGCGGCGTAGTTCTTGCCGATGGCGATGACCTTGCTGGCAAGGATGGGCGCGAGCAGTCGGACGTCGGCCAGTGGCCACGACCGACCCGTGAACGTGGGTGTGCCGAAGGGATGTTCGGCGATTTCCTTCGCAGTCTGCGAGTCACCGTCACCTTCGATACTCACGAATGCCACACCATCAGGACTTGCAATTCGACCGAGACGCATGCCGGAAGTCTATCGACCGTCGTTCTCCTCACGTCGATGCCGTCCGATCCGTGGATCGTTCGCCGGTGTAAAGTCTTCGACAAGTTCCACATCTCAAGATGTCCAGTCCACATAGTGGGAAGCTCAGAGAACAGAGAGAGCCGAATGAACACCACCGAGCAGTTGGCCGGCATCGGCGAAGCACGGCGCTGGTTCATGCTCGTACTCGGAATGCTTGCGCAGACTGCAGGTGCCGTCTTCATCAACGGTGCTGCCTTTCTCATACCTTCGCTGCACGACGACCGAGGACTCGGCCTTGCCACGGCAGGATTCGTCGTTGCGATGCCCACCGTCGGCATCATGTTGACCCTCATCGCATGGGGCGTGCTCGTCGACCGGATCGGCGAGCGTCTCGTCCTGGTGATCGGGCTCGGGCTCACTGCCGCCGCGAGTGTCGCTGCAGTGGTCAGCACCTCCATTCCGGTGCTGGCCGTTCTTCTACTGATCGGCGGTATGGCAGCCGCCAGTGCGAACAGCGCGAGCGGACGAGTCGTGGTGGGATGGTTCCCGCCGCATCGCCGTGGATTGGCGATGGGTATCAGGCAGATGTCGGTGCCGCTGGGCGTGGCCGTTGCCGCACTGGCCATCCCACCCATCGCCCGGGACCACGGCGTCGGAGCGGCATTGCTCGTACCCGCCGCCGTGTGCGCAACAGCCGCAGTCCTGTGTCTCGCGGTCGTCGACCCCCCACGTCCGAATCGCACCGATGCGGCGGAGCAGGGTTTGCTCGACAATCCGTACCGAGGCAGCAGACAACTGTGGCGCATTCACGCCACGTCGATCCTGTTGGTGGTCCCGCAGTACGTGGTCTGGACTTACGCGCTCGTCTGGCTGATGACCGACCGAGGATGGACGGCAGCAGCAGCGGGCGTCCTCGTCACGGTGACGCAAATTCTCGGCGCACTGGGCCGGATGAGCGTCGGCGCACTGTCCGATCGGGTCGGCAGCCGCATGCGGCCCCTGCGGTGGGTCGCGGTGACTGCCGCCGTCAGCATGCTCGGACTCGGGGTGGCCGACTGGTTCGACTCCCCCGTCGCGATCGTCATGCTCGTCGTCGCGTCGGTCGCCACCGTTGCCCCGAACGGTCTTGCCTTCACCGCTGTTGCCGAGATATCAGGGCCGTATTGGAGCGGACGCGCCCTCGGCGTGCAGAACACGAGTCAGTATGTGTTCGCGTCGGCCGTGCCGCCGGTGTTCGGGGCACTGGCGGCGGTCAGCTTTCCCATCGCATTCCTGGTGTCGGCGATCTTCCCCGCACTCTCCGTGCCGATCGTCCCCGACGATCCACGTCCCGAGGTTGCCGACGAGAAGGCCGACAGCACCGGCTGATCCAGCACGGCGCTATACCCGAGAAACACGACATGCCACGGTGGCCGGTCGGCCTACCGTGGCATGTCGTGTCGGTCCAGTTACAGGCGAGCGGCGATTCGTGCGCCGATGTCCTTCGTGGACGCGGTGGTGGTTCCTCGCTCGGCGAGGTCCGCTGCGACAGCGGCTTCCACACGCGCCGCTCCTGCCGCGTCGCCGAGATGATCGAGCAGCAGCGACACCGACAGGATGGCAGCGGTCGGATCGGCCTTCTGCTGCCCTGCGATGTCGGGAGCACTGCCGTGCACCGGCTCGAACATGCTCGGATTGGTACCGGTCGCATCGATGTTTCCGCTTGCGGCCAAACCGATTCCGCCGGTCACCGCCGCCGAGAGGTCGGTCACGATATCGCCGAACAGGTTGTCGGTGACGATCACATCGAACCGACCGGGATCGGTGACGAGGTGAATCATGGCGGCATCGATGTGCTGATACGCGACCTCGACGTCCGGAAATTCCGTGGCGACCTCGTCGACCGTGCGAGCCCACAGGCTGCCTGCGAAGGTCAGCACATTGGTCTTGTGCAGCAGCGTCAGATGCTTCCTCCGAGTGAGCGCTCGCTCGAAGCCGTTGCGCACCACCCGCTCCACGCCGTAGCGCGTGTTGACGCTGACCTCGGTAGCGACCTCGTTCGGCGTACCGACCCGAAGCGCACCACCGTTTCCGGTGTAGGGCCCCTCGGTGCCCTCGCGCACGACGACGACGTCGATCTCCTTGTCGCCGGCCAGCGGGCCGACAACTCCGGGATACAGCTTGGCCGGACGCAGATTGATGTGGTGATCGAGCGCGAATCGAGCGCGCAGAAGCAGCCCGCGTTCGAGCACACCACTGGGTACCGACGGATCACCGATGGCTCCCAACAGGATTGCGTCGTGCTCACGCAGTTCCGCCAACACCGAGTCCGGTAGCAGCTCCCCGGTGGCGTTGTAGCGGCGCGCACCGAGGTCGTACTCGGTCTTCTCGGTACCGGGCGCGACCACGTCGAGCACGGCAAGCGCCTCGGCGACGACCTCGGGTCCGATTCCGTCCCCGGCGATGACGGCCAGCTTCATCTCACTCCTCGTAGTTCGTGTTGGTCCGATCGGCTACGAGCGATCAGGACAGGTCGACCAGCTCGATGGTGGATGCACCGACCGCACCGGCGATGCTCGCACTGAGCTCGGCCGGAACGTCCTTGTCGACGCGCAACAGAATCGTTGCGCCGTCACCCTCGGAGTCCTGGCTCAGCGCAGCGGCCTGAATGTCGATTCCGGCGTCGCCGAGCAGCGTGCCGATCCGGCCGAGACTGCCGGGCTGATCCGCGTAGTTCACGATGAGGTTCTTGCCTTCGGCGCGCAGATCGAAGTTGCGACCGTTGATGTTGACGATCTTCTCGACCTGCGTCGTCCCGGTGAGAGTTCCGGCGACGTTCAGGACCGTTCCGTCGCCGTACACGGCCCGGACGTCGACGACGCTGCGGTGGTTCTCACTTTCGGACGCCGTGGTGACCTCGGCGGTGACGCCACGCTCCTCGGCGAGCGACGGAGCGTTGACGAACGTGACCGAGTCCTCGATGACCGCAGAGAACAAGCCCCGCAACGCCGACAGCTTGAGGATCTCGACGTCCTCGGCGGCCAGTTCGCCGCGTACGTCGACCGAGAGCGACGTGGGAAGCTCGGTGGACAGTGCGCCCAGCAGTACGCCCTGCTTGCGCACGATCTCGAGCCACGGCGAGACCTCTTCGCCGACGGCCCCACCCTTGACGTTGACCGCGTCGGGCACGAATTCACCTGCAAGAGCGAGCAACACGGACTTGGCCACATCGGTGCCTGCGCGGTCCTGGGCCTCGGTGGTCGACGCGCCGAGGTGCGGGGTCACGACGACCTGGGGCAGCTCGAACAACGGGCTGTCGGTGCACGGCTCGGAGGCGTAGACGTCGATACCGGCGGCGAAGACATGACCGCTGGTGATGGCGTCGGCCAGCGCCTGCTCGTCGACCAGACCACCGCGAGCGGCGTTGACGACGATGACACCCGGCTTGGTCTTGGCGAGGGCTTCCTTGCCGATGATGCCCTTGGTCTCGGGCGTCTTCGGGAGGTGAACCGAGAACATGTCTGCGCGCTCGAGCAGCTCGTCCAAGCTCACCAGTTCGATGCCGAGCTGCGCCGCGCGGGCAGCGGAGACGTAGGGGTCGTAGGCGATGATGTGGGTTTCGAATGCGGCGAGACGCTGCGCGAACAACTGACCGATGCGGCCGAGGCCCACGACACCGACGGTCTTGCCGAAGATCTCGACACCGTTGAACTTGCTGCGCTTCCACTCGTGCTGACGCAGGGTGGCGTCGGCAGCGGGAATCTGACGCGCGGCCGCGAGGAGCAACGTGACTGCGTGCTCGGCGGCGGTGTGAATGTTGGAGGTCGGTGCGTTGACGACGAGGACGCCGCGCTCGGTGGCTGCGGGTACGTCGACGTTGTCCAGGCCGACGCCGGCGCGGGCGACGATCTTGAGATTGGTCCCGGCAGCGAGCACCTCGGCGTCGACCGTGGTCGCGGAACGCACGAGGATCGCGTCGGCCTCGGGAACCGCGGCGAGCAACGCGGGACGATCCGGGCCGTCGACCCAACGGACCTCGACGCCGTCACCCAGTGCCTCGACGGTGGACTGCGCAAGTTTGTCGGCGATCAGAACGACAGGACGGCCTGGCTGGCTCACGTGAAGAACTCCCTAAGTCGGTTCGAGACTGTTGTCGGTGAAAATTCGGAGCTGGTGCAGCAGAAACAGTTTAGTGGCCGGCGACGTCGAGCTGCGACGCCACCGTCGGGCACGCACCGAAGGGCACCGCCACCTTGTGTAGCGGTGCCCTTCGATCAGTGTGCGTGCGAACGCGATTCGGCGAGAATCATGCCGTTTCGGTGATCGGACGATCGACCCAGCTCATCAGGTCGCGCAGCTTCTTGCCGGTGACCTCGATGGGGTGCTCGGCGTTGGCCTTGCGCAGGCCTTCGAGCTCGGTGTTGCCGTTCTCGACGTTGGCGACCAGGCGACGAGTGAACTCACCCGACTGGATGTCGGCCAGAATTGCCTTCATGCGCTCCTTGGTACCTGCGTCGATGACGCGAGGTCCCGAGAGGTAGCCGCCGAACTCCGCGGTGTCGGACACCGAGTAGTTCATGCGAGCGATGCCGCCCTCGTACATGAGGTCGACGATGAGCTTGAGCTCGTGCAGCACCTCGAAGTACGCCATCTCGGGGGCGTAGCCGGCCTCGACCATGACCTCGAAGCCGGTCTTGACGAGCTCCTCGGTGCCACCGCACAGCACGGCCTGCTCACCGAAGAGGTCGGTCTCGGTCTCTTCCTTGAACGTGGTCTTGATGACGCCTGCGCGGGTTCCGCCGATGCCCTTGGCCCACGACAGTGCGAGGGCCTGGCCCTCACCCTTCGGGTCCTGGTCGATGGCGATGAGCGCGGGAACGCCCTTGCCGTCGACGAACTGGCGACGCACGAGGTGGCCGGGGCCCTTGGGTGCGACCATGCCGACGGTGACGAACTCCGGAGCCTTGATCAGGTCGAAGTGGATGTTGAGGCCGTGGCCGAAGAACAGCGCGTCGCCGTCCTTCAGGTTGGGCTCGATCTCCTCGGAGAAGATCTTGGCCTGAGCGGTATCGGGTGCGAGCACCATGATCACGTCTGCCCACTCGGACACCTCGGCGGGCGTACCGACCTTCAGGCCCTGCTCCTCCGCCTTGGCGCGGGACTTCGAGCCTGCCGCCAGGCCGATGCGAACATCGACGCCGGAGTCGCGCAGGCTCAGCGAGTGCGCGTGGCCCTGGCTTCCGTATCCGATCACAGCGACCTTACGGCCCTGGATGATCGACAGATCAGCATCGTCGTCGTAGAACATCTCGACTGCCACTGGTTGTTACCTTTCCTCTTGGGTTTTACGCGTGTTCGTCACCGGGGCCGCTACCGCGACGCAGTGATCGATTTCGGTCCACGTCCGACGGCAACGACTCCCGACTGAACTATTTCTCGAATTCCATAGGGGTCCAACATCTTCAGCAACGCATCGAGCTTCGAGCGGGTGCCCGTCGCTTCGACCGTGACTGCCTCGGGCGAGACATCGATCACCTTGGCGCGGAACAGGTTCACCGTTTCGATGACCTCGCTGCGGACGCTGGCGTCGGCTCGGACCTTGATCAGCACCAACTCGCGAGCCACCGAGGAATCGTCGTCCTGCTCGACGATCTTGATGACGTTGATGAGCTTGTTGAGCTGCTTGGTCACCTGCTCGAGCGGGAATTCGTCGACGGTCACGACGATGGTCATGCGTGAGATGTCGGGAATCTCGGTTCCGCCGACGGCGAGCGAGGAGATGTTGAAGCCGCGACGCGAGAACAGTGCGGCGACGCGGGCCAGCACACCTGGCTTGTCCTCGACGAGAACGCTGAGGGTATGGCTCGTGCTCACAGGTCGGTGCCTTTCACGTCGTTGTTCATCGGGTGCGGCGCCTGCTCGCGTTCCATCGCGTCGTCGATTCCCGGCTCGCTGCCCACGGTCTCGTCCTCGTCGAACAGCGGCCGAATTCCGCGGGCGGCCATGATCTCGTCGTTGCCCGTTCCGGCGGCCACCATCGGCCACACCTGGGCATCGGCACCGACGATGAAGTCGATGACGACCGGACGATCGTTGATCGCGCGTGCCTGAGCGATCACGGCATCGACGTCCTCTTCCCGCTCGCACCGCAGACCGACGCAGCCCAATGCCTCGGCAAGCTTGACGAAATCGGGGATACGGACGGCACCGTGCGTACCGAGGTTGGTGTTGGAGTAGCGCTCCTCGTAGAACAAGGTCTGCCACTGCCGAACCATGCCGAGGTTGCCGTTGTTGATGAGCGCGACCTTGATCGGGATGCCCTCGACCGCGCAGGTTGCGAGCTCCTGGTTGGTCATCTGGAAACAGCCGTCACCGTCGATGGCCCACACCTCGGCGTCGGGCAGGCCCATCTTGGCTCCCATGGCGGCCGGAACCGCGTACCCCATCGTGCCGAGGCCACCCGAGTTGAGCCACGTGCGCGGCTTCTCGTAGTTGATGAACTGCGCGGCCCACATCTGGTGCTGGCCGACACCGGCACAGTAGATCGCGTCGGGACCGGCGAACTTGCCGACCGAGGAGATCACGAACTCGGGAGACATGGAACCGTCGGACGGACGGTCGTAGCTCAACGGGTACGTCTTGCGGATGCCGTCGAGGTAGACCCACCACTGCTCGAGATCGAGAGTCGTTCCGGTCGCGCGATCGGCCCGCAGAGCCTCGATCAGCTCGGTGATGACCTCGCCGCAGTCGCCCACGATCGGCACGTCCGCGTACCGGTTCTTACCGATCTCGGCGGGGTCGATGTCGGCGTGGATGACCTTGGCATCCGGTGCGAAGGACGAGAGTTGACCGGTGACGCGGTCGTCGAACCGGGCACCGAGCGTGATCAGCAGATCGCTGCGCTGCAGAGCAGCGACCGCAGCGACCGTGCCGTGCATACCGGGCATGCCCAGGTTCAGCTGGTGGGTGTCGGGAAACGCCCCACGCGCCATCAGCGTGGTGACAACCGGAATGCCGGTCAGTTCGGCGAGCTCGAGCAGTTCTGCCGAGGCGTTCGCCTTGATGACGCCGCCGCCGACGTACAGCACCGGCTGCTTGGCATCGGCGATGTAGCGCGCTGCTTCACGAACCTGCTTGCCGTGCGGCTTGGTGACCGGGCGGTACCCGGGCAGACGCATTTCCGGTGGCCACGAGAACGTGGTCTGTGCCTGCAGCACGTCCTTCGGAATGTCGACGAGCACGGCTCCGGGACGACCCGAGGCCGCGATGTAGAACGCCTCGGCCATGATGCGCGGAATGTCAGCGCCGTCGGTGATCAGGAAGTTGTGCTTGGTGATGGGCATCGTGATACCCGAGATATCGGCTTCCTGGAAGCCGTCGGTGCCGATGAGGCTGCGCGCGACCTGACCGGTGATCGCGACGATGGGCACCGAGTCCATCTGCGCATCGGCCAACGGGGTGACGAGGTTGGTCGCACCCGGGCCGGAGGTCGCCATGCAGACGCCGACCTTGCCCGTCGCCTGGGCGTAGCCGGTCGCGGCGTGGCCTGCACCCTGCTCGTGACGCACCAACACATGGCGCACCTTGACGGAGTCGAAGAGCGGGTCGTAGACCGGGAGAACCGCGCCACCGGGAATGCCGAATACGGTGTCGACGTCGAGTTCTTCGAGGGCTCGAACGACCGACTGTGCGCCGGAGACCTTCTCGGGCGCGACGTGACGTCGCGATCCGTTGGTCGCCGCTTCTGCGGACGGGCTGCTGGTCGACGGGCTTGCGGCCGGCCCCGACTTACGAGTCGTGGGCCCCGGGCGTGCGGTTGGTGCGCTCACTGATTGCTTCCTCAGGAATGTGAAATTGCTGGGCGATCTCTGGGCAAGAAAAAACCCCCGTCAGCGAGTGCTGTACGAGGGTGGCGCGTCGATGCGAGTTTGAACAACCGGCTCAGGCGTTGACGCGCCGGCCGATTACGAGTATCCAATTCCGCTTCACGCGCTCGACGGTAGGCGCGCGCACAGGGAAGAGTCAAACTCGTCACGACGCAATCCCATTATGTGAGATCGCGTAGATGCAATGCGAAGATGAATGGGTGTCGTCTCCGCAGCAGTCCGAACCACCTCGGCCATCATCCCACACTGCCTCCGAGGCACCGAACGGTGCCGAGGG
Organism: Rhodococcus sp. 15-649-2-2; assembly: GCF_002258645.1. Classification (NCBI taxonomy): domain Bacteria; kingdom Bacillati; phylum Actinomycetota; class Actinomycetes; order Mycobacteriales; family Nocardiaceae; genus Rhodococcus; species Rhodococcus sp. 15-649-2-2. Next base: position 777,251 of record NZ_NPFM01000031.1, read on the forward strand.
TCAGCAACCGCCGACCACGCAGGTCATTCGCATGCCGCGCCTTGCACTGCTCGGCGTGGCGCTGCTGCTGTTCGGCACAGCACTGCCGGCGTTCAGCTGGCCTGCGGCTCTGGGCTGGCTGCTGATCCTGCCGGTCGTTGCGTTCGTCTGGGTGCTTCGGGTGCGCACTGTCGTCACTCCGGACGCGATCACCGCTCGACGGTTCGTGGGTTCGGACGTGATCGACTGGAATTCGGTGACGGGTCTGCATTTCCCGGATCGCCGCTGGGCGCGCGTCGTCCTGAGCGACAAGAGCGAGAAGTCGCTGCCGCTGGTGCGGTTCGATCTCCTCCCCCAACTCGCGGCTGCCAGCGGCGGCCGCATCACCGATCCGTACGCCGCTGCCGCTGCTGCAGAAGACAAGGCCCGAGCGGAAGCCGACGACGCCGAGGGCGAGCAGGCACCGACCGACCGGTAGCCGACGGCGAGTAGCCTCGTCCGTGCGAGAAACCGCTGCAACGAACGAGGACTACGCACATGCCGCCGCTACGCTCACGGGTCACCACTGTCGGACGCAACGCCGCGGGCGCACGCTCGCTGTGGCGCGCCACCGGAATGACCGATTCGGATTTCGGTAAACCCATCGTCGCCATCGCGAACTCGTACACCCAGTTCGTCCCGGGCCACGTGCACCTGAAGAACGTGGGCGAGATCGTCGCCGACGCCGTCCGCGCGGCCGGTGGCGTTCCCCGTGAATTCCACACGATCGCCGTCGACGACGGCATCGCCATGGGCCACGGCGGCATGCTGTACTCGCTGCCCAGCCGCGAGATCATCGCCGATTCCGTCGAGTACATGGCCAACGCGCACACCGCCGACGCGCTGGTGTGCATCTCCAACTGCGACAAGATCACTCCCGGCATGCTCAATGCCGCCATGCGCCTGAACATCCCGGCCGTCTTCGTCTCGGGCGGACCGATGGAGGCGGGTAAGGCCGTCGTCGTCGGCGGCGTCGCGCAGGCACCGACCGACCTGATCACCGCGATCTCCGCCAGCGCGAACGACGCGGTGTCCGAAGAAGGCCTCGACGAGGTCGAGCGCAGCGCGTGCCCCACGTGCGGTTCCTGCTCCGGCATGTTCACGGCTAACTCGATGAACTGCCTGACCGAGGCGCTCGGCCTGGCATTGCCCGGCAACGGTTCCACCCTGGCCACTCACGAGGCCCGCCGAGCGCTGTTCACCCGCGCCGGCACCACCATCGTCCAGGCAGCGCTGAAGTACTACCGCGACGAGGACGAGTCCGTTCTCCCCCGCAACATCGCCACGCCGGCCGCGTTTCGCAATGCCATGGCACTCGACGTGGCGATGGGCGGCTCGACCAACACGGTGCTGCACACCCTCGCTGCCGCGCAGGAAGGTGAGGTCGACTTCGACCTCGAGACCATCGACGCCATCAGCCGCAAGGTCCCCTGCCTGGCAAAGGTCTCCCCCAATTCCGATTACCACATGGAAGACGTGCACCGCGCCGGCGGAATTCCGGCTCTGCTCGGCGAACTGCGTCGCGCGAACCTGCTCGAAACCGACGTCTCGACCGTGCACACGAAGAGCTTCGACGAGTGGCTCGACACCTGGGACATCCGATCAGGAAAGGCGTCCGACGAAGCAGTCGAGTTGTTCCATGCTGCGCCCGGTGGCGTCCGCACCGTCGAGCCGTTCTCCACCAGCAACCGCTGGTCGTCTCTCGACACCGACGCCGCCGGCGGCTGCATCCGCGATCTCGAGCATGCGTACACGGTCGAAGGTGGCCTGGTGGTGCTGCGCGGCAACATCGCAGTCGACGGTGCCATCCTCAAGACCGCAGGCATCGACGAGGACCTGTTCGCCTTCCAGGGCCCGGCTCTGGTCGTCGAATCGCAGGAAGAGGCCGTCTCCGCCATCCTGCAGAAGAAGATCCAACCCGGCGACGTGCTGGTCGTTCGCTACGAGGGACCCAAGGGCGGCCCGGGCATGCAGGAGATGCTGCACCCGACGGCGTTTCTGAAGGGTGCCGGCCTGGGCAAGGTCTGCGCGCTGATCACCGACGGCCGCTTCTCCGGCGGAACCTCGGGCCTGTCCATCGGGCACATCTCGCCCGAGGCCGCAGCCGGCGGAGTCATCGGGCTCGTCGAGAACGGTGACCAGGTTCGGATCGACGTCGCCTCCCGCACCCTCGAAATTCTGGTGGACGACGAGACCCTCGAGACGCGCCGAGCGAAGATGCTCGCGTCCGAGCGTCCGTGGCAGCCGGTGGACCGCCAGCGCACGGTCACGACCGCCCTGCGCGCGTATGCGGCCTTGGCGACGTCGGCCGACAAGGGTGCCGTCCGCTACGTGCCCTGAGAACAACAGAACCCATGTGCGTGGTGCTACGAAGTGCCACGCACATGGGTTCGATCGGTATCGGGAATCAGCGAACGACGGGATTGGCTCCGTTGAGGAAGATCCAGATGCAGACGCCTGCGGCGATGCCGACGACGAGTGCCAGCAGCGATCCGATTCGCGGTCGAGTGGCCCACCCGCGGCGACCGTCGAAGGCGATCTTTCCCGGGCCCGTGAGAATGATTGCGGCCGCGGCGAAACCGAGAACGGTCTCGTACTCGACGCCGCTGCTACCGGAGAACTGCAACCCGGGCTCTGCGGCCTGCTTGAAGCACCACGCGTTGATGATGGTCGCGAGCACGGCTGCACCCGCAAGCGGTGTCGCCAGACCGAGGATCAACAACGCGCCGCCGAGCGTCTCCCCCGCAGCAGCCGCGATCGCGAGAATCTCCGAGTAGCGAAAGCCCGAGGTCTCCAGCAGATTCTGGAATCCGTCGAGTCCCGGCCCATTCCACAGGCCGACCAGTTTCTGCAGGCCGTGACCGAGGAATACCGCCCCTATCGCCACGCGCAGGACGAACAGGCCGAGATCGGTGCTACCGCGACGAGCAGGAACCTCGACGGTCTCGGTACGAACCTCGGGCTCGGGGGTGACTGCAGCTCTGGGCGCTGCGGCTCCCGCACCCGCCGAGGTGCCGAGGTACTCGGTGGAGTGATCGGAGTATGCGGTCGAGGACGTGCTGTCGGCCGACGCACCGGTGGTGGGCGAATCGGCGTAAACCGACGGCCGATAGGCCTGGATCTTCTCGGTCGGTTGCGCGTCGGTCGACCTCGTATCGGACGAACGTGCGTCGGACGAACGTGCGTCGGACGAACGTGCGTCGGACGTCGACGAGTACGGGAAGTCGAGCTCGTCGTCGGTTCGAGGCAATCGATCCGAACGCTGGGCACCGAACGCAGCGGTCGATGCGCCGGAGGTATCGGCTCGGTCCGAGGCGGATGTACCGGACGCAGAGCGCGAGGGTGGGATCTGTTCGGTGGGATTGTCGTACGGGCTCTCGGCCGGTTCGTACGACTGGTCCGGCCGGTTGGGGTCGCGCGGTGTATCGGTCACCTCCCCACAGTAGAGCCGATATGCGCCGATTCCCCTCATGGCCGCGTGGCGAGTCCGCACCCCTGTTCCGTACCGTTCGAAGGATGAAGCCGGTCGGAGCGTCACCTCGAAGTGCCACTGCCGCTGTCGTCGCACTCTCCATGACGGCCGCCATGCTCGCCGGGTGCGCCCGCTTCGACGACTCGAATTCGTCGCCGTTCACCCCTGCACCCGAGGTCGGTGCCGCCGAGTTGCAACCGACGACCCCCAGCGAGGCACCGCCGTCGTCGGATCCGAATGCTCCGCCCCCGCCGTCGGGACCCTGCGTCGATCCCGACGCGTCGGTGATCGCGACGTGCCTGGACACCACCGGCGGCCTCGTGGCACTGCCCGACGGACAGAGCGCGCTGGTGGCCGAACGCAGAACCGGTCGCATCATGGAGGTCGCGGCCGGCCGAACACCGCTCGAGGTGGCCCGGATCGCGGTCGATGGCACCGGTGATGGAGGACTACTCGATATCGCGCTCTCCCCCACCTACACCGAGGACAGGCTGCTCTACGCCCTCGTCACCACGCCCTCGGACACCAGAGTGGTTCGGCTCGCTCCCGGTGACGTCCCCAAGGACATCTTGACCGGCATTCCTCGCGGCACGACGGGCAATCGTGGGTCGATCGACTTCTACACCCCGACCGAGCTGCTCGTCCTCACCGGCGACAACGGCGACCCGGCCGCAGCCCAGAATCCGGATTCCCTGTCCGGCAAGCTGTTACGGGTGACGTCGTTGTCCCCGACGTCCAATCCCCCGCGTCCGCAGATCGCACTGAGTGGAATCGGGACGGCAGGCGATGTGTGCACCGACGGCGCCGGGAACATCTATGTCACCGACCGCACAGCGATCGAAGACCGCTTGCAGCGCATCGACAAACTCGGCGCGGTGTTCTCGCCGGTGTGGACGTGGCCGGACCGCCCCGGCGTGGCCGGGTGTGCAGCAGGCGACGGCGGTGTGGCTGTAGCCCTCACGACAGCGAAAGCTGTTGCAGCACTGACCACCGATGCAAACACCGGAGCCGTATCGGCCGAACCGACGCTGCTGATCCAAGACCGTTACGGACAGCTGAACGGGGCAACGAGCTCGGCGGACGGTCAGATTCTGGTGGGAACGGTGAACAAGAACGGCGCGGAGCCCGGCCCCACCGACGACCGCGTCGTCAAGGTGCCCTTCCCCGGTGGAGGCGGAGGCGGAGTCGACTGATCTATAGACGACTGCGGCCGAGCGCAATCGCGCTCGGCCGCAGTCTTTTTCGACGATCAGGACTGGCCGCAGGCCTCGAGCACGAGCTCCTTGACGCGGGCCGCGTCGGCTTGACCGCGTGTCGCCTTCATCACCGCACCCACGATGGCCCCGGCAGCTTGAACCTTGCCGCTGCGGATCTTCTCCACCACACCAGGATTGGCGGCAAGTGCCTCGTCGACGGCGGCCTGGAGCTTCGTGTCGTCTTTCTCCAGCACGAGGTTGCGGTCGGACATGACCTGAGCCGGCTCGCCCTCGCCTGCCAGCACCCCGTCCACCACCTGACGAGCACCGTTGTTGTTGAGCTTGCCGTCCGAGACCAACGCGGCCACTTCCGCCACCTGCGCCGGAGTGATCGCCAGATCGGCCAGCTCCACTCCGGCCACATTGGCTTGCTGCGACAGGTACGACACCCACCAGGACCGCGCGGCCTGCGGAGACGCACCGGCATCCACCGTTGCCGCAACGAGCTCGAGCGCCCCGGAGTTCACCAGGTCGCGCATTTCCTCGTCGGAGACGCCCCAATCCTTCTGGATCCGGCCGCGTCGCAGCCACGGAAGCTCGGGCAGGGTCCCGCGGAGCTCCTCGATCCAGTCCGCGTTCGGGGCGACTGGCGCAAGATCGGGCTCGGGGAAGTACCGGTAGTCCTCCGCGGTCTCCTTCTTGCGGCCCGGGGTGGTGGTGCCGTCGGATTCCTGGAAGTGGCGAGTCTCCTGCGTCACCTCTCCGCCGGCTTCGAGAACCGCTGCCTGACGGCGCATCTCGTACCGAACGGCAACCTCGACGCTCTTGAGCGAGTTGACGTTCTTCGTCTCGGTGCGGGTGCCGAATTCGGTGGCGGTCTTCCTCATCAACGACACGTTGGCGTCACAGCGCAGCGACCCCTGATCCATCCGTACATCGGACACGTTCAGTGACTTCAACAGATCTCGGAGTGCGGTGACGTAGGCGCGTGCCACTTCGGGCGCGCGCGCTCCGGTCCCCGTGATCGTCTTCGTCACGATCTCCACCAACGGCACACCGGCACGGTTGTAATCGAGCAGCGAATGCGACGCCCCCTCGATGCGGCCGGTCGCTCCGCCGACATGCGTCGACTTGCCGGTGTCCTCTTCCATGTGCGCGCGTTCGATCTCGACGCGGAACGTGCTGCCGTCGTCGAGCAGAACATCGAGGTAGCCCTCGGTGGCGATGGGCTCGTCGTACTGCGAAATCTGATAGTTCTTCGGCTGATCCGGGTAGAAGTAGTTCTTGCGAGCGAACCGACCCCACGGAGTGATCGAGCAATTGAGCGCCAACCCGATACGGATCGCAGATTCCACGGCAGCGGCGTTGACCACCGGTAGCGCGCCGGGAAGGCTCAGGCACACCGGGCACACCTGAGTGTTGGGCTCGGCACCGAACGCGGTGGGGCAACCGCAGAACATCTTGGTCTCCGTACCCAGCTCCACGTGGACCTCCATGCCCAACACGGGGTCGAACGTGGCGAGCACATCGTCGTAATCGATCAGATCGACGGTTGCAGCAGTCATGGTCCGTAGTTTATGCATTGCATACGACGCGCGAGTAACCACGTGCACTGGTTACCGTGCACGGGTGACGCACACCGAGAAGCAGACGCTGTCGATGACCGTGCTGATGACCCCGGACATGGCGAATTTTTCCGGCAACGTCCACGGCGGCACCATCCTCAGATTCTTGGACCAGGTGGCGTATGCCTGTGCCAGTCGCTACGCCGGGGCGTACGTGGTCACTCTGTCGGTCGATCGAGTCGTCTTTCGCGAGCCCATCCACGTCGGTGAACTCGTCACTTTTTCGGCATCGGTCAACTACACCGGCCGCACCTCGATGGAAGTCGGGATTCGCGTGGAAACAGAGAACATTCAGCGCGGTGAGCTACGGCACACCAACAGTTGCTACTTCACCATGGTCGCGATCGGCGACGACGGCAAGCCTAAGACACTCCCTCAGTTGACGCCGACCACCGACGTCGGTGCTCAGCGTTTCGAGGCAGCGCGGCGACGACGCCGACTGCGCCGAGAGACAGAAGCACGCGAGGCCGAGATCCAAGAGGCCGCCAGTCGAATGTGACCTCCCGGGGCCACCGGTTCAGCCGAAGAACGCGGCGGCGTCGTCGTATCGGGTCTGCGGTACCCGTTTGAGCTGCTTGGTCGCCTCGGCCAAGGACACCAGGCCGATCTCGGTGCCCCGCAACGAGACCATCTTGCCGAAGTCGCCGGCGTGCGCCGCGTCGGTCGCGTTGACGCCGAACCGCGTCGCGAGTACGCGGTCGTAGGGCGTGGGGGTTCCACCGCGCTGGACGTGCCCGAGCACGGTGGTACGAACTTCCTTGTTGATGCGACGTTCGATCTCGACACCGAGCTGGTGAGCGACTCCGGTGAATCGAACGTGCCCGAACTCGTCGATGCCGCCGTCGAGAAGCTTCATCGAGCCCTCCATCGGCTTGGCTCCCTCGGCGACGACGCAGATGAAGTGTGAATCTCCACGCTGAAAACGCTTGCGCACCAAGGTGCATACTTCCTCGACGTCGAACGGCTGCTCCGGGATGAGCGTCATGTGCGAGCCCGACGCCAATCCGGCGTGCAGCGCAATCCACCCCGCGTGCCGACCCATCACCTCGACGAGCATCACCCGCTGATGGGATTCGGCGGTGCTGTGCAAACGGTCGATCGCGTCGGTGGCGATCGTCAGTGCCGTGTCGAAGCCGAACGTGACGTCGGTGCAATCGATGTCGTTGTCGATGGTCTTGGGCACCCCGACCACAGGCACTCCCTCTTCGGACAACCACGCGGCAGCAGTGAGGGTTCCTTCGCCACCGATCGGAATCAACACGTCGATGCCGTTGTCTTCGAGGGTCTGCTTGACCCGATCGAGTCCGGCACGCAACACATCCGGGTTGGTGCGCGCGGTGCCGAGCATCGTGCCACCCTTGGTGAGCAACCGGTCGTTGCGGTCGTCGTTGCGCAGTTGCACGCGGCGATCTTCGAGTAGGCCGCGCCATCCGTCCTGGAAGCCGACGACCGTGGAGCCGTACCGCGCGTCAGCGGTACGAACGACTGCGCGGATCACCGCATTGAGCCCTGGGCAATCGCCGCCTCCGGTCAGAACTCCGATGCGCATCGATTTTCGCCTCTCTGCTTACGGATCCGTGAAGTGGACCCGATGACGGTCGTCAGCCTAATGGGGCGTGGTGTGGTGCGCGCGTCGGTACCGCCCGCCGCTCACTTCGGCGTCACGACGCCGGTCTCGTAGGCCAGCACCACAGCCTGGGCACGATCGCGTAGGCCGAGCTTGGCCAAGACCTTGCCCACATGGGTTTTGACGGTCTGTTCGGCCAGGAACAGCGAGCCCGCGATCTCGGAATTGGACATGCCGGTGGCAATGAGTTCGAGCACCTCGCGTTCGCGCGGAGTCAGGTCGCTCAGACGCGGCGACGTGTGGCGGCGCGCTCCGCGACGGGCGGTGACGTCCGCGATGAGCCGTCTGGTCACCGACGGTGCCAGCAGAGCATCGCCGGCCGCGACGACGCGCACACCTCGAATCAATTCCTCGGCCGGCGCATCCTTGAGCAGAAAGCCGCTCGCGCCGAGTGCCAGCGCCTCGTAGACATAGTCGTCGATGTCGAATGTCGTCAGCATCAGGATGCGCACCGGCGACGGGAGGGAGGCGGAGAGGATTGCTCGCGCGGCATCGAGACCGTTCATCTCCGGCATCCGAACGTCCATCAGCACCACATCGGGCAACAGGCGAGCTACCTCGCTGACCGCCGTCCTGCCGTTGTCGGCGTCCCCGATCACCGAGATGTCGGCCTGAGCGCCGAGCAGGGCCCCGAACCCCTGCCGCACCATCGCCTGGTCGTCGGCGATGAACACCGTGGTAGCCACGCTCGTCAGCCTAGGCGAGTTCGTCCGCGACCGTCCATGCCGTCGAGGTCGGCATGCCGTTCGGAACGTGCACCGCCACCTCGAATCCGCCGTCCGGTAGGGCGGAAGCGTGCAGCCACCCGTGTGCTGCCCGCGCTCGGTCTCGCATGCCCGCTATCCCGTGCCCGCCGGTATCCGATCCAGCGGTAGGTCCACCGATCTTCGGTGACGGCGCATTGACCACGGTCATCACGACGGTGCTCGGCGTGACCGTGATGTCGACGGTCACGGCAGCCTCGGGGGCATGGCGCGCAGCATTGGACAACGACTCCTGGAGGATTCTGTAGAGTGCCAAACCTGTTGTGTCGGAGATCGATTCGATCGGTCCGGTGATGTTCCAGCGCACGTCCATCCCGGCCTTGCGACTCGCGTGTAGGGTGCGTTCGAGATCGAGTGCGTTCGGTGCCGGTGCGTCCTGCCACGGCTGCCCATCACTGCGGAGCACACCGAGCATTCCCCTGATCTCGTTGAGTGCCTCGCGCGCCGTGGCACCGATCGACGCGAATTCCAGCGCGGCGGCCTCGGATACGTCGTCGAGTCGATACGGCGCACTCTGCGCCTGCACGACCACCATCGACATGTGATGCGCAACGACGTCGTGCAGATCCCGAGCGATCTTCGCCTTCTCCTCGAGAACCGTGCGCCTGGTGCGCTCGAGTTCGCTGACCTCCTCCTGCTGGGCAAGTTGCCTGCGGGAGAGGACGAGCCAGCGGATCAACAGTCCGAACACGACGACCGCCGTGAGGCCGACCGACCAACCGACTCCGTCCGAGCCCGGCATGTACGCGAAGAACACCAGCATGCTCGCCAACCAGGCCAGCAGCAGCACCGAAGGCGGAGACCGCAACGCGACGGCGAACAACAGCGCCAACAGGACGAGAATGTGTACCACTTGCCACGGATAGTCGTAACCCGGAGTGCGGTCGAACGCTATCGGAATGACCAGAGCGGACAGCGCCGACACCGCCCACCCCAACGCGGGATTGACTCGAATCAGCACGAACGGGAAGGCCGCGAGTGCGCCGACGATAGGCATCAACGGCCCCGAGACCTGATGGGTGACCGGCAGTGTCGGCCATGCGATCGAATACAGCACCGCACCGACGACAACGATCAGCACGTCGACCGAACGGACGCCGGCAATTCGAGTCGGTATCCGACGCCTCGCCGTTCCGGGCTTCGATTCTCCTGATCTGTTTTTGCGCACGGACCGAGCCTAGGGAGTGTGGGCCGACGAGGACGTCATACCTGAGTATCAGCTCCGCACACACCTACGGTATCGAACCGGCCGCAGACCGAGACCGCCAGTCACCGCAGAACGAGACCTCGGCGCGATGCTCGTCGAGCGTCTCGCTTCGTAGCGTCGAAAGCCATGAACAGGAACACTTCTCGCATCCTGATGTGCATCGCCGCGGCCACGACAGCAGTGATTGCTACCACCGGTGCCGCGTCGTCCCCGCCGTCCCCACCCGACAGGACATCGCCCGTCGCCGTAGCGGTGCACGCGCTCGTCGCCGAGTCGGCAGACGCGGCGACCCGAGCGATCCCCGCCGACTTCGCATCGGTGATGGGCTACAGACCGATAGTGCTCGACGCCATGGCAGAGAATCCTCACGGGGACTGTTCTTCGCCCGTGCCACTGCCATCGGAATTCGAACCCTCCTGCAAGGCACACGATCTGGGCTACGACCTCTTACGGTATGCTGCTGCGACAGGCAAGACCGTGGACCCGCACTGGCGCCGAGCCATCGATGGTCAGCTGGAAAGCCGTCTGCACGCCGCCTGCATCGAGCGAACCGATGACGGATCACGACGGGCTTGCGACGCCGCCGCATCGGTGGCCGCGGCGGCCGTGGACATGAATTCGTGGCGGCAGTCGTTCGGCGTACCGGTGGCCGAACCCGCACTGCCGATCGCGCTGGGCGGCGCAGCCTTTGCCCTGATGACGCTTTCGGCTCTACTGACGGGCCGATACGTGCGCACACGAGTATCGGTACCCGAGATCGGCGAACACGCATGATCGCCTCGATCACCGGATCCTCCGGGCGAATCGGCTTCGCTGGGACTGCTGTTGCACCGCCACTCTCGACGGGAATACGGCTGCCACGAATCGGGACCTCGATTGCGCTCACAGCTGCAGTGTCGGTGTCGTCGGCTCCTGCGCTGCTCCCCCGTCCAGCCGTCACCCAGGCACTGTTGGTCGGCGTATCGATGGCGATCGCGCTCGCCCTCGCATGGTCGGCCCGGCACGCTCTCGGCACGCGGCGACCCGCTGGATTCGGCGCGCGGGCGTGGGCAGCGGGCACTGGAACGCTGATCTCGATCGGCGCGGTGTACTCGAATATTCTGTGGCAGAACACATTACGAGCTGCGATGGCCACCCGAGCAGTGGACTGGCACTACGCCGTCGACGTCGTCGGTGGAGCGGCGTGCGTCGCTCTCACCCTGTGGGCAATCGGTTTCGCCATCAGGAGAGTGTGCACTGCGCTCGGTGGTGTGCGATCGGTCGTTCTGATCGCGGTCGTCGGCGTGCTGTCGTACGTTGTTGCCGCGCCCGCGCTCTGGTCGGCCATGCCCAGTTCTTTCTCGGCTTCGAACTCGGTGATGGACGATACGGTGACCGCTCCGATTGCGAAAACGAGATCAGGTGGTCCCGACTCGCTCGTTCCGTGGGGCACGCTGGGCAGAGAGGGCAGAAAGTTCGTGTCCGGCGGCTTCGTCCCCGGTTCCGTGCGCACGTACGTCGGCCTCGACTCGGCACCCACGCTCGATCGACGCGTCGCGTTGGCCGTCGCGGACATGGAACGCGCGGGCGCTTTCGATCGCAGTGTGGTGGTCGTCGCGATACCGACCGGATCGGGCTGGGTGGACGAGAACGCGGTCACGGGTGCCGAAAGCAGATTCGGCGGGGATGTCGCGACCGTGGCGGTGCAGTACTCGAACAAGCCGAGCTGGGCGACGTTCATGTTCGCCGAGGACGATGCACGCAGCTCGGCCGAGGCAATTGCACACGCAGTCGCTGCGCGGGCAGCCACGAAATCGACACCGCCGCAGATCGTCGTGTACGGCCAGAGTCTGGGGGCGGTAGCGGGCAGCGACACCTATCTGGCTCTTCGTCGGACCGATCCGCTCGTCTGCGGAGCAGTCTGGGCAGGTCCACCCGCCGGAGCCGTGAACACCGACGGCGCAACGGTGCTCGCCAATTCATCGGACCCCGTCGTCCGATGGTCTGCAGATCTGCTGTGGTCGGCTCCCGATCCAACGGCAACTCGTCACGATGCGCCGACGCCGATGTGGCTACCGCTCGTCAGCTTCGTCCAGACGTCCGTCGATCTGGCAGCGGCTCTCGACGTGGACGCCGGTCACGGCCATCGTTACGGAATCGACCAGGGCACCGAGATGCCACTGTGCCGGTGACGACCGGCCTCATGCCACTGTGCCGGTGACGACTGGCCTCATGTCGCTGTGCCGGTGAGTCAGTCGAGCAGTCCCAATCGTCCTCCGAGCCAGTCCATCTCGTGTTCCAAGGCCGGAGCCCATACCTGCATCGAGTGGCCGCCGGGCAACTCGCTGTAATGAACGTCGAGACCGGCAGCCGCAGCAGCCTCGAAGGCCCGCTCGGTCTGCGGCCTGAATTCTTCGTCGTCGGAACCGGCGACGAAGGCACCGGCCGAATCGGGAAAGCTGTTACGCGACAATATGTTCAATGGCGTCGAGCTTTCGAATCGAGCCTCGTTCGCCGGAGTGTCCGCTCCGAATGCTGCGGCAACCGATTCGCTTCTCGTGCCGCGACGTTGCTCGTCCTCACCGGAGATATCCAGAAACGTCGGGTACACCGACGGTGCAGTCACCGCAAGCTGCAGGGCGCAGGTTCCTCCGTAGGAGTACCCGCCGACCGCCCATGCCCGTGGATCCGGGGACGCCCGGAAATTCGACCGAACCCATTGCGGCACATCGACAGAGAGGTAGGTCGCTGCATTTCCGAGGTCCGAGTCCATGCACATCGGATTGGCCTCGGTGTCACCGAGACCGTCGGCAACGACGACGATCGGGGCAGCACCCTCGTGACGGGCCGCGAAAGCGTCCATCGTCTGCATCAAGCGGCCACCCTCGATCCAGTCGACGACGTGACCGGGTTGGCCGGTGAGCAGCACCAGCACCGGCAGGTCGTCGGCACCGGCGTCGTACGAGGCCGGAAGGTAGATGGTCGCGGGCCGAGCGTCGAAGTGCGACACCGTGCCGGGCACCTCGAGATCGACCAGTCTGCCGTGGCCCTCGACCGGGACGACAGGTTGACGCCCCAGAGCGAGTGCCGCCGTCGGATACCGGGTGACGGTCAGATTGGTGATCACGGCGGCTGCAACCAGTACCGCCACCAGCAGACCGAGGGCGCTCAGCGAACCGAACAACGGCCCGAGCCCCGAGCCGCGCCGAACCCGCACGACGACGGCACCGATCGTGGCCAGCAACAGTACCGCCGCCACCGTCAGTGCGACTGTCGGCACGGCACCGGAGAGCAGAGGTAGATGAGCCAGGTCTGCAGCCCACCGATGCAGCACCTCGTACTACCTCAGATCGCCGCGAGCGGCCTCGTAGGCGGCGCCGACACGGTAGAGACGTTCGTCCGCGAACGCTGGAGCCATGATCTGAAGTCCCACGGGTAGACCGTCCTCGGTGGCAAGACCCGACGGCACCGACATCGCGCAGTGGCCCGCGAGGTTCGTCGGCAGCGTGCACAGGTCGTTGAGGTACATCGCCATCGGATCGTCCACCTTCTCCCCCAACGGGAATGCCGTTGTCGGGGTCGTCGGCGACACCAGCACGTCGACCTTCTCGTAGGCGGCATCGAAGTCGCGTGCAATGAGTGTGCGCACCTTCAGGGCCGAACCGTAGTAGGCGTCGTAGTATCCGGCCGAGAGTGCGTACGTTCCGATCATGATGCGGCGCTTGACTTCCGGCCCGAACCCTTCGGCACGGGTGATCGCCATGACCTGCTCGGCGCTGTGCTTGCCGTCGTCACCGGCCCGCAAGCCGTATCGCATCCCGTCGAATCGAGCGAGGTTGGACGACACCTCGGACGGCAGAATCAGGTAGTACGCGGCCAACGCGTGCACGAAATTGGGGCACGAGACCTCGACGACCTCGGCACCGAGTTCGGTGAGTGCGGTCACCGCGGCATCGAAGGACGAGATCACACCGGGCTGGTAACTGTCGGAATGCAATTCCTTGACGACCCCGACGCGAACGCCCGACAGGTCGCCGCGAGCACCCTCTCGTGCCGCTGCGACGACGGGCCGAACTGCCGTGTCGACGGACGTGGAGTCCCGCGGATCGTATCCGGCGATCACCTCGTGCAGCAGCGCGGTATCGAGCACCGTGCGCCCGCACGGACCACCCTGGTCGAGAGAGGATGCACAGGCGATCAAACCGTAGCGCGAGACACTGCCGTAGGTCGGCTTGGTTCCCACGGTGCCGGTCAGTGCGGCCGGCTGGCGAATGGATCCGCCGGTGTCGGTGCCGATCGCCAACGGTGCCTGGTACGAGGCGAGCGCCGCCGCGCTGCCACCCCCCGAGCCACCGGGGATCCGGGTGGTGTCCCACGGATTCTTGGTCGGCCCGTACGCAGAGTTCTCGGTGGACGAGCCCATCGCGAACTCGTCCATGTTGGTCTTGCCCAGCACCGGGATACCCGCTGCGCGCAGCTTCGAGGTCAGTGTCGCGTCGTACGGCGAAACCCAGCCGTCGAGGATCTTCGAGCCGGCCGTCGTCGGCATGTCGGTCGTGGTGAATACGTCCTTGAGAGCCAACGGGACCCCGGCCAGAGCTGACGCGGGCGCACGACCTGCAGACAGTCCCGCGTCGACGTCGGTCGCCGCGGAGAGTGCCTCGACCGATGCGACATGCAGGAATGCGTGCAGGTCTCCATCGACCTCCGAGATCCGGTCGAGATGCGCCTGGGTCACCTCGACAGCGCTGATCTCGCGCGCGTGAATTCGGGTGGCGAGCTCGGATGCATCGAGCTTCGTCAGGTCGGTCATTCGCTCTCTCCCAGAATCTGCGGTACCGCGAAACGGCCCTCTTCCGCGTTCGGTGCGCCGGCGAGCGACTGCTCCGGCGTCAGTCCGGGAACAGTCGTGTCGGGGCGCGTCACATTGACGATCTCGCTGGGGTTGGCCGTCGGCGGAACATCGTCGGTAGCCACCTCCGCCACGGCTTTGACGTGATGGAGAATCGAATCCAGCTGACCGGCGAACTCGTCGAGTTCGGCGTCGCTGAGAGCCAAGCGCGACAGCCGGGCGAGGTGAGCGACCTCGTCGCGGGAGATGTCAGGCACCGCGTGGACCCCTTTCACACTGTAGGAGTGGAGCCGAACGAAACGACCCCATGTTTGTGCAGAGCGAACCGAACGGGTCCGCGAACGCCGTCCAGCCTAGTGCGGAACGTCGCGCAGGCTGCACGCACTCCTCGTGGGTGCCCCTGGTGTCAGAATTGTCACTGCCCGCGTTGCGGGACGTGCCGAACAGGTCGAAGATGCAAGGATTGCTCGCGCCGGGGTGCACATGTTCCCTTTCCGCCCGTCAGCATCGATTCGCTGCGCGGGGGTGGCCGTAGTACGCCAGAAGCCGAAAGGGAGCGTGACATGTCCTACCTGCTCCGCGTTCAACTGCCGGACCGGCCGGGCAGTCTCGGATCGTTGGCCGTCGCCCTCGGTTCGGTCGGCGCAGACATCCTCTCCCTCGACGTCATCGAACGCGGTGACGGATACGCGGTCGACGATCTGGTGGTGGACGTCGCGCCCGGTTCGCTTCCCGACACGCTGATCACCGCCGCCGAGAACCTCGACGATGTCCGGGTCGATTCCATCCGGCCGTACACCGGAGTCCTCGACACCCACCGCGAACTGGAACTGATCGATCGCGTCGCCGCTGCATCCGACGATCGACTGCAGGTCTTGGTCGACGGTGCCCCTCGGGTTCTGCGAGTGGGGTGGAGCACGGTGGTGGCCACCAACGCGCACGGCCCGTTCCGCCTGGTGGGTAGCTCCGGAGCACCCGAGACCCACGCCGCGGAGCTGCCGTGGTTCCCGTTGGCGGCTCCCGCTGCGCTGGACGCAGATGCGGAATGGGTTCCGCAGGTGTGGCGAGACATGGACACCCAGATCGCCGCCGCTCCGCTCGGAAACACCGGCACCGTACTCATGCTGGGAAGGCCGGGTGGGCCGGAGTTTCGACCGTCGGAGGTTGCCCGGCTCGGTTACCTCGCCGGCATCGTGGCCACCGTACTGACCTGACGCTGTCGCATCAGGTCAGTCGTCCGATGCAGGTTCCGGTTCGGTATCGGCAGGTGCCACCGCCTGAGGTCCCTCGGTCAACAACCGTGTGAACCCCGACTCGTCCAGTACCGGTACGCCGAGCTCGATCGCCTTGTCGTGTTTGGACCCCGGGGACTCGCCGACGACGACGAACGCAGTTTTCTTCGACACCGAACCCGCCGCCTTCCCGCCGCGCAGCAGGATCGCCTCTTTGGCCTCGTCACGTGAGTACGAGGTCAGCGACCCGGTGACGACGATCGACAGCCCTTCGAGATTTCGATCGATGGAGGCATCGCGCTCGTCTTCCATCCGGACGCCCGCGGCCCGCCATTTGTCGACTATGGCTCGATGCCAGTCGACGTCGAACCACTCCGAGACAGCGGCCGCGATGGTGCCACCCACCCCGTCGACCGCAGACAGTTCCTCGACAGACGCCGCCTCGATACGTTCGAGACTGCCGAACTCTCCGGCCAACGCACGGGCCGCCGATGGCCCCACGTGCCGGATGGACAGGCTGACCAGGACGCGCCAGAGCGGCTGGTTCCTCGCTACGGCCAAGTTGTCGAGCAGCTTGCGACCGGTCGCCGAGAGCGCCCCCGATTTGGTGCGGAAGATCGCCGTCTTCATCAAGTCCGTCTCGGTGAGCGAGAACAGATCGCCCTCGTCCTCGATGGCACCGGTGGTCAACAGGTCGGATGCGGCCTCGTACCCGAGTCCCTCGATGTCGAATCGCTGCCGCTCGGCCACGAAGAACACCCGCTCGCGCCGCTGCGCCGGGCAGAACTGCGAGTTGGGGCAACGCAGGTCTGCATCACCCTCCTTGGCCGGAGCAAGTGGCGTCGAGCACTCCGGGCATTCGGTGGGCATGACGAATTCGGTCTCGGCACCGGTCCTGGCGTCGACGACAGGTCCGAGAACCTCCGGAATGACCTCACCCGCCTTGCGGATGGTCACCGTGTCGCCGATCAACACGCCCTTGCGCTTGACCTCGGAGGCGTTGTGCAGAGTTGCCAACGACACCGTCGAGCCGGCTACGAGAACCGGAGTCATGTACGCGAACGGGGTCACTCGGCCCGTCCTGCCCACGCTGACACGGATGTCGAGCAGAGTCGTGGTGACTTCCTCGGGTGGGTACTTGTAGGCGATGGCCCACCTCGGTGCTCGAGACGTCGTTCCCAACCGCCGATGCAGCGACATCTCGTCGATCTTGACCACGAGCCCGTCGATTTCGTGTTCGACGTCGTGTCGGTGCTGGTCCCAGTAGACGACCTTGTCGACGACCTCGTCGATCCCCCGCACGCGTGTGGTGTGCGTCGAGATCGGCAGGCCCCACGCTCGGAGCGCCTCGTAGGCGTGCCACTGCGAATCGGGGGTGAAGCCCACCATGCGCCCGAACCCGTGGCAGATCATTCCCAGGCGTCGCTTGGAGGTGACGGCAGGGTTCTTCTGTCGCAGCGACCCAGCCGCGGAGTTTCGCGGATTGGCGAACGGGGGCTTGCCCTCCTCCACGAGGGAGGCGTTGAGAGCCTGGAAATCCTCGAGGCGGAAGAAGACCTCCCCACGCACTTCCAGCACCTCCGGCACCGGGTACTCCGCACTGCCCGTCAGGGTGTCCGGGATGTCGTCGATAGTGCGTGCGTTGAGGGTCACATCCTCGCCCGTACGTCCGTCTCCGCGGGTGGCACCACGAACCAGAGTGCCGTTCTCGTACACCAGATTCAGCGCGACGCCGTCGATCTTGACCTCACACAGATAGTGCAGATCCGGCCCGGCCTCGGTCTCGACTCGTTTTGCCCAAGCACGAAGCTCGTCGTGGTCGAACACGTTTTCCAGGCTCAGCATTCGTTCCAGATGGTCCACGGCGGTGAATTCCGTCGCGAAGCCGCCTCCGACGAGTTGGGTCGGCGAGTCCGCGGTCCGTAGATCCGGGTGTGCATCTTCCAGATCGTTGAGCTCACGCAGCAGAGCATCGAATTCGCCGTCGGACACGATGGGCGAATCACGAACGTAATAGCGGAACTGGTGACCGCGCACTTCCTCGGCCAGCGTCTGCCATCGGTCGCGATCGGCAGAGGACGCGGCATCGAGTTCTACACCGACTGTCCCTGCGCTGTCGTCGGTTCCTGCGGGTAGTTCGGTCGGCTCAGGCACGTCTCGAAGATTATCCGACCCCACCGACAGTGACCCATCGGCCGACACCGTGGCCCTAGCGACCCATGAGTCCCAGCAACAGCGTCGCGGCCACGAGCGCCACCGCGCAGATACCGGCGGTCAGTGCGAAACCCGTCACGAAGGAGTCGGAGTAGATGCCGCCGAGCACGGAGGCCATCACAGACAACAACACTCCGGCGGGCAAGCCCCGTCGTTGGGCATCCGATAGCCGATACATCGGACGATCATCGCAGAGGTCTCGGGCGAGCACACCGGCGCATCGCGCTACGGGCACAGTGCGGACTCAGATCTCGTCGATCACCAGACTGTTGCCGCCGGACTGCTTGGACCGGTACATCGCGGCGTCCGCCGTGCGTGCCGCTCTACCGACCACCGACGTTCCCACGTCCCACAGGGCCGAGTCCTCCCGCAGCAAAGCCATGCCGACGCTGACGGTGACGGGGATGTCGTCCCGGTGGTCGCAGAGCACCCGAACGATGTCGAAGCCGAGATCGACCATTCCCCGCGCGTCACCGACCAGGGCGACGAGGAATTCTTCGCCGCCGGTTCGGGCGAGGACTCCCCCCTGGTGCCGAACCAGGCGGCGCAGTCGGTCGGCGACTCGAACGATCACGTCGTCGCCGCGGCTGTGCCCGAATCGGTCGTTGACGGACTTGAACTTGTCGATGTCGACGACCATGAACGCCATCGACATATCCCGATAGTGGGCTTGCTGCCACAGGTCCAGCAGTTCGCTGTCGATGCCTCGCCGGTTGTACACGCCGGTCAGCGGATCGAGGACCGAACGCTTGGCGTCGTTGGACAGCGTCGTCCACGCCACCTGAGCGAACACCGGAACTCCCACGGTCGCCAGGAGCAGCACCACGGTGGCGGTCGCGACAGCGGGCCCGTCGATGTAGTCCACATCGTCGTTCATCACCGTCACGAAGGTGCGAATGCCGAAGCCGACGATGCACGTGGCGGTCCACACCAAGTGCGCCACCAGCAGTCGTGGACTCAGGAAGTAGGTGCACAGTGCGCCCGTGATGGCGAACAGCACCGTTCCGATGAGTGAGGCGATGGGGTCGTACAGAATCAATACCGAGGTCGTGAGGATGTCGCCGAAGGCGAGAAAGCCGATGAACCATTTCTTGCCGGGGATCGGCCCGAGCACACACCGAGCGGCGACGGCAACCTGGATCACGAGCACCAGCGCGACCCAACCGATCGCAGTCGTTCCGCGAGGCCCGAGGTCACTGAAGAGCATCAGGATCGACGTCAGCGCGTACATCACCGTTGCCGTGCCGAACACGACGCGAATGATTCCGGTCAGCGGGCGGGTCGATCTGTGGTTGAGAATCCACTCGAAATCGTGCGGCGCTCGATACCAGTCGGAGGTGGCAGCAGCGAGTTTGGCCAACACACCTCGACGGTGTCGGCCGGAACGCCGGAGGGAGGCAACCTGATCGAAGTCGCGACCGCCTGATGCCATGTTCCGAACTCCCACCGATTCGATAGACCCCCGACGGCCATGTGAATAGTGTCACACCTGTTCGACGTCCCAATACTCGTGGGGCGCGAGGTGGAGGAGTCAGTGCCCGGTCACTCGAAGCGACTGTGCGATCTCACAACGAATCGGGCGAGTCGGCGAATGCGGCGGCCACGTCGCGGGCGAGTCCTGTTGCGCGACGGGCCCACTCCGGCGTGCTGCCGGCCAGACCGCAACTGGGCGTCACCGAAATCTGTGATGCGAGCACAGAACGATCGAACCCGAGGCGGTCGATCAAGGTCACACCCGGCTCCGCGAGTTCCCGCCAACCCGTGGGCCGCTCGGGGGCCGCCGCTGGAATCAAGCCGAGCATCAGCGTCTTTCCCGTCTGCAGCAACTCGCCGATCCCGTCGAAGTCGGTGCGGCGCAGTCCGGTCGCGTCCACGGCAACCGCAGCAGCTCGCGAGCGGCGAAGCAGATCGAAAGGGACATCGGAGTCGCAGCAATGCACCACGACTGGGAGCGCAATGGTCTCCATGAGCGAGTCGAGCAGTTCGAGTGCGTCCGGTTCGGGAACCGAACGCACGGTATCGAGCCCGGTGATTCCCGTCAGGCTGCCGGCCAGAACGGCTGCGAGACTGGGTTCGTCGAGCTGAACCACGACGTCGACGCCGAGCCGACGCGCCACCTCCGCACAGTGCACCCGAAGACCCTCACCGAGGGCTTCCGTGAAATGCCGGACGGCTCCCCGGTCGGTCAAAGCCCGATGCCCGTGCCGAAGTTCGACATTGGCTGCCATCGTGAACGGTCCAGCGGCCTGAACCTTGATCGTGCGGCCGCTGCCGCGAAGCCCCGAGACCTCCCACAGTTCCTCGAGCACATCGAGGTCCTCGGCGAGAAAATCGCCGGCTCGACGACCGGCGAGCATCGGACGTGGCACGACCCGATATCCGGACGTGCGCACGTCGAGTTCGACGTCGACCATGATGGCTCCGGTGCGCCCGATCGTGTCCGCACCCAGTCCGCGTGCCGGGAGCTCGACGATGTGCGGTAGCTCGTCGAACTCACCGAGGACGATTGCGGCAGCCTCACGGATGTCGGTACCCGGCCAGGAACCGATACCGGTTGCCAGTCCTGCGAAATCGCTCGCGGTCACTCGCGCTCGGATCGAGTGCCCGAGATGGTCGAGCTACCGATGACGATGTCTCCGTGAATGTCCTTGCGGTACAACACCGCTGCCTGCCCCTTGGCAACTCCGGTGAGTGGAGCGCGCAACTGGATCTCCACCCCGTCGCCCACTGCCTCGGCGACGGCGTCGGTCAGCCCGCCGTGCGCGCGAACTTGGACGACGCACTCGATGGGACCGGTCGGGGCAACGCCTTCGGTCCACACCGCACGGTCTCCGCTGATGGCCCAGACATCGAGCTTCTGCGCGGAACCGACCATGACGGTGCCGCTCTCGGGCTCGATCGAGGTGACATAGCGCGGGCGGCCGTCGGCGGCAGGCCCTTCGACTCCGAGTCCCTTGCGCTGTCCGATGGTGAAACCGTGCACACCGTCGTGGTCGGCCAGTTCGACTCCGGTGTCGGAGTCGACGACCTTGCCCGGGCGCACTCCGATGTGTGCGCCGAGGAACGCGCGTGTGTCTCCCGAGGGGATGAAGCAGATGTCGTGACTGTCCGGCTTGTCCGCAACAGCCAACCCGCGCTCGGCTGCCTCCTCGCGGATCTCGGACTTCGGAGTGTCGCCGATGGGGAACATCGCACGCGAGAGTTGGCCCTGGTTGAGCACGGCCAAGACGTAGGACTGGTCCTTGTCCGCGTCCACGGCCCGGCGTAGCACTCCGTCGTGCAGCTGGGCATAGTGTCCGGTGGCCACGGCGTCGAAGCCCAGTGCAAGAGCCCGGTCCGCCAGCGCGGAGAACTTGATCTTCTCGTTGCACCGCAAGCAGGGGTTGGGAGTTTCGCCCGCTGCGTACGACGCCACGAAGTCGTCGATAACGTCCTCTTTGAATCGGTCGGCGAAATCCCAGACGTAGAAGGGTATTCCGAGCACGTCGGCGGCCCGGCGAGCGTCACCGGCGTCCTCTTTCGAGCAGCAGCCGCGCGAACCCGTGCGAAGCGCACCGGGAGCGGTCGACAAGGCCAGGTGAACGCCGACGACATCGTGGCCTTCGTCCACGGCACGAGCCGCGGCCACCGCCGAGTCGACTCCTCCGCTCATAGCAGCCAGAACACGCATCAGCGATTTCCTCCTCGAGCTCCGACGCCGGCCAATCCGGCGGCACGAGCACGTTCGACGACCTGCGGCAGCGCCGCAAGCACAGTGGTGACGTCTTCATCGGACGATCCGGTCCCCAGGGAGAACCGCAACGATCCACGGGCCACGCCAGGATCGAGGCCGAGCGCGATCAGTACGTGGCTGGCACTGGCCACGCCCGCAGTACAGGCGGAGCCCGTCGAGCATTCTATTCCCGCGGCGTCGAGCAGCATCAACAGCGAATCGCCCTCACAGCCGGGAAACGTGAAATGAACGTTTCCTGCCAACCGGTCGTCACCCTCGGGACCATTGAGGATGACGTCGGGAACGTTGTCTCGAATTCCGGCGATCAACCGATCACGCAATGCACTCAGTTCGGCACGGTGCCGTGACGCATTCTGGGTGGTCGACCGCAGCGCAGCTGCCATGGCGACGACGCCTGCGGTATCCGGAGTGCCCGAACGCACGTCTCGCTCGTGGCCACCGCCGTGGAACAACGGAACACACGAAACCTGACGACCCAGCAGGAGTGCGCCGACGCCCTGGGGTCCACCGAACTTGTGCGCGGCGATGCTCAGCGCAGACAGACCGCTGTCCGCGAAACTCACGGGCAGATGAGGGACAGCTTGGATCGCGTCACTGTGCATCGGGACGCCGTATTCGGCGGCGACGGCTGCCAGCTCGGTGATCGGCATAACGGTACCGATCTCGTTGTTCGCCCACATCACGGTGACGAGGGCAGTCTCGTCCGCGTGCAGGGCCAGTTCCGCTCTCAATACCTCAGGAGTCACCCGGCCGTCGGTGTCGACCGGGAGCCACGTGACAACCGCGCCGTCGTGGGCGACCAGCCATTCCACGGCGTCGAGTACGGCATGGTGTTCGACCGAGCTGGCGATGATTCTCGTCAGCGTGGGGTCGGAGTCACGGCGCGCGGCGAAAATGCCCTTCACGGCGAGGTTGTCGCTTTCGGTGCCACCGGAGGTGAAGATCACCTCGGACGGGCGCGCGCCGAGGTCCGCGGCTATCGACTCGCGAGATTCCTCCACCCGACGCCGAGCCGATCGGCCCGAGGTGTGCAGCGAGGACGCGTTTCCGACGGTGGTGAACACAGAGTTCATCGCCTCGATCGCACTCGGCAACATCGGGGTCGTTGCTGCGTGATCGAGGTACACCGGTGGCCGAGACGGGACGGTAGCAGTCGTACTGCGCACAGAAGGCATAACAGGCTAGACGATACCCGCTGCCCGGAGCGCGGACCTACCTGCGCAAGGCGGGTCCGCACTCACGTCGGTCGACGCTTCGGTCAGGCTGCCGCAACCGTCGGCGCACTCGGGCGGCGCTCGGCTTCGGCCACCACCTCGCGCACTGTGACCTGGTGCACTGTGGGGTCGTATACGTCGCCGCGACGAATCGCTACCTCACAGCGGCGTGCGAGGTCACGCCGGTCGCTGCCGGGTGCCTCCGGTGCCGTGAACTCCACTTCCGCCCGCAGGCCTCGAAGTCGGAAGATCCGGCCGATGGACGCGCCGATGGTTTCGTCTCCGACGAAGCAGGTCGCGGTGGTCTGTTCTCCGGTTCGGTCGAGGTACCGCAACCGGATCGGCTGCACCCACGTCTCGGAATCGATGGCCGCTTGCAACAACGCCGGGCGCAGCGAGCCGTAGGCGCGCCCACACCAGGTGGTGGCCTCGGGGAAAACGACGACCGATCCACCTGCTCGGACTCGTTCGGCCACCTGCTCGACGACACCGGGCAGCTGATGCAGGCGGGCTCGATCGATGGGGAGCACCTTCATGGCCCGTGCCAGCCGTCCGAGCACCGGCCAGTCGACCAGGTCGGCGCGCGCAACGAAGGTCGAGGGCCGGACAGCGGTGAGCACAACGACGTCGGTCCAGGAGATGTGCCCGGAGACATGCAGAGCTCCCCCGGATGTTCGAGATCGTTCCCGTTCCGAGCGGGCATCGAGGACTGTGAGGTCGATGCCGATGGCCAGCAACAGCATTCGAGAGCCGAGACGCGTCAGCGAACGACGAACCCGAGGAAAGGGCACGCCGAGTACGACCAACACCGGCAGCAATCCGAACGCAGTCAGTGCCAGCACGACGCGCAGGACGAGAACGATCCGTCTCACCGTCGGCGGGTTCTTCGGTAGACAACCGTCACCGCACGGCGACGACGGCATCCACGCATGAGCGTGCACGATCGGCTGCGTCACCGGGCACCCGACTCGAATGTCGTTGCAGCCGAACGTAACCGATCGAGGTAGCGGGTATTGGCCTCGTGCAGTCCGAGCAGCGCCACAAAATCCGCGACACCGAAATCGGGGTCGTGTGCAGGCTCCCCGCAGATGGAGGCCCCGAGTCGGAGGTATCCGTTCATCAACGGCGGCATGGATGTTCGCTTCGCAGGTGCGATGTCGACCAGGTCGACTCCGTCGACGACGACCGGAGCGTAGGGCCGGACCCGTCGATCGGGCGTCGTTGCATGCTTGTCCAACAGGCGATCTCGAACGCTTCGGACATTGGCCCCGAGAGGTTCACCCGGTGCGGATTGCATGGGAACCGACACACAGCCCATCACCCACTCGTACCCCGTCACATCGAGGTAGTGCAGTATTCCCGCCCACATCAGGCCGAGAACCGATCCGGATCGATGGTCGGGATGCACTGCGGCTCTGCCCATTTCGACGATGTTCATGCCGACGGGATCGAGTGCGGAGATATCGAATTCGGTTGCCGTGTAGTAGCCGCCTGCGGCCACCGCAGCCGGTGGCGGCAACATGCGGTAGCAGCCGACGAACGTGTCGGTCCACTGGTCACGGACGAGAAGGTGGTCACAGAATTCGTCGAACCGATCGGCGTCGAGGCCGTCGGGGTCGGTGGGAACAGCAAATCCCGGCTCGGACGCGAACACGTCGTAGCGCAAACGCTGCGCCGCGAGTCGGTGCTCCGGGTCGGTGGACAACACGAGTGAATAGCGGTCGGTGGCCGGGACGATCGATGCAGTCGAGCTCATGACGGAAGTGGTCATGAGGTGTGTCTAACGAGCCAGGAAGACTACCGAGCGTCGACAGGGGAACGTGTCGGAAGAGTTTGCATGAACAAGGTCGCCCCGACTCACGGGAGAAGGCCCCCACCGTCGACGCGGTGAGGGCCTTCTCGCAGAACAGCGACTGTCGCTATCCCTTGTGCTTCTTGACTGCGTCGGTCAGCTGCGGCGCGACGTTGAACAGGTCACCGACGATGCCGTAGTCGGCGATCTCGAAGATGGGAGCCTCTTCGTCCTTGTTCACTGCGACGATGGTCTTCGAGGTCTGCATTCCGGCCCGGTGCTGGATGGCTCCGGAAATGCCGAGTGCAACGTACAGCTGCGGGGAGACGGTCTTACCCGTCTGGCCCACCTGGAACTGGCCCGGGTAGTAACCGGAGTCGACGGCGGCGCGCGAGGCACCGACTGCGGCACCGAGTGAATCGGCGAGCTCCTCGACGACCGAGAACTTGTCGGCACTGCCGACGCCACGTCCACCGGAGACGACGACCGTCGCCTCGGTGAGCTCCGGACGGTCGCCGCCCACAATCGGGTCACGCGAGGTGACCTTGACGGTGCCGTCTTCCTGCGCCGGGACCTCGACGGTTTCGCGAGTTCCTGCTCCGGCCTTCGGCTCGGCCTCGACTGCGCCGGGACGCAGCGAGATGACCGGAACGTCGCCGTTGGCCTTGGCCTCGACGGTGAACGCGCCGCCGAAGATCGAGTAGACGGCACTGCCGTCGTCGTTCAACGACACGACGTCGTTGTGGTAGCCCGAGCCCAGGCGCGCTGCGAGCCGTCCCGCAACTTCCTTGCCCTCGATCGTGGCCGCGGTGATGATCGCCGCAGGCGAGACCGACTCCGCGAGTGCCGACAGCACGTCGACCTTCGGCGTGACCAGGAATCCGTCGATGTCGTCGGACTCGGCGGCGTAGATCTTCTCGGCACCGGCTTCGGCCAGCGCGTCGGCGACCTTGTCGGTGGTACCGACCGGACCGGTGACGACCGCGGACGGCTCACCCAGTGCGCGAGCGGCGGTGATCAGCTCGGAGCTGACCTTCTTCAGTGTTCCCTCGACGTGCTCCACGAGCACGAGTACTTCTGCCATGACTTGCTCCTCGTTTGTCTTCGATTGCTCGGTGGGGCGGGATCAGATGATCTTCTGGCCTACGAGGTAGGTGGCGATCTTGTCGCCGCCGTCGCCCTCGTCGGTGAGCCGCTCGCCGGCAGTCTTGGGAGGCTTGGGGGTCGACGAGGTAACCGTCGTGCCCGCATTGTCGACTCCGACGATGCCGTCCTCGACACCGATGTCGGCCAACGTGATGGTCTGCACCGTCTTCTTCTTGGCGGCCATGATGCCCTTGAAGGACGGGAACCGGGGCTCGTTGATCTTCTCGGTGACGCTCACGATGGCGGGCAGCGTGGCTTCGAGGCCGAAGATGCCCTCGTCGGTCTCGCGCTCGCCGGTGACCTTGCCGTCGGCGACGGTGAGCTTACGCAGCTGCGTCAGTGCCGGGATCTGCAGGTATTCGGCAATGATCGCGGGGACTGCACCGGTGCGTCCGTCGGTGGCCTCGTTGCCGGCGATGATGAGATCGGCCGGCTCGTCGTTCTCGAATGCGACGTTGCCCAACGCCGCGGCCAGGGCGTACCCGGTCTGGATGGCGTCGGAGCCGTGCAGGCTCGGGTCGTTGAGGTGCACTGCACTGTCTGCACCCATCGACAGCGCCTTGCGAATCGCATCGGTGGCGCGATCGGGGCCTGCGGACAGCACCTTGACCTCACCGCCCTGGGCTTCCTTGATGAGCAATGCCTCTTCGACGGCCCGCTCGTTGATCTCGTCGAGGACGGCGTCGGCGGCCTCGCGATCGAGGGTGTAGTCACCGTCGGTGAGCTTGCGCTCGGACCACGTGTCTGGAACCTGCTTGATCAAAACAACGATGTTCGTCATGGGTCTGCGTCGACCTCCTGGTCATGTTCTGCTGATCGTGAGTGTTCTAACGGTTCGTGCAGTTCTGGTGGTGCAGTTCTACCGCCTGGGACGAGGTTACCTCACCGTAGTTACTCATGGGTAACTTACCTCCTCGTCCGTCCGACCATACATCTGCGCCCCGACTGTTACGGAGACCACGTTGGCTTACCTCTCCTACGCCTCCACTAACCTTCCGTCGGTGAACGATTCTTCGGCTCAGGCACCGGTACCGGAACCACTCCCCCTCACCGGCGAGAGAACAGTGCCGGGTATCGCCGAGGAGAACTACTGGTTCCGCCGACACGAGGTGGTCTATCGAGCTCTGGTCGAGCGGTGCCGAGACTGCACCGTACTCGAGGCCGGATCGGGAGAAGGCTACGGAGCCAACATGATTGCCGACGTTGCAACGCATGTCATCGGTCTCGACTACGACGCCTCTGCGGCCACGCACGTGCGTGCGCGTTACCCCCGGGTGACAATGCTGCGCGGCAACCTCGACCGCCTTCCGTTCGCGGATTCCACCGTCGACGTCGTCGTCAACTTCCAAGTGATCGAGCACCTGTGGGACCAAGGCGCGTTCCTCGCCGAAGTGCACCGGATTCTGAAACCCGGCGGGACGCTCCTGATCAGCACACCCAACCGAATCACGTTCTCGCCGGGCCGCGACACACCGCTCAACCCGTTCCACACCCGCGAACTCGACGCCGCCGAGCTGACCGAACTTCTCGTCGACGCTCGCCTCGAGGTAACCCAACTCACCGGGGTCCGACACGGCAGTACGTTGGCCGCCCTCGATGCCAAACACGGTGGCTCCTTCATCGACGCGCAGATCGAACGGGCTCTGGCAGGCGAGCCGTGGCCGACCGAGCTGGCCGAGGACGTCGCGGCGATCACGATCGACGACTTCGAGATCGCCGCCGACCGCATCGACGAGAGCCTCGACCTGGTTGCAATCGCCAACAAGAGCTCGAGTTCGGTGATCGGGTGACATCCGGCACCACCGTGCCGGGCATGTTCTCTCTGGTGCTGCACTCCCACCTCCCCTGGCTGGCCAATCACGGCAGATGGCCCGTCGGCGAGGAATGGCTGTACCAGTCGTGGGCCGACTGCTACCTGCCGCTCACCGCGGCCCTCGAGCGACTGGCCGACGACGGACACACCGATGTGCTTTCGCTCGGTGTCACCCCGGTTCTGGCCGCCCAACTCGACGATCCACACTGCCTGTCGGGTATGCATCACTGGCTCGGAAATTGGCAATTGCGCGCCCACGAAGCCGCCGATCGCGCGCTGTCCGTTCGCGAACACCGAGGTGCGGCCGCTGCCCTCCAACAATTCGAGACCCGGTGGCGACATGGCGGCTCCGCGGTGCTTCGGCCGCTGCTCGACGCCGGGACGGTCGAGTTGTTGGGCGGCCCGCTCGCGCACCCGTTCCAGCCACTGCTCCATCCGCGTCTGCGTGAATTCTCCCTCCGAGAGGGCCTGCTGGACGCTCGCGCACGCTGGGGCACCGCCCCGTCGGGCATCTGGGCACCGGAATGCGGCTTCACACCCGGCATGGAAACCGAGTACGCGGCGGCCGGGGTCTCGCACTTCATGGTCGACGGCCCCGCAATGCGCGGTGACACCTCCCTCGGCAGGCCGGTGTGGGATTCGGACGTCGTCGCGTTCGGCCGAGATCTTCCGGTCAGCTATCGCGTCTGGTCACCCAAATCGGGTTATCCGGGACACGGTGCATATCGGGACTTCCACACCTACGATCACGACACCGGTCTCAAACCCGCCCGAGTCACCGGCCGCACGGTCGCCTCGAACGACAAGGCTCCCTACGATCCCGCACGGGCTGCGGCAACGGTGGATCGCCACGTCGAAGACTTCGTGGAGGTGGTTCGTCGACGCCTGGTCTCGGAATCGGATCGGATCGGCCGTGACGCTCTGGTCGTGGCCGCATTCGACACCGAGTTGTTCGGACACTGGTGGCACGAGGGCCCTCAGTGGTTGGAGAAGCTCATGCGCGCACTCCCGGCCGCCGGAATCACAGTCGGCACGCTGAACGACGCACGCGAGCAGGGGTATGTCGGTGCACCGCTCGAACTGCAGGATTCCTCGTGGGGATCGGGCAAGGACTGGCGAGTGTGGGCAGGAGACGATGTCGCCGACCTGGTTGCGCTCAATTCCGAGGTCTCCCGGACCGCGCTCGACGCGGTCGATTCCGCTCGGGAGCACCGACCCAGCCACGGTGGGCCGGAACTACGCAATCGGGTCAGCGATCAGATACTGCGTGAGACACTGATGGCAGTGGCCAGCGACTGGGCATTCATGGTCAGCAAGGACTCCGCCGCCGGTTATGCGCGGGAACGCGCGCACGTCCACGCGCACGCTCTGCGCGAGATCGCTGCCGCGGCCGTCGGCGGTTCGACAACCCGGGCGGCCGAACTGGCGAGGCAGTGGAACCGCGCGGACGGATTGTTCCCCGCGTTGGACGCGCGCCGCCTACCCGGTGCGCACAGTGGCAGCGAGCCTGAAACTGCAGGGGGACGTCGATGAAGATTCTGATGGTGTCGTGGGAATACCCACCCGTGGTGGTAGGCGGACTCGGTCGCCACGTCCATCACCTGGCGACCGAGCTGGTCCGCTGCGGACACGAGGTCGTCGTCCTGTCGCGTCGACCCACCGGAACCGACGCCGCCACGCACCCGACCTCGCATCACATCGAGGACGGCGTGCTCGTCGTTGCCGTCGCGGAGGACCCGGCTCACTTCGTCTTCGGGGAAGACATGCTCGCGTGGACCCTCGCGATGGGTCATGCGATGGTCCGGGCCGGTGTCGCGCTGGGTAAGCCGGGGCTGGGCGAGGGCTGGCAGCCCGACGTCGTCCACGCCCACGACTGGCTCGTTGCGCACCCCGCTATCGCTCTGGCCGAGTTCTACGACGTACCGCTCGTCTCGACCATCCACGCGACCGAGGCCGGACGTCACAGTGGCTGGATCTCCGGTCCCGTCAACCGTCAGGTGCATTCCGTCGAATGGTGGCTGGCCAACGACTCGGATGCGGTCATCACCTGCTCGGCGTCGATGCGAGACGAGGTGACCGCGTTGTTCGGTGTGTCCGAGTCGGCAGTCTCGATCATTCGCAACGGAATCGACGGATCCACCTGGAGCTTCCGAAGACGAGAGCCCCGATTCGAGCCCGCGAAGCTGCTCTACGTAGGCCGGCTCGAATACGAGAAGGGCATCCAGGACGCAATTGCCGCCCTACCCCGTATTCGGCGCAGCCACCCGGGCACCACTCTGCACATCGCCGGTGAGGGAACGCAGTTCGCTTGGTTGGCGGGGCTGGCGCGCACGCACCGGGTGAGCCGGGCAGTGTCGTTCCTGGGCAACCTGGACCACACCGAGTTGCTCGGTTGGCTGCACGGAGCCGACGCCATCGTCCTGCCGAGCCGATACGAACCGTTCGGCATCATCGCCCTCGAGGCCGCGGCCGCAGGCACACCGTTGGTCGCGTCCACCGCAGGCGGACTCGGCGAAGCAATCGTCGACGGTGTCACGGGTCTGTCCTTCGCGCCCGCGGACGTCGCTGGACTGGCCGCGGCCGTGCGGAAGGTGCTCGACAACGCCGACGCCGCGCAGGAACGGGCGGTAGCGGCTCGAGAACGCCTCGATGTCGACTTCGACTGGAAACACGTCGCCGAGTCGACGGCGCGGGTCTACCTGGAAGCCAAGCGTAAGGTTCGCCATCCGCTGGGCCGTCCGCACATAGTCGAACGCGCTCTCCCCGGCCGTACCTGAGCCGCCCGACGTGCACGGAACTTAGTGGGCGACGAAGTTCCGTGCACCTCGGTGTCAGCTCTCCCGCGCCGCCTCGGCCTGACCGAGGGCCTTCTTGCGTGCAATATCCTCCAGCGCCGCAATGTATTTCGCGCGATCTGCAGCACCGGCTTCCCACGCGTCCTTACGGTTGCGGACAACTTTGGCCGGTGCACCGACGGCGATGCTGTAATCGGGGATCTCGCCCTTGACCACGGCATGGGCACCGAGCACGCAGCCGCGCCCGATCCTGGTCTCACGCAGAATCGTCACCTTGGCGGCGATCCAGGTGTCGGGCCCTATTCGCACGGGCCCCTTCACGATTCCCTGGTCCTTGATGGGCATGTTCACATCGTCCATCCGATGATCGAAATCGCAGATGTAGCACCAGTCGGCCACCAGCGTCGACGCGCCGATCTCGATGTCGAGGTAGGTGTTGACGACGTTGTCCTTGCCGAACACCACCTTGTCACCGATCCGCAGCGAACCCTCGTGGCATCGAATGGCATTGCCGTCGCCGATGTGTACCCAGCGTCCGATCTCGAGACGCGAGAGCTCGGGGGTGGAGTGGATCTCGACGTTCTTGCCGAGAAACACCATGCCCCTCAGAATCACGTGCGGATTGGCCATCTTGAACTTCGCAAGTCGGTAGTACCGCACGAGATACCAGGGCGTGTACGCCTTGTTCGCGAGCACCCAATCGAGGGACGCACGCGTCAGGAAACGCGCCTGCTCGGTATCGCGTCGTCTCGACCCGCGCCAGCGTGTCCGCAGCGGCGCGTTCCACATACTCGTCATGGTCGTTCACCCTAGTTTCTCGTTCGCCCGCTCTCTGCCGGCACCCGTCGGCGGGCTAGGGTTGCCTGTCGACTGTTGCCAGTCGGCGCAGGAGAACAGGACGCCCCGGCACCGCGTCGGGCACGGAAGACCTCATGGGGAGCGATCGATGCACGGCGTCAGGGCCCACGGCAGGACCGGCAGAAAGGTCACTGCGTTCGCCGCTGCGGTTGTGCTGGTGACCCTGAGCGGCTGCAGTTCCGACACCGCTGCCATCGAACCGCTCTCACCCGATTCGTGGCCCGCCTCCCACGCGAACGCGCACAACAGTGGATCGACCGCAGTGTCGGTCGACTCTCCCCTCACGTTGGACTGGACCCGGCCCACCGGCGGGACCGTGAGCTCTCCGGTGTCCATCGGCTCGACCGGCCAGATGTTCGTCACCGCAGCCACCGAATCCGGGTGCAACCTCTTCTCCTTCGAGATCGACTCCGCTCGCAAGCGCTGGTGCAATCGCGTCGGACCATCGGTCGTGACGGCAACGCCTACCGTCGACTCCGCGATCAACGTGTACATCGGTGACGACGGCGGCATGAACTCGTACAACGATCACGGGCAACTTCGTTGGCGGACACCGGTGTACGGGGTACCGAAGTCGGCTCAGTTCCTCGGCGACGGGAGCGTGCTCTCGGTGACCCAGATGGGTCAGGTCAGCGTTCTGGACACCCAGAACGGGCAGCTTCGAGTGCCCATCCTCGACCTCGTTCCGACGCCGAACTTCCTCACCGATCCGAACTCCGATTTTCAGCCGGTCGACACCGGGCTCGCCGAGTGCAGTGCGGGAGGGTCGGAGTGCGTCGTACCAGCAGCACCCGCGGTCGACACCGCAACCGGAGCGATCTATCTCACACTGTGGCGTCCGGGTTCGATTGCGCCGCAACTCGTTTCACTGCAGTACAACCGCGATGGCTCCCCCGGACTCACCGAACGCTGGTCCTCGGACCTCTTGCCCGCAGGAGTCGCGTCGTCTCCGGTGCTGTCCGAGGACGGGTCGACGGTCTACGTGGCCGACGTCGACGGCCGGTTGACCGCGTTCGACACCGCGGACGGGCGGCAGAAGTGGACCGAGGGCACCGGACTCGGAGTCGGGGCGTCCCCGTCGATCGCCGCGGACGGCACCATCGTCCCCGCCGGCGGTGACGGCACCTTGGTCGGATTGCGCGACAACGGCGATTCCGTCGAGCGGGTGTGGGTGCGCGACGACATCGAACAAGCGGGAACAGCAGCACAATCCGCAGACGGCCGCGGCCATACCGTCGTCCGCGACGGCGACGGACTGGCACTGCTCACGTTCGATTCGGCTACCGGCAACACGGTGGACTCGCAGCCTGTTCCCGACGTCGTCGGCGGCACCGTCGGCACGTCCATCGGGCCGGACGGACAGGTCGTCACCGCGAGCTACCTGGGTGAGATCTTCACCTACACCGGCTGATCGATCGCCCCGGGCGCGCAGACGAAGGACACCGCGGACCGATCGATGCGGGTGATGACCACCGAGAGTGCGACGCTTCCGCGAAGCTTGAGCTTGGGCCGCAGTATCGCGGGATCCACGTCCACTCCGCGCACGAGCATCTCGACCGAGCCGCAGTCCATCCGATTCAGTTGCTGCCGAAGCACTTTCTCGGAGAACTTGGACTGCTCCAGAACCCGAAAGCCGCGTACCCCCGCCGGTACCGTATCGCCGGTCAGGTATGCGATTCTCGGATCGAGTTGCCACAGACCGAATCTGGCACCGTAGTGACGAACCAGACCGGCCCTGACCACTGCCCCGTCGGGGTCGACGATGTACTGCCCTGGCGGCCGTACCGGAATGTCGTCGGATTCGGCATCGGTGATGTCCAGTGCGCTGCCATCGGAGCGAAGAACTGCCGCACGACGCCGAATGCCCTTCTCGCTGAGCCCTTCCGACCACAGGCAGGCTTCGCGCACTCCCCCGTCGAGCGAGACCACCTCTATCTCGCCGGGCCAATCGACAGCGTCGAAGTCGAGACCGGGCGCGCATTTGACGACCAGATCTCGGCCGCGATAGGCGTCGAACAGTTCCGGTAGCGGAGGTTGCAGCGCTGCCGGATCATGGCGTCGCCGCCCGCCCGCTCGGCGGCCGGGATCGGCCACGACGACGGTCCCCCGCGTCGTCGGTGTCAGTGCGTCGGCCCGCAGCAGGGTGGCAGCAGGCACGTTGTGTGCGGCCATCCGAAGCCGGATCGGGTCGAGATCGCTCCCGACCGCCAGCTCGGCTGATCCGACCAGCACGGCCAGTTCACTGCCGATGGAGCACGTGACATCGTGCACTCGACGACCGGCCAGTCGCTCGGCACGCCTGCGCGCCACGAGTGTCGGAGTGGCTTGCTGGACGGCGTCGTCGGTCACCAGCCAGTGATCGGACTCGAACAACTTCACCCGGGCCTTGCGGCGGACAGTGACGGTTTCGATCAGGGCACTCGCGTGGTCGGGGAAGCGAGTGCGCACCGAGGCTGTGTCGCGCACCGAGGTTCGAGCGTTCAGCTCGAGATGGTCGACCGCAGCAAGAGCTCCGGCACCGGCCTCGCTTCGTAGGAAGTCGAGGTCGGTGCCGGTGAATTCGTAGCCCACTAGCGGTCTCGGAGTCTGCGGCGGTCCGAGCCGATCAAGCGCGAGGAGCAGGTTTGGTGCCGGTGATCATCACGTTGTAGAACAGCCCGCGCGGCACCACGTGCTGCAGCACGTTCTCGTCGACCCAGCTCAGTGTCTTCCAACCGCCGAAGGCGAACTTCGCCCAGTTCCAGCCCAGCTTGCCCGCCGGAACGGCAGCCTCGAAGGTCCGCACCGGCCACCCGAGCAGGGCGGCGGCGAACTCTTCGGTGTTCGCCTGCACGCGCTCGGCACCGGCCGACAGCGCGATGTTCTCCAGGTCGGTGGGATCGAATGTGTGGAGGTCGACGACGGCCTCGAGCGCAGCGGCTCGCGAAGACTCGTCGAGCTCTTCCTGCGGCTTGCGCCAACTCGCCAGGAACGGCAGCTTCGTCACGCGAGTGGTCGTTTCCCAGGTGATGCGTCCGAGCCAGCGAGCGTAGAAGTTACCGACGGTGGTGGGTTCGCCTGCGAAGACGAATCGCCCGCCGGGCTTGAGCACGCGCAACACCTCGCGCAAGGACTGCTCGACGTCCGGGATGTGATGTAGCACAGCGTGTCCGACCACCAGATCGAACGTGTTGTCGTCGTAGGGAATGGTCTCGGCATCGGCAACTCGGCCGTCCACGTCGAGACCGAGGTGCCCGGCGTTACGCAGTGCAACCTTCACCATTCCCGGTGACAGGTCGGTGACCGACCCCTTGTCGGCAATACCCGCCTGCATCAGATTGAGCAGGAAGAAACCGGTTCCACACCCCAATTCCAAGGCGCGGCCGTACGGCAGAGCGGACTGCGCGTCGGCATCCCCGGAGACAGCCTGATCGAACCTTCCGCGGGCGTAGTCGATGCAGCGCTCGTCGTAGGAAATCGACCATTTGTCGTCGTAGGTCTCGGCTTCCCAGTCGTGGTAAAGCACCTGCGCCAGTTTGGTGTCCGATCGCGCGGCCTCGACCTGTTCGGCAGTGGCGTGCGGGTTCGGGGCGGGATCGACCGTCCGGTCGTCGGCCTCGGCCGGGGCCGTCACACTGGAGATCGATCGATTCACACCGTCGTGGGGGCTTGCAGTCATCAGGCGAGCCTACTATCCGGTAGCCGTGAAACAACTCCGTCGGTCGACGGGGATTGCGTCACCGGCCGGTGAAGGTCGCTTTGCCCGGGCCGTCGGCCACGAAGGACTCCATCCCGATCGTGCGATCGTCGGTGGCGAACAGCGCCGCGAACTGCTGGGCCTCGATCCGAAGGCCGTTGGTGAGATCGACGTCGAGTCCCTGGTCGATCGAGGCTTTCGCGGCGGCGAGCGCCCGCGATGCTCCCGTGGTGAATTGCATGGCCCACGCCCGCGCCGCGTTGTACACCTCGTCGGGGGCCACCACCTCGTCCACCAGACCGATCCGCAGGGCCTCCTCCGCTCCGACGAAGCGGCCGGTGAAGACCATGTCCTTTGCTCGACTCGGACCGATCAGCCGCGCGAGTCGTTGAGTGCCGCCGCCGCCGGGAATGACACCGAGGAGCACTTCGGGGACACCGAACTTGGCGTTGTCGCCGGCAATTCGACGATCGGCGCCGAGGGCGACCTCGAGTCCACCGCCGAGCGCGTATCCGGTCACGGCAGCGACGACCGGCTTGGGGATGGTGCTCAGCGAGCCCAGAGCGGACTGCAGGTCTCCGGCGATCTCCGCCATTTCCGCCGCCGACAGCGCCACCATCTCCTTGATGTCCGCACCGGCCGCGAACACCTTCTCGCCGCCGTACACGACGACAGCCTTGACGTCGGTGTTCACGGTCGCTTCCCGAGCCGCCGAACGAATCTCTTCCTGCATCTGACGATCGAGTGCATTCATCGGCGGTCGGTCCAGGCGGATGGTGCCGATACCGTCGGATACTTCGAGATTCACGAACTCAGCCATGGGCCGAAAGGCTACCCGGCGACAGTTCAGCGATCGGCCCAGGGATGTCGCGCTCCGGCGTAGTACGCGTCGTCCCCGTCGAAGATCACCCGGACCGCGCCGTCCTCACGGGTGAGAATCGGCAGGATCGGGGTGATGTCACGTTCGTGATCGACAACGTCGGCGACGGTGTCGAACCGAGACAGTGCGTCCAACTGGCTCCAGGTCGGTGGGAGCAGGATGGTGTTTCCCTTTCGCCAGTCCGCCAATGCATCATCGGTCGAACGCCAACTCACCGATGCTGCTTCGCTGGTTTCCCCGTCCGCCTTCTGGCCTTCCGGAAGCACTGCGACGAAGAACCGGGTGTCGTACCGTCGCGCTTCGCCCACCGGCGTGATCCAGTGCGACCATGGCCTGAGCAGGTCCGAGCGCAGCACCAGGTCGTGTGCGGTGAGAAATTCGGCGAACGAGAGTTCGCGGCGCTCGAGTCGACCTCGCTCGGCGGCGAACGGAGCAGTGTCGGCAACGATGGAATCCGGTGCCGACCCGGCCAGGAGTACACCGCACTCCTCGAACGTTTCGCGCGCCGCGGCGCACACCAGCGCTTGCGCCTTGCCCTCGTCGGTTCCGAGGCGTTCGGCCCACCACGTCGGCGGTGGACCTGCCCATCCCACGTCGGCCGCAGCGTCCGATGGATCGACTCCGCCTCCGGGAAATACCGTCATTCCGCCCGCGAACGCCATTCCGCCCACCCGTTCGAGAAGAAATACTTCTATCTCGGAACGGAGGCGTCCGTCACGGATCAGGATGACTGTCGAGGCGTCACGCGCAGGTACGTGATCGGCAGCACTGTTCGAGCTCATGAAAGGCAACGTACCGCTGAGCAGCTCAGCGAGATCGGGGTGGTCCAGCGCTAGCGTCGGTGCGCACCGGCAGCCCGAGTGCGACGGGCGAAGAAGCGGCCATCGACACGGTCGAGAGCGATCGACTGGCTGAACGCCTCGGTGAGGTTCTCCGCGGTGATGACATCGTCCACCAGCCCCTGGGCCACCACACCGCCTTCCTTGAGCAGCAACGCATGACTGAAACCCGGGGGGATTTCCTCGACGTGATGGGTGATCAGCACGGTGGCGGGGGAATCCGGGTCGGCGGCGATATCGGCAAGACGTGACACCAGTTCTTCGCGACCGCCCAGGTCGAGACCCGCCGCAGGCTCGTCGAGCAGCAGCAGTTCGGGGTCGGTCATCAACGCACGCGCGATCAGAACCCGCTTGCGTTCGCCTTCCGAGAGGGTGCCGTAGGTGCGAGTGGCGAGATGCTCGGCACCGAGACTTTCCAGCATCTCCACAGCGCGCTCGGTGTCGATTGCGTCGTATTTCTCGCGCCAGCGTCCCAGCACGGAGTATCCGGCGGAGACCACCAGATCGGACACGAGCTCGTCGGCCGGAATGCGGTGGGCCAGCGAGGACGACGACAACCCGATCCGTGGCCGGAGTTCGGAGACGTCGGCTTTGCCCATGACCTCGCCGAGAACGTGGGCGACACCCGATGTCGGATGGATCTCGGCTGCCGCGATACGCAGCAACGACGTCTTTCCGGCACCGTTCGGTCCGAGGACGACCCACCGTTCGTCCAGTTCCACCTTCCAGGTGACGGGCCCCACCAAGGTCACACCACCTCGGCGAACGACGACATCGGTGAAATCTACGAGCAGGTCGGGATCCGGTTCAGACACGACGCCTATCTTCCCGCACATCGACCCTGCATTCACGGCAGGATGTGCACGCGTGTCGCCCAATCACGATCTGCCCGCCAGCGCCCATCGAACAGAGGACCAGGAAACTGGCTCCAATCCACCTGGATCGCCGTTCCCCCTCGGTGCCACGGTGATGTCGACTGGCACTCAATTTGCAGTCCACGCGCCCGAGGCCGACGGCGTCGAGGTGTGCCTGATCGATCCCGACGGTGGCGAACGGCGAGTAGAACTGACGACCAGCACGTTCGGAGTTCGACACGGCTTCGTTCCGGACGTTCGACCCGGTGACCGATACGGCTTCCGAGCGCACGGCCGGTGGGATCCGCACGCGGGGCGTCGATTCAACGGTGCGAAGATTCTGCTCGACCCCTCCGCCCGTCAGGTCAGCGGAGAATTCGGAGACCCGTCGGCTCTGTTGGCCTACGAAGACGATCCGTTCGGGGTGCCGAGCACTCGTGATTCGCTCGGGCACCTCCCCCTCGCCGTGGTTCGCGCACCTCTCGCTCACGCCGGCCGACCGGCGCGCCCGTCCGTGCCCTGGGACCGTACCGTTCTCTACGAGCTGCACGTGGGATCGTTCACTGCTCGTAATCCTGCTGTCCCCCAACATCTTCGCGGCACCTACCTGGGACTCGCTCACCCCGCGGTGCTCGAACATCTCGCGCGTATCGGCATCACGTCCGTCGAACTGCTGCCGGTCCACACCACCTTCACCGAGCCCGGTGTACGCGCCCGCGGAATGCGGAACCACTGGGGTTACTCGACGGGGGCGTACTTCGCGCCGGATCCACGGTTCGCCGCCGTTCCCGGCGACGAGGTCGACGAGTTCCGCACCATGGTCGACGCGTTGCACGGCGCGGGGATCGAGGTGATCCTCGACGTCGTCTACAACCACACGTGCGAGTCCTCGGTCGACGGGCCGTCGATCAGTTGGCGCGGCCTCGATGCTCCCGGCTACTACCTTCTCGACGGCCGCGGATCGGACGTCGACCTGACCGGCTGCGGCAACACTCTCGACTCGGCGTCGCCCGCGGTCGTGCGCATGGTGTGCGACAGCCTGCGCTACTGGGTCGACGAGATGGGCGTCGACGGGTTCCGGTTCGACCTCGCGAGTACTCTCGGCCGGCCCGGTGGTTGGCGATTCGATCCTCGCGCACCGCTACTGACCGCGATAGCCGTGGATCCCCTTCTGGCCCAGGTCAAGCTGATTGCCGAGCCGTGGGACGCCACCGGTGCCGGCTACCAGG
Source organism: Rhodococcus sp. 15-649-2-2 (assembly GCF_002258645.1). NCBI lineage: Bacteria > Bacillati > Actinomycetota > Actinomycetes > Mycobacteriales > Nocardiaceae > Rhodococcus > Rhodococcus sp. 15-649-2-2. The sequence goes on from NZ_NPFM01000031.1 coordinate 816,266, forward strand.
TCGGAAACTTCGAAGTGGCGTGGTCGGAATGGAACGATCGCTACCGCGACACGGTTCGAGGCTTCTGGGCGGGCCAGCACGGCGTCCGTGAACTGGCCTCCCGCCTGGCCGGTTCCGAGGATCTGTTCGCGGGTAGCCACCGACTGCCGTGGGCGTCGATCAACTTCGTCACCGCACACGACGGATTCACCGCCCGCGATCTGGTGTCGTACGAACGAAAGCACAACGGAGCCAACGGCGAAGAGAACCGAGACGGAACCGACAACAACTCCTCGGTCAACCACGGTGTCGAGGGCGAGACCGACGATCCGTCCGTACTCGACGCGCGTGGTCGCCACGTGCGCGCTCTCCTGGCCACGTTGACCCTCTCGACAGGCACGCCGATGCTGCTGGCCGGCGACGAACTGGGCCACACGCAGTCCGGCAACAACAACGCGTACTGCGTTCCCCAGGACGCACCGATCGAGGACTCCTGGGCAATCGACTGGAACAGCGCCGATCAGGACATGATTCGATTCGTCGGTCGGTTGCTCCGTGTCCGAGCGAGCGCTCCGACGCTGAGACAGCAGGAATTCTTCACCGGCCGCGCCACTCCGACCGGTCGACCGGACCTGGTGTGGTTCGACTCTGCCGGTAGGGAATTCGATACGGATCGGTGGAACGACGACTCGGTACGCACGATCACGGCGTGGGTCGACGGTTCCGACGTCCGCTCCTACGACTCGGACGGCGGGCAGGTCGACGATGCGAGTTCGCTCTTGATCCTCCACTCGGGCGGACCCGCTGAGATCACCCTTGCCTGCCCGAGCTGGTCGACGTCCCGGTTCGTCCCGGTACTCGACTCCTCGTTCCCGGACGGAGTGCCGCCGAATACGGCTGCGCTGGAGGCAGGTTCGACGATATCGGTGGCCGGCTCCACGGTGCTGGTGTTCCGCAGCGCGGGCAGGTAGGTCATGAACAGCTGCACGAGCGGACCGACCCCGAGTGCGTAGAGCACCGTTCCCAGCCCCAGCGTGCCGCCGAGCAGCCAGCCGGTGAGCACGACGGTCAACTCGATTCCGGTACGGGTGAGCCGGATCGACCACCCGGTTCTGGCCACCAGACCGGTCATCAAACCGTCACGTGGGCCCGGGCCCATTCCGGCACCGATGTACAGGGCCGTGGCGAAGGCGTTCACCACGATTCCCGACACCATGGCCAGCGATCGAATCACGAGTCCGTCGAGATGCGGTAACAGTGCCGACGTCGCATCGACGGCCACTGCGATCACCACGACGTTGCTCACGGTCCCCAGACCCGGACGTTGCCGCAGCGGAATCCACATCAGCAAGACGGCCACTCCGGTGATCGCGGTGATGGTTCCGAAGCTGAGCGAGACGTGGCTTTCGAGGCCCTGATGAAACACATCCCAGGGATTGACACCGAGACCACCGGCGATCATCAAGGACATGGACGCCCCGTACAGCCACAGCCCGACGTAGAGGGCAGCCAACCTGGACGGGAGACGACGGCCGACGACTGCGCGAAGTGGTGAGGTGAACATGCTCCCAGTCTCCGGCAGTACTGGATACGTTATGGATAGCCAGTTCCGCGACAGTGGACCCCCAACTGAAACACGCGACTCAGCGAACGGCGATCACCGTCGTCGAGCCCGGGGCCACTTCGGTGAAGCCCGCATCCCGCACCGCGACGGCACGCCCGCCCCGAACCTGGTCCAGTGCACGGGCCCACTGCTGCGGATCGGCCGGACGCACCGAGCACGGGTAGCCTGCCGACGCCCACTCTCGGCACTCCTCCACGCTCATCGCGCCGGCCAGCAACATCGAGGCATGCCCCACCTGAGCGGCAGCCTTGCCCACCGTCATGGACAACGAAGTATCGACCCACAGCACCGGACCCGCAGCGGGCGACGGTGCTTCGTCGGATGGAACGTCGGTGCCACCGATCTGCAGGCGTTTGATCCTCGGATCGAGATCACCGACGCGACCGGGAACCAATGCCCGTGCCGATGCACCGCCCACATCGACCGTGACCCCCGGGACGTCCTGTGCGGCAGTCCATTGCGCACCCCGTGCCCGACGGGCAACTTTGCGAATTCGAGCCGACGTCCATTCTGTGAAGGCATCGTGCCACGAGGCACCCGAACCCACACGCGGGTCGAGGCACAGCATCACCGTGGCCCGGGCGGCTGCCTCGAGCAACTCGCTGCGCAACGGCGAATCCGTCTTCGGGATGTGCAGGACCAACGGCATGGCCAGTACATCCGCCGGGTCCGATGGATCCTCGGCTCCCCCGTACCCACGGGCGAGTTCGGCGTGACGCGAGTCGAACGTGTTCTCGGCCGAGAACACTTCGGCATCGTTCTCGCCGGTCACCTCACCTGTTGCGCCCTCGACTTCGGGATTGCCGACTTCGGGATTGCCCGCCGGGTGCTCGCCGATCATGGGATCGGGACGCGACGGACTCCCCCGTCGACAGCATCCGCAGCTTCGATCTCGTTGCGAGTGACGCCGAGGATGAACAGCACCGCGTCCAGGTACGGATGCGAAATGGCGGTGTCGGCAATTTCGCGCAAGGCAGGCTTGGCGTTGAAGGCGACGCCGAGGCCGGCCGCAGTGAGCATGTCGATGTCGTTGGCTCCGTCGCCGACCGCCACCGTCTGCTCCATCGGTACTCCCGATTGCGCTGCGAATTCGCGGAGTGCTGTCGCCTTGGCCGCTCGGTCGACCACTTCGCCGATCACCCGGCCGGTGAGTTTGCCGTCGACGATCTCGAGAGTGTTCGCCTTGACGTAATCCAGTTCGAGCTCGTGGGCCAGACCTTCGATGACCTGCCGGAAACCTCCGGAGACAACCCCACACGCGAACCCGAGTCGACGAAGAGTCCGAATGGTGGTCCGTGCCCCCGCCGTCAGCTCCAGGCTCTCTCCCACCTCGTCGATGACAGATTCGTCGAGACCAGCCAGTACGGCGACCCGCTGTTCGAGCGACTCCGTGAAGTCGATCTCGCCGCGCATCGCCGCTTCGGTGACAGCCCTGACCTCGTCCTCGCGGCCGGCTCGTGCAGCCAACATCTCGATGACCTCGCCCTGGACCAGCGTGGAGTCGACGTCGAACACGATGAGCCGCTTCGATCGACGCGCGATGCCGGCCCTCTCCACCGCGACGTCCACACCGATTCCCGCTGCGATCGCCGCAAGACCGGTACGGAGTGCGACATCGGCGTCCGGCGACGTGTCGGTTGCAGTCACCTGCAGTTCGAGCCCCGTCACGGGGTAGTCGGCAACTCCGCGAATGGAGTCGATGTTCGCGCCCTGGCGGGCCAACTCGCGCGAGATGGTGCTGAACGCTCGCGCGGTCACGGGTCGCCCGAGAACGACGACGACATGCGTTCCCAAACTCCGACCACCACTCTGCGCAGCGCCGATCTCGACGTCCACATGGACCCCGACCGTGGCCATGGCGTCCTCGAGCTCCTCCTGCAGCGCTTCGGGATCGCGCGGACAGGTCAACAGGACACCGAGGGTCAGCCTGCCGCGAATGACCACCTGCTCGACGTCGAGAAGGCTCACCTCGTGCCGAGACAATGCCGCGAAGAGCACCGAGGTGACGCCCGGCTTGTCGGGTCCCGTCACCGTCACCAGCACTGCGGTGTCGTTCGACTTCACCGGATCTCCCTTTCACTCGGCCACCGGCCGAATACGTCTTGTTGTCACCTCGCGATGGACGGGCGAACCCGACCGCGCCACGAGATTGTCGCAAGCGAAGAGCCCCACCCGGTAGCCGGGAGGGGCTCTCGCTGTGCTGTGACTACCTGGGGTCGGGGTCTCCGGACCCTTCGTGATCGCTGGTGGCGATCGGAGCCCGGCGGGCCTGCTCGAGGACAGCAGTCGTTTTACCGCCGTGTGCACCCGGCCCCACGTGAGCTTCCGCGCGCATCCGCTCGACCATGTGCGGGTAGTGCAGCTCGAATGCCGGACGCTCGGACCGGATACGCGGCAGCTCGGTGAAGTTGTGCCGCGGCGGCGGGCACGAGGTAGCCCACTCCAGCGAGTTGCCGTAGCCCCACGGATCGTCGACCGTGACGACCTCGCCGTAGCGGTAGGACTTGAAGACGTTCCAGACGAACGGCAATGTCGAGGCACCGAGGACGAAGGCACCGATGGTGGAGATGATGTTCAGTTCGGTGAACCCGTCGGAAGGCAGGTAGTCGGCGTAGCGACGCGGCATTCCCTCGTTTCCGAGCCAGTGCTGGACGAGGAACGTGGCGTGGAAGCCGAAGAACGTCAGCCAGAAGTGCCACTTGCCGAGGGCCTCGTCCATCATCCGGCCCGTCATCTTGGGGAACCAGAAGTAGATGCCGGCGTACGTTGCGAACACCACCGTGCCGAACACCACGTAGTGGAAATGCGCGACGACGAAGTAGGTGTCGGTGACCTGGAAGTCGATCGGCGGCGACGCCAGCAGAACGCCCGTCAATCCGCCGAATACGAACGTGATCAGGAACCCGATCGCGAACAGCATCGGTGTTTCGAGTGTCACTTGACCGCGCCACATGGTGCCGACCCAGTTGAAGATCTTCACACCTGTGGGCACCGCGATCAGGAACGTCATGAACGAGAAGAACGGCAGCAACACTGCACCGGTGGCGTACATGTGGTGCGCCCACACCGCAATGGAGAGGGCTGCGATCGCGATCGTCGCGTAGATCAGTCCCGAGTAGCCGAAGATCGGCTTACGGGAGAAGACCGGGAAGATCTCGGAGACGATTCCGAAGAACGGCAACGCGATGATGTACACCTCGGGGTGACCGAAGAACCAGAACAGGTGCTGCCACAGCAGCACGCCTCCGGTTGCCGGATCGAACAGGTGCGCACCCAGGTGGCGGTCGGCCGCCAGGCCGAGCAGCGCCGCCGTCAGCAGGGGGAAGGCCAGCAGGATCAGGATCGACGTCACCAGGATGTTCCAGGTGAAGATCGGCATGCGGAACATCGTCATACCGGGGGCACGCAGGCAGATCACCGTGGTGATCATGTTGACGCCACCGAGGATGGTGCCGAGACCGGCGACGGCCAGACCCATGATCCACAGGTCCGCGCCGACACCCGGCGAATGCAGAGCCGAGGTGAGTGGGGTGTACGCGGTCCAACCGAAGTCGGCTGCGCCACCGGGAGTGATGAAGCCAGCTGTGGTGATCAAGGCACCGAACAGGTACAGCCAGTACGAGAACGCGTTCAACCGTGGGAACGCGACGTCGGGTGCACCGATCTGCAGCGGGAGGATGTAGTTGGCGAACCCGAACACGATGGGCGTCGCGTACAGCAGCAGCATGATGGTGCCGTGCATGGTGAACAGCTGGTTGTACTGCTCGTTGGACAGGAACTGCATTCCCGGCACGGCCAACTCGGCGCGCATCAGCAGCGCCATCAGTCCACCGACGAGGAAGAACGCGAACGAGGTCGCGATGTACATGATCCCCAAGACCTTGGGATCGGTCGTCGTCACCGCTTTGTGCAGGAACGAACCCTTCGGTCCCATCCTCGGCGGGAACGGCCGAGCGGCATCCACCGCGGGAGCGGGCCTAGGCGCTAGGGCAGTCACAGATCCTCCTGATTGCGCGTCCGACCCCGAACCACGAGGCGACGTCATCTAGTCGTGCGCTCCTCGAATCGTAGACCGTCGGACCGACACTTGCCGAACCGGTCCTACCGTGTGTCGTATTGGGCAGATTCGACACCGCCCGGATCGGGCGATCTGCCTGCGCTGTGGGCCTTTCCGCCGCAGCGGGCACGGTGCGAACGCGGTCGATTCCGTGGCCTCGCCGGTGCCCGTTCGAGTGTTCTGCGAGAACGGCCTTCCGATACTGTGTGAGACCACCCGACCCGTCGAAGGAAGTCCCGCGTTGCCACTCCATCTGCGAGTCCCCCGTTCGTATGCACCGCGCAGGAGCGGCGCTGTCGTTGCGGCATGCCTCGCCGTGGCTGTGACCTTGGTCGGCTGTTCCGATTCCGAGGCACAGGACGACGCATCCACCATCGTTCGGAGCACCACGAACATCGCCGGAGCGGGAGTGGTCGGTAACAACCGGGACACCGTAGGACTGTGTCCGGCACTGGCCCCACTGGACCGGACCGGAGTCGAAGGCGATACCCGCCCCGTCGGGCACGCCGAGGGAATCAGCGCCATCCCTGCCGATCCACAGCGCATCGTCGTTCTCGACGCTGCAGGCCTCGACGCCAGCTGCGCGGTCGGGATCTGGGAACGCGTCGTCGGCGCGGCGACGCTCGACCCCGATTTCCGGGGAGACGGAGATCAACCGTTGTACCTGGGTACGGGCTTGGCGTCCGTTCCGTCGGTCGGCCCGGTCGGAGCTCCCGACCTCGGAGCGATCGCCGCGCTCGACCCCGACCTCATCCTCGGTGCCGATTCTCTCGGCACCGAGACCTACGACTCCCTGAACGCCATTGCGCCGACCGTGTTCACCGGGACCGGTCAGGGCTGGAAGGACACCTTTCTGCAGTCCGCGGCAGCATTGGGTCGAGGGCAAGCCGGTTTCGAACAGCTCGCATCGTTCTCTGCGGATGCCGAGCGGGTCGGTCGTGAGATCGACTCCACTCAGACACAGGCGTCGGTCATCCGGTTCGGCGCGGACACCATCGAGGTGGACGGTCCGAACTCCTTTGCCGGCCAGGTCCTCGCCGAGGTGGGTGTCGCGCGACCCCAAAGCCAGCGCGATGCCGATTTCTCCGTAGCGTCGGACGACCTCGATTCGGTCGAAGGCGACATCGTGTACGTGCGATTCGCCGGCCCCGATGGCGAGACCTTCGGCCGCGAGGTGATGGACAGCGACGCATGGCACGCTCTCGGCTCGGTCACCGACGGGCGAGTGTTCGCGGTGAACGACACGGTCTGGTCCGGCAGTGGAGTTGTCGCGGCGCGCGCCATCCTTGCCGATCTGTCCGCTTCCCTGAACGCCTACGTGTCCTGACGCAATGCCCATTCCAGAATTCGTGCAAGCTCTCCGCAGCGTCGTCGGTACGTCACCGCTGTGGTTGTCCGGTGTCAGTGCGGTCGTTCTCGACGACGACCGTCGAGTGCTGCTTACTCTGCGAGCAGACAACAACACCTGGGCCGTGGTCTCCGGAATCCTCGAGCCCGGCGAAGAACCTGCACCGGCCGCGCTTCGAGAGATCCGCGAGGAGACCGGCGTGGAGGCCACGATCGAGCGGCTGACGAGTGTCGACGTGACGGAGCCGATCACGTACCCCAACGGCGACGTCGCGCAGTACCTGGACATCACGTTCCTCGCCCGCTACATCGGAGGCACCCCACATGTCGCCGACGACGAGAATCTCGACGTAGCCTGGTTCGCGCTCGACGGGCTACCCGACAACCTCACGGCCACTTCACGATTGCGAATCGAGAAAGCCATCGCCGACGACCCGTCGGCGTGGTTCAGGCGCTGACTCCCCCACCGCACCGAGGACACCGCACCGAGGACACCGCTCCACCGAACCGCCCCTTTTCGATCCATAATGTGATATCACTGTAGTATCAACATCGAGAGGGAGGTTCTCATGTCCGCACCCGCTACCGTCGCCGAGAAGCCGACGGGTACACCGACCACGACCATCGCCGAGCGCACCGGTTGGGATCTGCCCGGTTGGTCGATGCTCGGCATCGGTCTCGCGCTGTTTCTCGGCGGAATCGCCGCGTTCGCTCTCGGACTCGTCTTCTCCGTGGTGGGGCTTGTGGTCGGCGGAGTGGTGCTGTTCGTGCTCTCACTGCCGGCACTCATGGGATTGACTCTGGTGCAACCCAATCAAGCTCGCGTTCTGCAGCTACTCGGCAGTTCGTACAGCGGGACGCTGCGTACACCGGGGCTACGCTGGACCAATCCGTTGACGTACCGCAGGGCCATCTCGACGCGAATCCGCAACCACGAGACGGGCCAGTCCAAGGTCAACGACGCCGACGGCAATCCGATCGAGATCTCCGCCATCGTGGTCTGGCAGGTTGCCGATACGGCACTGGCGTCCTTCCAGGTCGATGACTACGAGGAGTTCGTCGCCGTCCAGACCGAGTCTGCCGTCCGGCACATCGCCGGCAGCTACCCGTACGACGCCGAAGGCCGAATGTCGCTGCGAGAGAACGCCGACGAAATCACCGCTGCGATGTCGGAGGAGGTGCATGCGCGGGTGCGGTCGGCAGGCGTCGAGGTGATCGAGACCCGAATCAACCGTCTTGCCTATGCCCCGGAGATCGCGCAAGCCATGCTGCGGCGACAGCAGGCGGGAGCGGTCATCGCGGCGCGTCAGCAGATCGTCGAGGGCGCGGTCGGCATGGTGGAGATGGCGCTGTCGAAGCTCGAGGAGAAGCATGTGGTCGAACTCGACGAGGAGCGGAAGGCGACCATGGTGTCGAATCTGCTCGTCGTGCTGTGCAGCGACCGCGACACGCAACCCGTCGTCAATACCGGATCGCTGTACCAGTGAGCCATGACCGTCGAGCGTAAGAAGATACTGCTTCGGCTGGACCCGGCGGTACACGACGCCCTCGCCCGCTGGGCTTCCGACGAACTCCGGAGCACCAACGCTCAGATCGAGTTCCTACTGCGAAGGGCACTGAGCGATCAGGGTCGAATGCCCAAGGAAGCCAAAAACATTCGCGCGCCGGGCCGCCCACCGAAAGTGTGAGCGGCGCGGCGCGCGAAGGTGCCTCTAGAAGTCCCAGTCCTCGTCTTCGGTGTTGACGGCCTTGCCGATGACGTACGAGGAACCCGAACCCGAGAAGAAGTCGTGGTTCTCGTCTGCGTTCGGTGACAGTGCCGACAGAATCGCCGGGTTCACATCCGTCTCGTCCTTGGGGAACAGACCCTCGTAGCCGAGGTTGTTCAGCGCCTTGTTGGCGTTGTAGCGCAGGAACTTCTTGACGTCCTCGGTCAGACCGATCTCGTCGTAGAGGTCCTGGGTGTACTCGACCTCGTTGTCGTACAACTCGAACAGCAACTCGAACGTGTAGTTCTTGAGCTCCTCGCGCTGAGCCTCGCTGACTTTCTCGAGGCCCTTCTGGTACTTGTATCCGATGTAGTACCCGTGCACGGCCTCGTCACGGATGATCAGCCGGATCAGGTCCGCGGTGTTGGTGAGCTTGGCTCGCGAGGACCAGTACATCGGCAGGTAGAACCCGGAGTAGAACAGGAACGACTCGAGCAGTGTCGAAGCAACTTTCCGCTTGAGCGGATCGTCACCGTGGTAGAAGTTCAGCACGATCTCGGCTTTGCGCTGAAGGTTGACGTTCTCCTCGGACCAGCGGAACGCATCGTCGATGTCGCGGGTGGAGCTGAGGGTCGAGAAGATGGAGCTGTAGCTCTTCGCGTGCACCGACTCCATGAACGCGATGTTGGTGTACACCGCTTCCTCATGGGGAGTGATCGCGTCGGGAATGAGACTGACGGCACCGACGGTGCCCTGGATGGTGTCCAGCAGCGTCAATCCGGTGAACACGCGCATCGTCAACTGCTTCTCGACGGCGGTCAGAGTTGCCCACGACGGGATGTCGTTGGACACCGGCACCTTCTCGGGCAGCCAGAAATTACTGGTGAGACGCTCCCAGACTTCGGAGTCCTTGTCGTCCTGGACCCGATTCCAGTTGATCGCGGAGACACGATCGATGAGCTTTACCATGGGTGCCTACCTACAGGTCGATGAGCGAGAAGTGGGGACGAAGCTACGTGAAAAGTCGCTGACACGAACACTACCCGTTGTGTCCGACAGTTAAGGGAGGCACTACAAAGTGTGCTCGGAGTGTTGCCCGAGAACGACGGTGATCTCACCGGTCAACGGTCACCACCCCACCGAGCACGGGACCGTTCCGGCCTCGATGGCACCGACCAGTTGCGCGTGATCGCGCTCGTTCTGATCGGCGTAGGCGTGGGCGAACTCCACCATCGCCCGATCGACGTTGTCTCCGCGGCCGAGGTAGTCGGCTATCGCCTCTGCGTCACCACTTCGAGCGTGCGCCCGCGCGAGGACCTCACCGCATGCCGTGGCGAACTCGGTGAGGTACGGCCCGATGATCTCGCCGTCGGGAATGACCTTCATGTCCCGGAACTGCCGAACGTAGAAATTCATCGACTGCTCCCCCCGACCGGCCTCCGGCCTTCCCGGCACCGACGTCCACCCTACGAACATGTCGGTGGCGCTCTGCAGCATTCGCTGCCCGTTGACCACCCGGGCACCGTGATTGTCGTACGCGCTCGGCTCGAGAAACTTCTCGAACACCGACGGCCCTGCCTGCTTGATCTGCAGGAAGAACGGATCGCGAGTCCGCCGTTCCTCCAACAGGGCCAGATAGACCCGCATTCCGACACTCCCGACGCCGACCACCTGGCGAACCACGTCGAGAACTCGAAATCTGGACAGCAGACTCCAGATGTGATCGTCGACCGATTCGCTGTAGCCGGCGATCACCGCCTGCACCAGATCGATCTGAGAATCTCCCACATGAGTGCGAAACGGGGGGTCCTCGCGAATTCGCCGACGGCCGTCCCTCGTCTCGGTGAATTTGCGGGACGCCCCACGACTGGTGCGACGCTCGGCCTTCGTTTCGATGAGCTTCTCGGCGTGTCGAGCGATGCCCGAGGAGAAATGCCCGAGCAAACCTGCCACGTCGATCCGGTCGTACCAGATGTCGATCTCGGGAATGTTCGCGTACGCCCGCATCTTTCGGCAGTACGACGCCGTCATCGCGGCGACCGCACGATCGGAACGCGGCAAGGCCACACCGTTCTCGCGTCCGAGAACCACAAGGGAAGTGGCAAGTCGTTTGAGGTCCCACTCGAACGGGCCGGGCAGAGTTTCGTCGAAATCGCGGAGGTCGAAATAGAGGTTTCGTTCCGGCGTCGCCCACAATCCGAAGTTCAACACGTGAGCGTCACCGCACAACTGCACCTCGATGCCGGTGTGCGGGGTCGACGCGAGGTCCGCGGCCATCACGGCGGCGGCACCGCGAAAATATGTCCACGGCGATGCGGACATCCGGGCGTACCGGATCGGCAGCAACTCCTGAACTCGTATCGCGTTCTGCGCAAGAACTGTCTCGAGCGCATCGTGGCCGCGCGTGTCGGGATCCCATGCCGCCAATCCGCGTCGAGGTACCCGACGGCGAGCATGTCGACCACGTGGCGATGGCCCGGAAGGAACCGAGTCCTTCCGAGCCATTGTCACGTCGACGTCGGATTCGACTTCGCCGTCCGCTTCGATGCCCATACCTGATTATGGTCCGCATCGCGCCCTGACATCACGGTATCGCCACAGGTCGACCGACCGAATCGCCTACAGCATGCAGGAGACGCAACCCTCGACCTCTGTGCCCTCGAGGGCCATCTGACGCAGACGGATGTAGTACAGCGTCTTGATGCCCTTGCGCCATGCGTAGATCTGCGCGCGGTTGATGTCGCGAGTGGTGGCGGTGTCCTTGAAGAACAGCGTCAACGACAGGCCCTGATCGACGTGTTGTGTTGCGGCAGCATAGGTGTCGATGATCTTCTCGTAGCCGATCTCGTACGCATCCTGGTAGTAATCCAGGTTGTCGTTGTCGAGGTACGGTGCCGGGTAGTAGACGCGGCCGATCTTGCCTTCCTTGCGAATCTCGATCTTCGAAGCCACCGGGTGAATCGACGAGGTGGAGTTGTTGATGTACGAGATGGATCCGGTCGGCGGAACGGCCTGCAGGTTCTGGTTGTAGATTCCGTACTCCTGCACCGACGCCTTCAGCGCGGACCAGTCGGCCTGCGTCGGAATGGTGACATCGGAGTCGGCGAACAACTTCGCGACCTTGGGCGTAGCGGGTTCCCAGACCTGGTCGGTGTACTTGTCGAAGAACTCGCCCGACGCGTACTTGGAATCCGGGAAGCCCTTGAAGTACTGGCCGCGTGCCTTCGCCAGCTGGTTCGACGCCTGAATCGCGTGGAACAGCACGGTGTAGAAGTAGATGTTGGTGAAATCGATTCCCTCGGTGGAGCCGTAGTGGATGCGCTCACGGGCGAGGTAGCCGTGCAGATTCATCTGCCCGAGGCCGATCGCGTGAGAATCGTTGTTGCCCTGCTCGATCGACGGCACGGAGAAGATGTGCGTCTGGTCCGAGACCGCGGTCAGACCGCGGATTGCCACAGCGATGGTCTTACCGAAATCGGGTGAATCCATCGTCTTCGCGATGTTCAGCGAGCCCAGGTTGCACGAGATGTCCTTGCCGACATGGCTGTACGAGAGGTCGTCGTTGAACGTCGACGGCGTCGAGACCTGGAGAATCTCCGAGCACAGGTTGGAGTGAGTGATCTTGCCCTTGACCGGGTTCGCGCGATTGACGGTGTCCTCGTACATGATGTACGGGTAGCCGGACTCGAACTGCAGCTCGGCGAGAGTCTGGAAGAACTCACGCGACTTGATCTTGGTCTTACGAATCCTCTTGTCGTCGACCATCTCGTAGTACTTATCGGAGACGTCGATATCGGCGAACGGCACTCCGTAGATGCGCTCCACGTCGTACGGCGAGAACAGGTACATGTCCTCGTTCTTCTTCGCCAGCTCGAACGTGATGTCGGGGATGACGATTCCGAGGGACAACGTCTTGATGCGGATCTTCTCGTCCGCGTTCTCACGCTTGGTGTCGAGGAACTTGTAGACGTCGGGGTGATGCGCGTGCAAGTACACCGCGCCCGCGCCCTGGCGAGCACCGAGCTGGTTGGCGTACGAGAACGAGTCCTCGAGCAGCTTCATGATCGGGATTACACCCGAGGACTGGTTCTCGATGCGCTTGATGGGGGCGCCGGCCTCACGAATGTTGCTCAGCAGCAGGGCAACTCCGCCGCCGCGCTTGGACAGCTGCAGAGCAGAGTTGATGGAGCGGCCGATGGACTCCATGTTGTCTTCGATGCGTAGCAGGAAGCAGGACACGGGCTCACCGCGCTGCTTCTTGCCGGAGTTGAGGAAGGTGGGCGTCGCGGGCTGGAAACGGCCGGCGATGATCTCGTCCACGAGATCGGTGGCCAGGGCTTCGTCACCGGCTGCGAGTGTGAGCGCCACCATGCACACGCGGTCCTCGAAGCGTTCGAGGTAGCGCTTGCCGTCGAACGTCTTGAGCGTGTACGAGGTGTAGTACTTGAATGCACCGAGGAACGTGGGGAATCGGAACTTCTTCGAGTACGCGTGGTTGATCAGGAACTTGACGAACTCACGTGAGTACTGATCGAGGACCTCGGGCTCGTAGTAGTTCTCCTCGACCAGGTAGTCCAGCTTCTCGTCCAGGTCGTGGAAGAACACCGTGTTCTGGTTGACGTGCTGCAGGAAGTACTGATTGGCAGCCTCGCGGTCCTTCTCGAACTGGATCTCGCCGTTGGGGCCGTAGAGATTGAGCATCGCGTTGAGGGCGTGGTAGTCCATGTCGCCGTCGCCGCGAATGGTTGCGGGCGCGGGTGCTGCGTCGGTGATGGTCGGTGCCACGGCGATGCTCCTACTGGTATGTGGTGGGTGGTGCTCTAGTGCGTGTGGGCGGCGCGTCGGACTTCACGTTCCCAGAAGTCCTCCAGTCCCTCGCGGACTCGCACTACGTCCTCGGGGGTGCCCATCAACTCGAATCGGTACAGATACGGAACCGCACATTTCTGCGAAATGACATCTCCGGCAAAGCAGAACGAATCACCGAAATTGGTGTTTCCGGCAGCGATGACCGCTCGTATCAACGATCGGTTGTGCTCGTCGTTGAGGAACTTGATCACACGCTTGGGGACATAGTTGGTATCTCGCCCGGCGTAGGTGGTCCCTCCCCCGTACGTCGGAACGACGAGAACGTAGGGGGAATGGACTCGAAACGTCCCGTCGGGATCACGGAGCGGAATGCGCGTTGCGGGGATGTCCAGCTTCGAGACGAAGCGATGCGTGTTCTCGGATGCGCTGGAGAAATACACCAGTGAGTGGGAAGACTGCGGTTGCGAACTCACCGCTCACTCACTTTCTCGTTCTGTTCAAGCAGCGTTCGCTGCGAGGGTCTTGATGCGATCCGGACGAAAGCCGGACCAGTGATCGTCACCGGCGACGACGACAGGAGCCTGCAGGTAGCCGAGAGCCATGACGTAATCACGCGCCTCCGGGTCCTGCGAGATGTCGACGACCGAGTACTCGATGCCGGCTTTGTCGAGAGCGCGGTAGGTGGCATTGCACTGAACGCAGGCGGGCTTGGTGTAAACGGTGATGCTCATGGTGTCCCTCTTTCCGTTGTCGCCATCGGGTGCACCGAGGGCGACCGATGTGCTCTGCGTATGGCACCGAGAACATCTCCCGCTCAGGGCGACTTCGACCTGCTCGAACCCGCTTTCGCTGGTTCTTCGAGTTGTGGCCTCTCGGTCGGACAAACACTACACCTAGTGTCCGACATCTGACTACAACACGAGATGTTGCGAACAACATGCTTGGTATTCGCTGGTCACGGCGTTGCCGGCAGATGATCGGCGCGTCACCCCGGCGTGTCGCAGATCACACGTTGCGGGTGTCATCGGTCACTACCCGCCGTCGTACCGACCGTGACGTCCCCCTACGACGACCGCTCCCCTCACGCACGAGAACGGCCCCTCGGAATTAGCTCCGGGGGGCCGTTGTCGTCGGATGCGCGATCGTCAGCGTTGACGCGCCTTGAATCGCGGCTCTTTCTTGTTGATCACGAACACCACCCCGTGGCGGCGGACCACCTGCGCACCGGGCTTGTTCTTGAGCGATTTCAGAGAGTTTCTCACCTTCATGAACCCACTCTACATGAAAACGATTACCGATACCATATAGGGTTCAGGCGCTCACGAGGTCGTTCGAAGCCTTGACCAACTCGGCCACCACGTGTCCGATCTCTCCGGACACCTCGGCGTTCTCGCTCGGGTGAGCCGAGCCGAACTTGTCCATGGTGCCGCCGATGGAGAGCTGGACGTCCTCGAGCACCGACCCACCGGCGATGCGAACGGCCTTGCTCGTGTCCTCGTGCGCCCATTTGGCACCGTTGCCACTGGGCGATGCGCTGATCACGACGACAGGCTTGCCGACCATGGCACCTGCACCGTAGGGACGCGAGAGCCAGTCGATGGCGTTCTTCAGCACGGCAGGAATGGTGCCGTTGTATTCGGGCGTGACCAGCAGCAGGGCCGACGCCTTCTCGGCAGCAGCCCGCAGAGCGAGCGCGGCAGCCGGCACGGAACCTTCGACGTCGATATCCTCGTTGTAGAAGGGGACATCTCCGAGTCCGTCGTAGACCACGATCTCGGCACCGGCGGGTGCCACGGTGACAGCAGTCTCGGCAATCTGCTTGTTCACCGATTCGGCGCGCAGGCTTCCGACGAGAACGAGTACGTGAGCGTCTGACATGAGATCTTCCTTCGAAAGTTCGGATGACGTGATCGTCACGTCAATTCATACCATTCAAACGGACCATGGTCCACTTATGTTCCCCGGCAGGGTAGGCTGAATCCCGTGACCGGCCCGATGCTGCCCATTGCGGGTGAGGACTCCGAACGATGCGATGCAGCACGCAACCGTCGGCTGTTGCTCGACGCCGCGGCGGATCTGGTGGCGACCATCGGAGCCGACGCCATCACCATGGACGCGGTGGCGACCAAGGCCGGAGTGGGCAAAGGCACCGTGTTCCGCCGTTTCGGCAACCGCGCCGGGCTGATGCGAGCGCTTCTCGATCACACCGAGCAGAAGTTGCAACGCTCGTTCATGTTCGGCGATCCACCACTCGGTCCGGGGGCCGATCCGATCGACCGACTCGTCGCCTTCGGCCGGGCTCGGCTCGAGTTCGTCAACGTTCAGGGCGAGGTGTTGCGCGCTGCCGAGACATCGGCCGACGCGCGCTACTCCGCTCCGGCGCACATGGTCAACTTCACTCACGTCCTCTCGCTGCTCCGCGCAGCCGGTGTGGACGGCGATCTCCCACTGCTGACGCACTGGCTGCTCACACCACTCGAAGCCACCCTGGTGCTACACCAGTACCGCGATCTCGGAATGCCGATGGACCGGTTGGCCGACGGCTGGGAAGACTTGGTACGCAGAGCAACTCGCCCTCGGTAGCTCGCCCGACTCAGATGTTCTCGACCGCCACGGCCGCGGTGTGCAACGCCACACCGTAGGAGCGCCCGTGCCCTGCTGCATGGACGGCGAGTGGGTGCAATTGGTGTAGTGGAATCCGCTCTCGCCACCCTGCTCGCAGCGGATGTACCGTCTCGTACCCGTCGACGATGCCATCCATGAACGGGCACCCGAAAAGCGCCAACATCGCCAGATCGGTCTCACGGTGCCCGCCGTGCGCAGCCGGGTCGATCATCACCACGCCTGCCTCGGTCCAGAACACGTTGCCGCTCCAGAGATCTCCGTGAATTCGGCTCGGCGGCTCCGCATCGTCGAAGTCCCCGCCCGCGACGCGTCGGCATGCAGATTCGACGGTGGCAGCCTCCGTAGGCGTCACGGTGCCCGCGTCGACGGCGATTCGCAGAAACGGCAGTACCCGTTCGGCTGCGTAGAACTCACCCCACGTCCGGTGCACCGAATTGCTCATGGGCCGAGCCCCGATGAACAATCGGCCGGGGAACGGCGCACCGTCGGAGCCGACGGGCGGTGCCCCGAATCCGGCAGCTCCACCGTTGTGCATTCGCGCCAACACTCGACCGAATCTTCTTGCCGCAGGCAGCGTCGGATGCGCCGCGATCAGGCGCTCGAGTTCGATGTGCGTCGGCCCGTGCCCGAGGACTCGGACAACGGGCGCGCCCGCCTCGCCGAGCCAGTGGAGCCCGGTTGCCTCGGCGGCAAAGAAGTCGGGATGCGCCTGGGGGCTTCGTTTGACGAACGTATCGGAGGGTCCACTCACGAAGATCGACCCTACGCACGGCGTGTGCGCACGGCCGCAGACCTGCCGACGTCGTTAGTATGAGCTGATGGGATTCATCAACTCGGAAGTGCGCACGAGCATCACGCGTGAGCTGGCAGTGCAATCGACCATCGATCCGGTCACGGAGGTTCGCCGGAGGGTGGATTTCCTCAAGGATTACCTGTCGTCGACCCCTGCAACGGGCTTCGTGCTCGGTATCAGTGGCGGACAGGACAGCACACTCACCGGCAAGCTCGCCCAGCAAGCCGTGACGGAGCTGCGAGCCGACGGCCACGAGGCCGAGTTCGTCGCCGTTCGACTCCCCTACGGCGTACAGGCCGACGAGGACGATGCGTCGATCGCGCTGCGGTTCATCGACCCCGATCGAACCGTGACGGTCAACATCAAGGCTGCTGCCGACGCGTCGGCGGCCGCCACGGCAGAAGCATTGGGCACCACCGAGGTCCGCGATTTCGTTCGGGGCAACATCAAAGCTCGCCAGCGCATGGTCGCGCAATACGCCATCGCCGGAGAACTCGGCTACGTCGTGGTCGGTACCGACCACGCTGCCGAGGCCGTCACCGGGTTCTTCACCAAATTCGGTGACGGCGGTGTCGACTTGACTCCGCTCACAGGCCTGAGCAAGCGTCAGGGTGCCGCTCTGCTCCGTGAACTCGGTGCGCCGGAAAGCACGTGGCGAAAAGTCCCCACTGCAGACCTCGAGGACGATCGTCCTGCACTGCCGGACGAGGAAGCACTCGGCCTGACGTACGAGCAGATCGACGATTATCTCGAGGGCAAGGACGTATCCGACGACGTCGCCGACAAGCTGGAGAAGATGTTCATGGCGACCCGCCACAAGCGTGCGGTGCCGGTGACCCCGTTCGACGACTGGTGGAGGAGCTCCCACTGAGCCGGGCGATCGGACGCCGAGCCGAACCCGACGATCAGCCGCCCGCGAACGGCGGCAGCACGTCGACCCTGCTGCCGATCGCACGGCCCAGATCGCGTGTGAGATCGTCTCCGACGAGATAGGCCGACACTCGCAGGATCGGGTCCATCGGCGCGCCGTGCCGGGACCGAATCACCTCTCGCAGGTCTGCGAGAGTGGCTCCGACGGGCACGGTGACGTACTCCGAGTCGCACCCCGACGCGTCGACCGCGGCGGCGAAGTACCGCACTTCGACCTCGGTCGAGGACCCCGTGTCCCCGTTCGACTGCACGTCAACCACCGATCGCTCCCATACTGCGGGTCGGCGGCACGAACCCCTCTGCGTCGATACCGTGTCCGGCCCATTTGTTCCACATCGCCCCGCGCCACACGGCGGCCAACTCGTCGTCGGTGGCACCGCCCCGCAGCGCCGCGCGCAGATCGGTCTCGTCGTCGCTGAACAGGCAGGACCGAATGGTTCCTTCGGCGGTCACTCTCGTGCGGTCGCAATCCCCGCAGAACGAGCGCGTCACCGACGCGATGATTCCGACGGTGGCGTCGGTGCCGTCGACGCTCCACTCCTCGGCCGGTGCCGACGGATCGGCGCGCCCCACCTCACGCAGGTCGAATTCGGTGGACAGCTCGTCGAGCAAGGTCTGGGCGTCGATCATGTTCGCGCGAGCCCACTCGTGGTCGGCATCGAGAGGCATCTGCTCGATGAAGCGGAGGGCCACCCCTTCGTCGAGACACCAGCGCAGTAGATCGACCGCGCCGGACAGCGTGTCACGCATCAGAACTGCATTGATCTTCACCGGACCGATGCCCGCTCGCTTCGCCGCTCGGATGCCGGCCAGCACCGAGGGCAGTCGGTCGCGTCGGGTCAGTCGCGCGAAATCTTCGCGGTCGACCGAATCCAGGGAGACGTTGACCCGGGTGAGCCCGGCATCGGCCAATGCCGCGGCCCGATGCTCCAGACCCACAGCGTTGGTGGTCATCGACAGCGGTACACCTGCTGCGGCATCGGAGCACAGTCGCAGAATCTCGTCGAGGTCGCGGCGCATGAGGGGCTCGCCACCGGTGAACCGCACGTCGCGTATACCCAGCAGCCGCACGGACACCGACACCACTCGCGCGATCTCGGCCGGCGTGAGCAGGTTCGCAGCAGGAATGGCCGGAAGCCCTTCCTCCGGCATGCAGTAGGTGCACCGCAACGAGCACTTCTCGGTGATGGAGATACGCAGGTCGCGCGCGACTCGGCCGAAGCGGTCGATCAGATGGGGTACATCCGGCCGATCCGCCACGGAATTCACCTGCGGCGACCGATCGGTCGGAGCAGCACCGCCGAACACCGGAATGCCCAGCGAGGTGACACTGTCCACCGTCACCTCGAACCTCACCTTCGTCGATCTCGATCACGCCTGTCGCAGACGTGTCTACCCAGTATGCCGCAGCCCACACTCGCCGGCGTTGTCGGCGTGCTTAGGATTGGCACCCATGACTGCTGAGCACGAGCGCGCGATCACCGGACCAGCGCAGTGAGCGCCGTATCCGTCGAGGAGCACGCCGCCGCGGTCGAGACTCTTCTCGCGGCGCTGGGCACCAGAACTGCGCAGCGAATACCCCTGGCCGAGGCCCTGGGACGAGTCTCGTTCGAGGATGTGCGGTCGCCGGTCGACTTACCGCTGTTCCGAAATTCGCAGATGGACGGTTACGCAGTCGATTCTCGTTCCGTCGCCACGACCCCGGTGACGCTGGAGGTCTCGACGATCATCGCCGCAGGACCTACTGAATCGGCAGTTCTCGCTGCAGGTAGCGCGGCGAAGATCATGACCGGCGCGCCCATTCCCGACGGGGCCGACACCATCGTCCCCGTCGAGGACACCACGATACCGTCGCAAGGTTCGGTGACGATCGAACGAGGCCGCGGCGCAGGTGAATTCGTTCGTGAACAGGGAAGCGACGTACGCGTCGGAACAGTTCTGGTCGAGGCCGGGCGAGTACTCGAACCCCGACACATCTCCGTTCTCGCGGCTGTCGGTTTTGCCGAGGTCGCCGTGCGTTCGCGCCCTCGCGTCGCCGTCGTGACCACCGGTGCCGAACTGGTCGATGCCGGATCGACTCTCACTCCCGGCCAGATCTACGACTCGAACGGCATCACTCTCGCGGCGCATCTGCGGGCCAGTGGCGCGGAAGTGATTGCGGTTACGCGTAGCTCCGACGACCCGAGGCGATTTCGCGAGGTCCTCGACGAGGCAACACGATCGGCGGAACTGATCATCACGTCCGGCGGCGTCTCGATGGGCGACTTCGAGGTGGTCAAGGACGTACTCCGGCCGCTCGGCGGCACCTTCGGGTCGGTCCGCATGCAGCCGGGCGGGCCGCAGGGCATGACATTGTTCGACGGTATTCCTGTGCTCAGCTTCCCCGGCAACCCCGTCAGCACCGTTGTTTCGTACATCATGTTCGCGCGCAACATAGTTCGGCGAGCAGCCGGTCTTCCACCGGTGCTTCCGAGCACAGCGATCTTGCACGAATCCATCGTGTCACCGCCGGGCCGTCGACAGCTTCTCCGTGGCCGATTGCGTGACGACGGCCGGGTACAGCTCGTGGCAGGCCCGGGCTCCCATCTGGTCGCGGCGCTGGCATGGGCCGACGTTCTGATCGACATCGACTCCGAGACAACCGAACTCGCCGAAGGATCCCACGTGGAGGTATGGCCGCTGTGACCACCGACGCCCCGCACACCCATCTGTCTCATCTAGACGATCAGGGCCGCGCTCGCATGGTCGATGTGGCACACAAGAAGGAGACCTCGCGTACGGCCGTCGCCGCCGGTGAGTTCGTCACCACTGCCGAGGTCATCGCGCTCGTGCGCGCGGACGACATGCCCAAGGCCGATGTACTCGCCACTGCCCGCATCGCGGGCATCTCGGCGGCGAAGCGGACGTCGGAGTTGATCCCGCTGTGCCATCAGCTCGCGCTCTCGTCGGTGAAGATCTCGTTCGGTTTCACCGACTCGTCCATCACGGTCGAGGCCACGGCGCGCACCACCGGACGAACCGGGGTGGAGATGGAGGCCCTGACTGCGGTCGCGGTCGCCGGACTGACGCTGCACGACATGGTCAAGGCCGTCGACCCGGGTGCCACGATGAACGGCGTCCGACTGATCACCAAAGACGGTGGCAAGCATGGCCATTGGGAGCGAGACGGG
Organism: Rhodococcus sp. 15-649-2-2; assembly: GCF_002258645.1. Classification (NCBI taxonomy): domain Bacteria; kingdom Bacillati; phylum Actinomycetota; class Actinomycetes; order Mycobacteriales; family Nocardiaceae; genus Rhodococcus; species Rhodococcus sp. 15-649-2-2. The sequence continues at coordinate 837,309 of NZ_NPFM01000031.1, forward strand.
GAACCGGTCACTCCCGCCACCGACACTGCCCCGACGCTCGACACGACGCGATCCGCAGTGGTGCTGGTGGCCTCCACCGGCGGCGCGAACGGAACTCGACCGGACACCACCGGCCCCACCATCGCGTCCTGGTTGACCGATCGAGGCTTCACCGTGCGCGGTCCGCTGGTGTACGCCGACGCCGACATAGCAGTGGGCCTGCAGGACGCGTTGCGCGGCGAACCGTCGTTGATCGTCAGCACCGGTGGCACCGGTGTATCCCCCACCGATGCGACTCCCGAGGCAACTGCAGCTCTCCTGGACATCGACATGCCGGGGATCGCCGACGCGATCCGCACCCGCGGAACGTCCGCGACGCCACACGCGGTGCTCAGCCGAGGCGTTTCGGGGCTCATCGGCCGCACGCTGACAGTCAATCTGCCGGGCTCGCCGGGTGGTGTCAAGGACGGTCTCGCGGTTCTCGATCCACTACTCGACCATGTGTTGGCCCAGATCGCCGGAGGAGGACCCCACGATGAGTGAACTCGTCGCACGAATTTCCAGTGAACCGTTGAGCACCGCCGAAGTGGAGGCAGCCGTACAGGATTCACGCCACGGTGCAGTAGTTCTGTTCAGCGGGATCGTCCGCGACCACGATGGTGGCCAGGCGGTGGAAACTCTCGAATACCGCGCCCATCCCGACGCCCAACGTTTCTTGAACCGATGCTGCTCCGAGGTCTCCGCCGAGACCGGCCTCGAGGTCGCTGCGGTACATCGCGTCGGAGACTTGCGCGTCGGAGACCTCGCGCTCGTGGCAGCCGTCGGATCGGCCCATCGCGCGGAAGCGTTCGAGGCCTGCGCGCGATTGGTCGAACGCATCAAGGCCGAGGTCCCGATCTGGAAGCGGCAGGGATTCGAGGGCGGACGCACCGAGTGGGTCGGACTGTAGGAGTTCTACCCGGCGTCCAGGTAGCGGTGGACGGGGAGCATCGACGACGCATCGCAGTGCTCGTTGGGCGGACGCACACACGCGCGTAGTCGTTTCTCGACGGCCGCTGCATCGAGGTCGGTACCGATCAGCACCAGTGATGTCTGTTCGGCCTCACCGCGCGCCCACGACGTCGCTTCGAACCGAATGTGTCGACCAACGGTGTGCACGATGAACTTCTGCGAATAGCCCGGTACGGCGAAATGCACGACACCTTTGATGCGGTAGAGGTTTCCGGTGGGATTCTCCAGAAACTCGATCATTCGTCGCGGTTCGATGGGCTCGGTGCTGACGAACTCGGTGTGCGAGTACTGGGCATGCAGGTGATGCTCATGGTCGTCGTCGCTGTGGTTGTAGTCGCTGTGGTTGTCGTCGCTGTGGTTCTCCCGTAGGAGCTCGTCGAACGACAACTGAACGGGGATCGCCGATTCGACAGACAGGTCGTCCCGACGGTCGAACAGCAGCAGCGGATCCACTCGACCGAACGCGACAGGGACTACGGGGACCTCCCCCACGATGGACCGCACGGTGGACACGACCGCGGAGCGGCCGGACTCCGAGACCACATCCGACTTGTTCAACACCACCAGATCTGCCAACTGCAGATGCTGGTCGATCTCGGGATGCAGTACCCGGGTCTGCGGAAATTCCACCGCGTCGACCACCCCTACGAGCCCGCCGTAGACGATGAACTCGTTCTCGCTGCCTCGGACCATTCGGATCAGATTGCGAGGTTCGGCGAGGCCACTGGCTTCCACCACGATGACATCGATCGCCGAACGGCGATGCGCGAGGGCGTCGAACATCGCGTCCATGTCGCTGATGTCGACCGCGCAACAGATGCATCCGTTACCGAGGGAGACCATCGAGTCGACCTGTCCCGCCACGAGCATGGAGTCGACATTGATCGCTCCGAAATCGTTGACCACGACGCCGATTCGAATCCCCGCATCGTTACGCAACAGGTGATTGAGCAGAGTCGTCTTGCCCGCGCCGAGGAAGCCCGCGACTATCACCACCGGAATTCTTCGACGCGTCACGGCGTCCGAGACTACCGGGCAGCGAGAATCTGTTTCAGCAGGCCTTGCGCGAAAGTGGACACACTGCTGACGTTCTCCGGGGTCGCGAGCCCCTTCAAACCGTCCACTCCGAACGTCTCGATGTACGGAGAGACGCTTTCGAGCAATCGCGAGAGCGCGCTACGGCCCTCCACAGCGGTCTTCGTTCCGGTGGTCGAAGACGTGCTGGGCGCAGCGGTGTCGGTCGCCTTCGCAGCAGGGGCGGCTGCAGTCGTCGTCGGGGCGGTCGCATTCTCCGCGGCCGGGGTGGACTGAGCCTCTGCACCGAGCAAATAGTCGATCACTCCGGTCGAAATTGCGATCGCGTGCTTCAACTGACCGTCGGAGCTCTCGAGAAGGGCCGCGTCGTCGGGGTTGGATCCGTTGCCCATTTCGACGAACACCAGAGGGACTGTGGTCAATGCCGGCCCGGCCACATCCGAGCGCTCCTGGATTCCCTCGTCCACGCCTGCGTAGTTCGCCGGGGCGAAGCCGGCCCGAACGTACGAGTCTCGCATCAGCTTCGACGCCGAACGTCCTCCTTCGGACTGGGCTGTGTCGGCCGCTGCGTTCGGAATCGGCAACGTGGGCACGATCAGATGAAATCCGTGCTTACCGGTATCGGTTGCCGTGCTCGTGGAGTCCGCGTGAATGCTCACCGCGACGTCGGCTCCGGACTCGCTCGCTGCACGCGCCCTGTCGTCGACGCATCCGCCCCACCCAGAGTCGTCGGCACGGCTCGTCTTCACCGTGGCACCCAGGCTCTCCAGACTGGACCGAACGAGTTCGCTGACCTTCCAATTGATCGTGTGTTCGGGCACGCCGTCCACGGTGGTCATTCCGGTGGTCTGGCAATCCTTCGTCCCGCCGCGTCCGTCGTCCACCTGACGCTGCAGGTTCTCCGAATGTGCGGTGCCCTGGTGACCCGGGTCGAGGAAAACCGTCTTACCCGACAACTCGCTACCGGTAGTCGACGGTGACGGGGTGGACGGGGCAGCCATGGCAGGAGCGGCGACGATCACACCCGCACCGAGCATTCCCGCGCATATCAGAGCCGCTGTTGCCGACCTGGTGATTCGTGCAGATTTCATATGCTCTCGAGCGCACCGGAGTGACTGGTGGCGCTACTCCCCTCTCGGCCCCTCGGTTGCGCTGATCGGAGCGAGTCGCCGACACCACGGGACACACACGAAACAGCAGACACTTGCGCCTCAAGTGAACCAGATGTCGTCATCGACGCGCCTCGGATGATCTTTCGTTAGTGAAATGAGTGCGTTCCGTAATCGATCCGTTGCGAACGCGCCGCCACGTCGTACACCGATACGCCGGCTCCCCCACTCGAACCACCGCGAACCGACTCGGGGATGGAAAAGCGCCTACGAACCGGCCAGTCTGTCTTTGATTTCGATAAGGACCGAGATCGTATCGGGACAATGTTCTCGCCTATACCTCTGCGTTTCGGCGACCGCCCGATCCGATTCCCGACAATTCTGCGAATCGCGTAACAATTCCCCGGCCCGCGTGGATAAGCACATTGTTCGGCCGTATAGTCGTCTCAGTTCGATCTGGACATCCCCGCATCATCCCCTGCACCATTGGAGAGCTTCAGCATGGCCAGAAAAGTCTATGTGCAATTGGTCGACGACATCGACGAAAAACCGATCGAATCCGGTGGCGAACACATAACCTATTCGGTCAACGGGGTCAGCTACGAAATCGACCTGAGCGACAAGAACGCCAAGGAATTTCATCGCAAGCTCGACTATTACATCGAACACTCCACCAAGGTCGGTGGAAAGCGGACGAAGAAGTCGAGTACCTCTGCAACCGGTGCGAAGCGCGACGCCAATCAAACCAAAGCCATCCGAGAATGGGCCAAGGCGAACGGCCACAATATCTCCGCGCGAGGCAGAATTCCCGCCGAGGTCGAGCAAGCCTTCGACGCAGCCCACTAGTCACCGCTGACCTACAGCACCGAAACAAGAAAAAGCGCCGCTCGAGAGCGGCGCTTTTTCGTTTCCTGAAACAGATCACGTCCGTGGAGCTGACGATCTCGGTGGAGCTAACAATCTCGGTGGAGCTAAGGGGACTCGAACCCCTGACCCCCACACTGCCAGTGTGGTGCGCTACCAGCTGCGCCATAGCCCCGAGTTACTGCGTGCGACCGCTCATGCGGTTGCTCGAACGAAGTTACACCATCGGTCGCAACAGCAACAAATCACCTGGTCCGGCCGGTACCGAGAACTCGACCACCGGCCGCACCCACGGGAGTGGATCAGTTGATCGAGGCCAGCCATTCCGAGTCACCGAGCGCGTCGACCACCTGTCCGTCGACCAGTACCCCCGGCGTCCCGCGCGCTCCCGACGCCGCCAGAGCGTCGCGTCCGGTGTTCGCGTCCGCCACCGCGGCATCTCGTTCGGTTCCGCTGGCAATGCACTCCGTTGCCAGCTCGCTCGCTCCGGAGGAACGAGCGAGCTCCGCTAGTTCCGCATCGGTTCTGTCCGAGTCTGCGCCTTCGACCGGGCGGAATTCGGAGTCGAACAACCCGCCGTGAAAAGCGGAGTAGACCCGGGCGTTCTCCGTCGCTGCCACACAGTGGGACGCCGCGACGGCACGCGTCGAATAGTCACCCGAGGCCGACGACGGATCGAGAAAATTGACCAGGTGGTAATTCACCGAGACAACGCCATCGTCGATTTTCTGAGCCAACTCCTGGCCGTGCTTTGCTTCGAGATCGCCGCAGAACGGGCACATCGGATCTTCGTAGACATCGATCACACGCTGCGCTCCCGGACGCGCCAGCTGCACCACGCCGTCACCTGGCAACGACAATTCGACCTCGGGATTCTTCACGGTTCCGTAGCCGTCGTTGCGTGGGGCGTCGCTTCCGCTCTGCCACATGATCGCGACCACGACGACTATCACCACCACCAGGAATGCGATACCGCCCAATACGTAGGTCACTGTGTTGGACGTCGCCTGTGGCGTGTGTTTCGTGCTCGATGTCTTCTTCTGGCTCACAGAGCGAATACTACGGATGTGCGTGTCAGGTGCGCTCGCGCTCGAGGGTGTCGGGTACGCGAGACCACCAGAGTCCGGCCACCAGAAGCAGCGCACCGGTCACGGCGAAAGCCGGGCCGAACGAGACCCGCTCCACGATCATCCCGGCCACGATCGGGCCGATCACCGCACCCACGTCGGACGCCATCTGGAAGGCAGCCAGTACGGGTCCTCCGCGCGCCTTCGAGCCGATCACGTCGGCGACCGATGCCTGCTGGGCAGGGCTCATCAGGCCCGATCCGATTCCGGCGATCAACGACACCACGAGGAACAACACCGGATCGTGCACATAACCCATCACGACGGTGCCCAGGCCGCACACCGCCAACCCGCCCAGCATGAACGGTTTGCGTCCGCGTACGTCGGACAGGCGACCGGCACTGGTGAGAACCAGAGCATTTCCCACTGCGAACACGGTCAGAGCAATACCGACGAACACCTCGGATCGCTGCATCGCCTCGACGACGAACAACGGCACCAACGCCACCCGAACACCGAACACTGCCCAACCGTTGGCGAAATTCGAAGCCAACGCGGCCCGATAAGACGGGATTCGGAGAGCAGCGAGCAGCGACATCGTCGGCGGTGCCGAGCCCTTCTCCGGTTTGACGAGCTCGGAGTTGCCGAGGGTGAAATACACGACGGCGGCAGCGATCACGAGAGCCACGGCATAGATGACGAACGGCACCCGCAGACCGAAACCGACGAGCGCACCGCCGACGAGTGGACCACCGATGGTTCCCAACAGGAAGGCGGTCGCGTACAGCCCGGAGATGCGGCCCCTACTGGTCGGTGGACTGATTCTGATCAGCAGTCCGAGAGCCGACACCGAGAACATCGTCGACCCGATTCCGCCGAGTCCGCGAAACACCAGCAGTTGCCAGTACGTCTGGGCCAGAGCGCACGCGCCGGTGGACACCGCGACGATCAGCAGTCCGATCAGGTACACGGGCCGTTCGCCGAGCCGCTGAACCAGAGCGCCACTGGCCGGTGCGAACAGCAACCGCATGAGAGCGAAAGCACTGATCACTGCCGACGCGGCCGTATACCCGACACCGAATTCTCGGGCGAACTGTGGCAGGGCAGGCGCAACGATGCCGAATCCGAGGGCGATGACGAATGCCGCCGATACCAGTACCCAGATCTCCGGTGGGAGTTTGCTTCCGGGCTGGAATGCCGACTCGGAGGCCGAGCTGTCGTGGTCGGGTTGGGACGAGTCGGTCACGAGCTCTCGAGAGCGGACGACACCAATTCACGTGCTGCATCTTGGACCTCGGCGAGGTGCTCCTTGCCATGGAACGACTCCGCGTAGATCTTGTACACGTCCTCGGTTCCGGACGGGCGCGCGGCGAACCAGGCGCTCTCCGTCGTCACTTTCAGGCCACCGAGGGCAGCTCCGTTGCCCGGAGCCTCGGTCAGCGTTGCCGTGATCGGTTCGCCTGCCAATTCGGTGGCGGTGATCTGGTCGGGCGAGAGCTTGGCGAGAACGGCCTTCTGCTCGCGCGTGGCCGGTGCGTCGACGCGGGCGTACGAGGGATCGCCGAACTTCGCGGTGAATTCCCCGTAACGCTGAGACGGTGTAGACCCGGTGACTGCGGTGATCTCCGACGCCAGCAGCGCGAGGATGATGCCGTCTTTGTCGGTGGTCCAGACGCGACCGTCGTGTCGGAGGAACGACGCACCGGCGCTTTCTTCCCCGCCGAATCCGAGATCGCCGGCGAGTAGTCCGGGTACGAACCATTTGAATCCCACCGGCACCTCGAGCAGGCGACGGCCGAGGCCGGCCACCACGCGGTCGATCATCGACGAACTCACGAGGGTCTTGCCCACCGCCGCCGTAGGCGACCACCCCGGCCGATGAGTGAACAAGTAGTCGATGGCAACTGCGAGGTAGTGATTGGGATTCATCAGGCCACCGTCGGGAGTGACGATGCCGTGCCGATCGGAATCGGCATCGTTGCCGGTGGAGATGTCGAATCGATCGCGTGCAGCGATCAGCGACGCCATCGCGTTCGGCGACGAGCAGTCCATCCTGATCTTGCCGTCGGTGTCGAGCGTCATGAAGCGGAACGTGCCGTCCACCAACGGATTGACGACCGTCAGATCGAGGTTGTGTCGCTCGGCGATGGCGTCCCAGTAGTCGACACTGGCTCCGCCTAGCGGATCGGCACCGATCCGAACACCGGCCGCGCGGATCGCATCGAGATCGACGACGTTCGGCAGGTCGTCCACGTAGGTGCCGAGGAAGTCGTACCGCGAGACGCTGCCCGCGAAGGCCTGCGCCAGCGTCACACGCTTGACGCCCGAGATGGCTTCGCGCAGAAGATCGTTCGCGCGGGCAGCGATGACCGACGTCGCGTCGCTGTCGGCCGGTCCACCGTGCGGAGGGTTGTATTTGAAGCCGCCGTCCCGAGGCGGATTGTGGGACGGAGTCACCACGATGCCGTCGGCCTTCGCCGCCGGGCCCGACTCGTTGTAGCGAAGGATGGCATGACTGACGGCAGGGGTGGGCGTGTACCGGTCCCCCGAATCGACCAGTACGTCGACGTCGTTGGCGGCCAACACTTCCAGAGCAGTCGTCCAGGCCGGTTCGGACAACGCGTGGGTGTCCCGGCCGATGAACAGGGGCCCGGTGATGCCTTGCGCAGCGCGGTACTCCACGATCGCCTGCGTCGTCGCCACGATGTGGGCCTCGTTGAACGCCGAATCCAGGCTCGACCCTCGGTGTCCGGACGTACCGAAGACCACCTGCTGACTCGGGTCCGACACATCCGGAACCCGCGAGTAGTACGCCGTCACGAGTTGCGAAAGATCCACCAGATCCTCCGGCAGTGCAGTGGTTCCAGCTCTCTCGTGCGCCACGATGCGCCTCCTCGTTGTGGTCGAACCGAACTCGATCGATGAATCGAACTCCTCGACAACCCTAGCGCCGCTGCCCCACCCGCGAGCTACTTGCTGGATCCTTTCGGCGGCCGTGGGAGGAAATAGCTGGTCCGCTGCTGGTATTCGCGATACCCCGGACGTTTCTCCATGCTGCGCTCCAGCAACCGTGCACCTGTGGCGAACACCAGGAAGTACGTCATCGCGATAGGAGACAGAAGTGTGAACACTCCCGGCCACGCCGACGCCGAAGCGAGGAACAGCCCCCACCAGACTGCCGAGTCCCCGAAGTAGTTGGGGTGCCGCGTCCAGGACCAGAGACCACGATCCATGATCTTGCCCTTGTTCGACGCGTCGGCCTTGAAGGCTTTCAACTGCGCATCGCCCACTGCCTCGAACGTCCATCCGAGCATCCAGACCAGTACGCCGAGTACGACGACGGTGGGGACCGATCCGTGTGCGACAGCGGATACCTGCAACGGCAGGGACACGAACCACAATGCAATTGCCTGCGTCAGATAGATCTTGCGCAGGGCATACAAGGTTTCGTTTCCGGTGGCCTTGGAGAGCAGTTCGGTGTAGCGCGGATCCTCACCGTGCCCGCGTGAGCGCTGAAAGACATGCAGTGCAAGACGAAGTCCCCATACGCCGACGAGCGCGAGCAGAAGCACTCGACGCCATAGTTCACCTGTTCCGGTCGCAGCCGAGATCAGCGCGATCAGAACGAAGCCGCCGCCCCACGTCACGTCCACGACGTTGTGCCGTCCGATACGCGCGCCGATGAGGGCGGTGACGATCATCAGGACAGCGGTTCCGCCGAGGCTCGCCAGCGATACGGCCAGGAAGTCCGACCAGTTCATCCGGTGGTCGTCCAGGTCGGCCGCACCGGTTCCATGTCGGACGGTCCGTTCTCGGACCTGACCGCCAGGATCTGGTCGACGCCCATCCTGTTGTCGCGGAATGCCATTCCGCCGCCGATGAGATACAGCCGCCACACGCGGGCGACCTCTTCCCCGACCATCCCCACCACGTCGTCGAAGCGCGCCTCGAAGCGCTCGGTCCAGACGTCGACGGTTCGCACGTAATGCTCCCGAAGCGCGTGGACGTCGCGAACCTCGAGGCCGGCCTCCTCGATCATTGCGACGGTCCGCCCGACCGGGCGCATGTACATGTCCGGCGCGATGAACGATTCGATGAATGCTCCGCCGCCGGGGTTGTCGCCTTCCCTCCGCGACATCTGCTGGATCAGCACGCGGCCGCCGGGCTTGACATTGGCATGCAGTGCGGCGGTGTAGGTCGGGTAGTTGGCCTCCCCCACATGCTCGCCCATCTCGATCGACGCCACCGCGTCGAACGGACCGTCCGGAATCTCCCGGTAGTCCTGGATTCGGATTTCGACGTTGCCCTGCAGTCCCCGGTCGGCGATTCGCTTGTCGATGAAGGCTTTCTGTTCGCGCGAGATGGTCACTCCGACGACCTGCGCTCCGTACTCCTGAGCCGCATGCAGGCTCAGGGACCCCCAGCCGCAGCCGACGTCGAGAAAGCGTTGCCCTGCGCGCTTGTCGAGCCCGATCTTTCGACACACGAGGTCGAGTTTGTCGCGCTGGGCGTCATCGAGGGTGTAGTCCGGCGCATCCGAGGTCCAGTACGCCGACGAGTACGCCATGTGCGAATCGAGGACCAGCTCGTAGAAGTCGTTGGACAGGTCGTAATGGTGGCTGATCGCAGCGCGGTCACGGAGCATCGAGTGCAGCCGCCCCTTCACCGCGGCCTGCGACACGGGCGGCGGTAGTGGGCGGCCGAACACTCCGAGATCCTTCGCCAGTCTTGCCAACCGCAGCAGCGACGCCGGCCCCGGTCGGACGGCCGAGAGTCGGCGCTCACGCACCACGCCCCAGACATGATCGAGAGCCGCGGCAAGATCCCCGTCGACGTCCAACTCCCCGGTGACGTATGCCTGCGCAGCACCGAGTTCGCCTGGGCTCCAGAGCAATCGACGAAGGGCGCTCGGGCTCCGCAACAGCACTCTCGGTGCCGAGTCATCGCCTGCGACGGATCCGTCCCACGCCTGCAGCCGAACGGGAAGCGGGCCACCCACCAGGGGTTCTATCAACTCGGCAATCCGATGCGCGACACCGCCACTGCGATGGGTCCGGTCCACGGAAAGTGTCGAGGTGGTCATCGGTTGTCCCTTCGGTCGAGCACGATCTGCTGAACATCGAGGTACCCGGATCGAAATCCGGCCTCCGAGTAGCACAGGTAGAAGTGCCACATTCGCGCGAACACCTCGTCGAAACCGAGATCGGATGCCTCGCTGCGGTATTCACGGAATCGACTGTCCCACAGTGCGAGGGTTCGCGCGTAGTGGTCGCCCATGGACAAGCGCTCGCGAACGCGAAGCGAGGTGTGCTGCTCGGTCACCTCCTCGATGGCCCGCACCGAGGGCAGGAACCCGCCGGGAAAGATGTACTTGTGTACCCAGGTGTACGTGTTTCGGGTAGCCAGCATTCGATCGTGCGGCATCGTGATGGCCTGGAGGGCAACCCGCCCACCCGGCGCAAGCAACGAGTCGATCGTCTCGAAGTAGGTTCCCCAGTACTGATGACCGACGGCCTCGATCATCTCGACCGACACGATCGCGTCGTACTCGCCGTCGACCAAACGATAGTCGAGGAGATCGATCTGAATTCGATCTCCGTAACCCGCAGCGGCACAACGCTTCCGCGCCAGTTCCTGCTGTTCGGTCGACAATGTCACCGACCGTACCGTCGCACCACGAGCGGCCGCACGGATGGCAAGCTCGCCCCATCCGGTGCCGATCTCGAGAACCCGGCTTCCATCGCCGACGCCCGCGCGGTCGAGAAGCCGGTCGATCTTTCGGCGCTGAGCGTCGGCGAGCTCCTCACTGTCGTTGTCGCTTCCCGCTCCGGCGAACAACGCACTCGAGTAGGTCATCGTCTCGTCGAGGAAGAGTTCGAAGAGGTCGTTCGACAGATCGTAGTGCCGTGAGATGTTCGATCGCGTGTTCTTGGTCGTATTCCGCTCGCTCCGTGGAGGTTTGGGAACATAAAGCCCTCGGAGGCGCTGCAGGGACTTCGGAATCAGCGACGCCATTCGCCGGGCGAAGACCTCGAGCACTGCAGTGAGGTCCTCGGCATCCCAGTCTCCGGCCATGTATGCCTCACCGAATCCGATGAGTCCACTGTCGCCGACCCGTGCGGCGAAGTCGTGTGGCCGATAGACGGTCATCAACGGGGCATCGGCCGAGCCGGCCCCGATCACTTCGCCGTCGGGCATCGCGACCCGGACCTGCAATCCCTCAACCGCACGACGGAAGAGGAAGTCGGCGACGGGCGCGGCGGCTGCAACCTTCATGCCACCGGGAACACGGGCGATCTGAGGCCAGACCCGCGCATCGACCGACGGGCGCGGACCGACAGCGGAACCACCGTACGGGTTCGACACAGAATTGGCTTTCGACACAGTTGTCATCTGTGGGCCCCTTCCTTCTGAATTCTTCGTTCCCCCGGAGGGGCAGGTTTCTGCACGATCTTCAGACCCCGCGCCCAGAGCCGAATGCCTTGCCAGCGGATCTGAACCACCACTCGCACGGGCGCAATCGGGATCTCGAGTGCGGTGCGAAGAATCGACCGCGTCGTCACCTCGCGTCGACGGCCGTCGACGGTCGCCACGAACGGAGGCTGACCGGGACGTTCGAGGACGATCGACAGGCGGAGCGCGGCGTCCGGCTCGGGCAGCTGCATGGAGTATTCGCCGTCGACGTCGTTGAACGGCGAGACGTAGAACTCCTTGGTCGTCCGTACTGCGCCGCGCCGATCGGTGTGCAGCAAATACCGGTATCGCTCGCCGTAGGTGTTGTGCACCTCGGCCACCACGCAGCGGAGGTCTCCGGCGCGGTCGTGACACCAGTACACACTCAATGGGTTGAACGTGTGTCCGAACACCCGCGCGCTGGCCAACATCGTGATCCGTCCGCCGCCGAGATCGATACCGCTCTCCGCCAGGAACGCATCGACGTTCTGACGAATGGTGGCGTCGGGGTCGCCCAGGTGATCACGTGAGTCGAACGATGCCAGCGGTCGCAACATCCGCGGCAACTCGGGGAGCGCGTCGAGGTCGACGAACCAGCTGTAGCTCTTGTACGAGAACGCGTTTCGAATCGGCGCGCGTCGCACGTGATCGATCCGAGTGAGATACAGCGCCGCTCCGTGTGCGCGGGTGGTCGGCAGAACGGACGTCAGAGCCACGTGGCCCCCACCCGTTGCGCAGCGCGCGCTCCGGACAACGCACCGTCCTCATGGAATCCCCAGCCGTGGTACGCCCCGGCGAACACAACCGTATCGGTGTCCAATTCGGGCAGACGACGCTGCGCTACCACGGATTCGGGAGTGTACTGCGGGTGCTCGTAGGTCATGTCGTCGAGCACCGTGTTCGGGTCGATGCGATCCGCTCCACCGAGGGTGACCAGCATCCTTCGATCGGTGTCGTCCAACCGCTGCAACCTCGTCAGGTCGTAGCTGACCAGAACTCGATCGGGCCTGGCGCTACAGGACGGGAGGTGGTAGTTCCACGAGGCCCGCGCCCTGGTGTTCTTCGGCAACACGGACGAGTCGGTGTGCAGAGCAGTGTGATTGACCGAGTACGGCATCGCTCCGAGGATGCTGTGCTCGAGCGCAGTGGGTTCCGCGAGCATCTTCAGCGCGGCACCGGGATGGACCGCGATCACGGCGGCGTCGAACGTGCGCAGGTTGTCGTGGGCGTCCCGGATCTGCACGGAGTCCTCGGACCTGTAGACCGCGCGCACGGGGGTATCGAGCAACACCTCGTCGATGTGCGACGCAACCCGGCGAACGTATTCGATGGACCCGCCCGTGACGGTGCGCCAGGTGGGAGATCCTGTGACGGTGAGCATTCCGTGGTGCTGAAGAAAAGAGAACAGGTAGCGAGCCGGGTAAGCGAGCGCAGTGTCCGGATCACACGACCACACCGCCGACACCAACGGCGTCATGAAGTGGGATTCGAAATATGCCGAGAAAGAATGGTCTTCGAGAAATGTACCGAGTGTGATCTCGGAATCCGCCGAGTCCGGGCTGTCCAGAAGTTCGGTTGCCAGCCGATGAAAACGTTTGACATCGAGCAACATCGACACGAATCGTGGTTTGAACACCGCCGTACGTTGCGCCAGGATTCCGCGCATGCCCTGGCCGCCCGAGTACTCGAGCCCGCACCCGTCGCAGCGCACGGACATACTCATGTCCGAATCCTGGGTGGGTACGTCGAGTTCGGCGAACAGCCGAAGCAGCGTCGGATACGTGCGGTCGTTGTGCACGATGAACCCTGTGTCGACGCCTACCGGACCGTTGGGGCCGGGGACATAGTGCGTGTCCGCGTGACCGCCGAGCCGAGAATCCGCCTCGTACAACGTCACCGACGAGTTCTTCGACAGTGCGAATGCGGCCGTCAGGCCGGCGATGCCGCTCCCGACCACGGCAATACGACGGCGCGTCACGACTGCCTGCCCATGCAGTCGGCCTTGGTATCGGCGGCAATGCCGAGGACGAAGTCACGCGTGGCCCTCGACCAGACCCGCGGATTGCGGAGCATGAAATGCCCACCCGGAACGGAAAGGTAGCGAGCAGTCGCCCCTCTGGATGCTGCTCTTTCGGTCGCACGGCGCGAGGTTCTCGGATCGGTCCACTTGTCGGCAGTGCCGTGTACGACGAGCAACGAATGATGCGCGCCGAATGCGTCGGCTTCCACACCCTCCGGCCACCACGGGGCCAGGGCCACCACACCCACGACAGAAGGGTCGTCGATCAGGGCAGCGGCGGTGCGGCCACCCATCGAATGGCCGACGACCACGACATGAACGTCAGGATGCTCCGCGCGGATTCGGTTCAGCGCCCACCGGGCGTCCTCGACCGGAGACCGTTCGGGGGCGTTCCAGCCGCGGAACCGGTACTGCAATTGCTGCACCGAAATGCCGCGTTCGCGTCCCACGCGCCGAAGCATCCAGGTGAACGGCCACATTCGCAGGCCGGCCAGATGCCACGGCCGACTGCGCGCCCGGCTCACGTCCTTGCCGCCGCCGAGGACCAACACGACCAGTGCAGGGTCGGACACCCGCCTGCCGGTGCGCAGTACTGGAGTCGGCTCGTTGCTCATGCCGGTTATTCGGCACCGAGGCCGCTTCGGGTGGGATCGGTTCGGACGGGGCGATTGTGACCTGTCCGACACAGAAAAGAAGACCGGGCCGAGAGTGTGTCTCTCGGCCCGGTCTTCTTCGGTGGAGCTGCCGGGAATCGAACCCGGGTCCTCTGCTGCATTGCCAGGGCTTCTCCGTGTGCAGTCCGCTATGTCTCTACTTGGATCTCCCGATCTCGCGAACAAGTCAGGATGACGATCCCAGCCACTGTTTGATGTTCCTCATCATCCCGCGGCCGGATGAATCGGTGAGCCCTCTAGCTGATGCCAGTACCCGGGCCGAGGGCAAACCCGGACTGACAGACACGCAGTCGCTACTTAGGCAGCGAGTGCGTAGTCGCGCTGATTGGAATCGGCGCTTATAAGGTTGCGATGACGCTTACGGTGGTCTCTCGCCTGCACCGACACGCTTCCCCTGACTCAACATACAAAGTCGAAACCGTTCAGCCCCGTATGTTCCCGAACACTGTGCCCGGGCTGTTCAGTGTAACGCCTCGCATGGACACATTCATCCCATTAACTTCTCGCACGGCGATCCGTGGCGTGCGATGCGGCATCCGCGTCCACCCGCTGCACCACTGTGCGCAGCATTCGGCGCGCCACGACCAACCGTGCCGGCAGTGAGGCGTACCAGACTGCGCGACCGGCCAGTCCACGCGGGAAGAACACCAACCGCTGCTCGATCGTCGGCTGCTTCGCGGTTCCCCCGACCGTGAGGTCCAGCCACGCCTCGCCGGGCAGCCGGGTCGAGGACTTGAGCCGGGTGGTGTGTTCGGTGCCCGACGCCGACGCGTCGGGTCCGGTGGCGTCGCGATGCCAGCCGGTGAGCACGTCTGCGTCGGCCAATCGTTCCAACGCAGGCCTGATCGCACTCGACTCCGCCGTACTTCTGGCGACCCGAGTGTCGGTGTACACCACTTCCCCGGCCCAATCCGGGTCCGACGGAAGTGGATCCGACGGTGCCGCGGTACCGGTGGCGTCGGTCCACCGCGTCTCGACCTCGCCGTCGTCGATCTTGCGCAGCGCCAGCCGAACCGAATCGCGGTAGCCCGTCAGTCCGTTGTCCGGGCGGGGCACGACGGCGTCGATGTCCATCTCGTGACCGACGGCGTCGTACTGCAGCGATTCGATGAGCGGCATCGCCAGCCCGCGCGGAATGGGTGTGACCAACCCGATCCAATGGCCGGCCAATCGAGGTGTCAACACCGGAAGAACGATGATGCGACGCTGGCGCAGTCCCGCGACGTCGGCGTAGATGTTCATCATCTCGCCGTACTGCATGACGTCCGGACCACCGATGTCGAAGGTCCGGGATTCGGCGATCGGTGCGCTCGCGGCCCCGATCAGGTAGTGCAGCACGTCGCGGACAGCGATCGGCTGGATTCGATTGTGTACCCACCGCGGCGTGGTCATCACCGGAAGCCGGTTGGTCAGGTGGCGAATCATCTCGAATGACGCCGAACCCGATCCGATCACGACGCCTGCTTGCAGCACGACCGTAGGTACCCCCGACTCGATCAGAATGCGACCCACCTCGGCGCGGGATTTCAGGTGTGGCGACAGCTCTCCAGTGGGCGGATGGAGGCCACCCAGGTAGACGATCCGGCCGACGCCGCACTCGGCAGCAACGGCCGCGACGTTCTCGGCGCTGTCGCGTTCGGTATCGGCGAAATCGGAATGGCCTGCGGTGCCCATCGAGTGCACCAGGTAATACATGACGTCGACTCCGGTCAGCGCCTCCTTCAGCGACTCCCGATCGCTCAGATCGCCCTTGACGACCTCGACGTCCGCCGCCCACGGCACGTTGTCGAGCTTGCCGGGGGTGCGAGCCAGCACCCGGACCCGGTACCCCTCGTCGAGCAGACGCGGTGCCAGACGCCCGCCCAGGTATCCCGTGGCACCGGTCACCAGAACGCGGGGAGGGCGTCCGTCGTCCTGAGCCACGGGGATGTCGGACGGCGAATCGGAAGCTGTCATAAACGAGGTCATTACCCCCGAGCGGGCCAGTTCAACCTGCGAGGGCGATCATCGCGATCGCGCCGAGCGCCAACGCCATTCCGATCTTCTGCAGGGTGCCGACTCTTTCGCCGAGCATCACCATGGCCAGCAACACCGTTGCTGCCGGATACAGCGAGGCGATGACGCTCACCAAGGAGAGAAGACCGTCCTGATAGGCGTAGATAATGGCGGCATTGGCAACCACGTCGAGCACACTGACGAACGCCGCAAGTTTGAGCACGCTGCCGTGCGGGGGCGAGAAGTGCCCGGACGCCAGAGCTACCACCCAGACCACCGCGGTTGCCGACGCACGCGACGCCGCAAGCGGCCACAGTCCACTGCCGTCGCCGATCCGGTGCAGAAAAATGAACGCAAAAGCGAACGTCACGCCCGAACCGACCGTCAACCAGGCCACGGTTCGGGTGAACTTCATCTCCCGACCGCCTGCCACTTCACCGGTCACCTCGTCCGGGGATTCCTTGCTGACCAGCACCACGGCCACCAGGGCGACTGCGATGCCGACGAACGCGATGATGCCGGGACGCTCGCCCATCGACAGCCCGACCAGTACCGGGATGCCGGCGACCAAGACGGCGGTGACAGGTGAGACCACGGCCATCGGACCGGCGGCGAGGGCAAGGTAGAACCACCACACGGCGACGCCGCCGGCAACACCCGAGGCCAACCCCCACAACATCGCCGACAGTTCGATCGTGCCGCCGACGAATGGAGCCACGAGCAGGACGATCACCAGCGACAGTGGGTACGAGACGATGACCACGCGCAGTGCCGCTACCCGGCGGGATGCGACACCGCCGACGAAATCGCTCACCCCGTAGCCCACAGCGGCTACCAGAGCGAGCAGGACAGCGGTCAGCGCATGCCCTTCACACGACGCCCCAGCTCACGAGTCACTTCGCGTTCGGCGGTGCGTTTGGCCAACGACTGTCTCTTGTCGTAGTCCTGCTTGCCCTTGGCCAAGGCAAGTTCGACCTTGACCTTGCCGTCGGAGAAATACATCGACAACGGCACCAGCGTCAGGTTTCCCTCTTTGACCTTGCTTGCAAGGCGGTCGATCTCGCGACGGTGAAGGAGGAGTTTGCGGTTTCGACGTGGTGCGTGGTTGGTCCAGCTGCCGAGCGTGTATTCCGCGATGTGCAGCCCGCGCAGCCAGATTTCACCGTCGTCGACGGTCGCGAAGGCGTCGACCAGGGAGGCCTTGCCGTCGCGCAGGCTCTTGACCTCGGTTCCGACGAGGGCAACTCCGGCCTCGAGGACGTCGAGTATGGAGTAGTTGTGCCGCGCCTTGCGATTGGTCGCGATGGCCTTGCGGCCCTTCTCTCTCACTGCAGGGCCCTTTCTCGAGCGTTCGCCGCGTGGAGCGGTTCCACGGGCAACCGCTCCAGCATAGAACCGAACGGCAAGCGAATTTATTCGCGCACGTACAGGCGCAGCGTGATGTAGGCCGTCACCGCTGCCATGCCGACTCCCACCAGCGCGAGGAACGGCGAGACGAGGAGCACGTCGCTGTTCGATATCCGGGCCAGAATGTTGGCCTGATACACGTCCGCGAGAACATCGTCGATGAACATGTTCTTCGCGGTGAACAGTCCGGCGATGGCGAGCGCAGATCCGATCAGTGCGGCCACCACCGCCTCGAGCAGGAACGGCAGCTGGGTGTACCAGCGAGTGGCACCGACCAACCGCATGATGCCGACCTCGGTTCGTCTGGTGAACGCAGCGATCTGAACCATGTTGGCTATCAGAAGAATTGCGGCGATCGCCTGCACAGTGGCAATCGCGAAGGCAGCGTTCCGCACACCGTTGAGCACGCTGAACAATCGCTCGACCAGATCGCGTTGGTTGAGCACGCTCTGCACGCCCGGTCGATTCTGGAAGTTGTCGTTGATCACCCCGAACCGCTCGGGATCACTCAGGCGAACCTTGAACGACGCGGGAAAGCTGTCGGCACTGACCAGTTCGGCCAGTTCGGGCTGATCCTTGAACACTCGCTCGGTTGCGTCCTTCACCGCATCCTCACGATTGAGGTACTGCACCGAGACCACCGACGGAGTGTTCTCAAGATCCGATCGCAGGGTGGCGCAGGTCTCCTGTGCGCAGTCGGCATCCGTTGCGGAGATGTCGTCCGTGAGAAAGATCTGGACTTCCACTCTGTCGAGGAAGATCTGCTGAGTCTTTCCCGCCATCTGCACCACGAGCAACCCGCCGCCGAACAGGCCGAGGGAAATGGCGGTCGTCAAGATCATGGCGATCGTCATGGTGATGTTGCGGCGAAGTCCGGTGAGGACCTCACTGAAGATGAAACTTGCGCGCATCGCGGAATCCGAGCCCTTCGATTCGTTCGGTCGAGAAGTCCGATAGGTCCTGGTCGGGTGTCGTCAGCGCCCGACGCCGTAGACCCCGCGGGCCTCGTCACGAACGACTCGTCCGTTGTCGAGTTCGACGACGCGGCGGCGCATCGAGTCGACGATGTGGTTGTCGTGGGTCGCCATCAGCACAGTGGTTCCGGTGCGGTTGATGCGTTCGAGCAGCAGCATGATGTCCTGGCTGGTGTCGGGATCCAGGTTTCCGGTCGGCTCGTCCGCGAGCAGGACCAGCGGGCGATTGACGAAAGCTCGGGCAATCGCCACACGCTGCTGCTCACCACCGGACAGCTCGTTCGGCAGACGATCGGACTTGCCACCGAGTCCCACCAGGTCGAGAACCTCGGGGACGGTGCGCTTGATCATCGAACGAGGCTTGCCGATCACCTCGAGCGCAAATGCCACGTTCTCGACCACGGTCTTCTGCTGCAAGAGACGAAAGTCCTGGAAGACGCAGCCCATGCTCTGCCGCAGCCGTGGGACGCGACGGGCCGCCAATCGGTTCACGTGGAAGTCGGCAACGTGAATGTCACCGGAGGTGGGCGTCTCCTCCTTGAGCAACAATCGCATGAACGTCGATTTGCCCGAACCGGACGGGCCGATCAGGAACACGAACTCACCCTTGTCGATGGAGACCGTCACCTTGTCCAGGGCAGGCCTGGTGGAGGTCTTGTAGGACTTGGACACATTCGAGGTGCTGATCACGGGTCGCCAGTGTAGTCCTTACCCACCGGTAACCGTCGGAACCGTGCGGATACCACGGCGAGTCCCGAGAGACGGTAAAGGCAGCGTCAGCGCGATGATGTCGGTGCAGGCTGGGTGGGTATCAGCGACTGAATCGCCGGCGGAATCGGCACGCCGAACGGCGCGGTGGTCGTCGGCGGAACTGTCGTCGTGGTGGCCTGCTGTCCGGATTCCTCGACGGTTCCCGACTGCTCCGGATCGACGGTGGCCGACGGAGTCGGCGAGACCGTGGTTGTCGAGTATCGCGGCTCGGAGGTCTGGGGCTGGTTGTAGGGGGTGAGCTCGGACGGATCGACAGCGACCGGGCCCTCGATCTGTTGCTTGTCCCTCTCGGCGATATCTGCGCTGACCTGCCCGTAGAGCAGGCCCGTGAGCACAAAGCAGATACCGAAGGCCACGGTGGACGTGCGGACGCGGCCGTAGATCTTGGCCGGAATGCGCCACTGTCGCCAGTTGCGCTGCGGGCGTTCGGTTCCGGTATCAGGTGAACTCACTGGTCTTCCGTCCGATCTCGTCCTGACGATTCGGGTGCGACTCCGGCCGTACTCACGTCGGGGGCAACGTTGATGCCCTCGGGCTGCAGCGCAGCGGCCACTCTCACTCGAAGCTCTCGCCCCACCTGGAATTGCTTGCCCGGCAGTGTCCGTGCGACCAGGCGCACGTTGACCTGCCCCACCTCGATGCTCTCCACGCCCATCACGGTCGGTTCGTCGAGCAGGAGCGGACGCAACCGCGTATCGGCGAATGCGTCACGGCCGACTGCACGGAGCAGCGCGTTGACCTGGGTGAGATCGGCGGTGCTGGGGACAGGAACATCGACGACGGCGCGCGCCCAATCCTTCGACAGGTTGATCGCCTTGACGATCTGCCCGTTGGGGACCGTGATGACCTCGCCGTCGACGCTACGAACCCGGGTCACTCGGAGCGTGACGTCCTCGACGGTGCCCTCGGCGTCTTCGGCTGACCCGTTGACGGCGATCTGTACGACGTCACCGAAGCCGTACTGCCGTTCGGTGATGATGAAGAAGCCGGCCAGGATGTCTTGAACCACGCGCTGAGCACCGAAGCCGAGGGCGGCACCGATGACCGTCGCGGGTGCGACAAGACCGCCGACGCCGAAGCCGAAGCGGCGCAGTACCTCGATGGTGACGAGGATGTAGATGAGAGTGACCAGCACCCAGGTGATGACCTGAGCCAGCGCATGACGGTGTTTCGCGGCCTCGGATCGCACGAGCGCGTCGCTGTGCTGGTAGTTCTGGTCGATGCGGGCAGTGATCCGAGATCCGGTCCAGGTGACGAAGCGCGCGGCCAGCAGTCCGCCGAGGATGTACAGCACGATTCCGAGGCCGTTGAGCTTGACCTCGGGCGTCACGTTGAGCCAGGCCGTCATCGGATCTACTGCTCCCCTCGCATGCGCCAGCGGATTCCGGATTCCAGGAATCCGTCGATGTCCCCGTCGAGAACAGTAGACGGATTGTTCACCTCGTACTCGGTACGCAAATCTTTGACCATCTGGTACGGGTGCAGTACGTACGAGCGCATCTGATTGCCCCAGGAGCTGCCGCCGTCACCCTTGAGCGCGTCCATCTCGGCGCGCTCTTCCTTGCGCTTGACCTCGAGCAGCTTGGCCTGCAGCACTCGCATGGCCGACACCTTGTTCTGCAGCTGCGACTTCTCGTTCTGACAGGTCACCACGATGCCGGTCGGGATGTGTGTCAATCGAACGGCGGAGTCGGTGGTGTTGACCGACTGCCCGCCCGGGCCGGACGAGCGGTAGACGTCCACGCGAATGTCGTTCTCGGGGATCTCGATGTGGTCGGTGGTCTCGACGACCGGAAGAACTTCCACCTCGGCGAAGGAGGTCTGGCGTCGACCCTGGTTGTCGAAGGGACTGATGCGCACGAGCCGATGCGTGCCCTGCTCCACCGACAACGTGCCGTACGTGTACGGGGCCTTCACAGCGAACGTGGCGCTCTTGATACCCGCTTCTTCGGCGTAGGACGTGTCGTAGACCTCGACGCCGTAGCCGTGCTTCTCGGCCCAGCGGATGTACATGCGCATGAGCATCTCCGCCCAGTCGGCGGCGTCGATTCCACCTGCGCCGGACCGGATGTTGACCAGTGCGTCGCGCGCGTCGTATTCGCCGGACAGCAGGGTCCGCACTTCCATGGCTGCGATGTCCTCTCGCAGCGAGGCGCGTTCGGCGTCGGCGTCGGCGGTGGCCGATGCAGCCGCCTCGCCCTCCTCGCCCTCGGCGAGCTCGTACAGAACCGGCATGTCCTCGAGACGCTGCCGAAGCTCTTCGACGCGGCGAAGCTCGGCCTGCGCGTGGGAGAGCTGGCTGGTGACCTGCTGAGCGTGTTCCTGGTCGTTCCACAGGTCCGGCGAGGCCGCCTGATGTTCGAGTTCGTCGATGCGTCGCCGCAGTTCCTCGACGTCGAGAACCGACTCGACGGTGGAGAGAGTGGTGTCGAGCTCGGCGAGGTCTGCAGAAACGTCGGGATGCACGAGAGTCAAGGTTACCGGCACGCGAACCCGAGCCCGACCGCCCCCGATTCCGCCGGCCCGCACGGAGACCGTCGTCGAGGGTTCGAACCGCGGTGATTTCAACTCTCGTCAGGCCACCGGGCGACTGCTAGTTTTCGGCTCATCGACATATTCGCATGTCGACATGCCTGTCACCGCCCGGTGTCGGCCACACCTGCAGTACACAGGAGCGTCGTATGACCGTCACCGATCAGTACCTCGACAACAACAAGGCCTACGCCGCCCAGTTCGACGGTCCCCTGCCTCTGCCGCCGTCGAAGCACGTGGCAGTGGTCGCGTGCATGGACGCCCGACTCGACGTCTACCGCATTCTCGGTCTCGCCGACGGCGAAGCCCACGTGATTCGCAATGCCGGCGGTGTGATCACCGACGACGAGATCAGGTCGCTGGCCATCAGTCAGCGCCTGCTCGGCACCAAGGAGATTATCCTGATCCATCACACCGACTGCGGAATGCTCACCTTCACCGATGACGAGTTCAAGAAAGATCTGCAGGACGAGACGGGCATCAAGCCGAACTGGGCTGCCGAGTCGTTCACAGACCTGGACCGCGATGTTCGCCAGTCGCTCGCCCGCATCGAGCAGAGCCCGTTCGTCACGAAGCACGAATCCATTCGAGGCTTCGTATTCGATGTCGCAACCGGGAAGCTGAACGAAGTCACCGGATAGACCCCGCCACCCATATCGCCGCGTACGAGCAAGCCCGTGTGCGGCGATAGTCTTCTCCGGTGACCGACTACTCCGCCGATCTTGCCCTTGCCCTCAGGCTCGCCGACGAGGCCGACGCCATCACTCGTCGACGTTTTCTCGCCATGGATCTCTCGGTGGACTCGAAGCCGGATCTCACACCGGTGAGCGACGCAGACCTGGCCGTCGAGACGATGATTCGCAGCGAGCTCGGTTCGGAGCGTTCCGGCGATGCCTTGCTGGGCGAGGAGTTCGGCGGCACCGCGACCTTCAGCGGCCGTCAGTGGGTGGTGGATCCCATCGACGGCACCAAGAACTTCGTGCGCGGCGTGCCCGTCTGGGCAACATTGATCGCTCTGCTGGACGACGGCGTACCGCGAGTAGGAGTCGTCAGCGCCCCTGCATTGAACCGGCGATGGTGGGCCGCACACGATGAGGGTGCCTGGACGGCCTCGGCCGGGGGCACTCCGCGCCGCATCACGGTCTCGAAGGTCGATTCGTTGGCGTCGTCGAGTCTGAGCTTCTCCAGCCTCTCCGGCTGGTCCGATCTCGGTATCAGAGACCGATTCCTCGATCTCACCGATGCCGTCTGGCGGGTGCGCGGCTACGGCGACTTCTTCTCGTACTGCCTGGTCGCAGAGGGCGCTGTCGATATCGCGGCCGAACCCGAGGTCTCGCTGTGGGACCTGGCTGCGCTCGATGTCCTCGTGCGCGAGGCCGGCGGCGACTTCACCGCACTGAACGGCACCGAAGGCCCGCACGGCGGCAGCGCGGTGGCCACCAATGGCCTACTGCAGAGCGAGGTACTCGAGCGACTGTCCCCCGACGCCTGAATTACGACTACAGAACCGCAGCGAGAACCAGCGCAATCAGCGGCGTGACGCCCTGAACGAATGCGGCCCGGAAGTACTTGGCACCACCGGTGGCCAGAACCAGAGCCGCTCCGACGATGCTCGCGCACGCGAAGTAGACGATCGCGTCGCCCGCGGATCCACCGACGAGGAGGCCGACCACGATTCCGACGGCGAGAAACAGGTTGTAGAAGCCCTGATTGAAGGCCATCGGTTTCACGACGTCGGCGTCGTGCTGGCTCGCGACTCCGAAGCGGGACCACACAGCAGGCTTGGTCCACACCACACTCTCCATCACGAAGATGACGACGTGAAGGGCTGCGGCGAGGGCGGCGAAGATCTGAGCTGTGAGATGCACGGAAACAGCCTGTCACATCGATACGACGCAGGATACGAACTGCTGTTGGGGTGTCGTGGACCACCGGTACTTACTCGACAGTAGACAGCTAACTTACTCGGGAGTAAGATCTGTGAAGTCCGTGACCGACGCCGAGGAACTGGTGATCATGAGCAAGCAAGACAGTGTGGTCGACGCGAAGCGCCCGAAGGTGCCCCGCGATACTTCTGCGGTTGGCCTCAACCCGTTCAAGAGAGATGCGATCGGAACCGCGATGCGCGTTCTGACCGCCATCACCGGATCGGAACTGGCGGAGAAGTACAACCTCCGCCAGACGATCGACCGGGTGACGTACGAGAGCACCAAGACCGGGTTCAAGACACTCGGTGCGGCCAATCGCACGTTCGCCAAGGTCACCGGTGGCGGCAAGCCCAAGCGTCTCGACGACGGTGCCACCAAGAACCTGAGCTACTTCGACCTGACGCCCGACGACGAACAGCGCATGATCGTCGAGACGGTCAAGGAGTTCGCCGAGGAAATCCTCCGGCCGGCCGCCTTCGACGCAGATCACAACGCCTCCTCACCGGAGGATCTGGTTCGCCGGTCCGCCGAGCTCGGCATCACGCTGATCAACGTTCCCGAGGAGCTCGACGGCGCAGCCACCGAGCGGGGCGCGGTTACCAACTCCCTCGTCGCCGAGGCGCTCGCCCACGGCGACATGGGCTTGGCACTGCCCATCCTCGCGCCCAGCGGTGTCGCCGTCGCTCTCACCCAGTGGGGCACCGACGCACAGCAGAAGACGTACCTTCCCGCATTCGTCGGCGAGAAGGTGCCGAACGCCGCGGTGGTCGTCAACGAACCCCGCGCCCTGTTCGACCCGTACGCGCTGCAGACCAAGGCCGTCCGCTCCCCCAGCGGCTACAAGCTCAACGGCGTCAAGAGTCTCGTGCCTGCTGCCGGAAGCTCCGAGCTGTTCGTCATCGCCGCAGAGCTCGAGGGCCGCCCGGCATTCTTCATCGTCGAATCCGACTCCAAAGGCCTGGTCGTCGAAGCCGACCCGAGCATGGGTCTGCGCGCAGCAGGTCTGGGCCGTCTGATCCTGACCGACGTCGCAGTGCCCGAATCGGCTCTTCTCGGCGACGGTGATGCAGATCAGCGGGCCGCCGAGTACAGCGCAGCCATCGGCCTCGCACGACTCGGCTGGGCATCCCTTGCCGTCGGTACCAGCCAGGCCGTACTCGACTACGTCGTTCCGTACGTCAACGACCGTGTCGCCTTCGGCGAGCCGATCAGCAACCGTCAGGCCGTGGCCTTCATGGTCGCCAACATCGCCATCGAGCTCGACGGCATGCGGTTGGTCACGCTGCGTGGTGCGTCTCGCGCCGAGCAGGGACTGTCGTTCACTCGTGAGTCTGCGCTGGCTCGTCGGCTCGCCTCCGAGAAGGGCATGCAGATAGGTTCCGACGGCGTGCAGCTGCTCGGCGGTCACGGCTTCACCAAGGAGCACCCGGTGGAGCGCTGGTACCGCGATCTGCGGTCCGTCGGCGTCGCCGAGGGCATCGTTCTCATCTAGCTCGCCGCCCCGAATTCCATGGCACTCACCCAAGGACATACACGATGATCAATCTTGAACTTCCCAAGAAGCTTCGGGCGCAGGCGAATCAGGCTCACCAAGTCGCTGCCGAGATCTTCCGCCCGATTTCCCGCAAATACGACCTCGCCGAGCACGAGTACCCGGTGGAACTCGACACGATGGCGTCGATGGTCGAAGGCATGTCCGACGCCGGTGGCGAAATCGGCGGCGCAGCCGGTGGCCGCGAGAAGGACAGCGAGTCCGCTCCCAAGCCGAGCAAGACCGCGAACTCCAACGGCGGCAACATGTCTGCCCTGGTCAATGTGATCGAGACGTGCTGGGGCGACGTCGGCCTCACCCTGTCGATCCCCTACCAGGGACTCGGCAACTCGGCCATCGCCGCGGTGTCCACCGACGAGCAGCTCGAGCGCTTCGGCAAGGTATGGGCCTCGATGGCCATCACCGAGCCCGGCTTCGGTTCGGACTCCGCAGCAGTCACCACCACCGCTGTCCTCGACGGCGACGAATGGGTACTCAACGGCGAGAAGATCTACGTGACCGCCGGTGAACGATCCACCCACATCGTGGTGTGGGCAACGGTCGACAAGTCGCTCGGTCGTGCAGCGATCAAATCGTTCGTCGTCCCGCGTGACGCTCCGGGCCTGTCGGTCGCCCGCCTCGAGCACAAGCTGGGCATCAAGGCGTCCGACACAGCGGCGCTCCTGCTCGAGGACTGCCGCATTCCGAAGGACAACCTGCTCGGTACCGCCGAGGTGAACGTCGAAAAGGGCTTCGCCGGCGTCATGCAGACGTTCGACAACACGCGTCCCCTGGTCGCGGGTATGGCAATCGGCGTCGCACGCGCGGCACTCGAAGAGCTGCGGTCCATCCTCGTCGACGCCGGAGTGGAGATCTCGTACGAGACCCCCGCCTACAACCAGCACGCGGCTGCCGCGGAATTCCTGCGGCTCGAAGCGGACTGGGAAGCTGCCCACCTGCTCGCACTGCGCGCAGCGTGGATGGCCGACAACAAGGAGCCCAACTCCTTGCAGGCCTCGATGTCCAAGGCCAAGGCCGGCCGCTCGGCAGTCGACATCACTCTGAAGGCGGTCGAGCTGGCCGGTACCTACGGCTACTCCGAACGCCCGCTGCTCGAGAAGTGGAGCCGCGACTCCAAGATTCTCGACATCTTCGAGGGCACGCAGCAGATCCAGCAACTCATCGTTGCCCGACGCGTACTCGGAAAGTCGTCGGCAGAACTGAAGTGACGCATCCGGCTCTTAGTCGAGCCACAGGGTGACGAAAGCGGCATCGGACCATCGGTCCGATGCCGCTTTTTCGTGCACTGCGGAAAATTTCGGACGCCGGTGTCGATATCGTGTCTTCTCGGGCGTCGTCTTCGTGAACGGCGACTCACGCCGCGACACCGAGGTATCGAACCCAGGAGCGCACCATGAAGTACATCCTCTTGATCAACGCAAACACCGCACCGGGAGCAGCTCCGGGTTGCAGCAGCGTGGAGGACTGGATGACCTACGAGAAGGAAATGAAGGAGGCGGGCGTCTACGTCTCCGGTCATGCGATGGCGGACCTCACCACCGCCACGGCGGTGCGCGTCGATGCCACCACCGGAGAACGCACCGTCACCGACGGGCCGTACGCCGAGTCACACGAAGTACTGGGCGGCTACGACGTCATCGACGTTCCTGACCTCGATTCCGCGCTCGATTGGGCGACGCGATGCCCCGGATCGAAAGACGGCGGCACCGTGATCGTTCGTCCGCTCGCAGAATTCTGACCCACGGGGTCGTTCGGTGAGCGAGTCCGAGGTTCATCGGGCGCTCGACTCGGTCTTCCGTGCCGAGCGCTCGATGCTGCTCGCGTCGTTGGTTCAGCGCTACCGTGATCTCGATCTCGCCGAGGAGGTGACGTCGGATGCCATCGAGGCGGCTCTGAAGCATTGGCCGATCGATGGCATACCGTCCAAGCCCGGAGCCTGGTTGCTCACTACTGCCCGCCGAAAGGCGGTCGATCGCCTGCGACGCGATCAGACGCTCGCCGCGAAGATCGGAGTGCTGCAGGCCGATTCGGATCGCAGCGAACCACACCCGCCGAGTTCGCTAGACGACGATCTACCCGACGACCGACTGCAGTTGTTCTTCACCTGCGCGCATCCGGCGCTTGCGGCCGGCGACCGCCTCGCGTTGACCCTTCGGTGTCTGGCCGGTCTCACCACCGCAGAGGTCGCGCGTGCACTACTCATCCCTCCGGCCACGGCAGCACAACGAATAGTGCGAGCCAAGAACAAGATTCGCGTCGCGCGCATACCCTTTCGCGTTCCGGGGTCGGACGAGTTGGCCGGCAGAGTGCCGATGGTGCTCGAAGTCGTCTATTCGATCTTCACCGAGGGGTACTCGGCGACGTCGGGCGACCGAGTGGGGCGCATCGACCTCACCACCGAGGCGATCGGCATGGGACGACTGTTGCACGCAGCACTGCCGACAGAGTCCGAGGTGACCGGCCTACTGGCGTTGATGTTGCTGACCGACGCCAGACGCCGCGCACGGATCGACGTGCACGGCGACATTGTGCTGCTGGCCGATCAGGACCGGCGATCGTGGAACGCCGAGTTCGTCACCGAAGGGACCGAACTCGTGGTCGACGCCCTCCGCGGCGGCCCGAGCGGACCCTATGCGGTGCAGGCAGCGATCGCCGCGCTGCACGACGAGTCGCCGAACACCGACAGTACCGACTGGCACCAAATCGTTGCCCTGTACGACATATTGATGGATCGGGGCCCGAATGCGATCGTCGCATTGAACAGAGCAGTTGCTCTTGCCATGCGCGACGGTCCCGCAGCCGGCCTGCACGAGCTGGACCTACTTGCCGACGAGCCGTCGCTGCGCCGCTACCACCCGTACCCGATGGCGAAAGCCGATCTGCTGCACCGACTCGGCCGGCTCGACGAGGCGGCAGAGCAGTATCGACAGGCTCTGGACCGCGCACGAACCGCACCGGAGAAGCGACTGCTACAGCGTCGCTTGGCCGACGTGAACGGCATCGCTCAGGCAGACAGAACGGAGTCGACCTGAGTCGAGCTCAACGGCCGATCGGCGTACACCAGGCGAACTGCGTCGGCGTCGGGATTGCCGACGTCGGGTCCACGGGTGATCAACTCCAGGCCCGCGCGCTGGGCCACTCGGGCCGACGCGACGTTGTGTTCGAGGAGGTACGCCACGATCGGCAATTCGGGCTCGGTTCGGTGCGCGCGCTCGACTGCGATCTCACACATCTCCGCGGCGTACCCGTTTCCTTGCGCGTCGGGATGGAGGCGATAGCCGAGATTCCAGAACGCGTTCTGCCGCTTCGAGCACCCGCCGTAGCCACTGATCGTCCAGCTGCCGCGCTCACGAATGATCCACGTGGCCAATCCATCCCGCCGCCACTGCTCCACCCAGCCCAGCAACATTCGTTCGGTCGCGCTGGGATCGGTGTGCCGCAGGCTGGGAAAGTGGGTCCACGACTGCGGATCGCTGCAGATCGCGTACAGCGCATCGAGATCCGTGACGACCGGCTCGTCGAGATCGAGACGCGAGGTTCGTGTTCGCACACCGTGGATCCTAAGGGAGCGAAGTCTGGTAGACCGGTGGTACACGATCGAGCGAAGGGTGTGACCGTCATGGCCGAGTGGGTCAAGAAAATCGAAGAGAACGCGAAGGGCCTCATCGCAGAGGCAGAGCAAGAACTGACGGCACTCGAGGGTGTGGACACGGTAGACCTCACCGCCGATGACGCCGACGAGTCCGAGACGGTCACCAGTGACGATGGGCGCGAGCAGGTTTCGGACTGAACCGTCGATGTCCAGTCGACACACGTGGTCCACGACAACCCACGACTGGTCGGTGGACGTCGATCGAGACCATCTCTCGAACATCAGAGCTCGGCCCGGCGAGTACGCGCCGGGTGGAGTGCTGCATCTGATCCTCGAGGTCCTCGCGTACGCGGTAGACGAGGCCGAGGATCAGGGAGGCGGCCACGCGACCGTCACGTTCGGCTCGGACGGGACGATCGAGGTGACGGATTTCGGTCGAGGCACCGACACGCGATCCGACCACGGAGTCGCGGTGCGCAAGCCTGTTGTGAGCACGAAGGACGTCCGCTTCTTCGACCGTCCGCAACCCGTCCTGTTGGCCGACGGATATGCCCGCCGCGGGATGTCGACCGTCGCGGCACTGTCCGAGGCACTCGAACACACCAACCGACGAACCGATCATTCGTGGACCGGACGATACGAGCACGGGGTTCCCGTCACCGAGCTGCTGTCCACGGCACCGACCGACCACACCGGCACAACCATCCGGTTTCGACCCGACACGTCACTGATTCCCGCGTCACCGCTGACCGCTGACGATGTACGCGCCACGATCGCACCGAACAAGTTCCTGACGGTGTCGGTGAGATAGTCGGCCGGTCAATCGTCGAATACGGACCAGCAGATACTGCTTCTCTTCTTCTGGTCTTCCAGCACCAACTCACGCACGCTGTCCGGCAGTCGATCCCGCTGCCACCGGAGTTCCTCTCGCCCGGCAACTTTCTCTCTGCCGGTAGGTGCGGCGGCCCTGGCCGCCTTGATCGCGTACGCAGCCGCTCCGAGGTCGTGTTCGGGTACGTGTGCCACACACGCGGCCTGGCCGGCGGCGTAGGCGGCGAAGCGTGCAGCGCCGCTCTGGGGCCGTGCCGCACCCATGCTGTGGCCGCCGAGGGCGCGGGTCGCCATCATCGCGAGTTCACCGCGTATCCACGCCCGAATGCCCTCGATTGCCTCACGCGGCCGCGAATCGGACGGCTCGGCCCCCTCGAACAATCCGAGCACGTGTTCCGCACACTCGGCGGCCCACAGCGCGAGACTTCGATGGTCGGCGTCGGACAACAAGCCGCCGCGGTGCACCGTGATCAGCCGTGGGTCTCTGACGGCCGGGAGAATCATGCCTCGATGAGAACACGAAAGAGGCCCGAGACAACAGTCTCGGGCCTCTTTCGTAGTGGTAGCGGGGACAGGATTTGAACCTGCGACCTCTGGGTTATGAGCCCAGCGAGCTACCGAGCTGCTCCACCCCGCGATGCATCTACGAAGTTACTCCCGCGCGTACGGCCAATGCAAATCACGTGACAATCGCGTGCCTCCACGCCCGCCGAACGCATGCATTCGAGGCAGTCCTTCTCCGCGTCTATCACGTCGAAGCCCACAGAAAATAGTGCTCCGCGTCTCTTTTCATGCATGTTTCACGTCACATAACAGTCGGGTTACGAAGGGGAAACATTAGCGCCACGAGCCCGGCTGAGCTGGCAAAAGACCCCCAACCGTCCCACCATGTGGGCATGCGTCGTCCCATTTTCGCTCCGTGACGATGAGTGAATCCTCGACTACCTTCACGGACGGCCCTAAACCGCTGGGCATGCACCACCCCGCCGCTCCCTTCGCTCTGCCCCGCGGGTGTGGTCCCCAAGACGTACGGGGGCAGAGCCGCGACGATACGAAGTGCCTGGTCATTCTCGCCATAACGCCGGCGAAACGATTGCAGGCCAGTCGCGCCAGTCGAGCGCGGAGAGGATTCACCCCGAATGACCACACAGAACAATTTCGGCAAGCGTGCACTCGGATTGGCCGCCATCGCAGGTGCCGCCGTAGCAATCCCCCTCGGCCTCTCTGCCGGAACCGCCAGCGCAGCCACCCACAACTGGGACGGCGTCGCACAGTGCGAAAGTGGTGGCAACTGGAGCATCAACACCGGAAACGGCTACTACGGTGGCCTGCAGTTCTCGCAGAGCACCTGGACGGCCAACGGTGGATCCGGATCGCCGGCCAACGCATCCAAGGCAGAACAGATCCGCGTAGCGGAGAACACCCTGCAGAGCCAGGGACCGGGCGCATGGCCCGTATGCGGGCAGCAGCTGACCACCGGCACCTCGACGCCCGCACCCGAGGCCGCTCCCGCGCCGAAGGCCGCTCCGGCTCCGGCACCCGCACCGGCCGTCGCACCGGAGGCTGCAGCCGCCACACAGGCTGCGCAGGGCGCATTCGATGCAGCATCCAAATTGGCCGACCAGTACGGCCTGAGCACTCAGTTCCAGCACCTCGTCGCTGCGAACTCCCCCGTGCTCGCGCCCATCGGACGCTGATCCCGAGCAGTTCACACGAGCTGCAGCTTCACAACGAAAGAGCCGCCTCACCGTATCGGTGAGGCGGCTCTTTCGCTCATGTCAGCGAGACCCGACCGAACAGATCAGCTACCTGCTCGGTTGTAGGCGTCGACGGCGGTCTGCAGATTCTCGAGTGCAGTGCCGAGATCCGCCAGGTTTCCGCTCTGCTGCGCGGTGCGCACAGCG
Source organism: Rhodococcus sp. 15-649-2-2 (assembly GCF_002258645.1). Classification (NCBI taxonomy): domain Bacteria; kingdom Bacillati; phylum Actinomycetota; class Actinomycetes; order Mycobacteriales; family Nocardiaceae; genus Rhodococcus; species Rhodococcus sp. 15-649-2-2. Next base: position 869,007 of record NZ_NPFM01000031.1, read on the forward strand.
GAGAGAGCAGAATTCAAACCGGAGACAGCCGCATCCCGGGTCGTCGAAGAACCGGTGGCCGGCGCCGGAGTTGCCGAAGGCGTGCCGCCGTCGGACGGCGTCGTCTCGGGCACGGCACCCGGCTGGGTGGTGCCGTCGGTCTCACCGGGTGCGGTGACGGTCCGTCCGGCGCCCGCTCCGAACACCTGCTCGATGGCTTCGGGCAGGGTCGCGGCATAACCGACTCGACCCTCGTACGAAACCAGCACTCGAATCAACTGCGGGTACGCCGATGCCTCGTTGGTACGCGAGGCGTACACGGGCTCGACGTAGATCAACCCACCGTTGCCGACCGGAAGGGTCAGCAGGTTGCCGAACTCGACGGTGTTCTCACGGCGCACGATGCCCAAGCTCTCGGACACGTCCGTCGTCGTCGTCATCTGGTTCTGCACCTGATTCGGACCCTGAGTGGATGTATCCGTCGGCAATCTCAGCACGGTGATCTTGCCGTAGTTTTCCGGATCGGAATCTGCACTGACGTACGCGCCGAGAACTTCACGCCGGTAACCGACCAGCGCACTGGTCAGCTGGAACGACGCCTGGTTCTCCTCGTTGGAGACATCGGACGCGACCACGTAGTACGGCGGCTGCTTGGCCGAGGTGTTCTCCGCCGTCGGGTCCGTCGGAACTTCCCAGAAGGCGTTGTTGGTGAAGAACTCTCGCGGATCGTTGACGTGGTACTTGGTGAGCAGCTCACGCTGGACCTTGAACAGGTCCTCCGGGTAACGGAAGTGATCGCGAAGTTCGTCCGACACCTGATCCTTCGGGATGACGGTTCCGGGGAACACGCCTTCCCATGCCTTGAGCACAGGATCGTTCTCATCCTGTTCGTAGAGCTTGACGGTGCCGTCGTAGGCATCGACAGTGGCCTTCACCGAGTTCCGGATGTACGACACTTCCCGGCTCGGCAGCGCACGCGTCGTAGTGGACTCGATGCTGTCGGCGGTGGCGTCTTCGAGCGACATCCGCTGGGCATACGGGAAGTTGTCCAATGTGGTGTAGCCGTCGATGATCCAGACGAGCTTGCCCTCGACGATCGCCGGGTAGGTCGATCCGTCGGTGGTCAACCAGGGTGCAACCTTCTGGACCCTGTCACGGGGATCGCGATTGAACAGAATCTTCGACTCGTCACCGATCACACTCGAGAAGAGAATGTTGCGTTCGGCGTACTTGCTGGCGAACACCAGACGGTTGAAGAAATTGCCGATGTTCACCCCGGCCGCACCGTCGTAGGTGTAGCTCTTGCTGTCGGTGTCGTACTCGCGAGGCTCGCCGGTGGAACCGACGATCGAGTAGTCGGCATCGGAGTTGGCGATGACCGGTCCGAAATAGATGCGCGGCTGATCGAGGTCGCCGGGGCCGTCCTTGCGAATCGAGCCCTCGGCATCGTTCTCGATCCAGTTCACCTGGTAGTTGGGGTAACCGCCCCGTCCGCCGCTGGATTCGTCGGCGACGGCTTCGTCGACGGAGTTGGCAGGTGCTGCCACGAAGCCGTTTCCGTGGGTGAACACCGTATGGCGGTTGATCCAGTCGCGCTGGTTCGCGTCGAGCGTCTGCGGTGAGATCTCGCGCGCGGCAACGACGTAATCGCGTAGGTTGCCGTCTGCATCCGGATACCGGTCCACGGCCAGCGTGTCGGGGAACCCGTAGAAGTTTCGGATCTGACGCTGCTGGGTGAAGGTCGGTGCCAGGATGTTCGGGTCGAGCAGACGGATGTTGGACATGGTCGCCGACTCCGACGCCACCTCACCGGGGCTCAACGCCGCTTCGCCGGAGTAGTTCCGATAAGTGACCACGTCATCGGTCAACCCGTACGCGGCTCGGGTGGCCGCGATGTTGCGCTCGATGTACGTGCTCTCCTTGTCGGCCGCGTTCGGACGCACCGAGAACTGCTCCATCACCAACGGCCAGACTGCACCGATCAGGATCGACGAGAGCACCAGCAATGCCGTGGCCAACGCCGGAATTCTGAGGTCGCGCAAGAAAATTGCCGAGAAGAACGCGATCGCACAGATCACTGCGATGGCCAACAGAATGAGTTTTGCCGGCAACACGGCATTGATGTCGGTGAATCCGGCTCCGGTGAATGTCGGCTCCTTGCGACCGCTCGACAGCAACGTGTACCGGTCGAACCAGTAGGCAACGGCCTTGAGCAGAACGAAGCTGCCGGCGATGACAGCAAGTTGAATTCTCGCCGAGCGGGTGAGTGCACCTTCGCGCCCGGCGAGCCGGATCCCGCCGAATACGTACTGCGTCACCAGGTTCGCGAAGAAGGCAACCAAGATGGCAACGAACAGCCAGTTGAGGATGAATCGGTAGAAGGGCAGGTCGAACGAGTAGAACCCGACGTCGAGGCCGAACTGCGGATCGGTCTGGCCGAAGTCTCCGCCGTGCAGGAACAGCTGCACGGTCACCCAGTTGGTCTGAGCGATCATGCCGGACAGGAATCCGAACACGACCGGAATTCCTATGCCGAACAGGCGCAACCGGCTCATCACCGTGGTGCGGTACCGCGCGATCGGATCGTTGGGACCGGCCACCGGAACGAACACCGGACGGTTGCGGTACGCCAACAACAAGGCGGCGAACACGATGAGTCCGACGACCAGAGCGACGACGAGGAAGATCACCAAGCGCGTCAGCAGCGTAGTGGTGTACACGCCACGGAAGTCGACTTCGCCGAACCACAGCCAATTGGTGTACATGTCGATCAGACGGGGACCGATGAGTAGCAGACCTGCTGCTACCAAGGCCAGTACGAGCAAGATCCGGCTTCGCCGCGACAACGACGGCATACCGGTGGGGGGCCTCATGCCCACGAGCCACACTCCAACTTCGGGCGGCGCCGACGGCGCCGCAGATGACTTAGGCGGTGCACATTCCGTGCACCGCATGTCCGTTTCGCCCTACTGTACGTACGTTGATCCTACGGCTGCGACGCCCGTACTGCGGCCACTGTCGACCGCAGGTCAGGAGGGTCGGCATCCATAGAACCATCCGGATGCGAGGATAGTGCCGTGAGCAACGACAGCGACGGACTGCCCGGCCGAGACGATTTCGGTGACGAGTTCGACCCCGAGTCGGGTGGACAGGATGTGGCGCAGGCTTTGGCCCGGTGCGCGCGTGAAGTGGCGGACTTCGTCGACGCAGGCGGATGGCACCAGGCGCCTCAGATGTTCGCCTTGGTACCCACAGCGACTCTTGCAGCAGCGGAACCCGGTCTGCTCGACGACTTGGCCGACGGCGCAGCTCTGACTCCGATTCAGCAGCACTCACTCCCCGATGACATCACCGGCGGCTCCCCGGCCCTGGACGAATTCCTCGCCACCTCGACGTGGCCCGAGGGTGTCGTCGGATGCGCTCTGGTGCAAGAGATCGTCGTACTTCCCCCGGCCGCCGAGTCGACCCTCGACGATGCCTTGATGCCGTTGCTCGCCGATCCCGACGCAGCGGACCGAGCGGCGCGCTCGGCCGCCGAGAACCATCCCGAGAAGCGGGATGCCCGGTTGATCGTCGCGGTCCTCAAGGACGGCCCATCGCTGACACTGCTGCAGTTGCACCCGGACGAGGACGCAGACCCCTTCGCGCCGATCGACCTTCGCGTCGCAGAAAATCTGGCACCGAACGTCGTACACGGGCTCTACGCCACCTTCGACACCGTCGAAGACGACTGAGCCGGGTCAGCTGCAGGACGGCGCGTCGGCACCTGAGCCGATCGCCTGCAACGCCTCGACAGCACTGTCCAGTGATTCGACGCGCACCAGGCGGAGTCCGTCGGGAACGTTCTGTAGCGCCTCACCGCAGTTCGCGTCCGGAACCAGGAACGTGGTGGCTCCCGCTTCACGGGCGGCGATCAGCTTGTACGGAATGCCGCCGATCGGGCCGACCGTTCCGTCGGCATCGATGGTTCCGGTGCCTGCGACGAACTCTCCGTTGCTCAATTCGCCGGGACTGAGTTTGTCCACCACTGCGAGGCTGAACATCAGTCCGGCCGAGGGTCCGCCGACGTCGGCGAGGTTGAACTTGACCTCGAACGGGACCCCGGGCTGCTCTTCGGGAGTGACGCCGAGGTAGCCCTTGGATGCGTCGTCGGGCCGCGCGCCCAGTACCACCGCACTCGTCTGCGTCGTACCGCCTCGCACGTACTCGATGTCCAGCGAATCGCCCGGCGCTCGGGCGCTGACGGCCTCACGCACTGCCGCCGCGGTGGCCACCGGGCTGCCGCCGACCGAGACGAGCGTGTCCCCCACGTTCAGCACCCCGGCGGCGGGTCCATCCTCGGCCACACTCGCCACAGCCAGCGACACAGGCAGATCCAGGTGGTGCAGGGCGGCAAGTTCGGCGCTGGACTCGGACTCCTCGAAATCCGCTTGGTTGCCCTCCTGCACTTCTTCCTTCGACTTGTCCGGCGGATAGACCTCTTCGCGCGGCACGAGGCCCTGACGACCGCTCGCCCAGAAGCCGATGGCCTCGAACAGATTCAGCTGGTCACGCACGGCCACGGTCGTCATGTTCAGATGCCCTGCCGTCGGATCGACGTCGGTTCCGTCGATCTGCACCACGGGCACTCCGTCGACATCACCGAGGGTGTTGTATGTGGGGCCGGGGCCGAGGGCGGCGAACGGAACGGTGACGACCGATCCGGTGACGCCCAGCACCACCACCGGTACCAGCGCAGCGACAAGAGTGGCGATCCTTCGGTTCACTCGGTAGACACTAGATCCGAACGCGCGGCGCTGTGGATACCGCCCCTGCCGGAGCCCGTTGCGCGCAGCGCCGAGTTCGTTCTGCGCGCAGCGCCGAGTTCGTTCTGCGCGCAGCGTCGAGCTTCTTCTGTTCGCCGTCAGCGTGACGATCTTTCGCGCTCCCCGTGCACATGGCTTGTACCGTTGAGACATGAGCAATTTTGGTTTCGGTGCTTCCGACGACGACCCGGACAAGAAGAAGGATCCGGACGGTTCGGGCAACCCCGCCGGTTTCGGCTTCGGTGCAGAGGGCTTCGACCCTGCCCAGCTGGGCCAGATGCTCACCCAGTTCGGTCAGATGCTCAGCGGCATGGGCGCTGCCGGTGCCGGTGGGGCCGGTTCCGGACCGGTGAACTACGACTTGGCCAAGCAGCTGGCTCGTCAGCAGATGGGTGATTTCAGCCCGGTGTCGGCGGGCGAGCGAGAGGCGATCACCGACGCCGCGCACCTGGCCGAGCTCTGGCTGGACGGGGCGACGACACTGCCTGCCGGTGCTACGAAGACCGTTGCATGGACGCCGGTCGACTGGCTCGACAACACGATCGACACGTGGAAGCGACTGTGCGACCCGGTCGCCGAGCAGATTTCGGGTATGTGGACATCCGGCCTCCCCGCCGAGGCCCAGCAGATGGCCGGGCCCATGATGGGCATGCTGACGCAGATGGGCGGAATGGCCTTCGGCTCGCAGCTCGGTCAGGCCCTCGGGCAACTCTCGAAGGAAGTACTCACCTCGACCGACATCGGCCTACCGCTCGGACCGTCGGGCACGGCGGCGTTGTTGCCGTCGGCCATCGCGTCGTTCAGTGAGGGTCTCGAGCAGCCCGAGCGTGAGGTTCTGGTGTTCCTCGCGGCGAGGGAGGCTGCACACCAGCGGCTATACAGCCACATTCCGTGGTTGCGGCAACGGGTTCTGGCCACAGTCGAGGAATACGCGCGCGGGATCCGGATGGACTTCTCGGCTATCGAGGAGGCAGCAGCGGGCCTCGACCCGTCCGCGCTGACCGATCCGTCGAAAATCGAAGCAATCCTGCAGCAGGGTGCCTTCGAGCCACAGACGACGCCGGAGCAGAAGCATGCGCTCGAGCGTCTGGAGACACTTCTGGCCCTGGTCGAAGGATGGGTCGAGACCGTGGTCGCGGCTGCGCTGGGCGACCGGCTGCCCGGGGCTGTGGCACTCGGCGAGACCATCCGCCGACGTCGGGCGTCGGGTGGCCCGGCCGAGCAGACCTTCGCCACGTTGGTCGGCCTCGAACTGCGACCACGCAAGGTTCGCGAGGCAGCCGAGCTGTGGCGCCAACTCCTCGCCGCAGCCGACATCGAGGGACGCGACGGAGTGTGGGCCCACCCCGACCTGCTGCCCGACTCCTCGGACCTGGACAACCCTGCGGCGTTCATCGACCGCGTCGTCGGTGGTGGAACCTCGAACTTCGACGACCCGATCGCACAGCTCGAGGCGATGGAGGCCAAAGAACGCGCGGAAGCCGAACAGGCCGCGGGCAAGGACGACGAGAGCAAGGGCGACGAGAGCACCGACGGTGATCCCGAAAAGGGTTCATCCACAAGCTGACCCAGTAGATTTCGGACGAGTTCCACTTCTCGGTCGAACGCCTGCTCGGAGGCACAGCCACCCTGTGGATAACGTGCCTCGGGCGGGCGTTCACGGGAGTGTTCGCTGTCAGAGTGTGTTCCATGATCACACCGACCGTTCGACTCGATCCTGCGGTGGCAATACTGCCTCGACGGGACGGCACCGTTCAACTGGGCTGGAGCCCCGAGACCAGCGTTGTCGTCACTCCGCCTCCCGGTGCCGAGCCGGGTTCGATACTCGAGCTGCTCCGGCTCCTCGCCGCAGGCCGTTCGAGGCCTCATATCGTCTGTCATGCAATGACATTGGGGCTGTCCGCCAATCGAACATCGGCGATGCTGGGCGAGTTGGAGGAGTCCGGGTTGCTGATGCACGGCACGAGCGGGCCCGCCGGGTCGCAGCACAGTACGCCGGACCGGCCGGGGACGGTACGGACCATCCACCTCGTCGGGCGGGGTCCGCTGTCGGACGCATTGGCCTCGGGCCTGAGTAGGACCGCCGCCGAGGTGAGCCGGTCGAGCCTGACGCCGACGCGTTACCCACAGTCGGCGGTGAATTCGTGGACCTACGACATCGTCGTACTCGCCGACGATCTGGTCGCCGAGCCTCGGTTGGTGACCGATCTGGTGCGTATCCGCATCCCACATCTTCAGGTGCGGCTGCGGGACGGGAAGGGTGTGGTCGGCCCCTTCGTACTGCCCGGCCGAACGAGTTGCCTGCGCTGCGCAGATCTGACTCGCTGCGACCTCGATCCCGAGTGGCCGCATCTGTCGGCTCAGCTCCTCGGCACTGTCGGCCAGGCCAGCAGCGCGACGGTGCTGGCCACGGCCGCGTTTGCGTTCGCTCAGCTCGAACCCCTCATCGGCCGTTCCGACGCGTCGATGCCCGAAACCGCCGACTGCACGATGGAGCTGGATCTCGCAGCACGTGCAACCACGGTGCACAAAAGACTGTGGTCCAAGCATCCGCACTGTGATTGCTGGCATTGACCGGACGCGGTCACCTCGGCCGATACGGGCCGGTCCGAGCAATTGTCGGAAGGTTCAGCCATGATGGAGTTGTGTCTGACATACCGCGCCGTGGATCGACTCGTACTGCAAAACTGGCCAGCATTCCACTGGGAATGGCGGGCCGTGCCGCTGTGGGCTTCGGCAAGAAGCTTGCCGGCGGAAATCGCGACGAGATCGATGCGGACATGGCCGCCAAAGCTGCAGAACAGCTCTTCTCCGTTCTCGGGGAGCTCAAGGGCGGTGCCATGAAGCTGGGGCAGATGCTCTCGGTGATGGAAGCCGCCGTTCCCGAGGAGTATTCCGAGCCGTACCGGGAAGCGCTGACCAAGCTCCAGGCGCAGGGTCCGCCCATGCCGGCAAAGACGGTCCACAGAGTGTTGGATCAACAACTCGGAACGGCGTGGCGATCACGCTTTCTCGATTTCGACGACACTGCGATCGCCTCGGCGAGCATCGGCCAGGTGCACCGGGCCACGTGGTCGGACGGACGGGACGTCGCAGTAAAAATTCAGTACCCGGGTGCGGACGATGCATTGCGTTCCGACCTCAAGACTCTGTCGCGTTTCGCGAACCTGTTCAGCACTGTGCTCGCGGGCACCGACGTCAAGCCGGTACTCGAGGAGCTCACTGCCCGCACCGAGGACGAGCTCGACTACCGTATCGAGGCCTCGAATCAGCGGGTGTTCAGCAAGGAGTTCGCGGGCGATCCGCAATTCGCGATACCCAAAATTGTTGCCAGTGCGCCCAAAGTCGTTGTCAGCGAATGGATGACGGGTCGACCGTTGGCCGACGTCATTGCAAACGGAACGGCCGAGGAACGTAACCGGGCAGGCGAGCTACTTGCCCTGTTCGCGTTCGTGTCACCCGCTCGGGCGAAGTTGCTGCACGCCGACCCGCATCCAGGAAACTTCATGATGCTCGAGGACGGGCGCATGGGCGTCATCGATTTCGGTGCGTGCGCTCCGATGCCCGACGGTCTTCCACCGGTTCTCGGCCGGATGGTCTCCCTCGCGCGCGACGAGAAATTCGACGAACTCGTGGTGTTGTTCACCGAGAGCGGTTTCGTGGTGCCGGGCCGAACGGTGACAGAGAAAGAAATCGCGGACTACCTGCGTCCCTTCACCGACCCGATCCATACCGAGTCGTTCCACTTCACCCGCGCGTGGCTGCAGAAGGCCGCGGGTACTGCCGCAGATTTCAACAGTGCTCAGTTTCGCACTGTTCGAGCATTGAACATGCCTGCCGAATACGTGATGATCTTCCGCGTTCTCGGTGGACTGGTGGGAATCTGCGCTCAGCTCGACGCCTACGCGCCGTACATGGCAATCCTCACCGAGTGGATGCCCGGCTTCACCGACTGAACGATTCGGTGACGCCGGGCATCCGTTCCGGAGATCATGCTGCGTTCTTACGTGGTCGTCCGCGAGGACGCTTGCGGGCGATGACCACTCCTTGATCGAGGATCTCCCCGCCCCATACGCCCCAGGGCTCGGCACGGTCCAATGCCGCATCCAGGCAGGTACGCCTGATGGGGCATTGAGCGCACAGCGCCTTTGCCTGCTCGAGTTCGGCAGGGGTGTCGGCGAACCACATGTCGGGGTTCGCCGCTCGGCAGGGTACGGACAGCTGCAGCTCGGCCAATTCGGTCGAGCCCAGCTCGGTGGAACACCTTGCAGCGTAGGCACTTTCGGACTCTGTTCGGCATGTCGTCCGGATCGTGGCGGTTGACACGTCGGTCTCCTCTACTTTTCGTGCGGCGTCGTTGTCGGTTCGAGGGGTGATGCGAACCATGTCGGCCTCACGTTCGGATAGAGGTACTACCTGAACGACAAAGGCCACGGTCCGCGTTGTGCGGGTCCGTGGCCTGGTGGGCTTTCGAAGCGTCTACCTACTGTGAAGTCGGTGTCTGCTGTCGAGCACGGACGCGCCTGGTGCGCGGTGACGTCGGGCTGCCTGAGCAACGGCTTTCGCTCCTGGTGCCAGGGCAACCTGGGCGGAATTCGACCCCGAGGCCGCGTAGGCGGACTCGTCGATGGGGCCGAAAGCGGAGGAACGAATCCACGTCTGCGCAACAGAGCCTGCGGCGGCGGCATGAGTGCCGAGGGGGGCAACTCCGACAGCTGCCGTGCCGAGGACAGGGCTGAACGCGACGGTTGCATCGGCAACGGCGGCGTGGAATGTGTTGATCATTTCTTTCAGCTCCTGTTCTGGTCTCGTTGGCGGATTGGACAGTGCGCGATCTCCCGCGGCACGTGAAACAGACTAAGCCCCCTGCCGATATCTGCACAAGTTATTTTTGACCAGCAGTTTCTCGGCGTTTTATACCCGCCCGGTCAGCTGTCCGTAGCGCGCACGACTGCGAGTACGTCTTCGCCGAACCGCTCCAACTTCTTGGCTCCGATTCCGGGGATGGCGACGAGTCCCCGCTCGTCCTGCGGCTGCTGCTCGGCGATGGCAGTGAGCGTGTTGTCGCTGAACACCACGTATGCCGGCACTTTCAATTCACGGGATTTGTCCAGTCGCCATGACTTCAGGGCGTCCAGCAGGGCGATGTCGACGTTCGACGGGCAACTCTCGCATCGACCGAGCATGGTCGCAGACGTCCCGATCAACGGCTTTCCGCACAACCGGCACTTGGGTCCGGACTTCTTGGCAGCGGGGGCCGCGATACGCGAGGCGGGCGAATCCTCGGGCACGAGACCGATGAGAAACCTGGACCGCCGGCGGGACTTGCGCCCACCCTCGTTGCGGGCGAGCGCCCAGGACAGATGCAGGTGGACCCGGGCGCGTGTAACACCGACGTAAAGCAGTCTGCGCTCCTCCTCGATCGCGGCCTCGTTGTTGGCGCTGGGGTCGTTACCGATCGCGTGCGAGATCGGCAGAGTTCCGTCGGCGAGGCCGACGATGAACACCGCGTCCCACTCCAGCCCCTTCGCCGCGTGCAAGGACGCCAGCGTCACACCCTGCACAGTCGGAGGATGCCGCGCTTCGGCACGTGCAGCGAGCTCCCCCAGCAGTTTCTCGAGGGTCAGGTCCGGCTCGTGCACGAGAAGTTCTTCGGTGAGTTGCACCAGGCCGCCCAACGAGGCCCATTTCTCGCGGGCCTGCGCACCGGTCGGCTCGGTTGCCGTCAGGCCCAGCGGTGCGAGTACAGCCCGCACCAGAGCCGTCAGACCGTCGCCGGACTGCGCGCCGTCGGGTAGATCGTCCCGACCGGCCGCCTGCCGCAGGGCGTTGACGCCCTGCCGCACCTCGGGTCTGGTGAAGAAGCCCTCCCCGCCGCGCACCTGATACGGAATCTTCATTTCGGTCAACGCCTGCTCGTGTGCCTCGGACTGAGCGTTGATGCGGTACAGAATCGCGATCTCGGCCGGCTCGACCCCCTTGGAGATCAACCTCTTGACCGCCCGCGCCACGCCGTCGGCCTCCGCCGGCTCGTCGTCGTACTCGAAGAACTCCGGCTCGGGCCCTGACTCCCGCTGACCGATCAATTGCAGACGGGTGCCGGCGATACGCCCGCGAGCGGCTCCGATGACACGATTCGCCAGCGACACCACCTCCGGCGTCGACCGGTAGTCACGTTCGAGCCGAACCACGGTGGCCTCGGGGTACTTGCGAGAGAAGTCCAGCAGATATCGAGGAGACGCGCCGGTGAACGAATAGATCGTCTGGTTCGCGTCGCCGACGACGGTGAGATCGTCGCGGTCGCCCACCCAGGCGTCGAGCACCCGTTGCTGCAGTGGTGTCACGTCCTGGTATTCGTCGACGACGAAGCAGCGGTACCGCTCGCGGAATTCGTCCGCCACCGACGAGTGCTCTTCCAGAGCTGCGGCCGTGTGCAGGAGGAGGTCGTCGAAATCGAGCAACATGCCGTCACCGCCTCGGGACTTGAGCTCCTCGTACCCGGCGTAGACGGCCGCGACCTTGGCGGCATCCATCGGCACGTCGCGGCGATTGCTGGCCGCGATACGCGGATAATCCTCGGGCGCGATCAACGATCCTTTGGCCCACTCGATTTCACCTGCGAGATCGCGGATCGCGTCGGTCGAGGTCGACACTCCGGCGCGATTGGCCGCCTGCGAAACAACGGCGAACTTGCGATCGAGTAGCTGCCAGCCGGTGTCTCCGACGACCTGCGGCCAGAAGTATTTGAGTTGCCGCATCGCCGCGGCGTGGAACGTACGGGCCTGCACGGGAGGTCCGTCTCCCCCGACCCCGAGCTCGCGCAGGCGGCCGCGCATCTCGCCGGCAGCGCGAGCGGTGAACGTCACCGCCAGTACCTGCCCCGAGGACACATGCCCCGCCGAGACGAGGTGCGCGATGCGTCGAGTGATCGTGCGGGTCTTGCCCGTGCCTGCACCGGCGAGAACGCACACCGGGCCACGAGGAGCCAGTACGGCCGCGGATTGCTCCGGATCCAGTCCGGTGGTCATCGCGTCGTCAGCCATGTGGTCCATTGTGTCAGTGCGCACCGACAGTTCCGCCCGGGCCTGAACCTGCCGGAACAATGGGGTCGGTGCTCCTGTTGACTCTTGTCGTGACCACTACCGAGAACACTCCGCAGACCCCAGCCGCACTCACCGTCTACTCCACCACGTGGTGCGGTTACTGCCGCCGACTCAAGACCCAGCTCGACGAGGCGGGAATCACATACGCCGAGATCGACATCGAGCAGAACCCGGAAGCCGCCGACTTCGTCGGAAGCGTCAACAACGGCAACCATGTGGTGCCGACCGTCCTCTTCGCCGACGGCTCGACTGCAACCAATCCCGGTCTGGCCGAAGTCAAGCGCGCGCTGTCGCTCTGATCGAGCGTCAGACCGTGGCCGCCCACGCTTCGAGCATTCCGCGCGCGATCGAGATCGAACCGGGGAGCAGCAATCGGGAGGTCGAGTCCGATCCCCAGTCGCCCAGCTCCAGCGCCGCGACAACCTCGGCTCGATCGAACCAGTGGGCTTCGGCGATCTCGCCGTCCTGGAAAAGCAACGGCTGTTCCGGGTCGGCGACAGCCGAGAACCCGATCATCACCGACCGCGGGAACGGCCACGGCTGGCTACCCAGGTAGTCGATGTCGGAGACGTCGAGGCCCACTTCTTCCTTGATCTCCCGTGCCACACACGTTTCAAGGGATTCGCCGGCCTCGACGAAACCCGCCAGAACCGAGAATCGCCGCTCGGGCCAGGCCGGTGCGCGTGCCAGCAGCACTCTGTCGCCGCCGTCGTGGACCAGACAGATCACTGCGGGATCGGTGCGGGGAAATTCCTCGTGGCCGGTGGACGTACTGGTGCGAGACCACCCCGCGTTCGACGGAACCGACGGAGCGCCGTCGAGCGAGCTGAACTGCGCGCTCCCATGCCAATTGAGGATCGCCAGCGCACCGGTCACCATCGACAGTGCAGTGCTGTCCAGGCGATCACCGTCGGTACGCAGGTCGCCGAGCGTGCCCTCCAGGACCTCCACCCGCCTGGTCCATACGTGCCGGTCCCCGTGGATTCCGAGAAAGACCGCATCAGCGGTGGGTTCCGGTGCAACATCGACGGCGGGAGTGAGGATCAAGCTGTCCTCGTCCACGCCGAATCTGCCTCTGCCGTCCACGTTCAGTAGTCGGCCGGTCGACCAGCCTGCTGCGAGTGCGGCGGTGTCTCGGCGTAATTCCTCGGCCCTGTTCAGCGGTGACCGGGAGAGGCGAGGTGGGTGAGCGAGGTGGAATGTCGGCACGCTCGGAACCCTACTCGGACTTCGTTACTCACCCACACGACGGATGTACAGCAGGCGATCGGACGCCTCGACGGCATCGACTTCCGGGGTGCCGACCCGGAAGAGTTTGCCGCCCCGCACGACTCCGAGCACGATGTCGGTGAGGTGCCGCGGCGAGCCGCCCACCTCGTCGCGCTCGACTTCGCGCTCGGCGATCGCGAAGCCCGCCTCCGGCGTCAACAAGTCCTCGATCATCTCCACCACGGACGGTGTGGAGGTGGCGATGCCGAGCAAGCGGCCCGCGGTCTCGGAGGAAACGACCACCGAATCTGCACCGGACTGACGCAGCAGGTGGGTGTTCTCCGCTTCCCTGATGGCCGCGACGATCTTGGCCTTGGGAGCGATCTCGCGGGCGGTCAGAGTCACCAGCACGGCGGTGTCGTCTCGGTTGGTCGCCACGATGATGGCCGACGCATGCTGGGCCCCGGTGAGTCTGAGCACGTCGGACTTGGTCGCCGAGCCGTGAACGGTGACCAAGCCCAGAGCCGACGCGGCATCGAGCACCGTCTGATCGGTGTCGACAACGACGATGTCGGACGCCGGTACGCCGTCTCCGAGCATCGCGTCGACTGCGGTTCGGCCCTTGGTGCCGAAACCGATGACCACGGTGTGATTGCGCACGCTGCGTCTCCATCGCTGAATTTTGAATGCTTGCCTGGACCGCTCGGTGAGAACCGACAGCGTCGTTCCGACCAGCAGAATGAGGAACAGGACCCGAAGTGGTGTGATGACAAGAATATTGACCAGCCGCGCCGACGGGCTCATCGGCGCGATGTCACCGTATCCCGTTGTCGACAGCGATACCGTCGCGTAGTAGAACGCGTCCAGGAAGGACAGCTCGCCGTTCTGGTTGTCGCTGTAACCGTCACGGTCGAGGTACACGACGAACGCAGCGAGAAACAGGATGCCGAGCGCCATCAGCACCCGCTTGTAGATCGCGCTCCACGGACTCGATTCCAGCTCCGGGACTCGGAGCACTCCGACGAGCGCGAAGTCGGGCTTGTCGGTCAGCGCGCCACTGTCGCTCAGGCGCGCACGCAACCTACCTGCCACGTCGCCCACCGAAGTGTGCGCAGAAGTCGAGATCATTCACGGCACGCAGCGTAACCCCACACAACGAATCTGTGCCGACGACTCGGGATGTGGCACGGTAAGTGCATGACACAGCGACCAAGTCAGGCAGCCGCACTGCGCCTCGCCGGACTGCTCACCGGAGCCGGCATTCTCCATTTCGTCACCCCGACGTTCTTCGACGCGCAGGTTCCGACGGCACTGCCGGGTTCGGCTCGCACGTACACCCAGGTATCGGGAGTCGCCGAGCTCGCGGTGGCCGCAACACTTGCCACGCCTCGCACCCGCCGACTCGGCGGCGCACTCGCGGCCGCTCTGTTCGTTGCCGTCTTCCCCGCCAACATCAACCTCGCATGGAAGTACGTGCAGAGCTCCAAGACTTCACCGGCGCTCAAAGCAGCCATGATCGCCCGTCTGCCGCTGCAGATCCCGCTGGTCACCGAGGCTCTGAAGGCTCGTCGGAACGCGCAGTAGCGTCGATCGGCGTCGACACGGCCGGACCCTCCAGAAGTTCGGCCAAAGCTGCTGCGTCCGGGAGGTTCTCGGGCGAGATGGTGTGGCCGCTACGGACATAGTGGAACGCCGCGCGAACGCGGTCCAGCGAAACCGGTTCGGCCTGCCCGATCGACATCAGCTCGGCCCACGCCAATCGGTAGGCCGCGAGTTGCATCGCCACTGCCTGCTGTTCCGACGCCGTCGGCTCTGCACCGGTTTTCCAGTCGACGACGGTCCAGCCGCCGTCGGGGTCCGCGAACACGGCGTCGATTCGACCGCGCAGCACCGTGCCCGCCACGGACGTCTCGAACGGGACCTCCACCTCGACGGGGCTGCGCAGCGACCATTCCGAGTCCAGGAACGCCTGCTGCAACGTTTCCAGGTCGACGTCGGCCGACGCACCGGTATCGGCCGAGCCCGGCAACTCGTCGAGGTCGAGCAACCGGGTTGCACCGAACCGCCGCTCGACCCAGGCGTGAAATGCAGTTCCTCTGCGCGCCAATGGGTTCGGAGGAAACGGCAACGGCCTGCGCAGTCGCGATGCCAGGCCATCGGGATCTGCGGCCAGGTCCACCAACTGCGTCACCGACAGGTTGCCCGGTAATGCCACGTCGACTCCCGCGACCGACCTTGCTGCCCGCTCCGCCAGCAGGGTCTCGACATCGGCAGCCCAGTTCTCCGGGTCGGTCAGGGTTGGGTCGTCCGTGTTCTCACTCGAATTGCGCTGCGCCGCATCGCCATCTGCCAGTGCGCGTAGCACCTCCCGCGCACCGCTCTCGACCGCACCACGTCTGGATCCGAGCGGGTCTCGCGGCCAGGACGCCGTGTGCGGCACAGCCCCGAGTGGGTTCTGCACTCCGTCCTCCGGAGCCGGGGCCCACTGCTCGATCACAGCCGCGGCGTCATCGGATCCGCTGACCTGCCTGTGCAATTCGTCGAGAAACTCCGATGGCCCACGCGACTTCGTCGACGTCTGGTCCCAGTGGTGCGCGGACACCAACAGCACCCGTTCGGTTCGGGTCAGCGCCACGTAGAACAGCCGCCGGTCCTCCGCGAGCCGGCGGCGGGCGAGCGCATCCTTGTGGTTCTTTACTGCATCCTCCAGGTCCTTCCGGTTGTACAGCTGGTCGAGCTCGAGAACCGGAACGCCCTCGGAGCCCTCGCCGTCGAGCGCGCGATCACCGCGCAGCGACGGCGGTAGTTCGGCCATGGCTCCGAGCCACGTCGAGGACGCGTTCGAGGACGGGAACACGCCTTTCGCTACGTGCGGCACGGCCACGACCTCCCATTCGAGTCCCTTCGCGGAGTGGACAGTGAGCACCTGAACTCGATGTGGGGCGACCTCGACCTCGCCTGGAGCGAGGCCGTCCTCGACCGTCTCCGCAGCAGCGAGGAACGACAGAAATCCGGTCACCGTGGCGGTGGGATTGTCGGCGTAATCGGCCACCACGTGGGCGAACGCATCCAGATGTTCGCGGCCGACTGCCCCGTCGGTACCGATCGGTGTGCGGGCTTGCGCTTCGACACCGATGTTCATGATCCGCTCGATGTCGCCGACCAATTCCGTCAGCGGTTGCCCGATTCGGTCGCGCAGCAGGTGCAGTTCACCCGCCAGCGCGACGATCCGCCGGTAGCCGGCCTCCGAGTAACGGTCGTCCGGACCCGGATCGGCTATGGCGTCTGCCAGGCCCGCCTGCTCGGATTGCTCGCCGGGCAGTGCGCTGCCGAGTGCGGCGTCCAACGCCTCGGGGTCGTCGACCCGACCCGCGGTGCCGTACCCGCTGCGGATCTCGAGTTCTCGGGCGCGCTGGGAGAGTGCCCGAAGATCCGTCGGGCCGATCTGCCACCGAGAACCGGTGAGGATGCGCATCGCGGAACTGCCGGCAGTCGGGTCGGCGACCAGTCGCAGCATCGCGATGATGTCTGCCACCTCGGGAACGTGCAGCAATCCGCCGAGCCCGACGACCTCCACGGGTAACCCACGGCTGCGCAGTACCTCTGCGATGGGTTCGGCATCGGCGTTGCGTCGCACCAGAACTGCAGCGGTGGGCGGCGGCCGATCCTGCTCGAGGGCCGAGCGGTACTCCCCCGCGATCCGGTCGGCAATCCACTCGCGTTCGCCCAGAACGGTCTCGGTGACGGCAATTCGGACGTCTCCGGGAACAGCTCCGGGACGGGCCCGCAGAGTCGGCACCGGAACACCGACGCGGCGCAGAGGATCGGTGATCAGGTTCGCCAGAGTCAGCGCCTCGGGCGGATTTCGCCAACTGGTGAGTAGTTCCAGTCGAGGGGCTGGACCACCGTCGGCCTGCGGAAAGTCGGTGGCGAACCGTGGCAGGTTCGCTGCCGAGGCACCGCGCCAGCCGTAGATCGATTGCATCGGATCGCCGACCGCCGTCAGCGCCAACGTGGGGTCGCCGCCCGATCCGAACAGTGACGACAGCAGGACGCGTTGAGCGTGCCCGGTGTCCTGGTATTCGTCGAGCAGTACCAGCCGAAAACGTTGCCGTTCGGCTGTTCCCACCTCAGCATGCTCGGCCGCGACCCGCGCCGCCATCGACATCTGCGAGCCGAAATCCAGAGCGCCCTCTCGGCGCAGAGTCTGGCCCAGCCGTTCCACCAACGGCAACAACCCGATTCGTTGATGCTGCGCGTCGAGGATGTTCAGCAACTCTTTGGTGGGGCCGCCGCGTTGTCGCGGGCCGGGCCCGAGCGTGTGCACCAGCTTCTCCAACTCCACGTGTGCCTGGCGCAGCTCATCGGGATCGACGAGATGCTCGGCCAACTGGCCCGAGAGCGCCAGCACCGCCTCGGTCACCGACGTGGGGTTTCGGTCGGTGTCCAGATCGCCGTCCCAGGTGCTGACGACGCGGTGCGCCAGCTGCCACAGTTCGGTTTCCGAGAGCAGTGTCGCGGACGGTTCGATCGGCAGCAGCAATCCGTGCTCGGTGAGCAGTCGGCCTGCGTAGGAGTGATACGTGCTCACTTCGGGCTCGGCACCGAGAATCCGTTCACGCAGTGCCAGACTGGGATCGAGTGCGCGCACCAGATCGGATCCGGCCAGCCGAGCCAGCCGCGCCCTGATCCGAGACGTCAATTGCTGCGCAGCCTTTCGCGTGAAGGTCAGGCCGAGCACCTGGTCCGGGTCGACGAAACCGTTGGCCACCATCCACACCACACGGGCGGCCATCGTCTCGGTCTTGCCCGCCCCCGCTCCTGCCACCACGAGCATCGGGCCGGGCGGGGCCGCGATCACCGCAGCCTGCTCGTCGGTCGGCGGATGCTTCTGGCCCAGTGCCCGGGCGAGCTCGACCGGCGACACCCGCACCGAACCGGTCCGTTTCTTCGTCGGTGTCGTCACTGCTCGGTCACCTGCCTGCCGGTCTCGTGTGCCGGGCAACTGGACTTGACCGGGCAGTGCCTGCAGCCGTCGTTCACGCGCGCCTCGAATGTCGGCCCCTGCGTGGCCGACGCTGCCTGGTGCACGGTGTCCCGCCACTCCTCGAGTTTCTCCGGTGTCGGAACTTCCTGTACGCGCTGAGTCGCCCCGTCCTTGTTGTGCGGTTTGGCAACGAACACCAGCCGGGCCCCGCCGGGTTCGCTCGCAGGCTCGCCCTCGATCGCACCGGCTGCAGCTGCAACTTGGTAGGTGGCCAGCTGATGGTGGTTACGTGCGTCCTCCTTCGACATGACGGTCTTCGCCGTCTTGACGTCGATGATCACCGGCCGACCGTCCGGGTCGTGTTCGAGTCGATCGATACGTCCACGCAACGCGACCGCCGGCTCGTTCTCGGACCGCGCTTCGAGGACGCCGTCGACCTGTACTTCCACTCCGGCCTCGGTGAGCTCGCCTCGACTGCCGTGCAGCCAACTCTCGAATGTCTCCAGCATGGCCCCGGTTCGATCCAGCTCATGCCGCGAGTACCACTGCGAACCGAGATCAACTGCATCCCATGCTGTTTCGAGAGCACGACGAAGTTGCTCCGGTGGCATCCGACCGGCCACTGCCTGGACGAGAGTGTGCACGAGAGTGCCGGTGACCGCATGGGTGTTGGTGCCGTCGTTGCCGCCGTGACGTTCGAGCATCCACCGCAGCGGACAGGTGGTGAGTTGTTCCACCGTCGACGGCGACAACGGCACCGGACCGTCGCCGAGCTGCCACAACGGCGCGTCGGTGCTGAGCCCCGCCACGCCGAACCACTCGTCCGGATGCGCGCCTCGGACACCGGCGTCGGCGAGAGTGGCCAGATGGCGAGCAGCTCGGGCTCGCTTGTCCGGATCCTGCTCGGCAACGACTGGATCGCACACGACACTGCGCAGCTCGGCAACCAGCATCGGCAGCGCCAACACCCGATGTGCGGACTCGGGCGCTTCGAGCGGAAGGAGGGACTCGCCGTCGACGTCCACCCCGCGCAGTTCGTCGACGAAGCGGGAACGAACGAGGTCGGCATCGCCGGTACTGGAATCGACGGCAGTGACGAGCAGAGTCGATCGAGCGCGGCTGCACGCCACCAGAAACAGCGTGCGCTCCTCGGCGAGAAGGGGTGCCGATTTCGACAGACGCCCGTCGAGTGCTGCTCCGGCGTCGAACGTTCCGGACACGAGGTCGACCAGTGTGTCGGTTCCGAGGAGGCTTCCGCGCGCTCGGAGCCCCGGCCACAGACCTTCCTGAACCCCGGCCACCGCAACGAGCTCCCATTCCCGACCCGCAGCAGAGTGCGCACTGAGCAGGGTGACGGCGTCGGCCCGAACCGTGGCGCGATGCGAGTTCAGAGTCGGAATCTCCTGCTGCGCAATGTAATCGAGAAACCCGCCGATCTGTGCCCGCGGCAGTCTGTCGACATATGCTGCCGCCGCATCGAACAACGCAACCACTGCATCGAGGTCACGGTCCGCCTGGGCACCGGCCGAGCCACCCCACGCGGACGCGCCGGCCCACCGACGTTCGAGACCCGATGCCTGCCAGGCTGCCCACAACACGTCCTCGACACCGCGACCCGTCCGGGCAACCGCCCTCGCCTTTCGGATCACGCCGAGGGCTTTGCGCAGTGGCGCGGACTCCACATCCGACAGTCCGCCGATCCAACCGCTCTTTCCACGAGAATCGTCGGTGAGGACGCCCCTGAGAAGTTCGGCCGAGTCGCGTTCACCGCCCGACGCGAGCTCGAGTCTTCTCATGCCCCTACGCAGTCGACGTAGACCAACCGGATCGGCTCCGCCGATCGGCCCGGACAGCAATGCCAGTGCATCTTCACCGTCGAAGGTCGGATCTGAGATCGCACGCAGTACCAGCAGTAGACCCACCGCGCCGTGCTGGCGATGCAGCGGAAGCTCGGAAGTGGGCGTGACCATCGGAACACCTGCTGCGTGCAGTGCCCGGCGCAACGGTGCAACGGTCCTCGGCACCGACCGCACCACGATGGCCATCTCGGACCACGGCATACCGTCGATCAGATGGGCTCGCCGCATGGCGTCGGCGATGATCGCGGCTTCCTTGGCCGGCGAGGACGCGACATGCACCCGCCCCGCAGGGTTGCCGAATCGGGCAACGGCCACCGGCTCGGGACACCGGTGCCGACCCAGCCCGGGCAGACGCCTCGCCACGATGTCGGTCAACTCGGCAACCTCCGGCACGGACCGGTGATTGCGCGTCAGCACCACTCGCCGTGGCGAATTCACCTCGACCAGGTCGGCCACGAATGTGGGATCGGCACCACGAAAAGTGAACACGGACTGATCGGGGTCCCCCGCGACGACGGTCGATTCGGTGTCGGTACCGATCAGCCGAACCAATTGTGCTGCTTGCGGATCGAGGTGCTGAGCATCGTCGACGACGAGGTGGCGGATGCGGGCACGTTCACTGCTGAGCAGTTCCGGGTCGGTGGCGAACGCCATCAGCGCGGCACCGATGAGCTCGGCGGCATCCAGACCAGGTGCCGTGGCTCCCGCAGCTTCGACGCCCACTGCCCCGCGCAGCAACATGGCCTGCTCGTACCGAGCGGCGAACCGCCCGACCGCAACCCACTCGGGTTTGCCGTGCTTGCGACCGAGTTTGACGAGGTCTTCCGGCCCGATTCCGCGTTCGGCGGACCTGAGCATCATGTCCCGCACCGCCGTCACGAACCCCGAGGTGCCGAGCGCCGGACGCAACCGATCCGGCCATTCCGCGGCACCGTCCTCGAGGTCGCCGCGCAGCATCTCGCGCACCACGGCGTCCTGTTCGGCACCGGTCAGCAGCCGCGGTGGCGGGTTGCCGTAGAGAGACGCCTGGAGCCTGAGCACCGCGAAGGCATAGGAGTGCACCGTCCGTACCAACGGCTCACGTGTCGCTCTCAGCGCGTGGTCTCCACTGAAGAGGCCGGAGGTGATCACCTCGCGCACCGCGGTTGCCGCCCGTTTGGACTGTGTCAGCACCAGAACCGATTCCGGGTCCCCGGAGACGATGCGCGAAACTGCGTAGTCGGCGACGAGCGATGTCTTACCCGTTCCGGGGCCACCGAGTATCTGCCACGGATTCCACCGGGGTGCGCCGTGCGCCGCCTCCGCCGCCGAATCCGGTCGTGACGACAACAGCCGAGCAGCCGCGCCGACCCACGTGCGGGCGGGCCGAGCCACCTTGGGTGCACGGACGAGGGTGACCGTCGCGCCGTGCCTGCCGTCCGTGCTCATGAGTACAGATGCAATCACGGACCACCGACAACGCTCGCCTCAGTACCGAGGCGCCCGCACCGGACCGGCAGAATCCGCGGCGGCACGCCATGCGGCATAGTGGTCGACGTGCCCGAGTTGAATCTGCATACGTTCGGACCCGCAGACGGTCCTGAAATCCTCGCCGTTCACGGTGTGACCGGTCATGGTGCCCGCTGGTGGGATCTCGCCGAGAATCACCTGCCCGAAGCTCGAATTCTGGCTCCTGATCTGATCGGCCACGGCTATTCCCCGGCCACGCCGCCCTGGGACATCGACGCGCAGGTCACGGCTCTCAAAGCCGTACTGGACGCCCACGCGCGCGGCCCGGTAGTGGTGCTCGGACATTCGTACGGCGGCGCGTTGGCCGTCCATCTCACGCAGAGATTCCCGGACGCGGTGCGGGCGCTGGTGCTGCTCGATCCCGCGATCGCTCTGCCACCGGAGGAGCTGCTCGAGGTGGCCGAGGCCACCGCGAAGTCACCCGATTACACCGACGCCGACGAGGCGCGATCGGAGAAGATCCACGGGGCGTGGGCGGACGTACCCACCGAGTTGCTCGACCGCGAGGTCGCCGACCACCTGGTTCCCGCCGACGGCGGAAAGGTGGCGTGGCGCATGTCGATTCCGGCGATCGTTGCGACGTGGGGCGAGCTCGCTCGTCCGATCGTGGTACCCGCCGAGAGCGTCCCGACCATCGTGGTTCGGGCCATGCGCGTCGAACCTCCCTATGTCACCGACGAGTTCCTTGCTGCACTGCGAGAGAAACTCGGTGAGAACCTGCGCACCGTCGAACTGGACTGCGATCACATGGTCGGCCAGGCCAAGCCGGTCGAGGTGGCCGAGCTGGTGCGATCCGTGCTCTAGATGGCCCCGATCACCGAAGACCAGGTCGAGCGAGTTCGCGCATTGGTCGCGTCCATTCCCTCGGGATTCGTCGCCACGTACGGAGACATCGCGGCCGCTGCCGACCTGTCGAGTCCACGCATCGTGGGATGGATCATGCGCACCGACTCCGCCGACCTCCCGTGGCATCGCGTCCTCGGAGCCAGTGGCAGGCCCGCCCCGCACCTCGCCACCCGGCAGCTCGAGACGCTGCGCAGCGAAGGAGTGGCAGTCCACGACGGCAGAGTGCCGCTGAAGTCGATTCGATTCGACTTCGGGGCGCTCCCATCGCCGCTCGAGCCGACCACTAACCTCGGAGGATGAACATCAGACACGGGCTCGGGCAATTCGATCCACGCCCCACGGCGAAGTTCGCACTGTCGAAGGCGAGCACCTTCGTCGCCTCTGCCGGACTGGTCGTCGACGAGGTCTCGGGCACCCGGGTGGCAGGTCACATCGACTTGACGGACGAGCACTTCACCCCGTGGGGAGTCGTACACGGCGGGGTCTACACGACCGCTGTCGAGAGCGCCGCGAGCATCGGTGCAAGTGAGGCGGTGAAAGATCGCGGTGAGTTCGCGGTCGGAGTGCACAACGGCACCGACTTTCTCCGCGCGAGCAAGGGCGGACGCGTCGACGTTCTCGCAGAACCGTTGCAGCAGGGCCGTGTTCAGCAATTGTGGCTGGTCACGATCACCGCCTCCGACAGCGGAAAGATCATTGCACGCGGGCAGGTTCGGCTACAGAACGTGCCTCTGCCGACATGACAGCGCTCGCACCGTGACGCCGGTCTGCGATGCGATCGTCCTCGCCGGCGGTCGCGGATCGAGGATGGCCGATCCCGAGCACTCGACGTCGCCGCAGGAGGTCGACAAGCCGGCCTTGACCGTCGGCGGCCGTCGAATGGTCGACATCGCGGTGGACGCCGTATCGAACTGCCGCAGAACGGTTCTGGTGGGTCCACCACGCGCCGGGGTGGCGGACCACGTTGTCCAGACCCGTGAGTCGCCTGCCGGCGGTGGGCCCGTTTCGGCCCTCGCCGCGGGACTCCGATCCCTCGATGACAGTGCAGACTCGGAACACACTGCAGATCTGGTGGCCGTCGTCGCGGCGGACATTCCACGTCTCGACTCCGCCGCGATAGGATCCCTGATCGATTCCATCGCACACTCCGCAGCACATGCAGTATTCGCTCGCGACAGCGCGGGGCGCACACAGTTCCTGCTGGGAGTGTGGCAGCACGCCGCACTGCGTTCCGCTGTGGCACAGCTGGATTCGGTAGAAGGTGCACCGATGCGCCGGATCGTTCCGATCGATCATCAGGTCATCGCACTTCCCGATATCGAGGACTGCGACACCCCTGCCGACCTTCTGGCCGCTCGCCTCGCCGCGCAGCCGTCGCAGACGCTCGAGGTCGCCGACGCATTGGAGCGCATTCGAAGCAGCCTCACTCCCCTACCTGTCCGTCGAATTCCGCTGCAGGACAGTGCCGGAACCGTCCTCGCGGAACCCCTCGTGTCCCAGACCGCGTTGCCGGCAGTCGACATCTCCGCGATGGACGGTTACGCCGTCTGCGGCTCCGGGCCGTGGACGCTGCGGCCCGACATCGCGTACGCAGGAAGTGTCGACATCGCCGGACTCACCGCCGGAACAGCGGTGCGCATCGCGACCGGTGCTGCGCTTCCGCCCGGAGCGACGTCGGTGGTGCGCGACGAGCACGTGACACACGATCCGGACGGGTCGGTGCGTCGACCGTCGACCGCACCCGAGTCCGACGACACACGTCGACGCGGCGAGGACTGGCTGCCGGGCACCGAGCTGGTCGCCGCGGGAACTCCGATCGATGCGGCGGTACGGTCTCTCGCCGCCAGCGCGGAAGTGTTCGACGTGACGGTGCGCGGTCCAGTTCGTGGTCGAATAGTGATCAGCGGCAACGAGATTCGATCGAGTGGACCGCTTGCCCCCGGCGAGACCCGAGACGTTCTCGGATCGGTGTTGCCGGAGTACCTGTCGCACTGCGGCATCGCGGTCGTCGATGTGAGACTGCTCGACGACTCGGCGACGGAATTTCGAGACGTCCTGACTCGCACGCAGGGCCTGGACGTCGTCGTCGTGGTCGGAGCCACCGGAGGCGGTGCCGCCGATCAACTGCGCTCGACACTCGCACTGCTCGATGCGAAGCCCATCGTCGGCCGGATGCGTGTCCGACCCGGTGGTTCCCAGATCACTGCGGCGCTGCCCGACGGCACAGTGGTACTCGGATTACCCGGCAACCCCCTGGCGGCCGTCGGAACGGCACTGCTGACGGCTCCGGCGATCGTCGACGCATTGACCGGCAGAACGGTGCGTCCACCACGAATGGGTCTGTTGTCCAATGCCGCGGACGTTCGATCTGCAGTCCCTCGCCTCGTCCCCGTCACCGTCGACGGCACGCGTTGGCGGGCAGATACCGAGGTACGCACTGCACATCTGGCTCACCTGGTCGGCCGGGATGCGCTCGCACTGGTTCCGGCCGAGATCAGCGCCGACGAACCGGTGACCATCCTTCCGTTGCCGTACTGAGCGATCCGCTCTCCAGCGATCGGACGCCCTCGAAGTAGCGGGCCACCACCAGATCCACGATTGCTGGATGGACCCCCAGCGGCTCACCGACGCCGTCTGCACCTGCGTCGGCCAATCGATTGTGAAAGAGCCCGCGCGCCAACAGATACGATGCAACGAAGATTCGAGTATGTCCCTCCTCTCGGAGAGCCGACACCGCCTCGGACACGGTGGGGACAGCGGTGGCGACGTACCCGATGCGTACCGGGACCCCCGCGACGTCGGCCAGCATCGCTGCTGCTCGAACGTGTTCTGCCAGCGCTCGGGGGTCGGACGACCCTGCGGCGGCGAGCACGATCGAATCGCCTGTGCGCCAACCGGTGTCGCGTAGCCGATCGAGCATGACCTCCGCGAGTACGGGGTCCGGTCCCAGAGCACGGGTGACCGCGACCGAGCTATGAGCGCTTTCGGCAATTTCTCGCGGTACGTCGGAGTGGACGTGATAGCCCGACGCCAGGAATGCCGGAACCACGACCGCCGACCCGGGGGTGTCGCGCAGCACTTCGGCCGGGGACGGTCCGAGTACGTCGACGAATGCCACGCGAGTGGCACCGATCTGCGTCGACACGGCATCGGCAAGTGCGGCGATCATCTCGACACCACGGGGGTTTCGGGTGCCGTGTGCCACCAACACCGGAGTCGGAGTCATCAGTACTTCCCTCCTTCGACGACGGCCACACGCGCGTGCACGGCAGGCTCCTCGGAATCGCAGTCCGATTCGGTTTCGACGTGATCGAGTGCGATCCGATACCCACGCTTGACCACGGTCTGGATCGCCTTCGGCGCGCCGAGAGAGGACCGGAGTCTGGTCATCGCTGTTTCCACCGCGTGGGTGTCACCTCCACCACCGGGCAAGGACGCAAGCAAGTCTTCCCGGGAGACGACGCGTCCAGGATTGCGAGCGAGTGTCTTCATCAACGCCATTCCGGCCGGCGACACCGGTCGCACTTCACCGTCGACCACGACGCACCGGCCGCGCACACTCACCACGTGTCCGCCTGCATGAAGACGACCGGTCCGCCTCGGCAATTCCTCGGCGATATGCCGCGCCAAAGCGCCCAAACGCGCTCTCGCCGGCTGCGTGGTGGCCACGTTCAGTTGTTCGAGGGGTGCTGCCGTCACCGGCCCGACGCACACCGGAAGCACCCGCGTACGCATCGATTGCAACAGGGGTTCGAGCACCCCGTTCTCGTCGGCGCGCATCAGCATCGAGGCCACCGCAGGCGCGGAGGTGAAGCTGAGTGCGTCGAGATCGCCGACGACGACGGCTTCGATCATGCGGTCCATCGGACCCTGGTCGTCGGGGGCCGTCCAGCGATACACCGGCACCGGAACCACTTCGGCTCCGGCACAGCGCAGTACCTCGCAGAAGTCCGGGATCGGCTCCCATTCGGTCGTCGCGCCGTGCAGTTGCACGGCGATACGTTTGCCCTCGACCCCTTCGGCGAGTAGATGCTCGAGTACCTCCGCGGAGGATTCGGAGGCGGGCGACCAGTCCTCGCGGAGATCGGCGGCCCTGATCGCACCCGTTGCCTTGGGACCGCGGGCCAGCAACCGGGACGCCCCGAGCGCAGACCCGAGTTCTTCTGCCCGCCCCCATCCGTCTGCGGCCTCGACCCAGCCTCGGAATCCGATGCCTGTTGTGGCGACGGTAATTTCGGGTGGATGCGCGATGATCGCCGCGGTCACGCGTTCCAGCTCGGCATCGTCCGCGAGCGGGATGATGCGGATCGCGGGGGCATGCATCACGGTTGCTCCCCGCCGCTCGAGCAGAGTTGCGAATTCCTCGGCCCGACGCGACGCCGTGATCCCGACGGTGAACCCGGCCAGAGGCGTTCCTGCCCCGGCGATTTCGCTCACGTAGAGCCGCCGCGGACGAGCACGACACCCTCGACGCAGGAGACCTCGAAGGATCCGAGACCGACCTCCGCATCGTCGAGGCAGCGCCCGTCGACCAAGGAGAAGACCTGCTTGAGCAACGGTGATGCGACCGTGGGCTCGCCACCGCGGTCACCCACGAGGCCGCGCGACATCACCGCTGCGCGTCCGTACGGATCGATGTTGCCCACCGCGAACAGTCGTCCGTCGTCGAGCAGAAACAACGCCGCCTGCGTGCCTCCGCGCAGGAGCACCGCTACCCCGCGCCCCGGAATCAGCGTGTCCAGCGTGCAGGCCGGGGTCCAACTACGAGCAATGTCGTTCGGTACCGCTGTACGTGAGTCGATGACAGTCATGGCGTACCTCCTGGTCAGCTATTCCACGTTGTCAGTGTTTCTGGGCCGTTAAGTCGCGATTACTCACCTGTGCACATGCACTCAGTTTCGTGACCTGGCGTATGTCAGGCCGGGGTCGGTCCTAGGCACCGACGCGCGGCATTCCCATCAGCACGGGGATCTTGCGTGCTCCGGAGTCGTCGAACGCAATGGTGGGATCGGCCTCGGCCGGTGCGTTGACGAACGAGACGAATCGACCGAGCTTCTCGTCGTCCTCGAGCACGCCGGCCCACTCGTCCTTGTAGCCGGCGACGTGGCGCTCCATGTCGGCTTCGAGTTCTGCGCCGATACCGAGGCTGTCGTCGCATACGACGGCTTTGAGATGATCGAGTCCCCCGTCGAGCGATTCGAGCCACGGCGCGGTGCGCTGCAGTCGGTCTGCGGTGCGCACGTAGAACATGAGGTACCGATCGATGTAGCTGACCAACGTGGTGTCGTCCAGATTCGAGGCCAGCAATTGGGCGTGCTTGGGTGACTGCCCGCCGTTTCCGCCGACGTAGAGGTTCCAGCCACCCTCGGTCGCGATGATTCCGACGTCCTTGCCGCGGGCCTCGGCGCACTCACGCGCACAGCCCGATACCCCGAACTTGATCTTGTGCGGGGACCTCAGCCCTCGATAGCGGTTCTCCAGGTCGACGGCCATCCCCACCGAATCCTGGACACCGTACCGGCACCAACTGGAACCGACGCAGCTCTTGACCGTGCGCAGCGACTTCCCGTATGCCTGGCCCGATTCCATGCCTGCGTCGACGAGGCGCTTCCAGATAGCAGGCAACTGCTCGACGCGGGCACCGAACATATCGATGCGCTGTCCGCCCGTCACCTTGGTGTACAGCCCGAAATCGCGCGCGACCTCGCCGATGACGATCAGCTGCTCGGGCGTGCACTCGCCGCCGGGCATCCGCGGCACCACAGAGTACGTGCCGTTCTTCTGAATATTGGCCAGGAAGTGATCGTTGGTGTCCTGCAGCGAGGCCTGCTCGCCGTCCAGAATGTGATCCGAAGACGTCGATGCGAGGATCGACGCGACGACGGGCTTGCAGATGTCGCAACCGGTTCCGCTGCCGTACTTGGCGATCAGCGACGAGAAGGTGCGTGTGTTCGTTGCCCGAACGATCTCGAACAGCTCGGCCCTGGATTGAGAGAAGTGCTCGCACAACGATTTCGAGAGCACTACCCCGGATGCGGCCAGCAACGACTTGATGGACGGCAGACATCCGCCGCAGGTGGTGCCCGCGGTGGTGCAACTCTTCACGGCCGCCAGATCGCACGCTCCGTCGGCGATGGCCGAGCAGATGGCACCCTTGCTCACGCCGTTGCAGGAGCAGATCTCGGCGTCGTCGGGCAGCGCACCGATACCGACCTGTTCGGCTGCCGGTGAGATCAGGGCTCCGGGGTCGCCGGGCAATTCTCGTCCGACGAGCGGACGCAGCAGCGAATACGCGGAGGCGTCGCCGACGAGGATGCCGCCGAGGAGGGTCTTCGCGTCGTCGGTCACGACGAGCTTGGCGTACGTTCCCTTGGGCGCATCGCTGAACACCACCTCGAGAGCACCCGGAGTGGCCGCCATCGCGTCGCCGAAGCTCGCGACATCGACGCCCATGAGCTTGAGTTTGGTGGACATGTCGGCACCGGGGAATTGCGCTGCGCCGCCGAGCAATCGGTCGGCCACCACCTCTGCCGTCGAGTATCCAGGGGCAACGAGGCCGTAGCATCGGCCCTCGACCGCGGCACACTCGCCGATCGCGAACACGGCGGGATCGGATGTAGTGCAACCGATGTCGACCATGATGCCGCCGCGCTCGCCGACCTCGAGGCCACTCTCGCGGGCCAGCCGATCCTGGGGACGCACACCGGCGGAGAACACCAACAGAGCGGCGTCGATCGTGCTGCCGTCGCTCAGCTCGACCGTCAGGCCGGCGCTGTCGTTCTCGGAGATTGACGATGTACCGACTCCCACATGGACGTTCAGCCCGAGTTCGGTGACGAGACGAGCCAACAGCGCGCCTCCGCCCTCGTCGACCTGCAGCGGCATCAATCGTGGAGCGAACTCGATGACGTGCGGGGTCATGCCCATCTTCTGCAGTGCATTGGCCGCTTCGAGACCGAGTAAACCTCCGCCGACGACGACCCCCACGGCACCGGGGCCCGCTGCGTCCGCTCGGGCCCGGATCTTGTCCAGGTCGTCGAGGGTCCGGTAGACGAAGC
Organism: Rhodococcus sp. 15-649-2-2; assembly: GCF_002258645.1. NCBI lineage: Bacteria > Bacillati > Actinomycetota > Actinomycetes > Mycobacteriales > Nocardiaceae > Rhodococcus > Rhodococcus sp. 15-649-2-2. Next base: position 898,362 of record NZ_NPFM01000031.1, read on the forward strand.
AGCCAGGTAGATCGTGCCCGGGGATCGGCGGCACGAACGGATAGGACCCGGTGGCGAGCACGAGCGCGTCGTACTCCACCGAGTCGCCCGCGGAGGTCTCGACGGTCCGGTGATCACGGTCGATGCGATCGGCACGCACTCCGGTGCGCATCTCGACGAGAAGGTCACCGGGGTAGTCGTTACCCGCCAGCGCCAGTTCCTTGTGGTCCCAGGCACCGACGTAGGACGACAGGCCCACTCGGTCGTACGCCGGCAACGCTTCCTCGCAGAGGACCGTGACCTTCCACTCTGCCGCCTCGTCGCGCGCGCGCAACGCTTCGACGAACCGGTGCCCGACCATTCCATGACCTACCACTACCGCGTTCTTCATTGCGGGTCCTTCCGAATTTGCGTTGTCGTGCAGAGCTTTTCGTCCGTTCAACCAGAGCGCGTCAGACGGCTACCGAAGCGTCGGCAGAGCTGGTCTTGCGCAGGTAGATCGCCCAGGTGACGATCGCGCACACGATGTAGAAGCCGAGGAACACCCAGAACGCGGTGGTCGCGGACTTCGCAGTGCCCGAGTACGACGCTCGCAGAACCAGATTGATTCCGACGCCGCCCAGCGCGCCGATCGCACCGGCGATACCGATGAGAGCGCCGGACATCTTGCGCGACCAGTGCTGCTGCTCGTCGACCGTCATGCCCTGAAGCTGAACCGACTTCGCGGCGAAGATCGCGGGGATCATCTTGTAGACCGATCCGTTGCCCAGACCCGAGAGCAAGAAGAGTGCAATGAATCCGATGACGAAGAGCACCATGACCGTGCCGCTGGCCGCTCCGGGCGTCGAGTCGTCCCAGGTGCTGGCCGCGACCAGAATTCCGGTGGAGAAGGTCATGGCCACGAACGTGTACAGGGTGATCTTGCCGCCGCCGATCTTGTCTGCGAGCTTGCCTCCGAAGGGCCGCGACAGCGATCCCAGCAATGGACCGAGGAAGGCGATCTGAGCAGCCTGCAGCGACGCCTGTGCCTGCAGCGCGGGGGTTGCCGGGGCCCCGTCGGTGAGTCCGGCGAGGAAGTTGATCTGCAGCACCTGACCGAACGCGAAACTGAAGCCGATGAACGAGCCGAAGGTACCGATGTAGAGGAAGGCGATCCACCACGCATCGGAGAACTTCAGCACGTCGATCATGGAGCGTCCGTTGGTCTTCTGGTTGTCGAGATTGTCCATGTACAACGCGGCACCGACGGCGGCGATCGCGATGAACACGAGATACACGGCGCAGACGATCTCGGGCGCGGTGTTGCCGATGGTGGCGATGACGAGCAACCCGATGAGCTGGATGACGGGCACGCCGATGTTGCCACCGCCTGCATTCAGGCCGAGCGCCCAACCTTTTTCGCGCTGGGGATAGAACGCATTGATGTTCGTCATGGAGGATGCGAAGTTGCCACCGCCCACGCCGGCGAACGCCGCCACGATGATGTACGTGGTGTACGACGCCGGGTTCAGCATGAAGTACATCGTCAGTACGGTCGGGATCAGCAACACCAGAGCGCTGAAGATGGTCCAGTTCCGCCCACCGAACTTGGCCGTGGCGAAGGTGTACGGGATCCGAAGGATTGCGCCGACGAGAGTGGGGACGGCCACGAGGAAGAATTTGCCCGCCGCGTCGATGCCGTAGACCGACAACGGCATGAACAGCACCATCACCGACCAGATCGACCAGATCGAGAAACCGACGTGCTCGGCGACGACCGACCAGATCAGATTGCGCTTGGCGATCTGCTTGCCACCGGCCTCCCAGGCCTCGACGTCCTCGGAATTCCAGTGCGCAATGTGATGGTTCACGGAAACGGGCACTGTTCCGGGCGGAACCGTCGTGGTGGTGGCTGAGCCGGCGTCTGCCGAAGCGCTGCGAGAAAGGCTGGTCACGTTGTGGCCTCCTGATCGGTGTGTGAACCGAACATAGGAAAGCCATGTTGCCGCGGCGCTGCGCGCGATGACTCGTTGATTAACTTGGTCTCACGCGCCGTCGAGCACCGACGTGAGCTGAAGCGTCGACGTTCGCCGAACGTCACCAGGTGTCTTCGAGCATCCTCGGTCGACAGCACAGAAATCCTCCGACGAGCAGAACCGCTACGCACCCGGTCAGCAGCACGAGCGGCAGTCCCCATCCACCGGACAGCGTGTGCAGCTGCCCGAACAGGATCGGACCGGTCGAGGACACCACATAACCCAGCCCCTGGGTGAACCCCGACAGCGAGGACGATCCGACCGGGGTGCGCGTCCTGAGGTTGATCAGCGTCAGCGACATCGGGAAGGTCATGGTGCCGAGCCCGACGAGGCACACCCACACCACGGTTCCGGCAGCCGGAGACCAGTGCAGTCCTGCGAAGCCACCGAGGTAGCACGCGGCCGCGACGACCACGATGCCGTACGGATTCTTCACGCGCGCACAGAGAGTCGGAGCGGCCAGCGAGGTGATCAATCCCATTGCACCGAACGCGGCAACGGACGCACCGGCCAAGGCTTCGCCGATGCCTGCGTCGATCAGGAGCGTCGGCAGCCACGTCAGCATCGCGTAGGTGATCAGCGACGTCATCGCGAACATCATCACCATTCCCCACGCCAGCGACGATCGATGAATTCGGCCGCTCGGCGGCGCGTGCACCGCCGAGGATCCGGCCTCGGCCGAGATGTCCTTCTCGTCATGGCCGCGACGGGCCACCACCACACCGAGCCACGGCACGGCGGCGGCCACTCCGACGACAGCCCAGACACCGATGGACACGCGCCAACCGTGGGCGTCGGCGACGGGAACGGCCAGTAGAGGCGGGACCATGGTGCTGACCTGCAAGGCACAGATGTAGATGGTGCTCACCACCGCCAGGCGGTCGGAGAAGTACCGCTTGACCAACGGCGGGATGACGACGTTTCCGATACCCATGCCTGCGAGGGCTATTGCGGACAGCGCGAGCAACGACGCGGTGTTCGGTGCGAACGCCCGAGTGGCCATACCGATGGTGGTGAGAGTCATGGCGAGCAGTGCAGCTCGCTCGAGCCCGGTCCGCTTGGCGAGAAACGGCGTCGCCAGACCGAACACGGCGAACATCGCCGGCGGCAACATACCGACGAGGCCGATCACCGTGGAGCCGAACTGGAGGTCGGTGCCGATCCTGCCGAACAGCGGGCTGATCGAGGTCACGGCGGCGCGCAGTGTCAGCGCAGACAGCACGATCGCAGAGAAGACGAGAATTCGACCGCGCACGAGCGAGGTACTGCGGAGGCGGGTATCGGGAACGGTAGGCGCACTCACCGCGTAATCATAGGATGACCGGATCATCGGGTGCAAAGCATTACTATCGACGGCGAAACGTTCACAGTCCGAGGAGCCCACGTGCGGCAGGTCCAGCGATCGAGCCTGATAACCCAGGTCACCGCACAGTTGCGTGACGAGATCACGTCGCAGAGATGGCCGGTGGGCACCCGCATCCCCACCGAGCCGGAATTGTGTGAAATCACCGGGACCGGTCGCAACACTGTTCGCGAAGCGGTCCAAGCTCTCGTGCACGCCGGCATGGTCGAGCGCAGGCAGGGTTCGGGCACCTTCGTCATGACCTGCTCCGACCTCGGCGGCACCCTGGGCAAGTACTTCTCGGACGCCCGGCACCGCGACGTCACCGAACTCCGCCAGACCCTGGAGGTCACTGCAGCTGCGCTCGCCGCCGACCGACGCGACGACGAGGACATCCGAGTCATGCTGGGCGCGCTGAAGGATCGCAACGCGGCGTGGTCGAACGAGACCCCACTGGCGGACGCCGTCCGGATCGACGCGCGCCTCCACCGCGCCATCGTCGCAGCCAGCCATAACGCGATCTATCTGGAGTTCTACGACTCACTGCTGCCGGTGATCCATGACGCCATGCGCCACCATGCCATCGAACACGACGACGACTACGTCGCCGAGCACACCGCACTCGTCCATGCCGTCATCGACGGAGACGCCGATCGTGCGTCGGATGCAGCTCGATCACTGTTCCACGAACTGTCCGAACCACTCGCTCGCGCATCGGAATCTACAGAATGAGGCGCACCAGGTCTGCTGTTCGTGCGAGACCCGGAAAGGCCTCGGACGTCGAACGCGGATGGAGCGCGTGAACAGCGAGACGAAACATCAACGCGCGCAGCAACATCTGTGGCCACTCGGGTAGATCGTCCCAGCGACCCACCAGACCGTCGTCGGCGTCACCCCAGGACAGGGCATCCACCACCGCTACTCCGGCGGCCCACGGCGCGGGACGCCAATACGGCGTGATGTCGCTGATTCCGGGTGCGTCGCTGCCCGAGAACAGCACCGTTCCGAACAGGTCGCCGTGTACCAGTTGATCCGGCGACTCGACGGGTTTACGCAGTGTCGCAAGCTGTTTGACCAACTCGAGACTGCTTTTCCCGTCACTGGAGGACGGCTCGGGTGCGCCTGCTCCGCGCGCCGATCGGAGGGGGACGGCCTCCCACGCCGCTCTGTCGGCTGCGACGAACACGTCCACATCTGCCCACGGCGCAACGGGCGGCTGAACCAAGAATCGGGGACGCTCCAGTTGCGCCGTCGCCGAGTGCAGACGCAACGACAACGAGACCACCTCGTCGTGCCGGGGCTCGGGTTCGCCGGCCACGAACGTGTCTGCGCGCCAGCCCGACACGACGTACCGACCGTCGGTGGAGCGCACCGGGCGAGCGAGTCGAACTCCATCCACCGTCAACGTCTCGCGTACCTTGGCCGACCAGGCCGCGCGGGCGTGGTCGGCCACCGGAGACAGCACGACGTCACCCAGACGCCACCCTCCGTCCCAGTCCGCGCCGAGGGGTGCCGGCTCGACATCGCGCAGCCCGAACGTAGAGATCACGTGCTGAGGGGGTTCGACAGAGCTCACGCTCGCCACGCTACCGCCGATCGCTGCATCACTGCGGACGACGCGCACACACGCACGGCTTCAGTAGATGGGCAAACCAGGGTCTATTTGCTTGGCCCACTCCACTATTCCGCCCCGCAGATGGGACGCGTCGGCAAAACCGGCACCGACGACCGCGCTGAGCACTTCCGCGGACCTGATGCCGGTTTTGCAGTACAGCACGATCGGCACGTGCTGCGGCAACTCGGCCATGGCCGCACCGGAGAGGATTCGATCCTTGGAAATCAGGCGTGCGCCGTCGATGCGAACGATGTCCCACTCGACCGGCTCACGCACATCGATCAGAGCAACCTCGCGCCCGGACTCCATCATTGCCCGGAGCTGAACCGGGGTAACTTCCTCGCCGACGGATTCGACTGCCGGAACAACTCCGCAGAATGCCTCGTAGTCGATCATCTCGGTGATCGGGATCCGATGCGGATCGCGGGTCAACCGCACCGTTCGATAGGTCATTGCCAGTGCGTCGTAGATCATCAATCTGCCCAACAGCGTCTCGCCGATGCCGGTGATCAACTTGATGGCCTCGGTCACCATGACCGAACCGATCGAAGCGCACAACACTCCCAGCACGCCACCTTCGGCACACGACGGCACCATTCCCGGCGGCGGAGCCTCGGGGTACAGGTCGCGATAGTTGATGCCCACTCCCCCGGGTGCTGCATCCCAGAACACCGAAACCTGGCCCTCGAATCGATAGATCGAACCCCACACGTACGGAATGCCGACCAGGGCAGCTGCATCGTTCACGAGGTACCGGGTTGCAAAATTGTCGGTGCCGTCGAGAACGAGATCGTACTGTGCGAAGAGTTCGAGCGCGTTCGAGGAATCCAGTCGAACCTTGTGCAACGTCACCTCGACGCCGTCGTTGAGTTCGAGAATCGAATCTCTGGCACTGTCGGCTTTCGCCCGGCCCACATCGGAACGACCGTGGATGATCTGCCGTTGCAGATTGGACAGTTCGACATCGTCGAATTCCACGATTCCCAGAGTCCCGACACCTGCGGCTGCGAGATAGAGCAATGCAGGTGAACCCAACCCCCCGGCACCGACGACGAGTACACGGGCGTTGCGCAGGCGCTTCTGGCCGTCCGTTCCCACGCTGGGAATAATGAGATGACGGCTGTATCGCGCTACGTCCTCGGGCGTCAGTTCGCCCGCGGGTTCGACCAGGGGAGGTAGGTGGACCACGATGCAGCGACGCTCCTCGACTCGACACGGCGGCCGGTGACCCCGATCGCCACGTTCGAATCTAATCCCCCAGCTGGTCCGAAACCCAGCCGGTCACGCTCGCGGGTACGGCCACGGATTGAATCGACATGTCTTGCCGTCCATGGGGACTACACCCTCCGGATCCAGTCGTGCGATGTCGTCGTTGGACGTGCCGAACGTCTGTTGCATCATCACCGGCGCCAGGCCGCCGTCGGCCTCGCACGGCTGGTGCTGCTGGTAGCCGATTGCGTGTCCCACCTCGTGGTTGATCTGATACTGGCGGTACGAGCCGATGTCTCCTTGGAACGAGATCGCCCCGCGAACCCACCTCGGCTCGTTCAGGACGACTCGCTCGATGCCCGGGTTGTAGCAGGAGACTTCGAGCTGAATGTCGTAGCCGCACGCCTGCCGGATGGACATCTGCGACGTCAGCGAGATCCTGAAGTCGGGGTCCCCCTGGTCGATTCGCCGAAACGCGAAACGCGGGTCGTTCGTCCAGCTCTTGGGATTGGCGAGTGTCTGGTCCACCAGACGGCCGAACGACTCGTCGCCGCCGAATCCGACCGTGTCGACACCGTCCTCCACCTCGACCGTGTACGTGAACACCCGCTCGGTCCCCTGTCCCACCTGCTCGGTGGAACCGGCCACGGTGTGCCACGTTCCGGCACCCTGGACCGCGAAGGGGCCCCCGTCCGGCAGTTCTCCCGAGGAGATCGACGACGCGAAATTGCCGTCCGCCTGTGGCGGTACACCGATGATTCCGGTGCCCGAGGTCGTATCGGAGCTCAGAGCGCCGAAACCGGGATCGGCGTTGGTGGACTGCGCCGCGGTGCCGGTGACCGGGTCGCCGGTGCGCACGGCATCGAATACCACGAGCGCAGTGACCACGATCAGAACTGGAACCGCGTACGCCCGCCAGCCGTACGTCGAGGCGAACTTTCCGATCTTGCTCTGCTTGCGGACATCGCGGTCGGGTCGACGATTGCGTTGCTTGACCTCGCGCTGCGTCGGATCCCACTGCGCGCGCAATGGTTGATGAGAACCGCGACTACCCACCGTGCGTGGAAACTCGTCCGACCGATCGTCGTACTCGTCGTCGACGCCGCCCGACTGCACACCACCGCGGATACGCGGCCCGCCTCGGTCAGTCACTCGATCACGATCTCACAATCCTCACCGCCCGCTGCTCGGCACGCCGACAACGAGACCGGAACTATCGGGTTCTCGGTACGGAAACATCCTACAAACAAACCGTTCGACGTGATCCGGCTTCGAGCAATTCGTTCCTGGTCCCCCAGGATCCCGACCGTGCCGGACGCCACGAGTATCGTTGCCCGTGATCTGCGCTACGAGTGATCCGAACCGATGGCTACCCGCCGGAAGTTCACGACGGATCGCTCGCTGTCGAACCAAGACGAGCGCAGTTGTCGACGCGGATGGGAACGGAATTGATGACAGATCTCGACGACCGGAGGTCCTCGGACCGGCCGGCCACCACCGGCAATCGACGCAGCGCACGGCTGCCGCGCGATGCCCGTCGGGCGCAGCTGCTCGCCGCTGCGAGCGAAATATTCGTGACCCGCGGCTATCACGCGTCCGGAATGGACGAGATCGCCGAATGCGCAGGCGTCAGCAAACCGGTCCTCTACCAGCACTTCCCCGGGAAGCTCGAGCTGTATCTGGCGGTGCTGCAGAGCTACGTCGACACGTTGATCGCGGGCGTTCGCCAGGCCCTTCGCTCGACCACCGACAACCGACAGCGCGTGCGCGCCGCGGTACTGGCGTTCTACGACTTCGTCGACACCGACACTCAGGGCTTCCGCCTGGTGTTCGAGTCCGATCTGATGGGCGATCCCCAGGTCAACTCACGAGTCGAGCAGGCGACCGAGGCGTGCGTCGACGCCGTGTTCGATCTGGTCGCGCACGACTCGGGACTCGACCCGTATCGGGCCCGCGTGCTCGCCGTCGGTCTGGTCGGAGCGAGCCAGTTCACCGCCCGATACTGGCTGGAAGCCGACCGGCCCATATCCAAGGAAGACGCGGTGGACACCACCGTGTCGCTGGCCTGGGGCGGTCTGTCGCACGTTCCGCTGCAAGCCCCGTAGGAACCTCTTCCCGTTCAACGCCACACGCCCCTCACTCGACGTCGAGTGAGGGGCGTGTGGTGCGTTTCCCGGCCGTGTCAGGAGGTCGCGAATCCGACCTTCCGAGCATCGGACGGACCGATCTCGACGTACGACACCTTGGCGGCCTGGATCAAGAACTTGCGTCCCTTCTCGTCCTCCAACGACAGCACTCCATCCTTACCGGCGAAGGCGGTCGACACGAGCGCTTCGACCTCGGCCGGGGACTGCGTGCTGTTCACGACGAGCTCACGGGAACTCTCCGAAACACCGATCTTGACCTCCACGGTCAACCTCCGAACTCTCGACAACTCTGCTCACGCCAGGCTAGTGCAGCGGGGTCGGCCCAGACGGCCGACGCCCTGTGCTGTCAGCGAACACCGCCGTGTGTTGTCGGCGAACACCGGCGTCGGACGGGTCAGTCCAGGCCGAGCGAGGACATCCGCTCCGAGTGCTGTTCCTGCATCCGATCGAACAGCGCGACCACTCCGTTGAGGTCGCCCGAGGCGGTGATGACGAGATCGGTCAGCGACTCTCGCTGCGCGAGCACGAACTGAGCTTGGGTGATGGCTTCGCCGAGCAGGCGGCGACCCCACAGCATCAGCCGCGCCTTGTCCTGCGAGCTCGCCCGAACCCGCTCGGATACTTCGTGGACCACGAACTCCGAATGCCCGGTCTCGGCCAGCACGTCTCGCACGATCTCCGCGACGTCGGGATCGAGGCTGTGCGCGATCTGCCGGTAGAAGTCCGCTGCGATCCCGTCGCCCACGTAGGCCTTGACCAGGGACTCCAACCACGTCGACGGAGTGGTCGATGCGTGGTATTCGTCCAGAGCGCGCACGAACGGAGCCATCGAGGCATATACGTCGAGACCCCGAACGGACAACGCTCGCTCCAGCGTCTCGAAGTGGCTCATCTCCGCCGCCGCCATGCTGGCCAGGGCCACGCGCCCCTCCATCGACGGCGCCATTCGCGCATCTTCGGCCAGGCGATAGAAGGCCGAGATCTCACCGTAGGCGAGTACCGCGAACAGGTCCGGAACTCCCGGATGATCGTGCGCGATGGCCGGCTCGGCCGGCTCGACGAGCGTGGTGGATGCATCTATGGACGACGACGACTCCGGCGAGTGGGCTCCCATGGGTGGCAATCGTAGTCCCGTGCGCGACGCCCCGCCGCGGCGCGCGTCGTACCTGCCGTGACCGGCCGACCATGGTGAATTCGGCTCGGCAAGCTACCATGGTGCTCGATCGTCGCTCGCGGACCGATGGAACGGACCGAAGAACATGTGACGGTCATCGATAATGTGCGCGCACCTGATCCGGGTCGCCTCGACAGCTTCGCCGCAGCGGACATCGCAGTCCGTGGCCGCGCTGAGGCTGACGGCGACATCACATCGGATTGAGGGCATCGACTTCGGCCGGCAATAGGCCTGTGCCCTTCCTTGTGCGCGCGTTCGGACACGAGGAAGGCCAGTCCCCTGAGCAAGATAGTCATCGACCAAGAATCCGAGACCGGCGACACGACGTTGTCGGCGCAACTCGACGACACCCACGTACCTCCCACGTTCGCGGAACTGAACGTCGACGCGGCCATCGTTCGCGCTCTCTCCGAGATGGGAATCGAGCGCACCTTCGCCATCCAGGAGCTGACGCTGCCGCTCGCCATCGCGGGCGACGACCTCATCGGTCAGGCACGTACCGGCATGGGCAAGACGTTCGGCTTCGGTGTTCCACTTCTGCACCGGCTCGCCACGGACAACTCCGGCACCACCCCGCTCGACGGCACTCCGCGTGCCCTGATCATCGTGCCGACCCGTGAACTGTGCGTCCAGGTCAGCTCCGATCTCGAGAACGCCTCCAAGTACCTCAGCGGTGCCAACGGACCCGTCAAGGTGCTCTCCATCTACGGTGGCCGCCCGTACGAGGCTCAGATCAGCGCGCTGCAGAACGGGGTCGACGTCGTCGTCGGAACTCCCGGCCGTCTGCTCGACCTCGCCAAGCAGAACCACCTGATTCTGGGCAAGGTCGGCGTACTCGTTCTCGACGAAGCCGACGAGATGCTCGACCTCGGGTTCCTTCCCGACATCGAACGCATCCTCGGCATGGTGCCCGACAAGCGTCAGACGATGCTGTTCTCAGCCACGATGCCCGGCCCGATCATCACGCTGGCGCGCACCTTCCTGACGCAACCGACGCACATCCGGGCCGAAGAAGCGGAGTCCTCCGCCGTCCACGACCGCACCGCCCAGCACGTGTACCGGGCGCACGCACTCGACAAGGTCGAGATGGTGGCCAAGGTCCTCAAGGCCGAGGGCCGCGGCGCGACGATGGTGTTCACTCGCACCAAGCGCACCGCTCAGAAGGTCGCCGACGAGCTGGCCGAGCGTGGCTACTCGGTCGGTGCCGTGCACGGTGACCTCGGTCAGGTCCAACGCGAGAAGGCCCTCAAGGCGTTCCGCACCGGGAAGATCGACGTTCTGGTGGCCACCGATGTCGCAGCACGCGGTATCGACATCGACGACGTCACCCACGTCATCAACTACCAGTGCCCCGAGGACGAGAAGACCTATGTGCACCGCATCGGTCGCACCGGCCGCGCCGGACGCACCGGCATAGCAGTCACCCTGGTCGACTGGGACGACATCCCCCGCTGGCAGCTGATCGACAAGGCGCTCGATCTCGGTATGCCGGATCCGGTCGAGACCTATTCGAGCTCACCGCACCTGTTCACCGACCTCGGTATCGCCACGGACGCCACCGGCACTGTGCGCAAGGCACCCTCGCGCGCCCCGGAGAAGGCGGAGGAAGACAACGAGACCGACGCGGCAGCGCCAGCCGCGGACGCATCGTCGGCAGCGACCAAGCCCCGCCGCTCGCGCAGTCGCCGTCGCACTCGTGCAGGGCAGGGCGGCGAGACCGCAGGCTCGGCCGCGGCGTCGAACGATTCCCCATCTGCCGCGACTTCGGTTGGCGAACAGTCGGATACGACCGATACGGCGTCCGCCGACACGGCCACGAAGACTGCCCCGCGCCGCCGCAGGCGCCGTCGCTCCGGTGGATCCTCGGCCGATGCCGGACCGTCGACTGCGAGCGCTTCGGAGTAGTCTCCCTTCGTGCTGGCTCCAGAACGTCGGACGAGAACCGACCTCGTCGTCGCCGCCGTCATCGCAGTTGTGGTGGTCGTGGCCGCGAGCATCGCCTGGTTGACCGGCGACGCCCGCGGTACCACGTCGATTTCCGCCGCGGAGCCACTGCCTCAGCCCGAGCCGGCAGCGTCGGTGCCCACAGCTCTCACCGAATTGTGGCGTGCGCCGAGCGCAGCAACGGATCCCGCGCGTACCCCGGCTCCCGTCGTCGCCGGATCCACGGTGGTCACTGCCGATGGCGGCTCCGTCCTCGGCCGTGATCCGCGGTCGGGAGAGCAGTCCTGGTCCTACACACGCGATCTCCCGCTGTGCTCGGTGGTCGCAGCTTGGAACACGGCAATCGCGGTCTACCGCGACGATCGCGGTTGCTCCCAGGTGACCGAACTCGACGGATCCACCGGGCAGCGCAAGGCACAACGCACGTCCGACGCCGACGATGCGGTTCGCCTGTCGTCCGACGGCACTTATGTGACGTCGAGGGGCGACACCCGCATGGAGTTGTGGCGATCGGACATGGTGCGCACCCTCGAGTACGGTCGCGTGGATGCTCCGGTCAATCCTGGTAGTCAGCCGAGAACCGGGTGCACCCTGCTGTCCTCGGCGTCGACGAACTCGCGGACAGCCGTGCTGGAGCAGTGCCCGGGCGAGGCTGCTGCGCGCTTGTCTCTGATCAACCCTGCTCCCAAGGACGCGAGTGAACCCGAGGAGTACGGGTCGACGGTGGTGCCCGAACTCGTTCCCGGGCCCGACTCCCCTACTGCCGGACGCGTCATTGCCGTCACCGGAAGCGTTGTCGCGCTGTACCTTCCAGCCGAGAACGGCGCGCCCGATCGGATCGGACTCTACGACAACACGGCTTCGCGGATATCCGAATTCGACCTCGCTTCCACCCTGTCCCCCGAGCAGGACTCACCGAATTCGCCTGCGACGAAGGCAGGCTCGGTGTTCACCTGGTTCACCGGTACCGGGGTGCAGGCGCTCGATTCCACCGGCTTGTCCCCCGTGTGGTCCATCCCCGGAGCCCTCGGAAGCGGAGCCGTCATGGCCGGCCGGCTTCTCGTCCCCGTGCCCGACGGTATCGCGGTGGTCGATCTCACCACCGGCGCGTCGATCGACGAGTTACCCGTGGACCGAGGCGACTACATCGGTCCGGTGCAGACGTCGGTCATCGGCGATGTGATCGTCGAGCAGCGCGGTGACGACGTGGTCGCTCTGGGCTGATCAGGCCGTCGTTCGCCCGGTGCTACACAGCCGGCGCGTAAGTCTTCAGCTCGGCTCCGTCGTTCCAGTGCGCCAGCAGGTTCTCGGCAAGTTCTCGATACGCCTGCGCGCCCTTGTTCTTTCGCCCCGACAGTACCGTCGCGCCCGATGCGCTGGCCTCGGCGAAGCGAACGGTCCGCGGGATCGGCGGCGCGAGGACCGGGAGCGAATATCGGTCGGAGACATCGCCGAGCACGTCCCTGCTGTGGGTGGTTCGAGCATCGAACAGGGTGGGGAGCGCACCGAGCAGCGTCAGGTCGGGGTTGGTGATCTGCTGCACCTCGGACACCGTTCGCAACAGCTGCCCCACTCCCCGATGGGCGAGGGTTTCGCACTGCAGAGGTACCAACACCGACTGCGCGGCAGTGAGCCCGTTGAGGGTCAGTACCCCCAAAGACGGCGGGCAATCGATGACGACGACATCGAAGTCGTCGAGTATGGGAGCGAGCGCGCGCTTGAGTGCGAATTCGCGACCCGCCCGCATCAGCAGTAGGGCTTCGGCACCGGCGAGATCGATCGTGGCCGGCAACAGGACGATTCCTTCCGCCGTTTCGATCAGCACGTCCTCCACCTTGGCGTCCCCGGTCAACACCTCGTGTACGGAGGAATCGAGCTTGTCGGGGTTGTGCCCCAGAGAGAACGTCAGGCAACCCTGCGGGTCGAGGTCGACCACCAGGACGCGTCGGTCGAGCGCGTGCAGCGCTGCTGCGAGCGAGGCCACCGTGGTGGTCTTGGCCACGCCGCCCTTCTGATTCGCTACCGCAAGAATTGTCGTCACGGCTTTGATCCTTGCCTACATTCTGCGGATGAGCGAGAGTTCGGCACCTCTCGGGCGCGTCAGTGCAGGACGATCGGTGCCGCCGCCCCCTTGCTCACATGCTTGGTTCGGGGCAGGAAGAACGCGGGAACGAACGTGGCGACGATGAGAACCAAGGCAACCATGAAGGTGGTACCGAAGGCTCTGGCCGAGATGTCGAACGCATCGGCCTGGTTGGTGGCGGTCAGTGCGGGCTTCTGCTGAGCTGTCAGCACCACCGACATCAAGGCGGTACCGATCGAGCCGGCGGCCTGCTGAACGATGTTCATCAAAGTGGAGCCGCGAGCGACGGTTTCGTCGGTCAGTGTCTGCAGGGCCGCCGTCATGATCGGCATCATCGTCGATCCGAGGCCGAGGCCCATCACGAACAGGGCACCGATCAGCAGCGTGTAGGACGTGCTGGTGCCCACCTGCGTGAACACCGCCATACCCGCGGTGATGAGCACCATGCCCACGAGCACGATTCTGCCGGGGCCGGTCTTGTCGGCGATCACCCCCGCGATCGGCATCGCGATCATCGCGCCGATGCCCTGCGGGGCGAGCAGGAGCCCAGCGGACAGAGTCGATTCGCCGCGCAGCAGGAAGTAACTGGGGAACAGCAGGCCCGCGCCCATGAAGGCCACCATGAACAGCGTCGTGGTGATGACCGCTACGGACAGCGATCGGTTTTTGAACAGTCGCAAGTCGATCAGCGGGTGCTCCACACGGAGCGCGTGGAAGACGAACAGGACGATCAGTACCAGGCCGACGAGAACCGGAGCCAGCACCTTCACGGCAAGGACGGTTTCGGTTTCGACGACCGAGGACGCGCCGTAGAGAAACAGTGCCAGACCGGGCGAGAGCATCAGCATGCCGCGGAAGTCGAAGGATTCGGACGGAGTCGGGTTGTCCTTGGGGAAGATGGCCACAGCGGCAACAAGCGCAACGATGCCGATCGGCAGGTTGATCAGGAAGATCCAGTGCCAGCTTGCTGCCTCGATCAGCCAGCCGCCGAGAATGGGGCCTGCGATGGGGCCGATGAGCATGGGAACACCCAGCACGGCCATCACTCGGCCGATGCGCTCGGGACCGGCAGCGCGGGTCATGATCGTCATGCCCAGCGGCATCAGCATGCCGCCCCCGAGCCCTTGCAACACTCGGAACACGATGAGCGAGGTGATGTCCCAGGCGAAGCTGCACAGCACCGAACCGAGTACGAACAGCACGAGCGCGGTGATGTAGAGGCGTTTGGTTCCGAAACGGTCGGCGGCCCACCCGGTCAGGGGTATGACGGTTGCCAGCGCGAGCGTGTAGCCGGTCATCGTCCACGCGGCGTTGGCGTACGTCGTATCGAACACGTCGGTGAATGTCCGGAGAGCAACGCTGACGACGGTGACATCGAGGATGGACATAATCGCGCCGAGTACGACGACGCCGGCAATTTTCAACAGCGCTCCGTCGAGCTTCTGCGGTGCGTCGGTCGCCTCGGGCTTGCTCAGGTCGGTCATGGTTCTCCAGATCGGTGATCGAAAGCTACGAGGCGTCCCGAGGCCACGCAGGCTCGGAGCCGAGTCGCACGACGGCGAAGATTCAAGTGAGAGTAACCGGCCGGTAGGTCTGTGCTCAATGGAATTTTCGGACACATATCCGGCGTGACTATGACAAAGGCCACATCGCGGTTACAGGCATGATCGTCTTCATGACCACACACGGCGGCGTCGAGGCCGGCAGAGTTGTCCTCCTACGGCATGGGGAAACCGAATGGGCCCTGGCCGGCAAACACACCGGAAGTACCGACGTCCCTCTCACGAGCGTCGGCGAGCAACAGGCTGTCGACGCCGGCTCACTGTTGCAGCTGCTGAAGTTGCGCGATCCGCTGGTGATCTCGAGTCCGCGGGAGCGCGCCCGTAGAACCGCCGACCTGGCAGGCCTACATGTCGACCGAACGTGGGATGCGTTGTCGGAGTGGGACTATGGAGACTACGAGGGCATCACGTCGACGCAGATCCACGAGACGGTTCCGCACTGGACCGTGTGGACGCATCCGTGCCCCGGTGGTGAGTCGATCGGTGACATCGCGGTGCGGGTGGAGCTGGTGCTCTCGGTCGTCCTACCACTGCTCACCGACCGTGACGTCGTATTGGTCGGTCACGGCCACTTCTCCCGCGCGCTCATCGCCGGCTGGACCGAGGCTCCGATCACCGAGGGCAAGCGGTTCGCGCTCTCGCCTGCCGCGTATTCGCTACTCGGGTTCGAGCATTCGTTCCGCCAGCTCGTCGCGCACAACGTGCACCCCTCGATTCTGACCGCAGCGTCCGCTCGAAAGGAAGACAGTCGATGATCCGCCGCGCCACCGAGGCCGATGTTCCCGCCATCACCGGTTTGGTCCACGAGCTCGCTGCGTACGAGAAGTCGTCGTCACTGTGCACCGTTCGAGACGAGCACCTTCGTCGTGCGCTGTTCGGTGCCCAGCCATCGGTGTTCGCACACGTCGCCGAGCAGGAGGGGGTCGTGGTGGGGTGTGCACTCTGGTTCCTGAACTTCTCCACTTGGGACGGCGTCAACGGTATCTATCTGGAGGACCTCTACGTGCAGCCCGCCGCGCGCGGAGGAGGCTTCGGACGAGGGTTGCTCGCCGCGTTGGCCGCCGAGTGCGTCGCCCACGACTACACGCGGTTGACGTGGTCGGTTCTGGACTGGAACACCCCGTCGATCGGCTTCTACCGATCGTTGGGTGCGCAGCCGCAGGACGAGTGGACCACGTACCGGTTGACCGAGGATGCGTTGGCCGAGTTGGCCGCGACGGCGCGGTGACGGTTCGGTTCAGCCGAGCTCGTCGTCGACGTCGCTGTATTCGGCTGCCATCCACCGCGACGAGGGCGGGCTGAACAGCAGAACGAGCACACCGGTCACCACAATGCCGAGAACGACGCCGTAGACGGTCTGGTGCGACCCGGTCAACAGCGACCAGACGACGGGCAGCAGCAGCAGCTGCACGACGGTGGCAATGGCCCTGCCCCAGCGTTTGCCGAGGATGAGTGCGACGCCCGCAGCCCCGACTCCGACACCGAGGACTCCGAACCAACCGGCGGTGCCGTAGCCAT
The DNA here is from genome assembly GCF_002258645.1 of Rhodococcus sp. 15-649-2-2. Taxonomy (NCBI): domain Bacteria; kingdom Bacillati; phylum Actinomycetota; class Actinomycetes; order Mycobacteriales; family Nocardiaceae; genus Rhodococcus; species Rhodococcus sp. 15-649-2-2. The sequence goes on from NZ_NPFM01000031.1 coordinate 914,950, forward strand.
TGGCGACAGCGTTGTCTCCTTCGCCGGAGACCGCCCGAACGAGTAGAACGAACGCGGCAATCAACGAGGCCGCGCCCTGTGCTGCGACGAGGACCCCGGCGGATCGGAAGGTGGCCGGAGGAGCGATGCTCTCGGGTGTTGGGGTGGGCACGCGACCAGCCTAGGACCCGGGAGTGGAGCCTGCGGAACGACCCACTCGAGGCGGGAGTGGAGCCTGCGGAACGACCCAGGAAGAGGGCAACTGGAGCCTGCGGAACGACCCAGGAACCAGGCAAGTGGAGCCTGCGGAACGGCCCCGATAGTGTTGGATCTCGTGCGTGCGCTGTTGATCGTCAACCCCAATGCGACTTCTACGACGGCTGCGGCTCGGGATCTGCTGGCCCATGCGTTGTCGAGTCGTGTTCGAGTCACTGTTGCGCAGACGACTCATCGTGACCATGCGTCGGAACTCGCGCGCAGTGCCCGTGAGGACGGCATGGGTCTGGTGATCGTTCACGGTGGTGACGGGACGGTCAACGAGGTGATCAACGGTTTGCTCGGGGTGCCGTTACCGACGTCGATGCAGGCGGTGACGATCGGCGCCATTCCGCCGATCGCCGTCGTTCCCGGCGGCAGTGCAAACGTGTTCGCGCGATCACTCGGTATCGCGGCAGATCCGGTGGCGGCGACCAATCAGTTGATCGGCCTGCTCGATGCGCGAGCTCGGCGAACGATCGGCTTGGGCCACTGTGACAATCGCTGGTTCACGTTCAATGCGGGTATGGGTTTGGATGCCGATGTGTGCCGGGCGATCGATGCCGGTCGCAAGGACGGCAAGCCGGTGTCCGCGACGCGGTATCTGCGGTCGGCTGTGCAGGAATTCTTCAAGCACAAGCGTCGGCCTGCCCGGTTGACGGTGGAGGTTCCCGGTCAGGATCCCTTCGAAGGGGTGCACTACGCGTTCGTGTCGAATTCGAGTCCGTGGACCTATCTGAACGAGCGGCCTGTGCACACCAATCCCGGCACGGGTTTCGATTCGGGTCTCGGTGTGTTCGGGATGCGTTCGACTGCCCTGTTCCCTACGCTTCGGGTGTCGCGACAGTTGTTGGCCAAGGGCGCGGAACCCAAGTCGCGCAAGCTGATTCGAATCGACGACGTCCCCAGTGTCCGCATTTCTTCCACCGAGCCGGTGGGGTTGCAAATGGATGGGGACTACTTGGGCGAACGTACCGAAGCGGAGTTCTTCGCCACTCCCGATGCGTTGGAAGTCGTCGCTCCGACCAGGTGATACGCGGTCGTTCCTCGCGCACAGGGATGTCAGAAGGGCAGTTTCCTGCGAAAAGACGAGCGAAATCCGGCAGCTCGGGGTACAAAGGAGCGCAGAAGGCTAAAGCGAGCCTAACAGAGTGAGCTTGACCACGGTCACGCGCGTATCCCTTGACTTCACCTGAGTTCGTGAAAGCATTCACAAGCAACAGTGCGGAAACATTGGTTACCCACTCGTGAACAGAAGAGAAACGAAACGGCGCTTCGGCGCCCGGTAAGGAGCAGAGGATGGACTGGCGCCACAAGGCAATTTGTCGCGATGAAGATCCGGAACTATTTTTCCCGGTGGGAAACAGTGGCCCGGCGCTCGCGCAGATCGCCGATGCCAAAGTCGTCTGTACTCGGTGCCCCGTCACCGCTGAATGCCTGTCCTGGGCACTCGAATCCGGCCAGGACGCAGGAGTATGGGGCGCAATGAGTGAAGACGAGCGCCGTGCACTCAAGCGACGCAACGCACGTACGCGCGCACGCAGCTCCGTCTAGGACGCATACGCAGCAACTCGGAGGGCCCGGTACCCGCGCAAGCGGATACCGGGCCTTTTCCATGCCACGGGCCACCGACCGCGTAACGCAATGTTCACCGACGAGGCGTCATGCACGCGGTGCGCGACGCCCCAGAGGGACTCTCAGCATCGCGTCGGTTCCGCCACCCGATGCCGGATGCAGGCCGAGCGAACCGTTCAACTCGACCGAGACCAGAGTGCGCACGATCTGCAGTCCGAGACCGTCCGAGCGTTCGAGGGAGAACCCGCTCGGTAACCCGCGCCCATCGTCATGGATGACGACGTCCAACCATTTCGCGGAGCGATCGGCGCTGATTCTCACCACTCCGGCAGATCCGGCGTCGAAACCGTGCTCCATCGCGTTCTGTACCAATTCGGTCAGCACCATCACCAGCGGTGTTGCTCGCTCTGCCGAGAAGACTCCGAGCTTGCCTTCTCGTGCCACCCGGACCCGCGGATTCACCGTCGCGATGTCGAGCATGATCGGCACCAAGCGGTCGACGATCTCGTCGAGGTCGACCTCCTCGTCCACCGACATCGACAACATTTCGTGCACCACGGCAATGGACGTCACCCGACGGACCGATTCCGCCAGCGCTGTACGTGCTTCCTCGTTCTCCAGGCGACGGGACTGCAGCCGGAGCAGGGCCGCGACGGTCTGCAGGTTGTTCTTCACCCGATGATGGATCTCCCGGATGGTCGCGTCCTTGCTGAGCAGGGCGCGATCGCGTCGTTTCACCTCGGTGACATCACGGACGAGCACAGCAGCACCTGCCGACCGCCCACGGGGCTGAAGCGCGAGGGTGCGCACGAGGACGGTGGCCCCGCGGGCATCGACCTCCATTCGATGGCCCACGTTGCCGCTGAGGGACGACCGAATGTGGTCGGCAACCTCTTGTGAGTCGAACGGATCGGTGACCAGCGATCGAGTGACCGACGCGAGATCTCGGCCGGACAGTTCCGTCGTCAGTCCCATCCGGTGGTAGGCCGACAGCGCATTGGGGCTCGCGTAGTCCACCCGGCCCTCGGTGTCCACGCGAATGAAGCCGTCGCCTGCTCGGGGAGACGAGTTCACGTCGGTGCGCTCCTCCGGTGTGGGAAACGTTCCTTCGCTGATCATCAGACACAGATCGTCGGCGCATTCACGGTAGGCCACCTCGAGCGCACTGGGCGGTCGAAGCTGAGCCGGGTTGGTGTCGCGCGTGAGCACCGCGATCACGTGCTCTCCGCAGCGCACCGGAATGCTCTCGCTTCGCGTCAGGACGCCGCCCTGGACGATCTCACGTTGCTGCAGGGCGACCATCACATCCGGATGCTCGGACTCGGAAATCGTGGTGCCCACGATGTCGTGTGTGAACACCGTCGGCGCAGTGGTCGGCCGACACTGGGCAACACACAGCACGTCGGCGGTTCCGGTGGACACGTCGTCGGTACCGACCCACAACAACACGTCCGCGAACGAGAGGTCGGCCAACAGCTGCCACTCCCCCACGACACGTTGCAGGTGGTCGACCGCAACGCCCGGGAGGTCGGTGTGCTCGGCCAACAGGTCACTGAGGGTCGACACGAGATATCGGTCGGCCGTGGCTCAGGACACGACGGCGATGAGGTCGCCCTGTTGAATGACGTCGCCGACGGCCACATCCACGGACGTGACCGTGCCCGCCGTCTCGGCCAGCACCGGAATTTCCATCTTCATCGACTCCAGGATGACCAGGGTGTCACCCACCTCGACCGCGTCACCTCGAGCCACGACCACCTGAAACACCGTGGACACCATCTCCGCGCGAACGTCCTCGGACATCGGCGAACCCCTCTCTCACGTCACCACGAACCGCGCTGGACACCCACCGGAGACCAGGCCCGTCACAGTAAGCCAATCACACGTGGGAGACTGTACTGAACAAACGAGAGGAGCCCATCATGGGAAAGCGTGGACGTAAGAAGCGTGCTCGTAAGGGCAACAAGGCCAACCACGGCAAACGTCCGAACAGCTGACGGTTTGCCACAAGCCGCGAGGGGCCGAGAAGCAGATGCTTCTCGGCCCCTCGTCGTTCGGTGAGTCGTCGTTCGGTGAGTCGTCGTTCGACCCGTCTTCGGCTACTCGGAGTCGACCTGCCGAGTGAGCACGGTCCGGCGGATCTCGATACTCAGCCGTTCACGGAGACCGGCCGGTGCCTGGTCACCTCCGCACTTGCGCGAGATCAGTCGCTTGACCTTCTCTTCGATTCCGTAGGCCTCGAAGCACGACCCACACTCGTCTATGTGCTTCTGCAGGCGCGTTCGGCTGGCCTCGTCGCACTCGTTGTCGAGCATGATCCACACGTCCGCGATGACTGCCGAGCAGTCGAGTCGCTCGAACTGCTCGTCTCCGTCGGTGTTGCCGGTGCCCGTCATTGGACTACCTCCTGCTCGTGCCGGTCGACTGCGCCGTCCCGGTTGAATCCACGCTCGCGTGCCACGTCGGCCAGCAGTCCTCGGAGTTGTTTGCGTCCGCGATGCAGACGCGACATCACCGTTCCGATGGGCGTTCCCATGATCTCGGCGATCTCCTTGTACGGAAAGCCCTCGACATCGGCGTAGTAGACGGCCATTCGAAACTCTTCGGGAAGGGACTGCAACGCCGCTTTGATGTCGTCGTCCGGCAACGCGTCCAGCGCCTCCACCTCGGCGGAGCGCAGGCCTGTCGACGTGTGCTCGGCGGTCGCAGCGAGCTGCCAGTCGCTGATCTCGTCGGTGGGGTACTGAGCGGGCTGACGCTGCTTCTTGCGGTAGGAGTTGATGTAGGTGTTGGTGAGAATCCGGTACAGCCAGGCCTTCAGGTTTGTACCCTCACGAAACGACCGGAAAGCCGAGTAGGCCTTCACGAACGTTTCCTGAACCAGGTCCTCGGCGTCGGCGGGGTTGCGCGTCATCCGCAATGCCGCGCCGTAGAGCTGATCGAGCATCGGCAGCGCGTCGCGCTCGAAGCGCTCGGTCAACTGCACACCGGTCTCGGCTGCCCTCTGCTCCGCGATCGCCTTCTCGTCGTCTACTGGAGCGACGGGATTGCTGGCTTCTGTCACGCTGATCCCTTCGATAGCTTCCACCGCCCAGGCTACCGCGCCCGAAGTCGACTTCTGCGAAGAGATCACCCCCTTCAACACGAGGGGACGTCCCGCGGTCAGCACTGCCATTCGTCTTTCCTTCCGCCTGCATCCGTATCTGTGGTTACACAACACGGGTTGGCACCGCCATGTTCCCGCGCTGGAACTAGAGTTCAGCGGATGGCTGCGTCGACCCCCGCTCTTGCGCTGCTCACGGCACACAAGGTGGCGCACACCGTGCATTCCTACGAGCACGATCCGCAGGCGCAGTCCTACGGCGAGGAGGCGGCTCGGGTGCTCGTCGACCGACTCGGGGTTCGACCGGAACAAGTCTTCAAGACCCTGATCGTCGAACGGGCGGACCGGTCGCTGGCCGTCGCGATCGTTCCCGTCACGACGATGCTCTCGCTCAAGTCCGCGGCGACCGCTCTGGCCACCAGAAAGATCGCAATGGCCGACAGGGCTGCCGCCGAACGTTCCTCCGGCTACGTCTTCGGTGGAATTTCACCTCTCGGCCAACGCAAGTCCCTCCCCACAGCCATCGACGACTCCGCTCTGAAGTTCGAGACGATTCTGTGCAGTGCAGGCCGCCGTGGCCTGGAAATCGAACTCGCCCCGGCCGACCTCGTCCGGCTCACCCGCGCCACAACCGCTCCCATCGCCGCGCGCTGATCGCGAATGAGCGAAGATGGACGCGTGAGCAATTGGACAGCACCCGCCGCGGCCGCACCCGTCGATGCGACAGTCACACTGCCCGGATCGAAATCCATCACCAATCGCGCACTGATCATCGCCGCCCTCGCATCCGGCCCGTCGACGATCGTCGGTGCCCTCCGCAGCCGTGACACCGACCTCATGATCGACGCTCTGACGACTCTGGGGATCGACATCACCGCCGCAGACGACGACAGGACGACACTGCGAGTCACTCCGGCACCGCTGCACGGCGGATCGGTGGAGTGCGGGCTGGCAGGCACCGTCATGCGCTTCGTGCCGCCTCTCGCTGCACTCGCCGACGGCGAAGTATCGTTCGACGGCGACGAGCAAGCACGCATCCGCCCTCTCGACACGATCCTCGATGCACTGCGCGCCGTGGGTGCCGAGATCGAAGGCAGCGCGCTTCCGTTCACGATGCGCGGTACGGGCTCGCTGCGCGGCGGGACCGTCGAGATCGACGCCTCGGGATCCTCGCAGTTCGTCTCCGGTCTGATGCTGTCGGCGGCGGCGTTCGACGACGGAATCGAGATCCACCACATCGGTAAGCCCGTTCCGTCCATGCCGCACATCGACATGACCGTGGAGATGCTGAGGCGAGCCGGAGTGCGCGTGGACACTCCCGAAACCGGTGGCGACGCGAACACCTGGCGTGTGTACCCGGGTCCGATCACACCGATCGAGTGGATCATCGAGCCGGATCTGTCCAATGCCACCCCGTTCCTGGCCGCCGCAGCCGTCACGAGAGGCAGAGTGCGCGTTCCGAATTGGCCACAGTCGACCACCCAGCCCGGTGACGCGATCCGCGAGATCCTCGCGCTGATGGGCGCTCGGGTCGACCTGACTGCGGGCACCCTGACGGTGGAGGGTCCGGATACGTTGCGCGGCATAGACTTCGATCTCCATGACGTCGGCGAGCTGACACCGACGGTCGCGGCGCTCGCAGCCCTCGCCGAGGGACCGTCGATTCTCCGCGGCATCGCCCACCTGCGCGGTCACGAGACCGACCGACTCGCGGCGCTCACCACCGAAATCGTCCGGCTCGGTGGGCGTGCAGTGGAAACCGACGACGGCATCAGGATCGATCCGGTACCGCTGCACGGCGGCAGCTGGCGCGCCTACGCCGACCACCGGATGGCCACGGCCGGCGCCATCGTCGGATTGCGTGTCCCCGGCGTCGAGGTCGACGACATCGGCACCACCGCCAAGACCCTTCCGGGCTTCGAGAAGCTTTGGGACGCAATGCTGTCCACCACCACATCGAGCGAGGTCGGCTCCTGACCGCCCGTCGATACGACGAATCCGACGTCCGCATTCGACCGGGTAAGAGTTCTCGACCCCGCACCAAGACTCGACCCGAACACAACGACGCCGAAGCAGGAATGGTCGTCTCGGTCGACCGAGGCCGATGGGGCTGTGTGCTCGGCGGCGACCCGACCCGACCGGTCGTGACGATGCGCGCCCGCGAGCTGGGCCGGACCCCGATCGTGGTGGGCGACGAAGTCGACATAGTGGGAGACCTGTCGGGCAAGGTCGACACCCTGGCTCGTATCGTGCGCGTGGCCGAGCGCCGCACGGTCCTGCGGCGCACCGCGGACGACACCGACCCGTTCGAGCGCGTCGTGGTGGCCAATGCAGACAGGTTGCTCATCGTGGCGGCACTCGCAGACCCGCCGCCGCGCACCGGTTTCGTCGAACGAGCTCTGGTCGCCGCGTACGTCGGTGGCCTCGAACCCGTGCTGTGCCTGACGAAGAGCGACCTGGCCGCCCCCGAGGAATTCACCGCGGCATTCGCCGATCTCGACGTTCCCGTGGTGTTGGCAGGTCAGTCCGAGGACCTCACTGAACTGACCGCGATGCTGACTAACGACGTGACCGCCCTCATCGGCCACTCGGGCGTCGGAAAATCCACTCTTGTCAACAGATTGGTGCCCGATGCCTATCGGGCCACCGGGGTGGTCTCGGGCGTCGGAAAAGGCCGTCACACCTCGACGCAGTCGGTGGCGCTACCGCTGCCGGGCGGCGGCTGGGTGGTCGATACGCCGGGTATCCGGTCGTTCGGACTCGCGCACATCTCCCCCGAGAACGTCGTCGCTGCGTTCTCCGATCTGGCCGACACGATCGAAGACTGCCCGCGTGGGTGCACCCACCTCGGCCCTCCGGCCGACCCCGAATGTGCCCTCGACTCCCTCACCGGGGACGCGGCACGACGCGTCGCTGCCGTTCGTCTACTTCTCGAAGCCGTTCGAACGAACGAAGCCTGGTAGACACCCGAAAGTGTCTACCAGGCTTCGCTACCCAATCGGCGGCGGTCAGGCTGCCTTGCCGACCAATTTGCGAATTCCCTTGCGCTTCTTGGTTTCCGCGATTGCAGTGCGCAGACCGCGACGCTTGCCGGTCTCCGGGTCGACGGTGAACAGGCCGGCGGGAGCATCGGCCCACTTGCGCTCCGACGCGGTCTCGGGAGCATCGTCGCTCGTTGCCTTCAAGTACTTGTTGGGCAGCGACAGCTTCGCGATGGTGCGCCACGACAGGAAGTACTGGTGCACGATCGAACCGGTCGTGTACGGCAGGTCGTACTTCTCGGCGAGCTCGAGAACCCGAACCTTGATCTCCCGCAGTCGATTGCTGGGGAGGTCGGGGAACAGGTGGTGCTCGATCTGGTAGCACAGGTTGCCGCTCATGAACTCCATGACGGGACCGGCATTGAAATTCGCGCTGCCGAGCATCTGACGCAGGTACCACTGCCCCTGCGTCTCGCCTTCCATGTCGGACTTGGTGAACTTCTCCGCACCGTCCGGGAAGTGACCGCAGAAGATGACGGTGTTGGTCCACACGTTGCGCATCATGTTGGCGACGATGTTCGCCGTCAACGTGCTCTTCCAGGCGGGACCGGTGAGCAACGGATGGAGGACGTAGTCCTTGCCGATCTGCTTGCCGACCTTCTCCAGTACTTCGCGCCGCTTCTGCTCGAATTCCTCGCGCGGGACTCGGCCCTTGGCCACCTTGCCCAGTTCGAGGTGCTGAAGCGCCACTCCGTACTCGAAGAACAACTGCAGCAGCAGGTTGTAGACGGGGTTGCCGATATTGAAGGGCTTCCACCGCTGATCGCGGGTGACCCGGAGCAGGCCGTAGCCCACGTCGTCGTCCATACCCAACACGTTGGTGTACTTGTGGTGGATGTAGTTGTGCGTCTGCTTCCAGTGCGCCGACGGACCCGTGTTGTCCCATTCCCACGAGGTGGAGTGGATCTCCGGATCGTTCATCCAGTCCCACTGTCCGTGCATGACGTTGTGACCGAGTTCCATGTTCTCGATGATCTTGGCGACCCCGAGCATGGCAGTTCCGACCAGCCACGCCGGACGATGGCGGCTGGCGAACAGAACGGCCCTACCGCCGATATCGAGGGAGCGCTGCAAGCGGATCGTGTTCTTGACGTACCGGGCGTCGCGTTCGCCTCGAGACGCCTCGATGTCCCGCCGAATCGCGTCGAGTTCGTGGCCCAACGTTTCGATGTCGGCATCGGTCAGATGCGCGTATTCTTTGACGTCCGTAATCGCCATGGCAAACAACCTCCTGGCAGTCGTGAACACACAGCACGCATGTATGCGCTATGTGCAATTCCGTCCCTACCGTACCGTAACTTACGGTTCCGTAGGTTACGGGCGGAAATCTGTGTGACGATTCACAATGAAACGCGGTCGCCCGAACGGCGAAGAGCCTTGGCCTGACGCTTGGCTTCCTTCTTGGCGTTGCGCAAGCTCACGCGCGCCTCTTGCATGGCCGAACGCAGGCCGCGACGCTGCCCGGTGAGCGGATCGATTCGGAGCGCATGAACTGCGGGCGAATCGCCGACCCGCCAACGCCGCTCGGACGACGTCTCGGGAGCGTTGTCGGACGTGGCTCGCAACCACGAGTCGGGCAGTGACAGCTTGTGGATGGTCCGCAGCGCAAGCAGGTACTGCTTGCCGAGCGACCCTGTGGTGTAAGGCAAGTCGTACTTCTCGCACAGTGCGTGCACCTTCTCCGCGATCTCCGAGTACCGGTTGCTCGGCAGGTCCGGGAACATGTGGTGCTCGATCTGGTAGCAGAGGTTGCCGCTCATGAAGGCCATGACGGGACCGGCCTCGAAGTTGGCGCTTCCCAGCATCTGACGCAGGTACCACTCTGGGCGCGTCTCGGTCTCGAACTGGCCGATCGTGAACTTCTCCGCACCGTCCGGGAAGTGGCCACAGAAGATAACCGCGTACGCCCACAGATTCCGGACCAGATTGGCGGTGGCGTTGGCGGTCAGCGTGGACTTCCACGCCGGGCCGGACAGTGCGGGAAACAGGACGAAATCCTTACCGACCTGCTTGGCGATCTTGCGCGCGAACGCGCGGCTCGCCGGAGACTTCAACAGACCTTTCTCGCCCTCGCCGTCCAACTGCTTCTGAGCGTCGTAATCGTGCAGTGCGATGCCCCACTCGAAGGTGGTGGCCAGCACGATGTTGGCGAGCGGCTGAATGAGATTGATCGGCTTCCACGGCTCGTCGCGGGTCATGCGCAGGATGCCGAAGCCGATGTCGTCATCCATGCCGACGATGTTGGTGTACGTGTGGTGCGAGTAGTTGTGGGCGCGTTTCCACTGCTCAGACGGTCCGGTCTGATCCCACTCCCACGAGGTGGAGTGGATCTCCGGATCGTTCATCCAGTCCCACTGGCCGTGCATGACGTTGTGACCGAGTTCCATGTTCTCGATGATCTTGGCGACGCTGAGCATCGCGGTCCCGGCAAGCCATGCCGGTCGATACTTGCTACCGAGCAACACCGCGCGCCCACCGAGTTCCAGTAGTCGCTGCAGTCTGATCGTTCGGCGAATGTAGGCGGCATCGCGCTCGCCGCGGCTGTCTTCGACGTCGCGGCGGATCGCATCCAGTTCGCGACCGAATGCTTCCATGTCTTCTTCGCTCAGGTGCGCGAATTCTTTGATATCGGTGATGGCCACCGGGTCCTCCAACAGTTGAGTGCAGTGCCCGAAATATCGTGGTTCGGCATGGGCAACCTACGTAAGCGTAACCGAACAGCCTGAGAAGGCAGTGTGCGAAAAACAGACCTACAGTTCCAATGTGCAGTCGCCCGCAGCAGCGGAAATGCACGTTTGCACACGATCGCCCTCGCTGTGCTCCTTGCCGGAACGAAGGTCGATGACGTGCCCTGCGGTCAACGGGACCACACACGTCTGGCAGATACCCATCCGGCAGCCGAACGGCATCTGAACTCCCAGACTCTCGCCGGCTTCGAGAAGGCTCGTAGCCCCGTCGACAGCAATGTTCCTGTCGGATTTGGAGAACGTCACGGTGCCGCCGGCACCGGAAGTGTCGGCTCGGGAGATCTCGAACCTCTCGAGGTGAAGCCTGTCCTCGATGCCCTCGCGCTTCCAGGTCTTCTCGATCTCTTCGAGGAGAGCCGCGGGGCCACAGGCCCAGGTGTCGCGCGTCCGCCAATCGGGGTACAGCTCGTCCAGCGAGGCCAGCGCGAACTTGCCGTCTGACCGCGTCAGCTGCACGTGGGAGGTGAAGTTGGGATGAGATTTCTCCAACGCGGAGAGCTCGGCGGCGAACATGACCTCGTCCTCGGTGGGAGCCGAGTGGATGTGCACCGTGTCGGGCATGTCCCCGTGTCGATCGAGTGCCCGCAGCATCGAGATGATCGGAGTGATTCCACTGCCCGCAGTGACGAACAGGATCTTGTTCGGCGGCGGAACCGGCAGCGCGAAATTTCCCTTCGGCGCGGCCAGCCGAACGATTGTTCCCTGCGGCACGCCGCCGACGAGGTGCGAGGACAGGAAGCCCTCGGGCATCGCCTTGACCGTGATGGAAATCAGCTTGTCTTCCCAGTTCGGCGGCGAGGTCAGCGAGTACGACCGCCAGTGCCACCGTCCGCCGAGGTGCAAACCGATTCCGATGTACTGACCCGGCTGGTAATCGAAATTGAAACCCCAACCAGGCCTGATCACCAGCGTCACCGCGGTCGCGGTCTCCTGCTCCACTCGCACGATGCGGCCTCGCAACTCACGCGCCGACCACAGTGGGTTCGCCAGATGAAGGTAGTCGTCCGGCAACAAGGGAGTGGTGATGCGGGTGAATGCACCGCGCACCATGTTCAGTCTGGGACGCCTGGGTGCCGAGACGCCGGCCGCAGGAGCTTCCAGCCATTTCTTCAGATCCATCGGGTGTTCCATCCCCTCGATCGAGACTCCGAGCCGCATCCGGCCATCGAGGTTACGCTACCGTAGGTTCGCGGTCAGGGTCACCTTTGCCACGACGGTGCGGGGACGATCACAGCGTACTCACAGCAGTTCGAGGAGAAACGACAACTCCTGCGGGGCGTACCACGCCAACGTGTGATCCTCGGCGTCTCCGAGCACGAACTCCGCGTCGGCGTCACCCATGTCGGCAGCATCGACTGCCGCCGCAGCCTTCGCGACTGCCGATTCGGCCCCTTCGAGGTCGACGTGCACCGACGCGACCTGATCCATCCGCAGGGGCTCTTTCAACCGAACGACGGCATCGTCGAGATCGGGTCGCAGGGTGGGGTCGTCCACATCGGCTGCGATCACCGCTCGTCGATACACCACACCCTCGGCGACCGTGCCGGAGTCGGCTTCGTCGTCGACGGCCGCTGCGATCAAGCGCAGCGAGGCCCTGGCGGCCTCCCCCATCGCCACCTCGGCCAGCTCCTCGTCGTCGCCGGAGGAATATGCCTCACGCAGAGTCGGCGTCACCGCGAACGCCGTCCGCGAGACCGGGCTGAATTCACCGTCCGCCGACAACACTTTCAAGAACTCCAGCGTCGCTGGAACGTAGACACGCATTGCAGAAGACCTCACACTCTCGATTCGTTACTCGCGTCGACCAATTCTTCCAGCGCCTCGTGCAGCAACGCCGTCACCACGTCCACGTCGGGCATGGCACCTCGATCGGCGTTGAGCCCGAAGAACACGAAACCGTCGTACGACGTCAAGCCGATGCTCATCGCCTGGTTCTCGAACAACGGCGAGACCGGATACATCTCGAGCATGCGTGCGCCGCCGACGTAGAGCGGAAACTGCGGTCCGGGAGCGTTGGTCACGATCAGATTGAACACCCGCTGAGACAGTCGGCTGCCTGCCCGCGCGCCCATGGCGTGCAGACTCGCAGGCGCAAATCCGGTGATGCGCATCAGCGTCTGCGCGGTCACGCCCCGGCTCTGATGTGCATGTGCCTCGGTGGCGTGTGCGATGTGCGAGAGCCGAACCACCGCATTCGACTCACCGACGGGCAGGTCGACGAGGAAGGACGAGATCTCGCTGCGATCGTCCTCGGCCGGCTCGGCAGGCCTGTCGCCCACATCGCCGAAACCGACGCGATCGGCGGAGACGTACACCGACATCGGCACCATGGCCCGGACCGTCGACGACGCGGTCACGGGTTCGCCGCGCGAAAGCAACCAGTTTCGCAGCGCGCCGGTGACGACCGCGAGCACCACGTCGTTGATCGAACAACCGAAGCGATTATGGATTTTGCGATAGTCCGACAGCTCGGTCTTGGCCACCGCGAATCTGCGGTTTCGCGAAATCGGAGCATTGAGCGGACTCGACGGAGCGCTCTGGGTCGCGGTGCGCAGCAAGGCCGCAACCTTGCCGGCAGCACGCACCGCGTCACCCGCGACACCGGCCATGCCGTTCACTGCGCCACGCAGAGCCTCGATACTCTCCCCCGGCCGCACGACCAACTCGGTCAGCGCGTCGATGACGAGAGCAGAATCCTTGGGCTCGCGAGCGGGCATCCACAGTTCCTCGGCAACCGGCGGCGGATTCTTGCTCGCGTCGAGGATCACCTGACCGATGTCGAGTGCGTGCTCGCCGTCGACGAGCGCCGAGTGGGACTTGGTGAAGATGGCAAAACGGTTCTTCGACAGTCCCTCGACCAGGTACATCTCCCACAAAGGCCGAGTGCGGTCGAGGGGTCGCGAGGTCAGCCGTGCGATCAGATCGTGCAACTGATCGTCCGAACCCGGCTTCGGAAGCGCCGAGCGCCGGATGTGGTAGGTGATGTCGAAATCCGCGTCGTCGACCCATACCGGTCTGGCCAGCCCGAAGGCGACTTCGCGAACTTTCTGCCGATACCGGGGAACCAGCGCCAATCGCTGTTCGACCAACGACAGCAGACGCTCGTAACTGAACCCGCTGCGAGGGGTTCGAAAGATCGCGAGCGAGCCGAGGTGCATAGGACTGCTACTGGCCTCGAGAAAGTAGAACGACGCATCCTGCGCTGTCAGCCTGGTCGCCATCGCGTGTTCCAGTCTCCGTCCTTGCGTGGAGTTCGCACCCGTTCGAGTAGGTCGGGCGCGCGGTGTGGCTCGAACCTAGAGTACGTGGCGGACCAGCGCCGGTCGTGGGGTCGGTCGAGGACACGTGTCGGCGGAATCGACCTGCTTCGTCGGGGAACCGAACGCCGCCGTGGACCGTCAATGTCGGTGTGAGCGTCATGGAAACGAACGAACCGCCGGACACCCCGCGTATTTCGGGGACGAGCCCCCGACCACACGCCGAGCCGCATTGCTTCCTCTCGCGTGCCGCTCCCTTCGAGCCGCCGCTCTCGTCCACGACCGTGCACACGTGGGATCCGGTGGCGGCCACCGAGCCGAGGCCGGTGGTACATCGAACGTCGGTGCGCAGCAACCGTTCTCGACGACGCACCGAGCCGGTCGGTCGACCGGTCGTACCCGCCGACGCGCGGTCGTCGGCGGACCGCGCGATGCGCATGCTGATCGAAGTGATCGACCGCCGACGGAGTGCCGATCAACTCTCGGTGTTGTTCACCACACCGATGATCGACCTGGTACGAACCATCGTGCGCAACCCACCGCCGGGGCGACGGCTCGGATTCGCCGCCGTGCACCGAGTCCACGTCGTGTATCAGTCCGATGTCTCCGCGGAGATATTCGGCTCGTACACCCGCGGCCCGCGAATGTTCGCCTTCGCGGGCCGGATCGAATTGGCAGTCGATCCACGCCGTCCCGGGTGGACGGTCACGTCGTTGCGAGTGGGGTGAGAGTCGCCTCGCGGTGAGGCGACCGTGATCCCCTACCTCTTGCGCTTGGAGCGAGCAGTCTTCTTGGGGGCCTTGCTCTGCGCCCTCGCCGCTTCGCGACGCTCACGGCGAGTGCCATCGACGGTGGAGTCACTGCCGCCGGCCGACGCACCCGATCGGCGGACATCGGTGCCGCCACCCTCGGCCGGACCGGAGAAGGTCAATCTCTGCTCTTCCTGCTCGTCGAGACCCTTCGCCCGCAGAGCCGAGGGCACTGCAGGAGTGGCAGGCGCAGGAGCAGTGGGTGTAGGAGCAGTGGGTGCCGGAGCCTTCGGTGCGGGTGCTGCTGCGGGTGTCGGTGCCGGGCGGCCCGAGCCCACCGGCGAGGCCAGTCCCGGAGCCACGGCAAGGCCTGCCGAGGCAGCAGGTCCTGTCGGAGCCGGCGTCGCCTCGACCTGCAGGTTGAACAAGAAGCCGACCGACTCCTCTTTCAGACCGTCGAGCATGCCCTGGAACATGTCGTAGCCCTCGCGCTGGTACTCGACCAGCGGGTCGCGCTGCGCCATCGCACGCAGGCCGATGCCCTCTTTCAGGTAATCCATCTCGTAGAGGTGCTCACGCCACTTGCGGTCGAGCACGGACAGCAGCACTCGCCGCTCCAGCTCGCGCATCCCGTTCTCGCCGGCGATACCGTCGATCTCGGCTTCACGGTTGGCGTAAGCGGACCGCGCGTCCTCGAGCAGCGCCTCACGTAGTTCGTCGCGGCTGAGGTCGCCCTTCTCGCCGTCCTCGTTCTCCCCGGCCAGAACCTTGTGGTCCACGCCTACCGGGTAGAGGGTCTTGAGCGCGGTCCACAGCTGCTCGAGATCCCAGTCCTCCACGTACCCCTCAGCGGTGGCACCGTCGACGTAAGCGGTGATCACGTCGGTGATCATCCCCTCGACCTGACCCTCCATGTCGGCACCCTCGAGGATGCGCCGCCGCTCCTCGTAGATGACGGTGCGCTGCTGGTTCATCACCTCGTCGTACTTGAGGACGTTCTTGCGGATCTCGAAGTTCTGCTGCTCGACCTGAGTCTGAGCACTCTTGATGGCCTTGGACACCATCTTGGCTTCGATCGGTACATCGTCGGGCAGGTTGAGCCGGGTCATGATCGACTCGAGTGCGCCGCCGTTGAATCGGCGCATCAATTCGTCGCCGAGCGAGAGGTAGAAACGCGATTCGCCCGGGTCACCCTGACGGCCCGAGCGGCCTCGGAGCTGGTTGTCGATACGACGCGAGTCGTGCCGCTCGGTACCGAGGACGTACAGGCCGCCGGCCTCGCGAACAGTATCCGCGTCGGCCTTGACCTGTGCCTTGACCTCTTCCAGAGCAGGCTCCCACGCGGCCTCGTACTCCTCGGGGGTCTCGACCGGGTCCAGGCCCTGCTTCCGGAGCTTCAGGTCGGCGAGGATATCCGGGTTACCGCCGAGAACGACGTCGGTACCGCGGCCGGCCATGTTGGTCGCCACAGTCACCGCGCCCTGCCGACCGGCCTCGGCGATGATGGTCGCTTCCTGCTCGTGGAACTTCGCGTTCAACACGTTGTGGGCCACGCCCCGCTTGGTGAACTGCTTCGACAGGTACTCCGAGCGCTCGACGCTGGTGGTACCGATGAGGACCGGCTGGCCCTTCTCGTGCCGCTCGACCACATCGTCGACGACGGCGTCGAACTTGGCCTCTTCGGTCTTGTAGATCAGGTCTCCGTTGTCCACGCGGACCATCGGACGGTTCGTCGGAATCGGAATGACGCCCAGACCGTAGATCTGATGCAGCTCTGCTGCCTCGGTCTCGGCCGTACCGGTCATGCCCGAGAGCTTGTCGTACAGGCGGAAGTAGTTCTGCAGTGTGATCGTGGCCAGAGTCTGGTTCTCGGCCTTGATCTCCACCTTCTCCTTGGCCTCGATCGCCTGGTGCATACCTTCGTTGTAGCGGCGTCCCACCAGGATGCGACCGGTGAACTCGTCGACGATGATGACCTCGCCGTCGCGGACGATGTAGTCCTTGTCCTTGGTGTAGAGCTCTTTGGCCTTGATCGCGTTGTTCAGGTAGTTCACCAGCGGCGAGTTGGCGGCCTCGTACAGGTTGTCGATGCCGAGCTGATCCTCGACCAATTCGACGCCTGCTTCGTGCACACCGATGGTCCGCTTACGAATGTCGACCTCGTAGTGGGTGTCCACCTTCAACATCGGCGCGATACGGGCGAACTCTCCGTACCACTTGCTCGACGCGTCGGCCGGCCCCGAGATGATCAGCGGCGTTCGAGCTTCGTCGATGAGGATCGAGTCGACCTCGTCGACGACGGCGAAGTTGTGCCCACGCTGCACGAGGTCGTCGAGCGAGTGCGTCATGTTGTCACGCAGGTAGTCGAACCCGAACTCGTTGTTGGTGCCGTAGGTGATGTCGGCGGCATACGCGGCGCGGCGTTCCACCGGCGTCATACCGGAGAGGATCACGTCGACCGAGAGACCGAGGAAGCGGTGGACGCGGCCCATCCACTCCGAGTCACGCTTGGCGAGATAGTCGTTGACCGTCACCACGTGCACACCGTCGCCCGAGATGGCGTTGAGGTAAGCGGGAAGAACACAGGTCAGTGTCTTACCTTCACCGGTCTTCATCTCGGCGATGTTGCCGAAGTGCAGAGCGGCACCGCCCATGACCTGAACATCGAAGTGCTTCTGCGAGAGAACGCGCCACGACGCCTCACGAGCAACCGAGAAGGCCTCGGGCAACAGCTGGTCCAGGCTCTCCCCTGCGGAGTACCTCTCCCTGAACTCCGCGGTCTTGCCGCGCAGTTCGTCGTCGGAAAGGCTCTCGACGTCGGGAGACAGGGTCGAGACGTGGTCAGCGATGTTCTTGAGGCGCTTGACCATGCGACCTTCACCAACACGGAGCAGCTTGGAAAACGACAGCGACGGCACGGGCTTTCTCGTCCTCGATCCTCGGTTCACGGGTACTGACACGAACAACTGCATCACGAACAACACTGCGTTGCGAACAACACTGCATCACAGTACGAGCTCACGGGTCCATCACCACGGCATCCGCGCGGCGGGTGACCCGAACGCGTCCATGGTAGGCGGTGCCGCTGCGGGCGCGGCAAACCGAGTGTCGGTCGTAGGAGATCCCGGGTTCGCCATCCGGACAACACCGACACGGCATCGACACAGCACTGCAGGCCCGACGTGGGGATCATGTCCCCCGGCATCGAGCCTGCAGCGGTGAAGTGATTTCACGGACGGCGAACGAACTCTGCCGCCGCGAACGGGCGGGTCAGGTGAGTCTGATCAAGCCGTAATCGAAGGCGTGCCGTCGATACACGACCGACGGTCGGTCGGTGGCACTGTCGTGGAACAGGAAGAAATCGTGGCCGACGAGCTCCATTTCGTACAGCGCATCGTCGACGCTCATGGGAGCGGCCGAGTGAATCTTGGTACGCACGATGTGCCCGGGGCCGCTCTGATCGTCCTCGAAGGAATCGAGCTTCGTATCGGGGTCGAGTGCCAGCGTGTCGTCCTCGGCGAGTTCGGCGGTGGCCTCGGCGACGGAGACAGGCCGTTTCTCTCCGTAGTGCACCTTCCGACGGTCCTTGGTTCGCCTGAGTCTGCTCTCGAGTTTCGACGTCACCGCTTCGAGGGCGGCATAGAAACTGTCGGCGCACGCTTCGGCTCGAACAACCGGACCCTTGCCCTTCGCGGTGATCTCCACGCGTTGACATGCTTTGGCCTGACGGCGATTTCGTTCGTGCTGCAGTTCGACATCGAACAAGTAGATGGAGGGATCGAAGCGCTCGAGGCGAGCCAGTTTTTCGGAGACATATATCCGGAAATGGTCCGGTATCTCGACGTTGCGGCCCTTGACCACAACGTCCGCGTTGCTCTTGGCGGGTTCTTCCGAAGGCTTCTCGTCGAAGAAAACCGAGGCTTGTGAAGGGGTCGTCACGCGTACCTCCCGATATCGGCCACGCCCACTGTTGGACGTGGCAAGTGTGCATGCCGAATGGGGAACCTTCCGGCATCAGAGTCCGGGGCATCACCTCGCATCACTGTCTCTTCGGGTCGTTCCTGGGGGCTTCGCTCCTACCCGTCAGGTACGTGTCCGCGACGTTAGTCGGTCATCGACTCGTGTGCCACCGTTCACCGGGAATTGGTTGTCGGCGTGTCTTCCTCGGGAGCTCTCAGGCACTGGCCACGACGAGTGCGCCGGCGATGGGTACTCCGAAATCGCTTAACACTCTTGCCGATTCGGCCAATGTGGCACCGGTGGTCACCACGTCGTCGATCAACAGAACGGTGAACGCCGCCGCCTGCGACGCACCTCCGCCGAATCGTGGGCGACGGACCCCCACTGCCTCGATCCGACCCGCCACGTTGTGCTGACGTTGTCCGGCCGACAACCCGACCGAATCTCTGGCTCCACCGGACATTCGCAGCAACTCGGGCACGAGAACTCGCTCCGGTGCCAATTCTTCGGCCGCGATCCGCGCGCATCGCAGGACAGGATCACCCCCACGCGCCCGGGCCGCGCGGGCCCGAGAGGGAGCGCAGACCAGAATCAGCGAGCCGAGCTCCGGGGGATCGATCTCACCCGCCTCACGCAGATGTCCGACGGCCACTGCCAACGCACGTCCGAGTGGCCGAGCCACCGACCGGCGACCCCGTTCCTTCACGGCGATGACGGCGCTGCGACGGGGTCCGCTGTACGTGCCGAGAGCCCAACACGGCACACCGGGATCGACACGCGGACGAACGGGGATGGGTGGAACGAACAGTGCCTCACGACACGCGCGGCACCAGTTCTCCCCCGGCACTCCACAACCGGCGCACTCGAGCGGGAGCACCAGATCGAGGAGTGTTCGCATGAGCGTCGAGTCTGCCCGCACCCACCGACACGGGACTCCGCGACATCAGCCGGGCAGAATCGGCACTGCTTTCACGCCGGCCAGGCCGGTGACCTCGCGCCAGTAACGGTCGCCGACCGGATCGGCGTTGTTGAGCGCAAACACCGCACGTGCGTCGGCCACGTACTCGGTTTCCGGCGACGCATCGACCGCCAGCACCGGAGTGGTCAGGTTGCGCGACGGAAGGGCGTCCATCCTGGATCCATCGACCGTCACCTGCACCACCGGTGTGTCCGTGGCGACTCTCGCGATCACGATGGTGTCTCCGGTGGACCAGTCCAAACTGGTGGCGTCACTGCCGAGTCCGATGGCCACAGCGCGGGGTGAGGTCAACGAGTACACGCCCGAGGGATCACGCACCACCGTCGCCACGTACACGACGCCGTCGACGATGAGCGCTGCTCGTACGCCGTCGCGGGCCAACCGCAGTTCGGTGATTCGGGTGCCCAAGGTCGTGACGGCGGTGGCGTCGACGGGGATCACGGAGACCTGACCGGTGGAGGGATCACGAGCGGCTCGGATGACATTGGTGCCGTCGATCACCGCCCAGGCCGCGTTGTCGTCCGACCCCCAGGTGGGCCGCGTGATCGACTGCCCTTCGGCCACCGGGAACGCGCCACCGTCGTAGCTGCCCACCATGAGAGTGCTCGACGGAGCAGGCGCGGGCCGCCCGGTGTCCGCGACTCCTGCCACGAGTGTGCCGTCGTTGGACAGCGCCACCGAGCGAAGATTGCGGGCCTGCCCGAAGTACCCGGGGGCGGGTGTGGTCTCCGTCTCGTCGACCTCGAGCAATCCGCCGGACGCGAGGGCGTGCAGCCCGATGGTGGCGTCGGTGCCGCCGAGTGGATCGAACGAGTCGACGCCCGCGGTCGTCCACCCGTCGGGCTTGGTCGTATCGATCGGTTGACCGTCGGCCAGCAGCACGTACGGGCCGGCCACCTCGGCCGACGCCAGGGTCCAGATCACCTGAGCGGCAAGGAGTTCGCGATCGCGGTCACCCTTGTTCTGTAGGCCGCCGAAGTCGATCTTGATGCCGCCGAGCCCCACCCCCACCTGAGAGGTCTGACCGTCGGCCTTGGTGATCGGCCCGCGGATGCTCACGTCGTCGGACAGTTCGTTGCTCACTGCCGCCGACAGAGCCGACTTGGGACCGTCGATGAGCAGCTGCACGAGTTGATTGGCCAGCTGGTCCTGCGATCCGCTCGTCCAGCGGACATCGGGCACGAGCACGCCGCCGAGAGGATCCACGAAATAGAGCGATCGCTGCTGATAGGTGTTCAGAAATGCGGATCGATCGATGACGACACCGGGCGGAAGCTTGGAGATTCGCCATTGACCGTCCACCCGCGTCATCTCGATCGCAACGTCGAAGGTGTCCGAACCTGCCTGATACTCCCCGCCCGAGGCCAGCATCCCGGCCGTCGTCGAACGAATCGTGAACTGCGCGGTATCGGCGGTACGTGGTCCGGACAGGGTGTCGATCCGGTCCGCGACGACGGTTCGCGCCCCGTCGTCCCAGGTCCCCGACGCCTCCTCGGTGAGAAATTGCCGAGCGGCCTGATGCCTGTTGGCGGAGACGGCGCTGGCCTCGAAGAAATCGTCCAGCAAGCGATCCGGTTCGCGTCCGGGCTCGGGGGCCGGCGCACTCGTCGGCACGGCACCGTCCGTCAGGGTTCCGATTGCCTGAGGGCTGGAGGACTCGGGCAGGCTGGCACACCCACCGACGAGCGCGATCGCCAGTGCGCAGATCGCCAGTACCCGACTACCGCGACGAGCCGATCGAATCACGTCACCGACTCCGAGGCCGACGACTTCTGCGCGGACGTCTTCGGGGCGGTGATCGCCGGAATCGGCTGCCCCTGCGCGTACTTCTTGGTGCTGGGCTTGAGGGGCAGCGGAGATCCGATGACCTTGTGCCCGCGCACGAGTGGCAACGTGAGTCGAAAGCATGCGCCTTCCCCCACTGCACCCCACGCTTCGAGCTTACCGTCGTGCAATCGGGCGTCTTCTACGCTGATCGCCAGCCCGAGCCCGGTGCCGCCGGAGCGACGGACGCGAGAGGGATCCGAGCGCCAGAACCGATTGAACACCAACTTTTCCTCGCCGGGTCGCAGGCCGATTCCCTGGTCGCGCACCACGAATGCTGCCGCGTCGGCATCCGAGCGCAGGCGCAGCAGCACCGGCTTGCCTTCGCCGTGATCGAGTGCGTTGGCCAGCAGGTTCCGCAGAATCCGCTCCACTCGCCGTGGGTCCACCTCGGCGACGACCGCGGTCTCGGGCATGTCGACGATCACTTCGGTGCCGGTCTCGCGCGCCAGGTGTCGAACGGTGGACACCGCTGCGCGCGCGCACATCCGAAGATCGAGTTGTTCGGCAGCCAGTTCGGCCACACCCGCATCGTGTCGACTGATCTCGAGCAGGTCGCCGAGCAAAGTCTCGAAGCGATCCAGCTCGTTGACCAGCAGCTCCGAGGATCTCTTGAGTGCGGGTTCGAGATCGTCACTGGCGTCGTGAATGAGGTCGGCGGCCATCCGCACCGTGGTGAGCGGGGTCCGCAGTTCGTGGCTCACGTCGGAGGTGAACCGGCGCTGCAGATTACCGAATTCCTCGAGCTGGGTTATCTGCTTGGACAGGCTCTCGGCCATCTCGTTGAACGACATCGCGAGCCTGGCCATGTCGTCCTCACCGCGAACCGGCATGCGCTCCTTGAGCCTGCCGTCGGCGAAACGTACTGCGATGCGCGACGCGGATCGAATGGGCAGCACCACCTGCCGTGCGACGAGCATCGCGATCGCGGCGAGGAGTACCAGCAGCACCACTGCCCCGATGAACAACGTGCCGCGTACCAACGACAGTGTCCGGTCTTCGCTGGCGAGCGGGAAGATGAGATACAGCTGCAGCGCCGAGATGTCGGATCCGGTGGGCGATCCCATGATGAGAGCCGATCCTGAATAGCCGCCGTCACTGTCGGTCACGGTCGCGTACTGCGAACTGATCAGGCCCTTCTTGACGAAGTCGCGCAAGCTGTTCGGGATCTGATCGACCGGCCCGACCGACGCCTCGGCCCGGGTGGCGTCACCCTCCACGATCAACACCGGATCGAACGATCCCGCCGACCCTGTGGTCGACGCGGCGTCCAGGTCCTGGTTGGTCAGTGCTGCTCGCGCTCGTTCCAGGCGCGTCGCGAGCCCGCTCGAATCGTCGGCACCCGCCAGATTGCCCTCGACGGTGGTTCGCGATCTGTCGAGCTCCTCGGTAGCCGCCGACAACTTGGCTTCGAGTAACCGATCGGTGATCTGAGAGGTCAACACCACACCGAGAATGAGGATGACCACCAGAGACAGCGTCAACGTCGACACGACGACGCGGAGCTGCAGAGACCGTCGCCAGGCATGGCCGAGCGACGTACTCAGCGAGCGAAACCACCGCAGCAAAGGGGAAAATTTGCCGTTGATTCGTCGCCGAGAGTGGGAAAAACCGATCACGGCGGTCCGGCCTTGTACCCGACCCCCCTCACGGTCAACACCACCTCAGGGTTTTCCGGATCTTTCTCGACTTTGGCGCGCAGACGCTGAACGTGCACGTTCACCAGTCGGGTGTCGGCGGCATGACGGTAGCCCCACACCTGTTCGAGCAGCACCTCGCGGGTGAATACCTGACGCGGCTTGCGGGCCAACGCCACCAACAGATCGAACTCGAGTGGTGTCAGCGACACCAGTTCGTCGCCGCGGCTGACCTTGTGTGCAGGCACGTCGATCACGATGTCTGCGATGGACAGCAATTCGGCGGGTTCGTCCTCGGTCCTGCGCAGGCGCGCTCGGACACGTGCGACCAGTTCCTTGGGCTTGAAGGGCTTCATGATGTAGTCGTCCGCACCGGACTCGAGGCCCAGCACGACATCGACGGTATCCGTCTTGGCCGTCAGCATCACGATCGGAACGCCGGAATCGGCCCGCAGTACGCGGCAGACGTCGATGCCGTTCATCCCGGGAAGCATCAGGTCCAGCAGCACCAGATCCGGCCGGTTCTCGCGCACGGCCGCCAACGCTTGGGTGCCGTCTCCGACCACGAAGGGCTCGAATCCCTCACCGCGCAACACGATGGTGAGCATCTCCGCCAGAGCCGAATCGTCGTCCACAACCAGAATCCGAGGCTTCATGCTCCTATGGTGTCACTTTCGGCTCGCCTGATGGCTGATTGGACAACTCGGCGGCGAGTCGATCGGGATCTACGTCGGCAGTGACGACCTGCCACGGCGATACCCAGTTCGCCGCCGCGAGAGCGGCGTACACGGCCGAGGTTCGGCTCTGCAGTGAGCCGTCCCGTTCGTACGCATCCCGGGTTCGGGCGACGTCCGCACTCTCACGCGCCGCAGCCCGCTCGGCGGCAAGTGCCACCGGCACGTCGAGCAAGATCTGAATGTCCGGAATCGGAACTCCGAAGCGCTCGAATTCGAGCGCCCTGATCCATTCGACGGCCCCACCGTCTGCAGTCTGTTCCAACCGAGCAGCGGTGTACGCGGCATTGGACGCCACGTACCGATCGAGAAGAACTACATCGTTGTGCGAGAGCAGCTTTCGGACCTCGTCGACCGCATCCCGGCGATCGAGCGCGAACAGCAGAGCCATCGCGTGCACGCTGCCGGCGGTATCGCCGTGTTCGCCGTGCAGCGCCTCCGCCGCAAGATCGGCGTGCACCGATCGGTCGTACCTCGGAAATCCGATACGCGCGACGTCGAGTCCGTCGCGTTCCCACGCCGAAACGAGCCGACGGGCGAGCGTGTTCTTGCCCGCTCCGTCGACTCCTTCGATGACGAAAAGCTGTCCCACCGTAGGTCAGTAGCGGTAGTGCTCGGGCTTGTACGGGCCCTCGACGTCGACGCCGATGTACTCGGCCTGCTCCTTGGTGAGCTTGGTGATCGAGCCGCCGAGTGCTTCGACGTGAATACGCGCGACCTTCTCGTCCAAGTGCTTGGGCAGGCGGTAGACCTCGTTGTCGTACTCGTCCGGCTTGGTCCACAGTTCGATCTGAGCAATGACCTGGTTGGAGAAACTGTTGCTCATGACGAACGACGGGTGACCGGTCGCGTTGCCGAGGTTCAGCAAGCGGCCCTCGGAGAGCACGATGATCGAGTGCCCGTCCTTGAACTGGTACTCGTCGACCTGCGGCTTGATGTTGATGCGCGTGACATCGGCGGCCTTCTCCAGCCCGGCCATGTCGATCTCGTTGTCGAAGTGGCCGATGTTGCCCAGGATTGCCTGGTGCTTCATCTTGCGCATGTGCTCGAACGTGATGATCGACAGGTTGCCCGTCGAGGTGATCACGATGTCGGCCTGCTCGATGAACTCCTCGACCGTGCGCACGTCGAAGCCGTCCATGAGCGCCTGCAGCGCGTTGATCGGGTCGGCTTCGGTGACGGTAACGCGTGCACCCTGGCCCTTGAGCGCCTCGGCGCAGCCCTTGCCCACGTCGCCGTAGCCACAGACCAGCACGGCCTTGCCGCCGATGAGGACGTCGGTGCCGCGGTTGATGCCGTCGATCAGCGAGTGGCGGGTGCCGTACTTGTTGTCGAACTTGCTCTTGGTCACCGAGTCGTTGACGTTGATGGCCGGGAACGTGAGTTCTCCGGCGGCCGCGAACTGGTAGAGCCGGAGCACTCCGGTGGTGGTCTCCTCGGTGACGCCCTGGACGGACGCGGCAACCTCGGTCCACTTGGACTTCGACGCCTCGAGCGAACGGCGCAGCAGGCCGAGGAACACCTTGTACTCGTCCGAATCGTGATCGTCGTCGGTCGGCGGGACGACACCGGCCTTCTCGAACTGCGCGCCGCGCAGCACCAGCATCGTGGCGTCTCCACCGTCGTCGAGAATCATGTTGGCGGGCTGCTCGGGCCAGGTGAGCATCTGCTCCGCCGCCCACCAGTACTCCTCGAGGCTCTCGCCCTTCCACGCGAACACCGGGACGCCCTTGGGCTCCTCGACGGTTCCGTACGGGCCGACGACGACAGCCGCAGCTGCATGGTCCTGGGTGGAGAAGATGTTGCACGACGCCCACCGGACCTCGGCTCCGAGCGCCACCAGGGTCTCGATCAGCACCGCGGTCTGCACGGTCATGTGCAGCGATCCCGAAACTCGCGCGCCCTTGAGCGGCTGTACGTCGGCGTATTCGCGACGCAGCGCGATCAGACCGGGCATCTCGTGCTCGGCGAGCCTGATCTCCTTGCGGCCGAATTCTGCGAGCGACAGGTCTGCGACCTTGAAGTCGATTCCACCGCGGTGCTCCACGGTGAGTGCCGATCCTGACGTAACTGAGGTCGTCATCTTGCCTCTCCTGTTGACTGAGTGTCTGTCCACCAGGCTATCGGGTCCGCGCGGTGGTAGTACCGACTGCCCGGGGGGACGAGTCCACACCGAGTGTCTGCGCTATCCGTTTCGTCCGGCTCGGGCCAGAATTCGGGCGCGCTTGCGGGGAAGGATGTTGGCACGGGTGACATCGCCTTGGTAGTGCGCGAGTACCCGTGGGTCCATCACTCGACGCCACAGCGGCGGGATTGCGGCGAGTATCACCATCGACGCGTAACCGGCCGGCAGCTGTGGAGCTTCGTCGCAGGAGAGCAGGGTCTGATAGCGCTTGCCGGGATTGGCGTGGTGGTCACTGTGTCGTTGCAGGTGGTAGAGAAATATGTTGGTGCAGATTCTGTCGCTGTTCCAGCTGTGGCGGGGTGAGCACCGAACGTATTTGCCGCGGTCGTTCGTTTCGCGGAGCAAGGCGTAGTGCTCCACGTAGTTCACCATCTCGAGCAACACGAATCCGACGACGGCCTGCAGCAGAAGATACGGCGCGATAGCGGGGCCGAACACGACCAGCAACGTGCCGAACAGCACTGCGCTCAGCAACCAGGTGTGCAGCAGCGCATTGGTCGGGCTCGCGACCGAGCGACCCTTGCGCCGTAGTCGCTGCGCCTCGAGCCTCCACGCAGAGACGAGTCCGAACACCGTGCTGCGCGGCACGAAGGTCCACACGCTCTCGCCGAGCCGCGCGCTCGCGGGATCGTCCGGGGTCGCTACTCGAACGTGATGACCGCGGTTGTGTTCGACGAAGAAGTGTCCGTAGAGCGTCTGAGACAGCGCGATCTTGGCCAGCCACCGCTCGTGCTGCTCGATGCGATGACCCAGCTCGTGAGCTGCGTTGATACCGGTGCCTGCCACCAGACCCACCGTCACGGCGAGTCCGATCTTGTCCACCACGGTCAGGTTTCCGTACGCCCACATCCAGCATGCAACGATCAGCCCGATGAACTGAATGGGTAGGAAAAGGTAGGTACACCAGCGGTAGTAGCGATCGTTCTGCAGTTTCTCGCTCGCCGACTCGTCCGGGTTGTGCCCGTCTTCACCGGCGATCAAGTCGATCACCGGAATGATCACGAAGAACACCAGAACACCGCTCCACCAGAAGATCTGCATGCCCGTCCAGTAGACCAACTGTGACGGCAGCAGCGCCGATGCCGGGGCCAGGAGCCCCAGCATCCACAAATAGCGTTTGTTGTCCTGCCAGCGAACCGAACGTCCACCGGCCTTCGAATCCCGCCCCCCGAAAGCGACACCCGAATCCTTCGTGGAAGTGATTCGGCCGTTCGCATTCACTGTGTCAACACCCTCTCATCGAACCGTAGGAGTCCTCCAAGTCTGTTTTCGAGGGTATAACATTCTGCGGGTCCGATGTGACGACGACCGAATTCGGCCGGGCATCCTAGGACGAGCTACAAAGACGGTACCGACTATTTCTCGGTCTTCACCTTCGCTGCTTCCCGCAGTCCCATCACCGAATGACGCCTGCTGTACAGCACGTAGATCACGACACCGGCGGCCATCCAGACCAGGAAGCGCAGCCACGTCTCGACCGACAGGTTGAGCATCAACCACAGGCACGCGAGCACGGCGAGGATCGGCACCAACGGAACCCACGGCACCCGGAACCCCCGCTCGAGGTCCGGTCGAGTCTTGCGCAGAACCAGAACACCCGCCGACACGAGCACGAATGCGAACAGCGTTCCGATGTTCACCATCTCCTCGAGCGTGCCCAGCGGAACGAAGGCCGCGAGAAGTCCGACGATGACGCCGACCAGAATCGTCGTCCGAACCGGCGTGCCCTTCTTTCCGGTATGTGCCAATCCGCGCGGCACCAATCCATCGCGCGACATCGCGAAGAGCACTCGGGTCTGGCCCAGCATCAACACCATCACCACGGTCGTGAGACCGGCAAGTGCGCCGAACGAAATGATGTTCTTGGCCCAGGTCAGACCGTTGAGCTCGAACGCCGTTGCCAACGTGGAACTGTCACCCGCCAGATCGGTGTACTTCACCATTCCGGTCAGCACCAGGGTGACGGCCACGTAGAGCACGGTCACGATCGCGAGGGAACCGAGGATGCCGCGCGGCAGTGCCTTCTGCGGCTCCTTGGTCTCTTCCGCCGTCGTCGCGACCACGTCGAAGCCGATGAACGCGAAGAACACCAGCGACGCTGCGGCCAGCAGCCCGTACCAGCCGAAGGTGCTACCTCCGGCACCGGTGACGAACGAGAACAAGGACTGATGGAGACCCTCGCCTGTGGAGCCGGGCTGCGACGGAGGAATGTACGGGTCGTAATTGGAGACCTTGATGTAGAAGGCACCGAGCACGACGACGAAGAGAACGACGATCACCTTGATCGCGGTGATCACGAGCGAGACCCGCGAGGACAACTTGGTGCCCGATGCGATCAGCACCGTCAGCACCACCACGATGAGCAGCGCGCCCCAGTCGAAGTTCAGCGAACCGATCTGGAGTACCGGCGCGGCCGTACCGAGCAGATCGCCCAAGTACAACGACCACGCCTTGGCCACAACAGCGGCCGCGAGGCCGAACTCGAGGATCAGATCCCAGCCGATGATCCAGGCGATGAACTCACCGAACGCGGCATAGGAGAACGTGTACGCGCTGCCGGCAACGGGAACCGTCGAGGCGAACTCCGCGTAACACAGTGCCGCCAGGCCGCAGGCGATCGCAGCGAGCACGAACGCCACCGACACCGCCGGTCCCGCCACGTTTCCGGCGGTCCGCGCGGTCAGGGTGAAGATGCCCGCACCGACGGCAACGGCGACACCGAACACGGTGAGGTCCCAGGAACCGAGTTCTTTCCGGAGTTTCGTATCCGGCTCGTCGGTGTCCTCGATCGACTGCTCGATCGATTTGGTCCGGAACCACCCCGTCGTGCGCGGGGTCTTGGCCGGCCGGTCTGCTCTGCTCATCTGGCCTCC
The DNA here is from genome assembly GCF_002258645.1 of Rhodococcus sp. 15-649-2-2. Taxonomy (NCBI): domain Bacteria; kingdom Bacillati; phylum Actinomycetota; class Actinomycetes; order Mycobacteriales; family Nocardiaceae; genus Rhodococcus; species Rhodococcus sp. 15-649-2-2. The sequence goes on from NZ_NPFM01000031.1 coordinate 943,848, forward strand.
GTAGCGCGTATTCGCCTCTGTCCACGGATCACACCCGTCGCAGAGTTCACTGTGACATCAGACTATTGCCTTCGGGCGCGCCGCTCGCGCACTTCCGCAGTTCGAAAAGACCTCCGCACAGGTGCGACAGGCCGCGAGGAATCTACTGGCGACCGACGGAGGCCACGAACACCTCGGCCACGCCCGAGTCGGCAGTCACCGTAACGGATCGATCCGCAGCCGGTATCCAGGCCGAGCTGCCCTGCGGCACCGTCAGCCCGGACTGGCTGCCGCCGGTACTCGCCACGACGGTGCCGTCGGTACACAGCAGAATGCGGGGACCGGATCCGGGTATTTCGACCGTCTCCCCCGGCGACACCGCCGTCCGACTCAGCGCGAATTCCGGTGCAGGCGTGCGGTACTGGTAGGTGGGCCGATCGTCCTCGCCCGGAGTGATGGGAGAGATATCGGCCGGCTCGAAGTCCAGTACGCGCAGCAGTTCCGGGACGTCGACGTGCTTGGGAGTCAGTCCTCCGCGCAACACGTTGTCGGAGTTCGCCATGATTTCCACTCCGGTACCACGCAGGTATGCGTGCAAGTTTCCGGCATCCAGGTACAGGCCTTGCCCGGGAGCCAAGGTCACCCTGTTGAGCAGCAGTGCTGCCAGCACACCGGCGTCGCCGGGATAGGACTCGCCGAGCTCGAGCAGAGTCCTGGCCTCGGCCGCGAATCGTCCCCCGTCGGTGCGCGCAGGACCGGAAAGGTAATCGATGCATCCCTGGGCAACGGCCGGAAGAATATCGTCCAGCGACTGCCCGGGAAGCGTGATCCACGAGGTGAACACCGTACGCAGTCCGGACGCATCGGGCTGTGCGGCCAGCAATGTGCGGTACCCACCGAGCGCGGCCACGGACAACGCGTCGAGCAGTTCCACGGTCTCCGCAGGGCTCCGGAAACCGGCCAGCGCCTCGAATTCGGTGAGCGCCACGATCAGTTCCGGCTTGTGATTCGGATCCCGATAGTTGCGCACCGGAGAATCGATGGGGACACCGGCCGCATTCTCGCGTGCGAAACCTTCATGTGCCTGCGCACTGCTGGGGTGGGCCTGCAACGACAAAGGCTCTTCTGCGGCAAGGAGTTTCAGCAGGTACGGCAGTCGGGACTCGTACTGCTGCGCCGAGCCTCCCAGCTGCGTTGCCGGATCCCCGTCGATCAATGTGAGCAGTGGGGTGCTGCCGCCCTCGTGCACCACGTGCGCCGAATCGGCTGGGTGAGCACCGAGCCAGATCTCGGCCTCGGGATGATCGGACGGAACCGGGCGACCCTGAATACGGGCCAGAGCGGTTCGCGACCCCCATGCGTAGGACCGAACCGCACCACGCAAGAGCTGCACTAGCTACCGCCCATCAACAACAGGTACGCGGCGGTCGTGTCCAACCGCGTCGCCAACACGGACATGGTGTCGAGCACCGAAAGTGTAGCCGGACCGGGAGACGCGACGGTGATGTCGAGCTCTGATCCCGGCCTCGCGCCGCCGAACAGCGCATCGGTCGACTCGGCGAGCAACAATTCCGACTCGGTGACACCGGCCAGTCGTCGTTCGGTCATGGCGCGATCGACGTCGGATGCGACGACGATGACGCGCATCGGCAGTGCGGGTGGTGGGCCGTCGAGCTGCTCGTCGTGAAAGAACGAATCGAATGTCTGTGCCGTGCCGGCAGATTCGGCAGTCCTCGCCCGGACGGACGCCGCGATGACATCGCCGAGTTCGCCGGCACCGACGAGCACACCCGCCACACGAAGTAGCACCTCACTGCCGTGCCGAGCCACCTCGACGGCTGCGGCGCTGCTGCCGGACAGCACCACCCGCCGACCGTTCATTCCGCTGGCGAGAGCCTTGGCCGGGTTGTGGAACACCTCGTTGGACGGGCTGTTTCGGACCGCCTCGGCATCGAGCAGGTCGGCCAGACGAGACAGATTGGGCAGCAACGTCTTCCATGATCCACCGGCAACCGCACCGAGAACGGCGACGAAGGCGGCGAGATAGCGCATCAGGGCGTTGTGGTCACGGACCGCGATTCGCGGCGGCAACCACATGACTCTGGCTCCTCGGACGGCACGCAGCGGGCCTTCCTCGGGTGCCACCACCACCACTTCCGCGCCACGACGTGCTGCGGCATCGACAGACTCGGCAAGGCGCGGATCGCCTGCGTCGTCGCCGGCAACCACCACCACATCGAGCGGGCCGATCCACGGCGGAGTTCCGGTACTACGCACCAGCGGAACACCGAGTCGGTCACCGAGCGCTGCGACGAGAAGTGACGCGGCACGACTGCTGCGCCCGTCACCGGTCACGATGACCACACTTCTGGGACGCAGATCAGCCAACCGAGAAAGCACCGCTTCGTCCACCGCCGTCGCGACAGCGCGAACCTGCGCGCCCGCCAGAGCAGCACTGCGCAACGCACCCTCGCGATCGGCCGCGATGAGAGCATCGGCATCATCGAGATCGACCAGAGACGACACTGCGGTCATGGCTGCGACACCTCCCTTCGTCACCGACCGGAAACGAACGCTTACCCACTCATGAACCCTCGGTAACCACTATTCCAGTCCGGCGCGAACGATGCCCAATATCTCGGTCGACAATGCATCGACATCCGCAGCGGTGCGCGCTTCCACGTTCAGTCGGAGCAGCGGTTCGGTGTTCGAGGCCCTGAGGTTGAACCAGGAACCGTCGGCGAGATCGACTGTCACGCCGTCGAGTCGGTCGATGCCCGAGGTTCGATCGGCGAACGCCGCGAGCACGGCCTCGGTACGACCCGCCGCGTCGTCGACGGTCGAGTTGATCTCGCCCGATGCGCTGTAGGTCTCGTAGTCGGCCATCATCTCCGACAGTGGGCGGTCCTGTGCACCGAAAGCGGCGAGGACATGCAGCGCGGCGAGCATGCCGGAGTCGGCACCCCAGAAGTCGCGGAAATAGTAGTGGGCAGAGTGCTCTCCACCGAAGATGGCTCCGGTGTCGGCCATCTGCTGCTTGATGAAGGAGTGGCCAACGCGGGTTCGTACCGGCGTGCCACCGAGCTCGGTGACCAACTCCGGCACGGAACGGGACGTGATGAGGTTGTGGATGATGACCGCGCCCGGTTCCTTGGCCAGTTCGCGCTCGGCCACCAGGCAGGTGACGGCCGAGGGTGAAACCGGGTCGCCCTTCTCGTCGACGACGAAGCAGCGATCGGCGTCGCCGTCGAACGCAAGTCCGATAGCAGAGCCGGTCTCGACGACGAAGCGCTGCAGATCCACCAGATTCGCCGGATCGAGCGGATTGGCCTCGTGGTTGGGGAAGCTGCCGTCGAGCTCGAAGAACAGCGGCTCGATCGTCACCGGCAACGGTCCGAACACTGCAGGGACGGTGTGCCCGCCCATTCCGTTGCCTGCGTCCACGGCGATCTTCATGGAACCGATTCCCGACAGATCGACCAGGTCTCGCAAGAACTGCGCGTACTCGTCGAGGACGTCGCGGGACGTCACCGTTCCGGCCGGGCCGTCGAACTCGGGTACCCCGTCCACCAGTTCGGCTTTGACGGTGGCCAGACCGGTGTCCTGTCCCACCGGCTTCGCGCCGGAGCGGCATAGCTTGATTCCGTTGTACTTCGCCGGATTGTGACTCGCAGTGAACATGGCCCCCGGGCATTCGAGCAGGCCCGAGGCGAAGTACAGCTGATCGGTGGACGCCAGGCCGATGTGCACCACATCGAGTCCTTGAGCGGTGACACCGTCTGCGAAGGCCCGAGACAGCGCCGGCGACGAATCACGCATGTCGTGACCGATCACGACCGACCGCGCGGCCCCCGCCTCGTCGCGTACCAGACGCGCAAACGCGGCTCCGACGTCTCGCACGAACGCCTCGTCGATCTGCTCACCTACGACTCCACGGACGTCGTAGGCCTTGATGACGGCGTTGACGGACTCTGCGGTTCGGGCCACGAAGATTCTCCTGGTGATCGTTCTTGCGACGCCGCACATCGGCGTCGTCGAGCGTGTGTGACGGTGCGTCCGCACCAGTATCGGCAGAACGGCACAGACCGTTTCGGTCCTGCTCGAAAACCTTGCCAGACGGCAGTCGGACCGGCCAGTCGGACGTCGCCACACCACACCGGTGTGCGCGGCGACTCAGGACGTGGGGTCGGGAAGAACTCGAAGGTGACCACGCCTGCCGGTTCGGACGGCCGGGGCGGATCGGCGTTCACCGTCGGACGGACGAGACGCCGACCGATCGATCTCACGGTCCTCGGAGCGGACGCGATCGCCGCGGCCCGCCTCTCGAACCGCCTCGGCAAGTGCCGTCAGGTCGTCCTCGTCGGGCGTCGACGTCGAGTAGCCACCCTCGTACCGAACGAGCTCCCAGCCCTTCGGCGCGGTGGTCGTCGACGCGTGAATCTCGCACAGATCCCACGAGTGTGGCTCGTCCACGGTGGCGAGCGGCCCGACGACCGCGGTGGAATCGGAGTAGACATATGTGAGCGTTGCAACAGCAGAACGGTTGCAACCAGGCCTGCAGCAGCCACGCAGTGATCTCACGAATGCAGAGTATCCGGTAGGCGCAACCGACCGAACGACCGACACACCGGACGAGCGCGATAACCTCCCCCCATGCCTCGATTCTCCTCCGCGCGCAGGATCACTTCTCGGTCCGTGGCACGGCACGGCCGCGGCATCCGCGGACCGGTTCTGCCCGAGGACATCCCTGCCAGGCGCTCACGGGCAGAGAAGTTCGACCGACTGGTACTCGACGCGTTCGCGCGAATCGATCATCGATGGCACGACAAGCTCTCGAAGCTGGATATCGCCGTCGACGATGTGCCCAAGATCAGGGCGTTGGATCCGGAGTCCGTGACATGGCCACCCGAAGTGGTGGCAGAGGGTCCTGTGCCGCTGTCGCGATTGGTGCCGGCCGGGATAGACAAGCGCGGAGAGACGACACGCGCCAGAGTGGTGCTGTTCCGGCGACCGCTCGAGCGTCGCGCAAAGCACCCCGAGGATCTGGAGGATCTGTTGTTCGAGGTTCTCGTGGAGCAAGTAGCGACATATCTCGGGATCGACCCGGACGAAGTGGATCCGAACAGCGCCGCAGAGTGATCTGCGGCAGGGTGCTCGATCGAGCACAACCGAGCGTCGGTGGAACGCTCAGCCGATACCGCGCTTGAGTCGACGCCGTTCCCGCTCGGACAGCCCACCCCAGATACCGAAACGCTCGTCGTTGGCGAGTGCGTACTCGAGGCATTCGTCCTTGACCTCGCAGCCGAGACAGATGCGTTTCGCCTCGCGGGTCGAGCCACCCTTCTCCGGGAAGAAGGCCTCGGGATCGGTCTGAGCGCACAGTGCGCGCTCCTGCCACTGATCCTCGATCTCCTCGAACATCTCGTCGAAACCTGCGACAAGACTGAGGAACGGCTTGGCCGGCGGAACCGACTCGGCAACGAACGGCATCAGGTCGGCGTCGGAATCGACATCGTTGTCGGTATCGGCGTCGGTCTCGATCTGCGTCTCGATCGTTCGACCCACGTACGCAGAACCCGCGTCGGCCGTGACGCTCGAATCTGCCCCGTTGTCGGCCTCGGTCTGCGGCGCGTCGTCGACAGCGCTGAGATGTGCAGTGGGTCCGCCCCGCTGATCACGTGTCACGTGCTCGTCATACATCGCTTCCGCCTCCTCACCTGTGGTAGCGCAGATACTTTCGGTCTTCGTGTGCTCGAATACCTTGCCCCGCGCAGGTATTCGATCCAACTGGCGCGTCCGAACGCTCGCGCGTTCGTCCAACTCTCGACCTCTACTCGACGTCCATGCAAGGACGAACAGGAAGGGAACGAGTGTTCGAAACCAGGCTCGCTGCAATCGAACTCGTGCTGCGAACACTGAATGACATACCTGTGATTAGACACGCACAGGTGTGTCGCGGTCAAGCCGATCGCGCAAATCCAATACCATCACATGCCCGAAATCGGCTGTCTCCCCGAATCGGAGCCCGTCCCGTGCGTGTCGCGGCGGTTATGGCACCTCCACACGGTCCGCTCGTACGGGTGCAGCACCGGGTGGGCGCTCGCCCGGCACCGCCGCAACCCCACTAGGCTCGTGCGTTGTGAAAGTTACTGTTCTGGTCGGTGGCGTCGGTGGCGCGCGGTTCCTTCAGGGTCTCAAATCCTTGTTCGGCGACAACCCCGAGCACGAGATCACTGCGGTGGTCAACGTAGGCGACGACGTGTGGATGCACGGTCTTCGCATCTGCCCGGATCTCGATACGTGCATGTACACCCTCGGTGGTGGAATCGACACCGATCGTGGATGGGGCCGCATCGCCGAGACCTGGAACGCTCGTGACGAGTTGGCGGCCTACGGTGCCGATCCCGACTGGTTCGGACTCGGCGACCGTGACATCGCCACACACCTGATCCGCAGTCGGATGTTGCGCACCGGATTTCCCCTGTCGGCCGTCACCGAAGCCCTCTGCAACCGGTGGCAACCGGGCGTCCGGCTGCTGCCCGTCACCGACGATCGGTCCGAGACCCACGTCGTCGTCACCGATCCGGACGATCCGAGCGGCGAGCAGCAACGCGCAATTCACTTCCAGGAGTGGTGGGTTCGTTACCGAGCGCAGATCCCGACCCACAGTTTCGCCAACATCGGTGCCGAACAGGCAAGCCCGGCACCGGGAGTGGTCGAAGCGATCACAGAATCCGATGCCGTGATCCTGGCCCCGTCCAATCCAGTGGTGAGCGTCGGCGCGATTCTTGCGGTCCCGGGCATCCGCGGGGCCCTCAGAACCACAGCAGCCAAGGTGGTCGGCCTCTCCCCCGTCGTCGACGGTAAGCCGTTGCGCGGCATGGCCGACGAGTGCCTGTCCGTCATCGGTGTCGACACCACAGCACAGGCAGTGGGCCGTTACTACGGAAGCCGAAGCGGCACCGGCATTCTCGACGCGTGGCTGGTGCACACCACCGACGCCGCGGTCGTCGACGGAGTGGACGTGCAGTCGGTCCCGTTGCTGATGACCGACCCCGAGACCACAGCGGTGATGGCGCGTACCGCGCTGCTCGCGGCTGGACTCGACCTGTGACCGATTCACGCGAGACCGCCTCGATGTCCACGGTACCGAGCGATCATGCACCGGGCGGTTCGATCGAAATGCTGCCGATCACCGGACTCCCGGAATTCAGGCCGGGTGACGACCTGGCTTCGGCGATCGCCGAGCGAGCGCCGTGGTTGCGCGACGGCGACATCTTGATCGTCACCAGCAAGGTCGTCTCCAAGGTGGAGGGCCGGTTGGTGCAGGCACCGCACGATGCCGACGAGCGAGACGCTGCCCGCAGAGTGCTGGTGGAGCAAGAAGCTGTGCGCATCGTTGCGCGCAAGGGCCGAACCCTGATCACCGAGAACCGGCTGGGCATCGTGCAGGCCGCGTCGGGCATCGACGGCTCCAACGTCGACGGTGGCGAACTGGCACTGCTGCCCGAGGACCCCGATGCCAGCGCCGCAGCCTTGCGCGCCGCTCTCGGCGAACTGCTGGGGGTGACGGTCGCCGTGGTCGTCACCGACACCATGGGTCGCGCCTGGCGGATCGGGCAGACCGACGCTGCCATCGGCTCAGCGGGTCTCCCGGTTCTGCACGCCTATGCCGGAGCCGAGGACGGTCAGGGCAACGAGCTCGTGGTCACCGAGGTCGCGATCGCGGACGAGCTCGCTGCCGCAGGTGATCTGGTGAAGGGCAAGCTGGGCGGTGTCCCGATCGCGGTCGTACGCGGCTTGGCACCGGTCGACGACGGTTCCACCGCGGCGGCTCTCCTTCGCGGCGGCGAGGACGACTTGTTCTGGCTCGGCACCGCCGAAGCACTCGATCGTGGCCGTCGGGAGGCTCTACTGCTGAGACGGTCGGTGCGCTCGTTCTCCTCGGACTCGGTCGATCCCGAGCTGATTCGAGCTTCGGTCGCCGACGCTCTCACCGCCCCCGCTCCGCACCACACTCGACCGGTCCGGTTCGTGTGGGTCAGGACCCCGGCGCTTCGGCGTCGGCTGCTCGAGACGATGCGCGAGCAGTGGCGCGCCGACCTGACCGACGACGGCCTCAGCGAGGAGCGGATCGCCGCGCGGCTGAGCCGCGGTGACATTCTGTTCGACGCACCGGAAATCGTCGTTCCGTTCTGTGTGCCCGACGGCGCGCACTCGTACCCCGACGAGAGGCGTCGAGCCGCGGAGGAGACGATGTTCACCGTGGCGGTCGGTGCCGCGGTCCAGGGTCTGCTCGTTGCCCTTGCAGTACGCGAACTCGGCAGCTGCTGGATCGGCTCGACCATTTTCGCCGCCGATACCGTGCGTGCCGAACTCGGACTGCGTGCAGATTGGAAAGCCATGGGAGCCATCGCAATCGGGCACCCCAACGAGCCGTCGACGGTCCGGGATCCGGTGGTTCCCGGGTCGTCACTGTTGGAGCTCTGACGTGTCGGCAACGACGCCGCCTCATTCGACTCTGTGGAATTCGGTCGGAGCATCGCTCGATCGATGGGCACCGTCCGATTCGAGCGACGAATCGCTCCGGCACACGATGCTGGCGTTTCTGCACAGCAACCCGGATGCGTGTCTGCGCGCCAACGAGGCCGGCCACTTCACGGCGTCCTCGCTGGTGCTGAACGAGTCCGGCACCCACGTGCTACTGACTCTTCACCCGAAGGTCGGTCGGTGGATTCAACTGGGCGGCCACTGCGAACCGACGGACCACACGGTGGTCGACGCGGCGCTGCGTGAGGCCACCGAGGAATCCGGGATCGCCGATCTGACCATCGATCCGGCACTGCTCTCGGCGCACACGCACCCGATCACGTGCTCGCTGGGTAGGGCGACCCGGCACCTCGACCTGAGGTTCCTGGTGCGCGCCCAGGACGGTGCCCGGGCGGTCCGCAGCGAGGAGTCGACAGATCTTCGATGGTGGCCGGTCGACGCTCTGCCGGACACCGCCGAGCACGAGACGATCGACCGTCTCGTCGCGCTCGCTGCACGCCGCCGGTAGCGACGAGCGGATCGGGTCAGACGTCGGTGGAGAAACGCACTCCGCCGTCGGGGAGCTTGACGCCGGGCCACACGCGCGCACCGCGGAGCAGTTCGCATCGAGCTCCGATGTCCGCACCGTCGCCGATGACCGCGTCGCGCACCAGGGCGCGGGGTCCGATGCGGGAACCGAAGCCCAGAATGGATCGCTCGACAACGGCCCCGGCCTCGACGACCGCACCGTCGAACACGACGGCACCGTCCAGGCGAGCTCCCGCTCCGATCTCGGCACCGCGGCCGACGACGGTTCCGCCGATCAACAGTGCGCCCGGTGCCACTCCTGCGCTCGGGTGAACCAAGGATTCGCCGCGATCTCCGTGCAGCGCGGGCGACGGCGCGATGCCGCGGACCAGATCGGCCGAGCCCTTGACGAAGTCTTCCGGCGTACCCATGTCACGCCAGTACGCGCTGTCGACGTGTCCGTAGACCTTCTTGTCCTCGGCGAGCAAGGCAGGAAACACCTCTCGCTCCACCGACACCGGACGGCCGGCCGGGATCGACTCGATGATCTCGCGCTTGAAGACGTAGCAACCGGCGTTGATCTGGTCGGTCGGCGGATCCTGAGTCTTCTCGAGAAACGCTGTCACGCGGCCGGATTCGTCGGTGGGCACACAACCGAACGCGCGCGGGTCGCCGACCCGAACCAGATGCAACGTGACATCGGCGTCGGTGGTTCGGTGCGTATCGAGAACTGCCGTCAGATCGGTGCCGCCCAGCACGTCCCCGTTGAAGACCATGACGTTCTCGGCGCGCAGTCGCGGCAGAACGTTCCTGATGCCTCCGCCGGTGCCGAGCGGCTCGGTCTCGAAGACGTATTCGAGATCGATGCCGAGTGAGGATCCGTCTCCGAAATGCTGCTCGAACACTTCGGCTTTGAACGACGTTCCGAGGACGACGTGCTCGATGCCCGCGGCCTTGATGCGGGCCAAGAGATGGGTCAGGAACGGCAGTCCGGCGGTGGGGAGCATCGGCTTCGGCGCCGAGAGCGTCAGCGGCCTGAGCCGAGTTCCCTTGCCGCCGACCAGAATGACTGCATCGGTACGTGCGGCGACCGATGGGGAACTATCCGACATGTCCAGCCTCTGTTCTCTCGTCCGTGAGTCGTCCGTCAACTGCGCGGGCCCGAAGCGCCGAGGTCACAACGATCTTCGAGCGAAGACCGAGACCAGCACGCAGAGCCAATCGTAAGGGAGCCTGCCACGTCCGAGCGTGTCTGTCGGCCTGAAAGCGGTATGCACTGGTGTGATGTGCGGGCAACATCACTTCCGGATGCCGTCCTGCGGCATGGCCTTTCGAATGGGTGACCTCGACGCCGGGAACGTAGACGTTGTGCCAGCCCGCTCTGCCGAGCCGGTCACCGAGATCGACGTCCTCCATGTACATGAAGTAGCGCGAGTCGAATCCGTCGATCGAATCGAACGCCGACCGCCGCAACAACAGGCACGATCCAGACAGCCACCCCACGGGACGCTCGGTCACCGTTTCGTTCTCCTGGCGATACCGCTGAGTCCACGGGTTCTTCGGCCAGAGCTTGCCCAATATCGCGTGTCCCGCGCCCGACGTCAGATCGGGCACCGACCGAGCCGAGGGGTACCGAGAGCCGTCGGGCTCGCGGATGAGCGGACCGAGAGAACCTGCGCGCGGCCAACGAGCCGCCGCGTCGAGGAGTCCGTCGAGTGAACCGGGGTGCCAGCGCACATCGGGGTTGGCCACGACGACGAACTCGACAGCCGGGTCCACGGCGGCGACCGCGCGATTGACCGCAGCTCCGTAACCGATGTTCGCGCCGGTGCGCAGCAACTCGGCCTCGTCGAATGCTGCCTCGGCTGCCTCGGGGGTGCCGTCGACCGAGCCGTTGTCGGCCATGATCACCCGATAGGGGCGCGTCGTGGCCTCACGTAGAGACGTCAGGAATTGATCCAGGTATTCGCCGGGCGAATAGGTCACCGTCACTACGGCCAGCTCGGAACTCACGCGGGCAAGAGTAGCCCGAGCGCGGGTGAAAGCCTCACCTCGACTGCGTCAAGGCTGCCGTCAGTGCGGCCGACCACGGGCGCGCCGGCGTCAGGCCTGCGTCGACCCAGGCGGTCGGCGAGAGGACCGAGTAGGCAGGCCGGGGTGCCGGCACGACATATTCGGCGCTCGAACACGGCTGCACGCGCTCGGCATCGGCACCGATGTGCGTGAACACCGCGCGAGCGAGATCGAACCAGCTGGCCTGCCCCGCGTTGGTGTAGTGCAGGGTCCGTCCCACCACGGTGGGGTCGGCTTCGATCTCGAGCAGGCCCGACGCCAGGTCGAAGGCGAACGTGGGCGAGCCGATCTGGTCGTTCACCACCGAGAGGGTGTCGCGCTCACCTTCGAGCCGTTGCATCGTGGTCACGAAGTTCTTACCGGTGTTGTCGTACACCCACGCGGTCCGCACGACGACGGCCTCGGGCAACTCCTCGCGCACCGCGAGCTCGCCGGCGAGCTTGGTGCGTCCGTATGCCGACTGCGGCGCGGTCTTCGCGTCGACGTCGTACGGTTCGGTCGCTGTGCCGTCGAACACATAATCGGTGGAGACGTGGATCAACCGGGCACCGACACGCCCGCAGGCGCGCGCGAGATTTCGGGGGCCGTCTGCATTGACGGCCATGGCCCTGTCCTCGTCGGTCTCGGCAGCGTCGACCGCGGTGTAAGCAGCACAGTTGATCACCGTTGCTCCCGCACTCACCACGGCAGCGACCGCATCGGGGTCGGTGATGTCCAGGTCGGCGGACGAATACGCGAGAACCTGCGCACCGCTACCTCGTTCTGCGGCCAGAGCCACCACTCGGCGGCCCAACTGGCCGTGTGCACCGGTTACCAGGATCGCGTTCACGGTTGCCAAGTGTGGCACGCCGGGTTCGGTTGGGCGAGGCAGCGACCGCCGACAAGTAACCTTCGAACAGCGGGGGGAGAACGAAGCAGTCGGCTGCCGAGGTCGGTCGGAACGAGAGAGGGTCGTGAACGGTGCCACGAGATTCAGGCACGCCCGGAGGTGAGCGCACTCCCCCGCCGCGGCGGCGCACTCCCCGGCGACCCGACGGTTCCGATGCACGCGGCGCGTACCGCCCCGACGATCTCGATGCGCGTATCGCACGTCGACACCCCGACGAAGAACAGCGCGGAGAGCGCCGGTCCCGCGAACGCGGCCGCGACCGCAGCGAATCGACCGGGCGATCGCACCGGACGAGGCAGCGTGATCCCCGCGGTCCCGTCGGGCGACCGGAATCCGAGCGCGGCGCTCCTACCGCGGGTAGCGGTCGCCGTTGGCCCCCGACTCACGTGGCTGTTGCGGTCCTGTCGATCCTCGTTCTTCTCGTGACCGGTTTCGCGTGGCGCAGTGTCGACAGTCTGCGATCGAACATCGCCACCGCAGGTGGTCTGGGTCTCGGCGGCGCCGCAGACGGTGCCGTGGACATCCTGATGGTCGGTACGGACAGCCGCACCGACGCCCACGGCAACGCGTTGTCGCCCGAGGAACTCGCATCGCTCAATGCCGGTGAAGAGGTGGCGTCGAACACCGACACGATCGTGTTGATCCGCGTCCCGAACGACGGATCGTCGGCCACCGCCATTTCGATTCCACGCGATTCGTACGTGGAGGTACCGGGCATCGGGATGTCGAAGATCAACGCCGCGTACGGCGCGACCAAAGAGAACAAGCGGCTGGAATTGGTGGAGCAAGGTGTCGCGGACGCCGATGCGGAGTCCCAGGCCACCGAGGCCGGGCGCGAGGCTCTGATCGATTCGGTCGCCAACTTGACCGGGATCACCGTCGACCACTACGCCGAGGTGGGTTTGCTCGGCTTCGTGCTGTTGACCGATGCCGTCGGCGGCGTCGAAGTGTGCCTCAACAACCCTGTGCAAGAACCGCTCTCGGGTGCGAACTTCCCGGCCGGCGAGCAGAAGCTGGCTGGTTCGCAGGCTCTGAGCTTCGTTCGACAGCGGCACGATCTCCCCCGCGGAGACCTGGACCGTATCGTGCGTCAGCAGGTGTTCATGGCCTCGCTCGTTCGGAGTGTGTTGAGCGCCAAGACACTGAGCAATCCCAGCAAACTGGGTCAGCTGAGCACCGCGGTGCAGCGGTCGGTGACGCTCGACTCCGACTGGGACATACTGCAATTCGCTACTCGACTCCAAGATCTCGCCGGAGGCAAGGTCAAGTTCGAGACCATCCCCGCCGTCGACATCAACGCCACGACCGACTATGGCGAATCGATCGTCCAGGTCGATCCCGCCGCGGTGAAGAAGTACGTCGCGAGTTTGCTCGGCGATGGCAATTCGGCGGAGGCCAACGCAGAGAATTCCGAGGCTCCGGAGGTCGATCCGTCGACGGTGACCGTGGACGTCGCGAACGACAGCGGAATCGAAGGACTCGCCAACGGCGTCGCCGGTTCCCTGACGGCGTTGGGGTACGTCGGCGGGACCATCGGAAACTACGAGGGCTCGTCCATCTCGTCGAGCCGCATCCAAGCTGCCGACGTCGACAGTGACGCCGCGCGCGCCGTCTCGGCCGCGCTCGGCGGACTGCAGATCACCGCGGACGACACGCTGACGTCGGACACCGTTCGGGTGGTGCTCGCCGACGACTACGCGGGCCCCGGTTCCGGGCAGGCGGCAACAGCCGAAACCATTGCACCCGAGTCGGGTACAGCGATTCCTGAGGAGCCCGCGGCTCCGATCGACGCGGGCTCCACCGGCCCGATGTGCGTCAACTGACAGGCGTCGATCGACCTGTGCGTCGACTTCGACGGTGCTGCTCTCAGCGTGTGGAACGCAGCGTGTGAACAGGCGTGCCGAGTCGTCATCTAGGGTGCGTGGTGTGGCCTCGAATCTGACTCAGACCCTGCTCGACCCGATTCTTGCCGCTGACCCGGCCGGTCCGCGCATCACGTTCTACGACGATGCGACCGGCGAGCGGGTAGAGGTGTCGGCAGTGACACTCGCCAATTGGGCCGCGAAGACCGCCAACCTGTTACGTGACGAGTTCGCGTTCGAGGTAGGCGGCAAGGTCAGCGTGCTGTTGCCCGCACACTGGCAGACGGCCGCGGTCCTGCTTGGCGCTTGGTGGGCGGGCGGCGAGGTGGTCCTGGGTGCCGACGACTCCGCAGACGTGGCCATGGTGTCGGCAGATCGCCTTGCCGAGGCACCGGATGTCGACGAGGTGTTGGCCTTCTCACTCGACGCGTTCGGTAAGGCTGTCCCCGACCTGCCGATCGGAATGACCGATTACGCGACCTCGGTGCGGGTGCACGGCGATCAGTTCCGGACCTCGGGAGGCGCAACCGGGACAGCGGCTCTGGACGGTCGTTCGGTGGACGAGGTGCTCGCTGCCGCGCGTGCCGGTGCCGAGACTCGTTCGTGGACAGCCGCCGATCGCGTGCTGTCGACGGCATCCTGGAACACCCCCGACGAGATCATCGAGGGCTTGCTGTCGGTGCTCGTCGCAGGAGCCTCGCTGGTTCAGGTGACCAATGCGGACGAGGCGAAGTCCGAGCGACGTACCGAGACCGAGAAGGTCACCGCCATCCTGACCTGAACCTCGGGCCCCACCGCGCGAGCGCAGCACTCACCCGGGCTGTCGATAGCCGCCGTCTGCGAGACCCGCCTGGATTTCGTATTTGTTCGCAGGCCCACGATGCCGTATCTCCTCGGCGAGGTATCGAAACGGGAACGTCAACCCGAAATGCGCCCACTGATCCGCGTGCACGGCCTCGTGCCGCAGTACCCGACGAGCAGTGTTGGCTTTCGTCAGGTAAACGCCACCGAATGTCGTTCCGCCACGGCCGAATCCGCCGCGCAGGCCGGTACAGACGAAGATCGAGAACTCGTCGTCGAAGTGCGCGGTTCCGCGCCACACGCGCGCGTAGACCAACGCCAGCCGCGTCACCAGCATGGACTGCCACCGACCCCGGCCGGCTCGCCGAATCTGCTCCTGCCGAGACACAGCCGTCCTCACCCCAACAACGTGGTGCGCAGAGCCTTGTCCTTTTCCAACACCATGGCCTCGAGTGACGCCTGGAAGGCAGCCATTCGTTCTCGAAGCGCGGGATCGGACGCACCCAGAATCCGGACCGCAAGCAGCCCCGCATTGCGGGCACCGCCGATGGACACCGTGGCCACGGGAACACCCGCGGGCATCTGAACTATCGAGAGCAGCGAATCCATACCGTCGAGATACTTCAGCGGTACCGGCACACCGATGACCGGCAATGGCGTCGCCGACGCCACCATGCCGGGCAGGTGCGCCGCTCCACCGGCACCGGCGATGATCACCTTGATGCCACGACCAGCGGCCTCGCGGGCATAGTCCAGCATCCGCTGCGGGGTTCGATGGGCCGAGACGACACCGACCTCGAACCGAATGCCGAACTCCGCCAACGCTTCTGCAGCAGCTTCCATCGTCGGCCAGTCGGAATCGCTGCCCATGATCAGGCCGACTGCGGGGCCGGGATCAGGAGTGTTGTCAGTCATCGTGCGGGTCCCATCCGTCGGTCCATTCGGCGTGTGACATCCAGTGCGCTGCACGTTCGGCCCGCTCGCGTACCGACGCCACGTAGGCAGGATCGGCGAGGGAACCGGACGACGAGCCCAGGATGTTCACGTGGCCGATCTTGCGGTCCTTGCGTTCACCTTTTCCGTACAGGTGCACCTTCGCATCGGGCATGCGGGCGAACAGGTGATGCAGCCGCTCGTCCATCGTCATCTCCGGTGCCTCCGGCGCGCCGAGAATGTTGGCCATCACGGTGAGCGGAGCAAGTGGATCGGTGTCTCCGAGTGGATAGTCCAACACCGCACGCAGATGTTGCTCGAACTGCGAGGTGCGGCACCCGTCCATGGTCCAGTGTCCGGAGTTGTGTGGCCTCATCGCCAGCTCGTTCACCAGCAGCTTGCCCGAGGTGGTCTCGAACAGCTCGACCGCAAGATCCCCTACGACACCGAGCGCGCCTGCGATGTCGAGTGCGAGTCGGCCCGCGAAAGTGGCCACGTCCTCATCGAGATCGGGAGCAGGTGCCAGCACGACGGCGCACTGGCCGTTGCGCTGCACGGTCTGCACGACGGGCCACGCGGCACCCTGACCGAACGGCGATCGTGCGACCATCGCCGACAGCTCGCGGCGCATGGCGACCTTCTCCTCCACCATGAGCGGTACACCCAGGTCGAGTTGAGCCGTGACGATCGCCTCTGCTTCCTCGGCGTCCGCGGGCATCCAGACACCGCGCCCGTCGTATCCGCCGCGCACGGCCTTGAGGACCACCGGCCACCCGTGCTCGTCTCCGAACGCGATGGCGTCCTGCGCCCACGCGACCTCCGCGTAGGCGGGGCCGGGCGCGCCCAGTTCTGCCAGCTTGCGCCGCATCCGCAGTTTGTCCTGCGCGAAGATCAACGCGCTCGGTGGCGGTTGCACGTTGACACCTTCGGCGACCAGAGTCTCGAGATGCTCGGTCGGCACGTGCTCGTGGTCGAACGTGAGCGCGTTGGAACCGGTGGCGGCGGTGCGCAGCGCCTCGAGGTCGTCGTGGTGACCGAAGACGACGTCGGGGCTCACCTGGGCTGCCGGCTCGTCCGAGCCCGCGGCCAGAACCCGGAGCGTCTGCCCGAGCTCGATGGCGGATTGGTGGGTCATTCGGGCGAGCTGACCACCGCCGATCATCGTGACCACGGGCATTCCGGTCGACGGCGGGCGCGCAGCTGTGGGGCGCGGTTCGGTACCTGTCACGGCTCACCATGGTGTCATGTCCTGCGCCTTCGGTCCGAACCGGCAGCCGCACACGTCACTGCCGGCCCAGCGAGCACCTGTGGAAACCCTGATGATCAGAGCGTCGGTTCGTCGGATCGGTTGTTCGTTTCGTAGACTTCACCGTTGTGCCGACGATCGACAGCGTGCTTCGACGCTTACCCAAGCCCATCAGGGATCTTGCGATTCGGCACAGCGAGCTGATCAAGTTCGCCATCGTGGGTGGCACGACGATGGTCTTCGACCTCGTGATCTTCTATTCGCTGAGCTTGACGGTGCTCGAGCAGAAGCCGGTGATCGCCAAGATCATCTCGGGCGTGCTCGCCACCCTGCTGAGCTACTTTCTCAATCGCGAATGGGCCTTCAAACACCGCGGCGGACGCGAGAGACACCACGAGGCCCTGCTCTTCTTCGGCATCAGCGGAATCGGAGTGCTCATTGCTGCCGGTCCCCTGTGGATCGCGAACAACATCTTCGACATCCGCGACACCAGCGAGTCGCTGACGATGGTCGTCATCATCGACTTCGTCCTGAACTACATCATCGGCAATCTTCTCCAGATGGCGTTCCGGTTCTGGGCGCTCAGGCGTTTCGCTTTTCCCGAGGACAATGCGCGCACGATTCTCGAGATCGACGCCGAGCGCAACGAGGACCCTACCGACGCTGCAGACGCGCTCGACAAGCCCTGATCGTTCTCAACGCGGCTCACGGCGCGACACCGCAGGCGAAGGTTCACGCCACGCCGGTATGAACACCGAGAACAAGGCAGGTCGGCGACGTTGCAATTCCAGCCTGCCGCCGTCCGCTTCGATCAGGGCCCGAGCCAGCGCCAGCCCGACACCGGTGGATCCGGCACCGGAGAATCCGCGATCGAAGATGTGTGGCGCAAGTTCGTTGCTCACACCCGGCCCCTCGTCGGATACCTCCACGCAGACCAGTCGTTCCCGCCGTCGATCGGTGCTCTCGACCGCCGAGACCGCCCTGACGGCGACTGTGCACGTACCGTCGCCGTGCACCAGGGAATTGTCGACCAATACCGACACCGCCTCCCGCAGTCGCGATCCCGTCACCGACGCCTTGAGATCCATGTCGCCCTTCAGCTCCAGGCTGCGGCCTGCGTCCTCGAAATTGCGCTGCCATTCGACGACGGTGCCGGTCAGTTCCTCGATGACCGACACTTCGTGAGCGCCGGCCGCTCCGTCGCTGCGGGAGGACCGGACGAGCTCGTCGATGGCGAGCGTCAACCGGTCGACCTGGTCCATCGCCTCGTTTGCCTCGTCCACCACCGCCGGATCCGGGTGCGTGGAAATTTCGTCCAGACGTAGCCGGACCGCCGTCAAGCGGCTGCGGAGCTGGTGAGAGACATCGGCGACCAGCGTGTGTTCACGCTGCAGACGGCCGGCGATCTCGACGGTGGCCGAGTCGAGTACTTCCGAGACCCGGTCGAGCTCGGCGATCCCGTGCCGTCGTGGGTCCGGCCGAAAGTCGCCCTCGGCAAGTCGGGCAGCGCGCCGGGCCACGTCCTGCAGCGGATCGGCCAAGCGCTTGGCCGTCAGAACAGCGACAACCGTGCCTGCCATCGCGGACGCGAGTACCACGAGAGTCACCGCTCCGAGCGCCTGGCGTTGGAGGGACCGCATGTCATCGGACGGCACTTCGAGTCGCAGTGAACCCGAGGTACCCATCGACAACGACTCGACGAGCGGCCGATCCACGAACGCCTGGCCGATGTCCGCCCGCGACGCGGCATCCTCGGGGGTCGGGTAGATGACCACCAGCCGTCCCCCCTCGGGGATCGCCAATCGAAGCGAACCGATGTCGAGTTGGCCTTCGATCAGACCCGCCGACCCCTCCTGCGAAATGATCTCCGCCGCCATCCGGTCGAGACGGGCTTGCAGGTCGTTGCGGGTGAAGTCCTCGACCCACAACCACGCCGTGTACATCAAGGGCAAACCGAGCAACAGCGCCGTCATGACGACGACAGCGAGAATCGAGACCAGAATTCGACGCCGCATCGACGACTAGTCGCTGTTGATGCGGAATCCGACGCCGCGCACCGTCGCGATACGACGCTCGGCAACGGGTCCCTCGTCGCCGATCTTGCGGCGCAGCCAGGACATGTGCATGTCGAGAGTCTTCGATCCGCGCAGCTCGGCATCGCCCCAGACCTCGCGCAGAATCACATCACGGGAGACCACTTGGCCCGCGTGATCGAGCAAGACTTTCAGCAGCTCGTACTCCTTGTTCGCGAGCGAGATCTCGGTGCCACCGACGAGGACGCGACGGGCCGCTGGTTCGAGACGAATGGCTCCGACCTCGATCGGCGCGTCCTCCCCCGCCCCACGGCGGCGGAGCAGGGCACGGACCCGGGCCATGAGCTCGGCGAGCCGGAAGGGCTTACCGACGTAGTCGTCTGCGCCGGCATCGAGACCGACAACAAAATCGACCTCGTCGGTTCGCGCGGTCAGCATGAGGACGGCCAGCTCGGATCGGTTGGCCCGCACCTGCCGGCACACCTCGAGTCCGTCCATACCCGGCAGCCCCAGGTCGAGGATCAGCAGATCGAATTTTCCATCCAAGGCGCGTTGGAGGGTGGCAGGGCCGGTCTGTTCGACGGTCACCGTGTACCCCTCACGCCCGAGAGCGCGGGACAAGGGCGCAGCGATAGCTTCGTCGTCTTCGGCAAGCAGCACGTCGGTCACATCGGTCACCCTACGGTTCGAAAGTGAGAACAGCCTGTGTTACCTGCGTTTTCCAGCGCGCCATCCGGGCTTGGACTCGACGGGCGAATCGTCGGCCATCGGCTCGAATGCAGCCTCTCGGCCGTGCACGGACTCGCGGCGGTATTCCATCGAGTCGAATACCTGCTGGTAGAGCAGGGAATGGACACGCTGGACGTGCGGAATGTCGTCGAACTCGAGTGGATCGTCCGACGCCGAGGCAATGATCAGTGTTCCGGTGCCCAGCATCCGATCGAGCAGGCCGTGGCGAAACTGCACGTTGCTGATTCGACTCATCGGAATATCGATGCCGGAGTGGGTCAGCACGCCCTGGCGAATCAACACACGCCGGTCGGTGACGATGAAGTGCGTGCACTTCCAACTGATCAGCGGAACCAGACAACGCCACCCCACGATCGCCGCCCACGCCACTGCCGCGGCAATCATGGCGACGTGTGAGGCGGTCGATTGCAGTCGCGCACTCGCGACGCCGAGGGCTACACCGGCGACGCCGGTGACGAGCACGAACGTGATCGACGGAAGTATCAGCATCTTCCAGTGCGGGTGATGATGGAGCAGTAGCTCCTCCTCGTCGGCCAACGCGTCTTGTGGATACCCCACGTGCACTCCTGACTACTCGCTACGGCATCCGACTGAAGGTGTGATGGTCTCACGAGACGGGCCGGAGATGAGTGACGTCACCGGCCGCGACCGCCAGCCGACCGGAATCGGGGTGCTCCATCTCGATCACCATTCTGCCGTGCTCGTCGACGTCGACGGCAGTGCCGAACTTCTCCTCGCCGCCGGGAAGGTCGACTCGAACGCGTTGCCCTATGGTTCCGCACCGATCCCGGTACCGGTGCGCGAGCGCGTCGGTACTCCAGTTCGAGTCACGCCACGAGTCCACCTCTGCGGCCACCCCCCTCAGAATCGCGCGCACCAACGTGTCGCGATCGAGAACCGCTGCCTTCTCGAGAGCGAGCGACGTGGCCGTCGACACCGGCAACTCGTCCGCGGTCATCGACACGTTGACCCCCAGCCCGATGACCACCGTCGGGGACGGTCCGTGCGCAGCAACCTCAGCGAGGATGCCCGAGACCTTCTTGCCTTGGATGAGGACGTCGTTGGGCCACTTCAGTCGCGCATCGACTTCGCCGACGGTCCGTAACGCGTCGACCAGAGCGATTCCCGTCATCAACGGCAGCCATCCGAGTACCGCTGGATCGATCCCAGGGAACTTCAGCAGCATCGACAAGAGGATCTGCGACCGGGGCGCGCCGGAAAACGATCTCGAGTGCCGACCGCGACCGTTGTCCTGATGCTCGGCGATCAGCGCGGTCCGGTCGGCATAGTTCACTGCCCCTGCCACCAGATCGGCATTGGTCGAACCGGTTTCGGCAACCACGTCCAGACGGGACCACGACGCCTGCGGTCCGTCCACCAGTGCCCGCCGAAGTGCGCGGACGTCGAGCGGTGGGCGATCGAGGTTTGTCCACATGAGCACCAGCATATGGGCTCGGCAACGACCTACGCCCTTCGCGAACCACCCTCGGTCGGGTCGCAGATCACACTCGCAGTTAAAGTGTTGCCCCATGACCAGCGTCCAGGAATCCACTGCACCCGGGTCGGCCCAAACACCCGATATCCATACCACTGCGGGTAAATTGGCCGATCTTCGTAAACGTCTCGCGGGTGCGGAGCATCCCTCGGGTGAGGCGGCGGTGGAGCGGGTCCA